>CAYRVX010000037.1:0-9580 GCA_964427875.1 uncultured Planctomycetaceae bacterium
GGGGTCAGGTCTTGATTAGTGATTAGTCGACTGACGGATTCCGCGGGATCGACTGCTAATCACTGATCAAGACCTGACCCCATCTTCCAAACGAAGGCCGACATGATCCGTGACCTCGTCCTGCGGATGGCCGAGGACAATCCGCAGTGGGGCTAGGCACGTCAGGGCGTCATGTTGTCATGTTGCCCGGCTTACGTTTTCGGCGGCCCTTGGCACGGCGGGTCCTTGCCTTCTTCCTGGACGCCTCGCCGGGGATGGGCGCCTTGCGGTTGGTGAAGTACTTCCTGATGTCTGTCATCTGCTCCTCTGGAATCTCTCGCGGGAAGGCCAGCGCCGCCGCGTCGGTGACGTAGCGGCGGAGGTAGCGCTCGGAGAACTCGCCCGCCTTGCCCAGTGCGACAGGGGAGATCCACCGCACGTCGTCTCCAGGCCCGTGCCCGTACGTCGTCGTGCCTCCGTAGCGGGCGAACTGCACGTTCGGGACACCCACCGCCGCCAGCGGCGTGCCGTCGGAGCTCATGGGCTTCTTCTCGACCTCGCAGGCCATGCCGATCTCCTTCGCCAGCAGACGCACCGACGCGCCGAGGTCTTCCGGGCCGTTGTAGGTCGCGAGGTACTTGCCGAGGACGCACCCGTGCACGTCGATGTTGAACGTCAGGCGATGCCTCTCACACTCGGTCTTGTCGACCCGCTCGTCGAAGGACGCCTTCTTCCTGTCGCGGCGGTCCAGGCGGGCCAGCCTGTTGGCGTAGAAGGTGCTCCCGTGCAGGCCCGTCTCCTCGGCGGCGAAGCCGACGAGCCGCAGCGTTCGCCTGCTGGGCCGCGCCGCGAGCACGCGTGCCAGCTCGAGCATCACGGCCGTCCCGCCGGCATTGTCGCCGGCGCCCGGAATCCGCCAGTGGCTGTCGTAGTGGGCGCAGATCACCACGATCTCGTCGGCCAGGTCCGCGCCCGCCTTCTCGCCGATGACGTTGAGGCTGTAGGACTTCCGCTCGGTGTTGCGCAGGACCAGCCGTGCCCGACCTTCGCCCCGCTTGATGATCTCCACCCCGTCCAGGTGGCGAATGCCCACCATCGGCAGGCTGCCGAACGTCTTGCGGTTCTCGCTGCCGACCAGGGCGCGGCGCAGGCCCTCGCGCACCGTCGGGTCGATCGAGACCAGTGCCTTCGGCCCGTAGCCGATCATGCGCCGGCGGTCCTCGGCGGCGATCCGCCCGCAGACCAGCACGACTTTGCCCTTCATCGCCGGCGTGAAGTACTCCACCTGGCCGGTTTCGGCGAAGTGGATCTCGCCCTCCACGCCTCCTGGCGGCGTGTTCTTGCTGAGCATGACCGGCTCGGCCGCCACCTGCCGCCAGCGCCCGCCCTGTCGAACTTCGAGAACGCACTTGCGGTTGTCGAACGTGATGACCGGAAAGCGCTGCCGGGTCACTTTCAGGCCGCAGGATCGCAGGACCCTGGCGATGTATGCCGCGGCCTTGTGCTCGCCCGGGCTGCCCGTCAGCCTCGCGCCGATGACCACCGACAGGTGCTCGAGATGCTCGAATGCCTTTCCGCCGTCAAACGCCGGATTCTCCACGGTCAGTTCTCCTGGTTCGCCACTGGCTTGTGCCGCCCGACGATGCCGAGCTCGATGTACTGCCCGCCGCCGGAGTTGCTGTCACGGACCAGCGAGTTTGACGACGTACACCAACCGAGCAAACACGGCTTCCCGGGCGAGATTCGGCCCAACAGACGGGGGAGCAGATTGCTGCCCTTTGGCCGCTGGCTTAGTATCATACACAGCCATGGCCGCCAACCCACGCCAATTCTCCATCCTGGTCGCTGCCCTTGCTGCGAAGGGCGCAGCAGACGCCGACCCGCCAGCGCCATGGTTGCGGAAGCAGGTCGATAGGCCTCCCAGACGGCCCCGGACGAAACATGTAGGGGCTGAGGAAAGCCCCGTCCCTCGGGCTCAGAGCCGCTTCCCGAGCATGCGAAGTCTGCCGCAGGAAACATCGAGAGTAGACTACTCTCTTCCGGCGTGAGAGGGGGGACTCGGAAGGCGATCTTCCGAATGTCCTGCGCGCGTATTCACGCGCAACGGTACGCGTGGGATGGGGTCAGGTCTTGATTAGTGATTAGCAGTCGATCTGACCCCATCCTCGATCTTCTCTGAGCCTCTGCGTCTCTGCGGCAAACACGTTCCCGCGTGGCCTTACAGGCTCCAGCCCTTGCGGTAGGGGGGATTGACGTACCGGTTGGCCTCGTCGCAGTTGGTGACGCGCAGGTTCGCTGCGTCCCAGGTGAGCTTGCGGTTCATGCGGATGGCGACGACGCCGAGCAGGACGACCTCGGCCAGGTGGGCGGCGTGGTTGGCGAAGTCCGACCCGGCGGGCCTGCCGCCCTTGCACGCGTCGAGCCATTCGCGGTAGTGGCCGGGCGAGCGCGGCAGGCTCTTGGCGGGCTGGGGGTACTCCCGCATCCGCTTGTCGGGGATCAGCCGGTGGCCGAGCATCTTGCCCTTCTCGCCCACGTACAGCATGCCGTCGCCGGTGCCGACCTGCCGGCCGGGCTCCAGCTCCGCCGGCCGCGGCGGGCGCATGCCGCCGTCGTACCAGCACATCGTCACCGGCGGCCGGCCGCCGGCGGCCGCGAACTCGTACCGCGTGATCGACGCCAGCGGGGCCGTCTCGTTGGTCACCGCCGGCGGCTCCTGGTAGTTCGTCGAGCAGGCCTCCACGCTCGCGGGGTGGCCCAGATCGAGGGTCTTGAAGATGGCCGACAGCTCGTGGCACCCGATGTCGCCCAGCACGCCGGTGCCGAAGTCCCACCAGCCTCGCCAGCGGAAGGGCAGATAGCAGGGGTGGTACGGCCGCTGCGGCGCCGGGCCCAGCCACAGGTCCCAGTCGAGGTTTGCCGGCACCGGCGGCGTGTCCTTCGGGCGGGGGATCGCGCGGGCACAGATCCGACCCTTGCGGTTGCTCCAGGCGTGGATCTCCCGCACGTTGCCGATCGCGCCGTCCTTGATGTACTCCTGCACCAGCCGGGCGCCTTCGCCGGCCTGGGCCTGGTTGCCCATCTGCGTGGCGACCTTGGCCTCTCTTGCGGCCTCGCCGATCTTGCGGGCCTCGTAGACCGAATGCGTCAGCGGCTTCTGGCAGAAGACGTGCTTGCCCATCTTGATCGCCATCATGCAGATCACGGCGTGCGTGTGGTCCGGCGTGGCCACCATCACCGCGTCGATGTCCTTCTGCTTCTCGAGCATCCTGCGGAAGTCGGTGTAGCCCTTCGCCTTGGGGAAGTGCTTGACGGCCCGGGCAATGTAGCGATCGTCCACGTCGCAGACGGCCACCACGTTCTCGCCGGCGACGCTGCGGATATCGCCGTAGCCCTTCCCGCCGACGCCGATCCCGGCGATGTTGAGCTTGTCGCTAGGGGCCTTCTTGCCCGGCCCGCCGAGGACGTGCCGGGGCACGATCGTAAACGCCGCCGCCGCGGCCGCTCCAGCCACGAATTCACGCCGGTTGATATGTTTCTCCGCACTCATCGCTCGATCTCCTGCTCTGTCGCTCTTGTGGGACTTCGCTCAGTCTGCGACCATTCCAGGCCGTTGAGGAACAGTACCGTCTCGGGAGGCAATAGGCAACAGACAGTAGGAGCAGGCAATGGGCAGCAGGCAGCAGGCGGAGACCGGCAGCCCGTTGCGTTTCATTGCTTACTGCAAATCTGTCTGTGCCCGCCGAATCATCCTCGCCTCAAATTAGGGACGCTAACCGTTTTTTGAAAAGAGGGGACGCTAACCTGAAAATTAGGGACGCTAACCGTTTTTTGGAGACCGACTCGCGTCGTGTTCTCGCACCAAGGGGGGCGATGCGACTCACCGCAGATGGCAGCTCCCGCCATTCGAGGCATGTCATCCACGAACCGCACCAAAACGCCCAAGATCGATGAGAAAACGGTTAGCGTCCCCTATTTCTGTAATGAGAAAACGGTTAGCGTCCCCTATTTCTGTTGATATGCTTTTCCGGACTTATCGCTCGATCTTCTCAATGCCTCGCCGTCGAAATCGCGCCTCTCAGAGCGTCCATCCCTGCCTGTAGGGGGGGCTGACGTGCTGATTGGCTTCGCTGCAGTTGGTGAACTGCATTTTCCCGGTGTCCCACACGAGCTTCTGCGGCGTCATCCGGATGGCGATCATGCCCAGCAGGGCGATCTCCGTCAGCGGGCCGCCGTAATCGAAGGGCGAGCCGGCCTGTCGGCCCTCGCGGACCGCGTCGAGCCAGTCCTTATGGTGGCCCTTGATGCGGGGAATCGTCTCCTCGGGCAGCCTGTACTCCCGCATCTTGCTCTCCGGGATGATGCGCGCCCCGCCCGCGCCGTGCGAGCCGTGCGTGATGGCCGCCTTGTCGCCGATCACGATAGCGCCCGTGGCCGGGACCTTGCGCTTCTCCTGCAACTGCGCCGGCCGCGGGATCTTCTTGTTGCCGTCGTACCAGTACAGCGTCACCGGCCCGCGATCGCCCTTGGCGGGGAACTCGAACGTGATCTTCGTGCCGGGCGGGTACACGTCGGCGTGCTTCTTGGGGTCGTACCCCTCGACCTCGGCCTGGATCGTCCGTGGCGAGCCGAGGTCCAGCGCCCAGAAGGACGGGTCCAGCACGTGACAGACCCAGTCCCCGATCGCTCCGGTGCCGAACGGCGTCCAGCCGCGCCAGTTCCAGGGCACGTATGCGGGATGGTACGGCCGCTGCTGCGCCGGGCCGAGCCAGAGGTCCCAGTTCAGCTCCTTGGGGACCTCGTGCTTCTCCTTCAGTTCAGGTAGCTTCCTGATCTGGCAGTAGACGTTCTTGAAGGCCCCGCACGCGGCGTGGATCTCCTTCACGTTACCGACGGCCCCGTGGCGGATCCACTCGACGAACGTGCGAATGCGGTCGGAGGAATGCCCCTGGTTGCCGACCTGCGTGATGACCTTGTGGCTCCGGGCGGCCTGGCGGAGCAGGCGGACCTCGCCGAGCGAGTGCGCCAACGGCTTCTCGCAGTAGACGTGCTTTCCCCGCCGGATGGCGGCCATGCAGATCACCGCGTGAGTGTGGTCCGGCGTGCCGACCGTCACCGCGTCGATCTCCTTGTGCATCTTGTCCAGCATCTTGCGAAAATCGTGGAATCGCTTCGCGTCGGGGTACTTCTTGTATGCCCCGGCCGCCCGCTTGTCGTCCACGTCGCACAGCGCGACGATATTCTCGCTGCTGACGCCGTCGATGTCGCGCCGTCCTCGGCCGCCCGCGCCGATGCCCGCGATGTTGAGCTTGTCGCTGGGCGCCTTTCGGCCGGGCCGCGGTGCCTTCTTCCCGAATCCACGCCGTCCGCGGGTGTGCTCGGTTTTCGGCGGCAATGTCCGGTGGCTTGGCCACCGTCGGGTCTATCCCGGCGGGGCCGTGACTGGCGTCCAGCACGTAAGCTTCTGCTCTATCAGGCCACCGTCGGGCTTGCCCCGGCGGGGCCATGACTTGTCAACCGAGCACAACCGGCCGGGGACCAGTCGTCGCCCCGCCGGGCCAAGCCCGACGGCGGCGTGGATGACCCGTAATCCCTGCTGGATGCCAGTCATCATCCCGCCGGGACGAGCCCGACGGTGATGCCAAGGTCACACCCGCCACCGCCAGCCGACCCCACCTGCGTCCGCCGCATCGGGAAAAGGGCTTGTTCGTGGGGTCCGGCGACGGTCTATTTCACGTGGACTGCGGCTCTTATCCGGAAGCCCGGCAGGCTGTCATGCTGCCGACGGGAGATCAAGCATGAGCGGGAGAGACGGGATCAGTCGTCGCGGGTTCCTGCGACGGGCCGGGGCGGGCGTGGCCGGGTTGGCCCTGGGGCCGGTCGAGCCCGCGCGGGCCGCCGAGGCATCGAGGCGCCCGAACGTCCTCCTGATCGTCAGCGACGACCAGGGATATCGCGACCTCGGCTGCTTCGGCTCCACCGAGGCCAGGACGCCGCACCTCGATCACCTGGCGCGGGGCGGCGTGCGGCTGACGAGCTTTTACGTCTCCTGGCCGGCCTGCACGCCCAGCCGCGGCAGCCTGCTGACCGGCCGCTATCCCCAGCGGCACGGCGTCTACGACATGATCCGCAACGAGGCGCCGGACTACGGCAAGAAGTACACGCCCGCCGAGTACGCCGTCACCTTCGAGCGGATCGGCGGCATGGACACGCGCGAGGTCCTCCTGCCGGCCATGCTCAAGGCCGGCGGGTACGTCAGCGGCATCTACGGCAAGTGGGACCTCGGCGCCCACAGGCGCTTCCTCCCCCTGGCCCGCGGGTTCGACGACTTCTACGGCTACGTCAACACCGGCATCGACTACTTCACGCACGAGCGATACGGCGTGCCGTCGATGTACCGCAACAACGAGCCCACGACGAAGGACAAGGGCACCTACTGCACGGACCTCTTCCGCCGCGAGGCCGCCCGGTTCCTCCGGGAGAACCGCCGCCGGCCGTTCTTCCTCTACGTGCCGTTCAACGCGCCGCACAGCGCCTCCAACCTCGACCCGAAGGTCCGCGGCGCGCCCCAGGCGCCCGAGAAGTACATGCGGATGTACCCGCACCTGAAGGAGGCCTACGTCCCGCGGGCAGGCCACCGCTACGCCAAGGACGCCATGGCCCCCACGCGCGAGACGAGGCGTTTGAAATACCTCGCCGCGATCACCTGCATGGACGACGCCATCGGCGAGCTGCTCGGCCTGCTCGAGAAGTACGGCATCGCCGACGAGACGATCGTCATCTTCTTCTCCGACAACGGGGGCGGCGGCGGCAGCGACAACGGCCCGCTCCGCGCCGGGAAGGGCTCGCTCTTCGAGGGCGGCGTCCGCGTGCCGTGCATCGTCCGCTGGCCGGGCAGGATCCGCCCCGGCACCGTCAGCGACGCGCTGCTGACGAGCATGGAGATCGTCCCCACCGTCCTCAACGCGGCCGGGCTCAAGCCGCCGAAGGGCCTCGTCCTGGACGGCTACGACATGATGCCCGTGCTGGCGCGCGGCCGGCCTTCCCCGCGAACGGAGATGTTCTGGCAGCGCAAGGCCGACAAGGCCGCCCGCGTCGGCAACTGGAAGTGGGTCCACTCCGCCCGCGGCGGCGGCCTGTTCGACCTCGTCAAGGACATCGGCGAGAAGCACGACCTGTCCTCAAAGCAGCCCCAGACGCTCCGCCGCCTCCAGTCCCGCTTCGCCCAATGGCGCAAGAGAATGGACGCCGCCGACCCCCGAGGCCCGTTCCGTGACTACTGACAGACCGTTTCGATTGCGAATTGCGGATTGCGAATTGCGGATTGATGTCGGCCCCCAGTCGTCCTCGTCGTCGTCCTCGTCCTCGTCCTCGGTTGTTTCTCGGGCATTCGTCATTCGCCATTCGTCATTCGTCATTGAGTCGAGCCCTACTCCCTACTCCCTTCCCCGAGCGAGCAAAGCCCATGCGACCGATCCATAACGCGCTGATCGTCCTGGCGGTTTCAGCCTCCCTCGCGTCGGGCGCGGTGTTTCAGTACACCGTGCCGGTTGCGGCGCAGAGGGGCCGGAGCGCCGCGTTCCTCTGGATCCCGCCCGAGGCGAAGCAGGTGCGCGGCGTGGCCATCGGGGGAATGACGCTGATGGAGCGGGAGCTCGCGAAGGACGCGGTCATCCGTCGGGCGTGCGCCGACGAGCAGTTGGCCATCGTCTTCCTGAAGTGCGGGCTCGGCCGGCCCGATCTCCAGAAGGTCCTGGACGACCTGGCGAAGGGCTCGGGCTACCGCGAGCTGTCGGCGGCGCCGCTGATGTTCGTCGGCCACTCCGCCGGCGGGCCGCAGGCCAAGGCCTGCGCCGTCAAGCTCGCCGCGCGATGCTTCGGCCTGGTCCAGTACCGCGGCGGCGGGCCCGGGGGCCCCGGCCCGCTGCCGCCCGGCATCCCGGCGCTCATGATGGTGGGGCAGTTCGACGAGTTCGGCGGCACGATGCGCAGCGAGGACGGCCGCGAGACGTGGGAAGCCAGCCGCGACCACGTCGCCGCCTTCCGCGCGAAGGACGAGCGGAACCTCGCCAGCCTCGTCGTCGAGCCCGGTGCCGGTCACTTCGCGTGGTCCGCCCGCAACGCCGCGTACCTGGCGCTCTTCATCCGCAAGGCCGCCCGCGCGCGGATCCCGGCCGCCTGGCCCGCGGACGCGGAGAAGCCCGTCGCGCTGAAGCGGATCGACCCTCGCCGCGGCTGGCTGACCGACCTGACGATCAAGTCAGCCGGCCAGTTCGAGCCGGCCCCCTATGCGAAGTACCGCGGCGAGAAGGCCAAGGCCGCCTGGTACTTCGACGGCGAGATGGCCCGGGCCACCGTCGCCTACCACGCCGGCGGCTTCGGCGGGAAGGACCAGTTCATCAAGTGGAACGACCCCCACTGGGTGGACGCCGGCGCGCGGTTCTTCTTCACCCGGCTCAAGTGGGTCTCCGACGGGCAGACCTTCGAGGTCCACCCCGTCTACGCCGAGACCTACCCCTCGCAGCAGAAGGGCAGGGGGCCGCGCTGGCCGATGGCGGGCAAGCCCGTCGGCCGCTCGGCCGCACCCATCCGCGTGAGGCACGTCAGCGGCCCGGTCGTCGCGACGGGGCCGAACACGCTGCGAATGCGCTGCGACAGCCTCGCGCCCGCCGGCGGGCGGTCGCGTGTGACCTTCCTGGCCTACAGCGTCGGCGACGCCGAGTACCGCTACACCGAGCACGTCGGCATGATGCCGCGAGGCTTCGCCGGCCTCAAGAAGGGCAAACCGCAGACCATCACCTTCCCGCCGATCGGCGACCTGAAGGCGAGCTCCCCGCCGGTGGCGCTGAAGGCGACGAGCGACGCCGGCCTGCCGGTGGAGTACTACGTCGCCCACGGCCCAGCCGTCGTCGCGAACGGCAAGCTCAAGATCACCGACCTCCCCCGCCGCGCGCCGTTCCCCATCCCCGTAAAAGTCGTAGCCTACCAGTTCGGCCGCGCCCTCGAGCCCCCGGTCAAGACCGCCGCGCCGGTGGAGCAGACCATCCAGATCGAGAAGCCCTAGCCCAGGGCACTCACCGCAGAGACGCAGAGATCGCAGAGCTTCTTCCTGCCAGCCAAGGCCGGCTGGTACCCGACCACGCCCAGGAGGGCCGCCGCCACCGACATCCACAGGCCGGCGACAAGCGACTTCAGGAAGCTTGCATTGCGGTCCTGCGTGGAAGGCTCCTTTCTTTCCCTGCGAACGAATGGCCGCCCGCCGGTTTGGCGGAAGGCCATTCGTGGGAAGACCTGCCCTGTCTTGCCTTGCCTTGCGTCAGCCCTTGGGAGACTCACCGACGCAGGGACTACCGCCCCCGCTTGGGCTGCGCCTCGGCCTCCCTGCGGGTCGACTCGTCAGAGAGTGCCGACGGCCTGGCCGTGAGCCCCGTCCGGGTGGGCACCGTTCGCACCGCTCGCTCCCTGGGCGCTGGGCGCGTGGGCTTCGGCGTGACGGTTGGTGTCGCCGCGGGCTTCGGCGTGCGCGTGACTGTCCGCGTCGGCGCCGGCTTCGCCGCGGGCTTCGGCTTGGGCGTGACTGTCCGCGTGGGCGCCGGCTTCG
>CAYRVX010000037.1:9680-56923 GCA_964427875.1 uncultured Planctomycetaceae bacterium
GGCGCCGGCTTCGGCGCGGGCTTCGGCGTGCGCGTGACTGTCCGCGTGGGCGCCGGCTTCGCCGCGGGCTTCGGCTTGGGCGTGACTGTCCGCGTGGGCGCCGGCTTCGGCGCGGGCTTCGGCGTGCGCGTGACTGTCCGCGTGGGCGCCGCCGTGGCCGGCACGCGCCGCGTGGGCTCACGCTGCTTCGCGGTGGGCGCCGGCTTCGCCGCGGGCTTCCGCGTGGGCGTGACTGTCCGCGTGGGCTTCGGCGTGCGCGTGACTGTCGGCGTGGGCGTCGCCGTGGCCGGCACGCGCCGCGTGGGCTCACGCTGCTTCGCGGTCGGCGCCGGCTTCGCCGCGGGCTTCCGCGTGGGCGTCACGACAGTCGGCACGCGCCGAGGCGATTCCCGTCGTGTCGGCGTCGGCGTGACCACGGGCGCCGGCAGCGGAGTGACGCGGGGCGGTGAAGGCGTACGGCTCCAAGCCGAACGGCTCTGCTCGGCCCGACGGACGTCCGGCTGGATCTCCGTGCGACGCTTAATGTCGCCGAAGGGCGCCGCCGCCCGCTGCGGCGCTGTCCGCGCCACGACCGTCCGCCGCGGACTCGGCGTGATCCGCACCGTCCTGGCCTTGACATTCGTCGGGGCCGGCCGGCGAACCACAGCCGTCCGCGGCAGCGCGGGACGGGGCTTGATCGCGTTGTGCGCCCACGGCCGGCCGACCCGCTCGGTCACGCCAGCCGTCCGCGTGACCCGCGTCAACCTGGTGTCCCGCGTGACGCTCACGTGGCGGTCCACCGGCAGCCAGCAGCGGTCGCGGTCCACGTACCGCCAGCCGTGGTGCCACCCCACGCCGGCGGCCAGCCAGCGGTGGTACCAGTCGAACCGGTTACTCAGCCACCGCCCGATGGCGAACTTCAGGCGGAAGGTGATCGCCGGCCGGCGATGCACGTGGCGGACGTAGACGACGTCCGGGTCGTACTGCGGCACGTAGATCACCTCGGGGCTGGCCGGCAGGATGTGGATGGCGCCGTCCTGGAGCACCACCTGCTGCTCAGGCGTGGTCTGGAGCGTCTCGGCCTCGATCGCCATCCAGCGGAGGCGCTGGATGGAACCCATCACGTCGGGCTGCTGGTTGAGAAAGGCCACGCCCAGGGCCTGCATCCATTCCACGTGCTCGCTCATCATCTCGAGCACCGTCGGGAAATACATCAGCGCCTTAACCGACGGCTCCCACGCCTGCGCGTCGATGGCGGCCTCGGCCGGGCTGGGGTCGCCGCGAACCCACTGCGCCGCCACGACGACCTCCAGCGGGTACGTCGCTGCCGGCAGGATCTGCGCCAGCAGCGAGTCGGGGTATAGCGCGATGGGTGCCAGAAGCTCATCGAGCTGCTCGTCGGCCAGAAGCGCCGGCGCCTGCGGCACGATCGCCATCACGGGCGGGGCTGGATCCGGGTACGTCGTGTACACCTGTGCCACCGAGTCCGCCGTGCAGCCTCCCGCCAGCAGGGCTGCCAGGATGGTCGCGCCGAGTTTCGCTGCGGTAGTCATCGTTTGCTCCCTTAGGTATGCGCGATTTCTTGTGTCTTCCATGTTCAGGACGTCCTTCCGCGAAGCTAGACACGCGGCGGCCCTGAAGGCTAGTGGTGAATATGGCCCACCGTGGCGGACCCGCGATCTTTGCGCCGCTCCGGGCTCCGAGTTCCGAGCTACGAATTCCAAGTTCCCCTTTCCCGGTTCCGAGTTCCAGGTCCGGGGTTCCCGGCTACGGGCTCCTGGCTACAGGCTACGAATTCCGAGTTCCCGGTTCCGCTCTTCCCCTACGACCTATGACCTACGACCTACGACCTTCCCCTGTCATTCGTCATTAAGCATTAGACATTGAGCATTGGGTTGCGGCCACAGCCTGCTCTGTGACCTCTGTGGTTCCGAATGATCCGGGTTAGGGACTGGCGCTCGGTGGGCGCCAAAGGGGTGCGGGATGATGTTGTTGGACGACCCACGCCAGCCCGGTGGACACCCGCACGGGAAATGTCCGCGAGAATCTGCGCGGCTTTCACGATATCTTAATCCTGGCCGGGGCATAATATCGGCGTAAAGAGGCGGCGCCCCTCTTGGGCCGGTTCCGCGGCGGCGCGGAACGGATACGACCGGCGCGATCGGGAGACATGCACATGAGACGGGCAAATCGGACATGGCGGCTGGCCGTTGGACCGGTGGTCCTCTGCGCATCGGTGGTGACCGCGCCCGCGGCCTGGGGGCAGGAGAGTGACTTCGGCGAGAAGAAGATTCGGATCGAGCAGGTACCCGCGGCGCCCAAGGCGACGATCCTCAAGGCCGTCGCCGGCGGCAGGATCGTGGACATCGGCGAGATCAGGGAGAACGGCAAGGTCGTCCGGTACGACGTGGAGTGCATCAAGGGCGGAAGGGAGATCGACATCATCGTCGCTCCCGACGGCAGGCTCCTGACGGAGAGGGACGAGGGCGGCGCCGGGGACAAGCCCGCCGTCGTCCAGATCGTCCAGATCGTCAAAGGCAAGCTGACACCGCAGGCCGAGGCGACGGTCCGCAAGACCTGGCCCAAGGCCACCGTCAAGGACATCGGCGTCGAGAACGCCGGCGGCATGATGCTGCACAAGGTCGAGCTCAGCGACGGCAAGACGGAGATGGAGGCGGAGATCGCGCCCGACGGCACACTCGTCTCGACCCAGATGGACGTGGCCGAAAAGGACCTGCCCGCCGACGTGCGGAAGGCCGTCCGCAAGATCCTGGCGAACGGCAAGCTCCGCAAGATCGAGAAGGAGGTCGTCTCGGCGACGGTGGAGAAGGGCCGGGTCGTTCCCCTGCTCAGTGCGCAGGTCATCTACGAGGTCAAGTTCACCAGGGGCGCGGACCGGCACGAGGTGCAGCTTTCGCCCGAGGGCAGCCCGGCCCGCAAGCCCGGCCCCTGGCGGTCGACCTTCGCGGTGGACAAGAAGGACCTCGCCAGCGTGGGCCGCAACCCGTACTTCATCCTCGTGCCGGGGCACAAGATCCACCTCTCCGGCGGCGGGGAGACGGTCATCATCTCCGTGCTGAACCAGACCAAGGTCGTCGACGGGGTCGAAACGCGGGTCGTCGAGGAGCGCGAGTTCAAGGGCAAGCGGCTGGCCGAGGTCTCCCGCAACTACTTCGCCATCGACAAGACCACGGGCAACGTCTACTACTTCGGCGAGGACGTGGATGTGTACGACCGCAGCGGCAAGGTCGTCAACCATGGCGGGGCGTGGCTGGCGGGAACGAAGGCAGCGCGGTTCGGCTTGATCATGCCCGGTGCGCCCGTGATCGGAGACCGCTACTACCAGGAGGTCGCCCCGAAGCAGGCGATGGATCGAGCCGAGAACGTCACGCTGAAGGCCACCCTCAAGACGCCCCTGAAGACGTTCAGGAAGTGCCTCTACGTTCGCGAGAGCAGCGACCTGGAGAGGGGCCTGAGCCACAAGTGGTACGCGGCCGGGATCGGCATGATCGGCGACGATGAGCTGCGCCTGGTGAAGGTCGAGACACCGGCCGCTGCGGCCGAGAAGTAGCCTCGCGTCCCTCCCCCCGAACCGGCTCGCCGCCGCGCCATCCGGCGCCGCCCCCCGGTCCGCCAGCAAGCCGCCGGGCGACCGGAACCGGGGACAGTCGCTGCCCACCGCAGAGGCGCGGAGATCGCAGAGATTCTTCATGCCAGGCAAAGCGGGCCAGTAACCTTCTGCCCCTTTTGCGTCCCCCCGATCGTCCTCGTCGTCCTCGGCCGTCTCTTCCGTGAGACCGGATACCGCCGGACCGCCAATCGTGCTCGTCCTCGTCGTCGTCCTCGTCCTCGGCCGTTTGTCGTTCCCGGCTCCGGGCTCCTGGCTACCGGCTACGAATTGCCGGTTCCGAGTTCCGGGCTCCCGGCTCCGGTCTTCCCCTACGACCTATGACCTATGACCTACGACCTGTCCACGTCATTCGTCATTGAGTCGCCCCCTACTGCCTAGTGCCTGCTGCCTGTTGTAAGCGACCGGAAGACCGTGGGACCGTTTCGATTGCGGATTGCGGATTGCGAATTGCGGATTGATGTCGCCCCCGAATCGTCCTCGTCCTCGTCCTCGTCCTCGGCCGTTTGTCGTTCCCGGCTACAGGCTCTTGGCTATGGGCTACGGATTCCCAGTCCCCGGTTCCGAATCTCCCCCAAGGCGAGCCCGATTGCGAGACGTAAGCCAAACCCGGCTAACGTCCGGTGTTTCCCGGGCCGTGGCTGCTCTGCCCGCGCTCGGTCCTTCGGAAGACACCAGGGCCGTCGTACACGGCTTCGCCGAGAAGAACGAAGATGCCTCCGAGGGTCGTGAAGTTGCAGGAGCCACCTGCCTCGACGGCCGGAAAGGTGCGGGCGAACCACTTGTGTGTGATCTGTCCGGTCTCCATCAGCATCTTCCAGGCAGCCTCGAACGCCGATGCCGGCACTGCCTTCTCGGCCGGGTGTCTCGACGCCGACCTTGGCGGGATCTTGTACACGAGTGCATCTTCGCCCCGGCTCCTGCCCCAACGGACGACTACGTAAGGCTTCTTCGCCCGAGGCTTGGGGATCACGGTGCCGGGCTGAGCTACCTGCCTGATTCTCTCCAGGATCATCGTGCTGTCTCCACGCCAAAGGCGCTCCATTCTCATCGTCAGAGCATTGCCACGTCGTCGCCGGCGCCCACGGGTTGGCCGTTCGGCTCCACCAGGATCTCCTCTCGGGAGTACCGCAGAAACTCCTTCAGATCCGTAAAGAAGCGGAACCCGGCCTTGTTGCACGCCTCCTCCGTATCCCGCCCCTCGTCGATGAGAACGGCAACGGGCTGACTGAAACCCACTTGCAGGCCGTCGGGCCACGCTAGGTCGAGAACTGCCAGCGGCTCGCCGGTGTCCGGGTCGGTCAGTTCATAGGCGATCTCGCCCTCCGGCAGGCCCATCGCGACCAGCTTGGCGTTGCACTCCTGGAGGAGCTTCTCCTCCTCCTCGCTTTCCACACCGCCGGGGATCGCGACAACGGGTTCCGCCAAGGCCTCTGCAACGGCCTCGTGCTCCGGCATCTCGCCGGCGACCAGGCTCTCCAGGAACTCGTTGGCTGCCTTGGCGAGAAGCTCGCGGCGCGCTGCCAGGAAGTCGAGGTAGTTCTCGACCTTCCACAACTCGGGGTCCATCGGAATCCAGTGCGACTCGACGGCGCCCGGCTGCTTCGCAACGAACTCCGGCAGGTATTCAGCCGGGTCATGGTCCGACACGAGCAGGTTCGTGTCCTGGGTCAGGAAGGTGAAGTTGGCGATGGCGTTCACCTCGCCTCGCTTGTACTCGTGCTTGTACAGCAACGCCTTGGGGAAGATGTGATGGAGGTGCAGCCTGCTCAGGCTGCCCAACAGGTTCCGCGACAATTCCACGCCGCTGGCCCAGTCCACGGCCCTGCACACGCGCGTCATCATGTACAGCAGCGGGTAGAACCTTGTCCCCCGGCTGTGGCCACGGAAGTCGTTCGCATTGAGCCCGAGATCGCCGCGGTTCTGCCGCAACAGCTCGATGAGCTGGTCCAGCCCACCGTCCGTCTCCTCGATCGCCTCCAGGTCCTGGTTCAGCACCGTCTCGGTCGAGCCGGCGTACCGGCCCCATAGGAACGTGTGGATGTACCAGTAGAGGAGCTTGTCGCGCTCGCGATGGTCTTGCAGGCGCCCGCCGCGCTGGATGAGATACCGGGCCATGAGGGGCAGGGCAGAGCGGCTCCCCAATACCTGGTTGTGGTCGAGGCCCAGGCGGGAAGAGATCATGTTAAGGAGGTAGTTGACGGCCTTATCTGCCTCCGACAAGCCCTTCCGGAATGCCTCCGTGTCCACGTCCTTGAGGGCGGAGAACAGCGCCTCGCCCGTGACGATCGCGTTGACACAGCGCAAGAGCAGCTCCAGCCGGAACCGGAAGCCGGCCTTCCGCCACGCCTCAAGCCGCTTGTTCATCTCGCTTCGGGCGTCCGGCCACTGGGCGCAGATCTTCGCCAGGGCCAGGTCACCCTTGGAGAGCTTCGTCCCCCCGCTGTTGACCCGGTTGAAGATGTCTACCACCACATCGACCGTCTTGTCTTCGCCCGTCACCTCCTCGATGTGCAGGTCGATCTGCTTGATTGAATCGATGGCGTTGAGCCGGTTGATGTACTCCGTCAGCTTCGGCTGGAAGTCCGGGTTGGCGACAATCCGCTGGACGTACCGACCGACCCCCTCCTGCATCAGCTCCGTGACATTGACCCAGAGCGGGTTGCCTTTCATCTTCATGGGGGCGTAGAACTCGAACGTCTCATCGTCCAGGTGGAAGCACAGGCTGGTGAATGTCTTCGCGTTGCCCTCGAAGAACTGCGGCGGCTGGCCGCGGATGATGCCGTACAACGACGTGATCCGCTGCTGGCCGTCCAACAGGAGCTTCACCACGCCCTGGGCAAGTTCACCGTCCCCTCGGGCATCGGCTGTCTCCGCCTTCGTGCCCCAGACCAGCAGGCTGCCCACCGGGTGCTTGCGATACAGCGAGGCCATCAAGCCCCGCACCTGGTCGCGGTTCCACACGTAGCCGCGCTGAAACTCCGGCAGGGCCATGCTGCCCAAATCGATCTGGCTCAGAATCGTCTCAACTTTCATCTGCTACCTCCTGCCAAGAAGCCACACCCATCGGCCCCTGTAGTCGATGTTCATCCGCAATCGCCCTGATGCTTGAACGAGGACACCACCCAAGCCTTGTCACGCCAGGCCTCCCAGTGTTTATCGGGCATGGCCAGCGTATCCAGGATCTCGCAGGAGACCCCTTTGACCTCGAGCTCAGGCGCCAGATGCTTGAACTCGGCAACCTCCGGCTGAACCTCTTCCATCCTGCTGTCATGCAGGAGCACCAATCGCTTTACCATCGCCTGACCCCTTGGTTGTGGGTCCACTTTGCCATTCGGCGGTCTATCCGCCGCGTCCACGTGCCCGTTACGGAAAGACGGCCGCGCAGTGGGCCGTTTCCATAGCACAGGTACCTGTGCTATGCGTAGCTTCTCCGGCCCCGGGGAACATACTGCGAGCGCCTACGAACCTCTCGGCGGGCCTTTAGGGGGCTTTGGCAGGTGCGGGGGAGAGGGCGGGTCCCCCTCCTTTCTGAGGGGCACCTTTGGCTCTGGCCTCGGCACCGGCGGCTTGGGTGGTGGCCTTTTGGGTGCTTTGCCCATCTGAAGTCTCCTTCGCTGGGCGGGTCGCTAAAGAAGCTCCCGCAGACAATCCTAGAAGAACAACACCAATACCGAAGAAAGCCAAGCTGCTCTGCTTCAGCCTAATTGTCCATTTGGCTGAGGCGCTCTTGCGCCAGCTATCCGCGAGATTCTCGTCGCATGAGAACGCCTGATCCCACATCGCGATTGCTTTGTCGTAGGCGACCTTCCCAATCACGAAGGAAAGCAACACGGTCACAATGCACAGAAGAAGAAACGCCCACGCCGCGTAGAGGAGCCAGACCGCCGCCCGCCCTGGCGGACCGCTGATTTTCTCAAGAAACAGAATCGACAAGGCCAGGCCGCCAGTGGCGAGCGCAAGGATGTGCTTGTCGAAGGATCGTCCTTCTTCATCCCGTCCAGCCAACAAGTGCTCTCTATGCCTGACGTAGGCATCGTAGCGTAGCTTCTCCTGCTCACCGCGCGTTTGATCGCCCATTCCGAGACACTCCACGAATTGCTATTTGGCCCGCGCAACGTCCGAGGCCCTGGCCCTTACAGGCGCTATCTCGTCGATCCGCCGAGGCAGTAATGGCCGTTGTCATACCCCGCATCGTGCGCCACTTGCAGGCTATCGAACGGCACAGCGTGCCCCGCTTCGATGATCTCGTCGATCTGGCACTGCGGCTTCTCGTTGTCCAAGTCGTGGACCTCCATCTTGGATTCCGAGTTGTTACCGCAGTAGCGGGCGCCGTACAGAGGTGGTCCCTGTCGTCTGGACATAGCCGCTCTCCTTAGCCCAAGAGTTCAATGGCTTCAAGAGGGAGCAAACACCCCTTGCGTCCCGAACAGAACAGAGACACTGTACCCTAACGGAGGCCGAACCGTCAAGAGAAAACCAGCAGTTTCTAGCGAGATTCTCCCGTCGTCTATCGGGCCATCATCGACAGAGAGGAGCGGTAATCTCGCGGTCTTGCTGCATACGGCTTCACCGTCTCACGGTATCCGGTAGCCGGTCTCACGGAACAAACGGACGAGGACCCCTCGACTACGCTCGGGACAGGCGAGGACGATTGGAGGCCTGAATCAATCCGCAATCCGCATTCCGCAATCCGCAATCGAAACGGCCCCACGGCCCGACGGCATCCGCTCCGACGGCTGAAAGCTGACGGCTGATCGCTGAAAGCTCGGGCGAGCCCGGCAGTTTTTTTGTAATCTGGCGATTTTCGTTGTGCAAAAAGGCCTGCGAGATGTATATGCCTGCTACGGGGGGACCATGATCACAAGGAAAAGCAGGGCGGTGAATTAGTAAGAAAATGCGAAACAAAGCCAATCGCGGATTGTTCGCCACAGAGGGCACAGAGAACACAAAGGTTATTATTTTAGAAGTGTTTACGGCAGCAATGCTCGGGGCCGTGAGAGAACACTCCGTCTGTTGCGCGTTTGCAGTCGTCCCCGAGCGCGGTATTGGTAACGCCTGCTGTTTCAATGCCTTATCTGCTCCGTGACCCCTGTGAGACGTCTGTGGTTGCGAATGGTCCGGAATAGGTGTTTTTACCAAACAAAGCCATTTTCTCGAAAAACAGCCATAAGACAGGTTCTAACAGTGGTTTATAGCGGAGCATCCCGGGTTTTGCCCCCGGGGGCTCAGGGCTTGGGCTTGTAGCGGCGGGCGAAGTCGCGGGTGAGGTCGATGTACTTGCGGCCGTACTCCTTCGTCGCGCAGACGGATGTGCCCTCGTGCAGCTCGTTCCAGGTCTCGATCATGACGATCCTGGGGCGGCGGGCCGGCGGGACGGCGAGCAGCTTCTGCCAGTTCTCGCGGTAGTGCCGCCCGCCGCGGCGGGGGACGAGAAGCGGCCGCCGGCCGGGGACGGCGTGATGGTCGTAGCCGGGCCCCAGCGAGGCGACGGAGTGGAGCTTCAGGCCGAGCGCGCCGCCCCAGGCGTAGGCGGCGTCGGTCCTGCCCCGCCAGGAGACCTCGCGGATGAGATACGGCGAGCAGGCGAAGTCGCCGCGGAAGCGGCGGCGGACGTCGTCGAAGAGCTTGGGGTCCTGGGCCCTGGCGAACGCGGCGGAGTACAGGAAGACGATGGGCCCGCCGCCGCGCGTGGCCCACATGCGCGGGGGGATCAGGCTGAAGAAGTCGCGGATGGTCGTGTAGAACCACAGCTTTCCGCCCGGCGTGCGGAGGTCGACGTGCCGGCCGGTGGCGTTGTGCCGCAGCGTGGACGTGTCGTAGAACAGGGCGACCTGTGGCGGGCGGCGGGGGGCCTTGGCCAGCCGGTCCCACGCCGCGGCCAGGTGCTTGAGGCCCTCGAAGCTCCACTGGAACGGGCCCTTGTCGTACTGCCCGGGCACGCCCCAGTAGACCGGCGCGATGAAGTCGATCCCGGCGGCGGCGACGTCGGCAAGCTCCCGCCGCCACCAGCGGACGCTGCGGTAGGAGAAGCCGTTCGCGTCGGCGGGATGATCGACCAGGGCGTCGGAGCCGTCGGGGTTGAGCCAGTGCTCCTTCGTGTCGGCGTCGTACCAGTAGAAGAAGTAGGTCCCCACGATGGGCTGGTCGTCGGCCCATCGCACGGCGGGCTTGAGGTCGGCGGCTCGCAGGCCGATCGAGCGGCCCGGCGGCCGGGGAGCGGCGAACGGCTCGCTTGCCGGCGCCGCGGCGGGAATGACGGCCAGCAACGCAGCGAGGACGGGTGTCATGGGTGTCTCCTCGTTCAGGTCCGGTTGGCCCGTCAGGCCGGCGCGAGGCCCGCGGCCGCGAAGACGCGATCGAGCGATTCGGACGTGAGGCGGACGGCCTCGTCGGCGGGCAGCTCGCGGACGGCCCGGCTGAACGGCTCGGCCATGACGGGTCCGTCGTAGTCTATGGCCGCCAGGGCGGCGAGGAAGGCGGCGATGTCGATGACGCCGGTCTCGCCGGGCATGGCCCGGCGGTTGTCGATCTGCTCGTCGATGGGGATGCCGGCCGGCGCGTCGTTGACGTGGACGAGCACGACCTGCTCGCCGCGCAGCGCGAGGATGTCGTCGCCCGCGCCCGCCGTGCAGTACCAGTGCCAGCAGTCCAGCAGGAGGCCGACGTTGCCCGTGCCGATCGCCTCGACCAGCGAGAGCATGCCCTGCATGTCGTGGAGGAACTCGTGCCTCTTGGCGGCCCGCGAGGTCTTGGGGCCGACGAACTCGAGCCCCAGCCGGCAGCCGTGCTCGCCGAGGACCTCCGCGCAGGCCTTGAGGCGGCGGCGGTGCAGCTCGAAGTTCTCGTGGAAGGGCAGCTCATCGGACGCCGGGAGGATCCACGTTGCGCAGCGGTCGCAGCCCACGGCCGCAGCCGCGGCGGCCAGGCGCCCCAGGCCGGCCAGGTCGCGCTGGAAGGCCTCCTCGTCGCCGCGGAACCGGACGGGCAGGCCCATGGGCCCGGGGCGCAGGCCGTGGCGCTCGTGGATGGCCTTCAGCGAGTCCGGCTCGCCGGCGTCGATCCGGTCGGCGGCCTCGGAGGCGTTGAAGTCGATCGCCGCGAATCCGTGCCTGGCGGCCAGCTCGGCGATCTGCTCCGTCGTGCCGCTGACGCCGATGGCGCCCGGCGAAAGGCTCTTGAACATATGTCGGTTTCCTTGAATGTCTGAACCTGCGGACGTACGGCACCTGTATAGCGAGACGCCCCGTGGAAAGCCAGTGCATATCCCCCGACGGGGAGCATTAGCGTTTAGGGGGCGCGGGTGGTACAGCCCCGGAACGGGGCACATGTTGGTAGCCTCGGGCGCGAGCCCGTGGTATACAGGCTGCTGTCAGCGGAGCCCCCGCACGGGGGCGTTTGAGGCCTTCACTCGCCCCCGTGCGGGGGCTCTCTATTATGGCAACTCCAGCTCCACGGGCTCGCGCCCGAGGCTACCGGCAGTCGGGCCTACGGCCCTCCAGAAGCGACTGCTTCCCCGAAACGCTTATGCTCCCCCCCGACGGCGATGCGGCGATCAACCTCGATTGCGGCGAACGACTCGGACAACTCTCTGCATTCGCCCGACGTTCCCATGCCGCTGCCTTCTCAGCGACTCGACGGCCGCGATGCGCTCTTCGGGGGGGCGCCCGAGCCAATAGTTCAGGTCCGCCGTCTGGGCCGCGCGGGAATGTAGGGCATGCTTACGGACGACCTTCTCGATCATACCTCCATTATCTGCACCGCGGGTGGGAGTGCAAAGCTGGAAGATGAACGCGGGTGCATTAACGAAATGGTGGAACGCGATTCCTTTCGCCCCCTTGGGGCTCTGCGTAAGGGCGCCGGGTACCGTGGGCTGACGCCCACGGCCAAACCTGCCTGCCGGCAGGCAGGTCCTTCCGGCCCTTCGGGCCTGCTCCGTTCCCCGGAACGTTAATGCACCGGGTGTCCTTGACCCGAGGTAGTACGCTGCGTATGGTTTGCTGCAACAACGGCGCGCGCCTTGACCCGGCGCGCATGCGGGAGCAGACATATGACGCAGGGCGTTACCAGCCGGAAGGAGGACGAGCATGCCGGACGATGAGCGGGTCCCCGACGAGGTCGTGCCCTCGCGCACGGTGGGGGCGCTTCGGTGGGGAGATCTGCCCAAGCCGATCGGCCTGCGGAAGATGATCGGCCCGAGCGTGATCCTGCTGGGCGCGTCGATCGGCAGCGGGGAGTTCGTCCTCTGGCCGCACATCGTCTCGCACTGGGGCTTCGTCGTCTGGTGGGCGTGCATGATCGGCCTGTTCACGCAGTTCTGGGTGAACATGGAGATCGAGCGGTACACGCTGGCCACCGGCGAGAGCGCGGTGGTCGGCTTCGTGCGGATGTGGAAGCACTGGGCGTGGATCTTCCTGCTGAGCAACACGATCCCGTGGGTCTGGCCGGGCTGGGCCATGGGCGGCGCGACCTGCCTGTCGTACCTCGTCGGCGGCAAGCCGGTCGTCTACGGCGTGGCGGGGATGATCCTGATCGGCCTGGTCCTGAGCCTCGGCCCGGTGGTTTACAGGACGGTCGAGAGGCTCCAGTTCGTCATGGTCGCGCTGGTTCTGGTCTTCGTGGTGGTCCTGTTCGTGGCGGTCGTCAAGGCCGACACGCTCGTCGAGATGGCCCGCGGAACGGTGAGCTTCGGGCAGATCCCCGAGGGCATCGGCCTGCCCATGCTGCTGGGGGCCATCGCCTACGCCGGCGCCGGCGGCAGCCTGAACCTCTCCCAGAGCAACTACATCAAGGACAAGTCCTACGGCATGGGCGCGTTCATCGGGCGGATCACGAGCCTCGTCACCGGCCGCGCCGAGCCGATACCCGACGCGGGCTTCCTGCCCCGCAAGACCGACGAGAACGTCGCCCGGTGGAAGGCCTGGTGGCGGGCGGCGAACTGGGAGCACTTCGTGCTGTTCTTCGTGCTGGGTGCGGCCTCGCTGATCATGCTGTCGTGCATCGCGCACAGCACGGTGTTCGGCCTGGACATCGGCAAGGACATGGACTTCGTCCGCCAGCAGGGCGTTCAGATCGGCGGGGCCTTCGGCGGCCTGGCGAAGACGGGCTTCTGGCTGGCGGGCATGCTCATACTGCTGACGACCGAGCTGGGGCTGATGGACATGGTCGCGCGGGTCTCGGCCGACCTCGTGCGGACCCTCTGGGCGAAGGGCTCGCAGAGATGGACGCTGCGAAGGCTCTACTACGTGTTCCTCTGGGTGGAGATCCTCCTGGGCTGCGGGATCCTGCTGTCGGGCTTCAACAAGCCGCTGCCGCTGCTGGTGCTCGGTGCGTGCCTCAACGGCCTGGTGATGGCCTTCTACTCGTTCCTCCTGCTGTGGATGAACAAGCGGATCCTGCCGTCGTGGCTGGCGATGGGGTGGGTGCGGGTCGCCGCCATCCTCTGGGCGTGCGGGTTCTACGGCTACTTCGCCGTCATGGTCGCCATCGATCAGGTCCCCCGGCTGTTCGGATAGGCCCAAGTCCGCACGACGGGGCGCACGGCCGGCCGATCAGTCCAGGGATATGTAGCTTCCCGTGCCCAGAAGGCACACGCCGACGATCAGGATGGCAATCCCCGCGGCGATCCAGCCGACGCTCCGGCGGCTGGCGCCCTTCCATTCGCCCGTGCGGAAGCCGTGGAAGTTGCCCACGATAATCGCGAAGGACATGAAGATCGCGTAGCCGATCGACAGCCCGAGCTTCTCGCCGAGATAGGAGAAGCCCAGCCCCCACAGGAAGATCGCCGCGTCGTGCAGGACGGCCATCACCAGTGCGAGTATCAGGATCGACCCCACGCCCGGCTTGGCGAAGTTGCCCCACGTCTTGTTCCTGCACAGCAGGAAGACGCAGTACCCGCAGGCCGAGACCGATCCGCCCCAGACGATCAGCGCCGCGACGGCGAACGCCGACTGCCACCCGGCGTTGCTGAACGTCTCCAATGCCCCGCCCAGCGCCGGCGCGGCGAAGCTCGCCGAGACGGCGTAGCAGGCACAGAGGACGCCCGAGATCACGGCGACCGCCACGCCGATGAGCATCTTCGGCTTCTTGGTGGCGGCTTGCGGCTCGTGGGGCTCGGCGGCGTCGGTCTTGAGGCTCTTGTCCCTGAGGATGGCGGCCCGCCCGGCGACGATCACGCCCAGAATGCACGTCGCCACGCCCGCCAGCGCGACATAGCCGTGCGTCGTGAGGAGCTGGCCCGGCTTGTGCAGCAGCGTCGGCACGAGGAAGCCGGTGGCGATCTGGAGGCCGTAGTTCAGCGCGTACGCCAGCGACAGGCCGATGAACGCGAAGCTCAGCCCCAGCGTCATCGACCCCAGCCCCCAGAGGAAGCCGAAGATGATCGGCACGATCAGCACGTCGAGCCCGGCCTTGGGGAAGACGGCGTAGAAGTCCTTCACGATCACCGGCCCGAGTGTCACCGGTATGAGGATCGTCGCGAAGAAGAAGAACGGGCCCCAGAGGTTCTCCCACGGCGTCTCCTTCCTGACGAACTTGCTCGGCAGGCCGAACGACCCGCCGCAGGCCGCACCCAGGAACATCAAGACGATACCGATCGCAATATCCATGGCGACGTCTCCTTTGCTGCCAAAGCAATACCCCCACCGGCCGGCCGATGCAAGCGCCAGTGTGTGACAGGTTGTTGTGGCATGGGCGTCTCGCCCATGCGTCGCAGGGCCGTCCCGGCCCTGCCTTTCCGGTCCATTCCACGACCGAGACGGTCGTGGGACGCACGGGCAGGATGCCCGTGCCACCACGGGTGCCGCCAGAATCGGCGGTCACACACAAGCGCCAACGCGGGCGAGATTGGGCTTCCGAAGCGGCGAGGCGGGTGATATTCTCGTCGGCAGATCGGAGTTGGCACACGCCGAAAGGAACGACCATGGAATGCTGGAAAGGGATTCTCGCTGCGGGGCTGGTGGCCGGCTTGCTGATGATCGGCGTGGGCGAGGGCCGCGCGGAGGTCGCGGAACAGCTCAAGCTCACGGTGAAGGTGACCGCCGCCGGCGGGAAGGACGTGCCCGTCTGCGCCAGGATCGACCTGCCGGCGGCCCTTGCGAAGGTACCGGCCGAGAAGATCTCCGTCGTCATGACCTGCGGGAAGAAGGGCAGAACGATGCCCGGGCAGATCGTCATGAACGACAAGCAGGCCGAGCTGTGGTGGATCCTGCCGGAGGCCCAGCCGGGCACGATTCAGTGGACGGCCGCGCTGTCGGCCAGGCCGTACGCCGGCAAGGACGCCTTCGCCTTCACCGACACGCCGGGCAAGCACCTGGACCTGCGCTTCGCCGGGCGGCTCGTCACGCGGTACATGTACGAGTTCGACACGTCCACGAAGGGGAAGGTCTTCGAGACGTACAAGACCTACCACCACGTCTTCGACGCAGCCGGCAAGGACGTCATCACCAAGGACGCCCACGGCCACGACCCGCACCACAGGGGCATCCACATCGGCTGGGGCTCTCTGCGCTGCGGCGGCAAGCGGTACAACTTCTGGTCCATGGGCGACCGCAGCGCGCAGGTCCACAAGGGGTTCGCAACGATGATCGCCGGGCCGGTGCTGGCCCGCTCGACCTCGCTGGTCCACTGGCAGGACCGCGAGGGGAAGGCGATCGTCTCCGAGCGGCGCGAGACCACGTGCTTCCGCCAGTCCGATTCGGCGATCATGCTCATGGAGTTCCGCTCGGCGCTCGAGGCCGTCGGCGGCGACGTGGCGCTCGAGGGCAACCCGGAGCACGCGGGCTTTCAATATCGCCCGCACAACGAGGTGGCCATCAACGTCGGCGCCGCGCGGGGCAAGCAAACGGCCGACAAGGCGACGGCCGACCTCAAGACGCGGTACGAGTTCCACCGGGACGGCATCAAGACGCCGCAGCAGCGGCTCGACGACAACAAGGACCTGCCCTGGGCGGCCCAGTCGTACGCGCTTCGCGGCAAGCGGTACTGCATCCAGCACATGAACCACCCGTCGAACCCGAAGCCTGCGGTGTACTCCGCCTATCGCCAGTACGGCCGCTTCGGCGCGTTCTTCAAGACGACGATCAAGGCCGGCAAGACGCTCCCGCTGCGCTATCGCATCTACGCCGCCGAGAGCAAGATGCTCGGCCGCGACGAGATGAACCTCCGCCACGCCGCCTTCGCCACCCCGCCGACGGCCGAAGTGACCAAGTAGCCCCGGCCGCCGCACTGCGCAAGAAGTGGCGGTCCTGTTAGGAGAAGGACCCATGAGGAAACCTCTGCTTGGACTGCCTGCCCTTCTGATGCTCACGCTTCCGTGCGGTACCAAGGCTGAACGGCTGGCCTATGACGCCTTCGAGTATGTGGTCGAGCGTGACAAGCCCGGGGCGTCGGCACTTTTCGCGAAGAACGGCCCGTGGAATGGGGCCAAGACCTACCAGGACGGGCGAACCGGGGCAAGGGGCTATGTCTACACCACCGATGCCATACCCGGGCACACCGGAGGGTTCCCCGGCAAGAACTCGAAGCGCGTTCTCTGCCTGGAGGCCTTGCCGAAGAAGCTCCGAGGACAAACGGATTTCTACCTCCAGTACGGTTCCCCGAAAGGCCCGCTCGGCCAGGTCCCCGCCAATGTCTGGTTCCAGTTTTGGATCTACATCAACCGGTCTGGCCGCCAGGTCTCGGAGATCCTCGGGGGCAAGTTCATCTACCCGTCCCGGGACGGGGTATATCCCGCCACGAACAGGAACGCGCAGCGCGGCAACTGCTACCATTGGCTGTTTACGTTGGGCAGTTGGTCCAGGGAGCCCTTCGGGGTCAAGGGGGTCAAGGGCCAAGGCTTCTTCGCCAATCGGCCCCCGAATGCTGATTTCAAGACTGCCAGCGAGTACCCGACGAATCGAGATAAGCTCGGCCCAAACTTGGGCAAACCGGCGGATTTCACGGTGAATCCCAACCGTTGGTACCTGGTGAAGGTCCATATTGACACCAGCGGCAAGAGCCCTTTGGTGCGTGCCGGTCAGGGCGTCTATGAGGTCTGGTTGCGGCAGAGGGATCAGCCATGGAAGAAGACCGCCGAATGGCTCGGCGGCAAGACGCGGAACTTCACGTGGCCATTGCTTCCGCAGGCCAGCGACGGCAGCAAGACGTTCCGCATCCCGACCACCGTCGGCGGCGTGACAGGAAAATGGGCGGACTACTGGGTCTACCTGGATGACTTTGCCATGGCCACTCGCCAGGCCGATCTTCCGGTCTATCGTGCCCGAGGCGGAGACTGACCACTCGGCCTCACTTCGCCTTCATTCCGCGCGTGGGGAGCGCGTTGTCCAGCTTGGTAGGGAGCACCTGCGGCGTCGCGGCCGCCGACGAACCAGCGTCAGGCCCGCCAAGGCCAGCAGGGCCAGCGTGGCCGGCTCGGGGATCGCCGAGGAATAGAGGTCGTACCCCGTCTCGTCGTTGCCCGCCCAGTACACCACCGTTCCGTCCGGGCCGATCTGGTAATCCCACGCAATGAACTCACCCGGCGCCAGCGGATCGTTCAGCAGCCAGGGCGTGCCGCCACGGACGTCCACGGCATAGAACTCCTTGATGTGGTACACCCTGCCGAATTGGCCTGTGTCCGGTTCGCGGACGGTGTAGATCACATACCGGCCGTCGGGCGTGAGCTCTTCGTCCCAGACATACAGCCCGCCCATGGGGTCGTGGCTGAGCCGGACCGAGGCCCCTCCGCTGATCGCAACGGAATACAGCTCCCGGCCATCCGTTGTGGGGATGGAGTAGACGACGGTGCGGTCGTCGGGAGTGATCCGGCAACGGGCGTAAGGGAGGACATACTCCGGATAGGATTCAGCCGCGGGGATGTCGTCGGTCAAGCGGACGGCCGGTTCGCCGGAGAAGGGGATGTACCAGAGCGACATCGCCTCGGAGTCGTCCAGGCCCTCAAACACGCCGCCGGAGGCATCGTGCAGGGCTCCCCGCAGGAACAGGGACCGCTCCGTGTCGGCCGGAGCCCTGCCCATGAGTGTCGATGCTCCCGTATCGATGGCCACCCGGTTGAACTCCGTCACGCCGGAGGAGGTATGGGCGGTGACGATGGCCGTGCTGCCGATCATCGCGACACGGCCGTCCTGCACGCCCTTGGGAGCGGACCCCGGGCCGCTCCAGGTCGATACCAGCTCGACGGGTGAACCGCCGGCGGCGCCGACGCTGTATTGCGTGGAGGTCATGACGGAGGTGATGGGGGGGGAGGAGGCCGTGAAGAGGACTCGCGATCCATCGGGCGTGAATCGGGTGCGGCTAAGGTACCACGCGCCGACCGAGGCCAGTGTTGTGACAGGGCCCCCGCCAATGTCCGTAATATACAGTGTGCTGGCGTCCGCGAACATCACGCGGCCGCTGTCCGGGGAGATGTAAGAGGGCTTCCCGCCGATAGCGAGCACATCACCGGACGCGGGCGCGGCAAACAGCGTCACCGGCGATTCTCCGCCGGCGGCGGATACCGAGTAGATCGTGGTGGTTCCCTCGGCGCCCCCCGTACCGGGCCAGTTCACGCGGAAGACAACATGGCCGGCGTCAGGGGCCACATGGAACCTGAGCGTATCCACGTCGGCTCCGCTCAGCGACGCCAAGTGGATGGAGGGCCCCCCCGCGATCGGCGCTGTGTACAAGTCGACGGACCCAACCGAGGGCTCGGCGCTGTAGATGAGCGACTCGCCGTCGGGAGCAATCTCGAAGACGCTCTTGCCATACGACCACACCGGCTGCCCCAGCGGACGTGTGGGATAGTTCTCCGGAACGACCGTCGCCCCGTGAAGCTGCACCGGCGAGCCGCCGGTGATGGGGACGCTGTACAATGCGGCCACCTCACTGCCGGCGGTGTCCGCGGTGAACACCACACGCGTCCCGTCGGGAGAGATCCGGCTGAAGCGCCCGAACGTTCCACCGTACGCAGAACCGTCGGTGAGCTGGACGGCCGCCCCCATGGCCTGCTCTCCCTGTCCAAGGTGTAGCGCGCCTATCGCCAGCAGCGCCCACAGCAAGCCGGCGAGGCGCCCCGTCCTCTTTGGTCCCGGAAAAGGCATGATAGTCTCCGCTCTTATCTGAGATCTCCGAGATACACTCACCCCTGCGACCACTGCGGTCCTCTTCTGTTATTCTAGCACGGCCTGGGAGATTGACAAGCTCTTCCCGGACCCCGGGCGTTACGGCTTCATGGCGAGATCACCGGGCTGGCCCTCCAGGATCGTGCCGTCGGAGAAGCGGACCTTCACCGGATCGGCCGCGGTGTTCCACGCGACGTGCGTCCGCTTGCCGATGCAGTACAGGAACTTGTCGGACCGCAGCAGCAGGCAGCCGTCGCTGACGGCGGGGCTGGCGTTGAAGGTGCTGCGGTCGTCGAGGGTGTTGTGGGCGAGTTGCCTGAACTCCGGGCCGGCGGCCACGACGAACGTGCCGCCGCGGCGGGTAACGTAGTAGAGCTTCCCGTCGGCCAGGACGGGCGAGGCGTAGACTTGACCGGCCCGCGGGCCGAGCTGCCCTTCGTAGAGGACCTCGCCGGTCCCGGCGTCGAGGCAGTAGGCGACGGCGCGCTTCTCGTGGGCGAAGTACAGCCGCCCGTCGTGGTAGATCGGCGAGGAGACGTTCGACCACTTGTCGGTCTTCCACAGCCGGTGGGTGGCCGTTACGTCGCCCCGACCGCCCTGGCGGATGGCCATCGACGCGGCCGTGCCGGACCGGCCGCCGATGCAGTAGACGATGCCCCCGTGCGCGACCATGCTGGGCACCATGTACCAGGTGATGCCCGTCTGGCAGCTCCACAGTTCCTCCCCGGTGGCGGGGTCGTACGCGCCGACCTTCCGCGGCATGGCGACGAGAAGTTCCGCCTTGCCGCCCGGCGCGGCGGCCAGCAGCGGGGTGTTCCAGGCTTCCCTAATCCCGCGGACGAGCCACCGGCGCTTGCCCGTGGCCTTGTTCATCGCGACCAGCGCCTTGCCCTCGACGCTGGCATTCACGATGAGCGTCTCGGCGTGCAGCACCGGCGATGCCGCCGACCCCCAGCCGCTCAGGCCCGAGCCTACGTCCGCCTGCCAGAGCCGCTGGCCCTCCAGATCGAACGCGAACACGCCCCCCTTGCCGAAGAACACGTAGAGCCTCTCGCCGTCCGAGACGGGCGTGCTCGACGCGTAGCCGTGGTTGTCCCGCGGCCGCTCCTGCTCCGGCAGGCGGGCCTTCACGTCCCGCGCCCAGAGGATCTTCCCGTCCTTGCGGCCGGCGCAGACCACCGTGCGCTTGAGCCGGTTCATGCTCCCGGACGGCTCGCCCGGCAGGCCGTAGCCGCTGAAGCACGTCAGGAAGACCCGCTCGCCCACCACGATCGGGCTGGACGTGCCGGCGCCGGGCATGGCCGTCTTCCAGACCACGTTCTGGGTCGCGGACCACGTTGCCGGCAGCGCCGTCTCGCCGCTGACGGCCGAGCCGTTCGGGCCGCGGAATCGCATCCATCCCGCGTCAGCCGCCGCAGCCGCCGCGGGCGGCCCCACGACGGCCGCCAACACAACGCCGGCCGCCAACCACACCCGGCCGGCAGCGCTTGCCGAACGCCTACCCGCGCCCGCACCGTCTTGCCGTCTTGCCATTCGTGTCTCCCGATGCTGTCATCCGGCGACCGTTCGCCAACTCCGAGTCTCGGCGCCGACCCATTCTATCACGGTTCGGGAGAGGAGTAAGCGTTTGGCCCGCCGCGGCAAGGGCGCACTTGCCGGCCGTCGGACCGGAATTGCGCCCCAGACGGCCTTTGACCGAGCGTTTGCGGCGCCTTCGGGCAGACCGTCTCCGTCGGCCTCCGGGCATGGGACGCGAATGACGAAGGAACGCGCGAATGTCGGGAGTAGTAGTTGTTGATGCGCTTCATGGCACGAGTAGTCTATACCAACCGCGGCAGGCCCGCCTGGAGCCACTCCGTGGCCGAGTCTGCCGAACAGAGCTTGATTCCGAGAGCCGGAACAGGCAAAAGAGGAAGCCGAAGCGGCAGAGCATGCCAAGTAACGACGGCAGAGGACCCCTGCCCAGAAGGAGAAGGAGGAACGGGAAGGTGAAGCATGAACTCGCTCCGGCACGGACGGTGCGGACAAGGTTGGCGTCAGGCCTGCTATTGGCCACCACCATCGTAGGCTGTGGCTTCGGAGCGAAGCGGGGCTTCGGGCGGGAGCCCACAGTGACATTGGAGTTCTCAACGTTTGTGGGCAGTACCGGCTGCTCCTACGCGACGCTTCGGGAAGCAACGGTTGACTCAGCCGGGAACATCCTCGCGGCCGGACGCGGGGTGTACAAACCGAATGGGTTTGGCGGCGCCCCGGTGCGCACCTATGGCCCGCTTGGTGGTGGCGCGGACATCATCGTCGTGAAACTCAAGCACGACGGAACCAGGATGCTCTGGGTGGCCTTGCTTGGGGGAACCGATAGGGACCACGGCGGCTACGGGATCTGCGTCGATGCGAATGACGACGTCTACATTGCCGGCAAGACGAGATCCCGCGATTTCCCCACCTCGGAAGGGGCATTTGATGAGACGTTCAACGGGGGCGACCAGGACGCATTTCTGTGCAAACTCCGTTCCGACGGAGCGGAGCTGATCTACAGCACTTACCTCGGTGGAAGCAAGGGAGACTCGGCCAGAGGTGGCCTGGCCATTGACAACCAGGGGCATGCCTATGTGGCGGCCAACACCTTCTCAGCGGGTGACTATCTGGACGGCGCGACGAGCCGCGACGATCCGGGGAAGCTGAACCGTTTCACCGGCAGGATCGACCACCCGATCGTGAAAGTCTCGCCGGACGGCAAGCGCGTCGAGTATTGCCGTTTCCTGGGGGATCTCGGCATGCACCTCGCTCGCATTGCATTGGACGCGCGGGGGCGGATCTACCTCAATAGCTGGGTGAGCAACCGCGGGATGCATGTGTCTCGCAACGCCGCGTTCCCGAAGTACCGAGGCGGGCGGAACGACGGGGCGTTCCACATCTTCTCCAACGACATGCAGACGTGCCTCTACTCGACCTTTCTCGGCGGCAGCGGCAATGAGATCGCGGAGCATAGGATCGCGGTCGGCAAAGGCGGGGCCTCGAGCCTCGTCGGGTACACCAATTCCGCGGACTTCCCCACTACGCCCCGGGCCCATCAGCGCAAGGCGGGCGGCGGCGGGGACGGCTATCTTGCGAAGTTCGCTCCGGACGGACAGCCGATATTCATCACCTACATCGGAGGCTCGGGAGACGAACTGCCCAACGGGCCGGCGATGGACGGCGCCGGCCGGGTCTTCGTCACCGGTTTCACGACTTCTGCGGACCTTGAAGTGACGCCCAGCGCGTACGATTCCACCTACGGCGGCGGCCGCGATATGTTCCTGCGGATCTACAGCCCAACGGGTCAGTTGCTCTACTCGACGTTTGCAGGCGGGAAAGCCGACGACCACGGCCGCTTCATCACCACGGATGCCAACGGCAATCCCATCATCGTGGGCCGCACGCTCTCACGCCGGTTTCCGACAACTCCCGGCGCCTACGACAGGAGCTTCGCGGGCAGCGAAGACCTGTTCTGTATGAAATTCAAGGTTTCCTGGGCTCAGAGACCCTAGCCGTCCTGAAGGAACGCGCGGACGCCGGGCATCTTGTGGGCCGGTACGCCGTAGAGTTCAACGTCGTGCAGCCCCGTGTCCTCGACGTCCCCCTGGCGGGCGTTTGCCGTTGGACGGCCTGACCGTTACGATGTCGGAGCGGTCGGGCCTGTCCCGGGCGGCGGAGTGCGGATGCGTGAATGGCGGGCAGGACATCTCGTCGAGCTCGGCCCGGCCGCTCAGGGGCCGCGTGCTGGTGCTGGTCGGGATGGCGGGGGTGGCGGTCGGGATCACGCTGGGCTTTCCGCGCTGGCCGCAGGAGGCGGCGTATCACGACTTCGCAGATCGGCGCACGATCCTGGGCGTGCCGAACTTCTTCGACGTCGTCTCCAACGTCGGCTTCGCGGTCGTCGGGGCGATGGGGGTGTGGTTCTTCGTGCGAGACGCCGCGGCCGCCGCGCGCGGCCGGCCGTCGCGGCTGGGCTGGGCCGACCGGTGCACGTTCGGCGCGATGTTCGCCGGCATGTTCCTGACGGCGTTCGGCTCGGGCCGCTACCACCTCGCACCGGACAACGCCACGCTCTTCTGGGACCGCCTGGGCATGAGCGTCGCGTTCATGGGCTTCCTCGCGGGGATGATCGCCGAACGGGTCAGCCGCAGGGCCGGCGCGTACCTGCTCGCGCCGCTGCTGCTGCTGGGGGTGGCCGGCGTAGTCTACTGGCGGCTCACCGAGACGCAGGGCGCGGGCGACCTCCGCCTCTACGGGCTGGTGCACTTCTTCCCGCTCGTCGCGCTGCCGTACATGGCCCTTGCGTTCCCCGCGAGGTACCTGCCGGCTCGCGGCCTGTTCGTCGCACTGGGCTGGTACCTGCTGGCGACGGTCCTGGAGCACCTCGACGCGTGGGTCTACGGCCTCGGCGGCGTACTGAGCGGCCACACGCTCAAGCACCTGGCCGCGGCAATGGGCACGTACTGGGTCCTGCGGACGATCGTGCGCAATTCCCGGCCGCGGGCGCGCTGACCTTCCTCACAGGACGCTCACCGAAGCCGGGGGATTCACGATCGCCAGGTCAGCTCGACCTTCTGGCCGTGGGCCTTGTGCTTGGGGTCGATGGAGTGCAGCTCCAGCTCGACGCCGTCGGTCTTCAGTTGCGCCAGCAGCCAGCCGCTGGGCTGGGTCTTCTGGAAGACGTAGCCCACGGCCGGCACGTTGATCAGGTGCAGGCCGTCGCGAACGGAGCGGCCCCATCGATGCGTGTGGCCGAACACGTACGCCTTGACGTGGCGGCGCTTCGCCATCACCTCGAAGAGCGCCTTGGTGTCCACGAGGCCGGAGATCCTCCTCCTCTTAGCCGTCGGGTCCTGCACCGACCACTGCGGGTTGTGGTGGGCCACGACGATGGCGGGCTTGTCGCTGTGGGCGTCGAGCGCCCTGGTCAGCCACGCGAGCTGCTTGGCGCCAAGGAGCCCGGAGACCTGGTTGACCACGTTGAGGGAGTCCAGGAGGAACCAGTTGGCCCGCGGGGACGTGATGACCGAGACGTGCTTGCCCGCGACCGTGGCCTTCGCCGGGCGGCGGGCCTTCAGGGCGGCGTACATGTTCTCGCGATGGTCGTGGTTGCCGAGGGCCAGGTGCACGGCCAGCTTCGCGTCGGACAGGCCCCTGGCGACGGATGCGAGCTGGAGGTAATCGCCCTTGAGCCCCTTGGAGTGGGCGCAGTCGCCGCCGACGATGACGCCCGCGGGCCCGGGGGCCAGCGAGGCCACGTCCTTGACGGCGTGGGCGAGGTGATCCGTCATGTTGACGCCGCGGCTGACCTTGGCGGGGTCCGCGTCGATGTGGGTGTCGGCAAGCAGGGCGAAGCGGTTCGGATCGACCCGCCCGCTCTGTTGCGAGCCGTGTGCCGTCGGCCCCAGCACCATGGCCGCTCCCGCGGCCGCCGAGCGGGTGAGAAACTCACGGCGCGTCATCGGGCAAAGATGAATGGGCATCGGCGTGCTCCTGTATCAGTTGGCTCTTTCTCGTTCCACGGGATCGGGGGATTCCTCGTACGGGCCTATTGGCCTGCCTCCGCCGCAAGGAGCTCATACAGCCGCAGCATGCTGGGCTTCGGCAGGGGGGGCTTTCGCGGCCGGTCGCGGTTCGACGGCAGCGTTTCCCATCGCAGCCGGTATCGCGTGCCGGGCTCGCCGCCGCCGCTGTCGGCCCGCCACCGGACGGTCATGCCCGGAAACGTCGATTCCGCCTTGTTGAGCTTCGCCGGCGGGCGCGTGCCGGCGGTCGCCTTGCCGGTCGGCTTGAGCGTGGCCTCGTCGAGGACCCAACCGCCCGAGCCGTGCCTGGCGTGCCGGTAGGACTGCACCAGTCGGCCGCCGACAATGCGAACTCCGCCGAGGGAGATCTCGAAGACGATCGAGCCTCGGCCCCGGAAGTCCCAACGAGTGCCCCAGTCGCTCGTCCGGTATATCTTCCACGCGCCTTGCTCCAGGCGCGCGTTGTACAACTGCGTCTTCCCGTCGGCGTCGAACTTGTGATAGCTGATGATCACGCGCCCCTTCGTGTCGAAGCCGACCTTCGTGTTCCCGTTGATCATGCCGCCCTTGACCGGCACGGGGTCCACGATCAGGCCCGGCGTCTCGAGGGTCATGGGCAGCTTCACCTTCCCGCCGTCGGCCGTGAGCCAGTGGATCAGGTCCTTGCTTCGGGCGTAGGACAGGTCGTGGTTCGTGGCGCAGTCCGGCGTGTCGCGCCACACCCAGCAGAGATGGAAGTACCCGTCGGGGCCGCGGACCGGGCCGCGAAGGTAGGCGTTCATCCTGCCGCGCCCGTCGGTCAGCGGGCTGTCGAGCAGCCGCCGCCACGCCCTCGCCTTGTCGTCGTATACGTTGTAGATCTGGTTTCCGTTGCCGCTTCCGCCGTCGCGATAGGTGAAGATCAGCTCGTCGGCCGCGCCGCGAAAGAAACGCGGGTAGGTGGCGCGCCGCTCCTGGCGCCCGACCATCCTGTCGATCCGCTCGAAGCTCGTGACGTCGCCCGGCCTGCTCGTGCGGAAGTACTTCAGCGGGTGGCAGTGCAGGTTGCCGCTGAGGTGAATCCGCCCGTCGTCGTCGACGGCCAGCGTGACGTAGTTGTGGCTGTCCCAGCCGAGCCTCTCCGGCAGGCGAACGAGCTGCCACGTGTCCGCGTCGAGGCCCCGCGCGGCCACGGTCATGCGGCGCTGATCGTCGTAGAAGGCCGCGTACTGCCGCTTGCCGCGCGTCAGCAGGCTGAAGCCTACCCGATGTCCCGACCACACGGGGCAGATGTCGATGATGCGCCGAATCTTCAACTCGCCGCCCTCCGCGCCGGCCGCCGGCATCATGACGGCCGCCGCAAGCAGACTCCAACGACAGACCCGCTGCCTCGTTGCGGGCGGCCCGGCCTTGCCACTGTGCGGTTCACACTCCATGCCCTCAGCATAACCCCTGTTCGCCCGGAAGGTGACGAGCTTCTCTTCGGTCTTCTCCACGCCGGGTGGGCCGGATGAGGCGTCTCAGCCGCCGAACATCTTGGCGAGCTTGGCGAGGGTCGTCGTATAGGATCGCGCGGCGATGGCGACCAGCACGGCCGTGCCGAGGAGGACGAAGAGCTTCGCGGGCACGCCCAGCGGCTTGGCGCCCGATCGCTTCGGCCAGAACAGCACCAGCAGCGCGGAGACGATGGCCAGCGGGATGGCCAGCAGCGTCCCCGCCTGGGCGGCCACCAGGGCCTGGGCGAAGTCGATCGTCTTGAAGTACGTCACGAGGATCGCCACGGCCATGCCGATCAGCAGGCTCAGCGCCGAGCATATCTTCGCGGGCATCGAGTTGATGTCCTCGCTCAGGCCGAGCCCGTCGCTGAGCAGCGTGCCGCCGATCATCGCGTTGACCAGGAAGCTGCTGAACGCCGCGGCGGCGAAGCCGATGCAGAAGATCACCCTCGCGGCCGAGCTGAACACGGTCTCCAACTGCACGGCCATGTCGGCGGCCGTCTTGACGGTCAGCCCGCGCGGGTGCAGCACGGCCGCCGACGTGATCATGATGATCATGCTGATGAGCATGAGCATGCCGATGCCGCTGACGGAATCGGCCACGCCCTTGCCGTAGTCGTCGGCCTTCCACCCGCGGGCGCGGACGAGATACGTCTGGAAGATCGCGCCGACGATCGAGAACGTGGTGGCCACCAGTCCGGCGGCGACCATCCAGTCGAGGCCCTCGGGGATCGAGGGCACCAGCCCGCGGGCGATCCCGCCGACGCTGGGCCTGGCGAAGAACAGGTTGATGAAGAACGCGACCAGCATGACCGCCACGAGCGTGGTCATCATCTTCTCGAGGACGGCGTAGATGTGGCGGAAGGCGAAGAGAAAGGCCAGCGCGACGGCGTTGAACGCGACCGGCCAGACCCAGGCCGGCACGGGTGCCGCGGCGTCGGCGCCCGAGCTTGCGGCGGGTCTCAGCAGCGAGTTCAGCGCCGTCGTGACGCCGATGTTGTTGCCGAACTGGAAGGCCGTGGCGATGTAGAACATCGACAGGCCGCACAGCGCGGCGAACCAACGGCCCCACGTGTCGGCGCAGTGCTGGAGGAAGCTGCGGTCCGCCGAGATGCCGAACCGCATGAAGAGCGTGACGAAGCCGGCCATCAGCACGCCCGCCAGCAGCGGCAGCCAGAGCATCGCGTAGCCGTGCCTGGCGCCCATCTTGGTCATGGTCGTGACGCTGCCCGGCCCGAGCACGACGGCGGCGATGACGAACGCCGGCCCGATCCGCGTCAGCCACTTCAGTGCCTTCATCCTGTCCCCTTTCTCTCGTCGAAGCTCGGGACCTTGAGCTGCACGCCGCCCTTCAGCGCCGAGGCATGTGCGACGATCCCCGGCGCGGTCATGGCCAGCGATTCGTAAACGTCGGTTGCCGGCCGGCGGCCGTGGGTCAGCGCGTCGATGAACTCGTGAGTCAGGAACGTGTGCGATCCGTCGTGCCCGCTGCCGTGACGCAAGGGCTTCGGCAGCATGTCGGTCCGCCACCACTGCGGCTGCTTGTAGCGCTCGAACCTCGGGCGCTTCCGCGCGAAGCCGGCGTCGTCCTTCTCCGTGACCTCGGACGGGCGGCGGATGACGTGGCCGGTGCCGTTGGGGTGCGGGTCGTAGAAGCTCATCTTCTCGCCGAACCACTGGCCGCGCTCGCAGCCCCCGACGGGGCCCTTCCACCAGACGTCCACGCGGAAGGCGTGGCCCTTGCTCGTGGTGAAGAAGGCCGTCTCGTTCCAGAACGGGTTCTTGTAGACGTTGCCCTTGAGGTGCTTCGAGTCGTCGCCCCAGCCGCTGCACGAGACGTGCCTCATCCGCTCGCCGGTCACGCCCACCAGGTACGCCGTGCAGTGCGTCGGGTAGTTCATCGGCGGCAGGCCGTGCCGCCACGTCGTCTTGCCCCCGCTGTACCACAGAGCCTCGAGCCCCGGGTGGTGGTACTCGGCCTCGGTGTAGTAGACCTCGCCGAACTTGCCCGCCGCGAACCATTTCCTCGCCGAGATCACCGACTGGTGGTACCAGCTCGTCTCGGCCATCATGAACGTCAGGCCCGTCTTCTTGACCGTGTCGAGAAGCAGTTGGCACTCCTCGATCGTCATGGCGGCCGGGACGGCGCAGATCACGTGCTTGCCGGCGTTCAGGCACGCCACGCAGTGCCGCACGTGGTTGGGCGCCTCGGTGAAGACGCTCACGGCGTCGACGGTCTTGTCCAGGATGAGCTTCTCCAGGGACTCATACGGCCTGTCGCAGCCAAACCGTCTCATCAGGGCGTTGCGGCGGTCGGCGCGGAGGTCGCTGACGGCCTGGACGATGCAGTCCGGGTGCTCGTGCCAGGGGAAGGCCTGCCCGAATCCGCCGCCCACGACGCCGATCCGGACCTTCTTCATCTTGCGGGCCGGCCTCCTGGCCGCCGCATCCCGCGCGGCCGCCAGCCGTGGCCCCGCCGCCAGTCCCGCCGCGACGGCGCCTGCCTTGTGAAGGACCCGGCGTCTTGTGATCCCCCGCTCGTGGCCCGTCGATGGTTTCCGCGTCATCTTGATTCCTCCCGGTGCAGGAGAAGTCCGTCGGATTGCCGGATCGTACCGATCGCCCGCGGCGGCGGCAAGAGGGTTGTCCGTTCGAGCTCGCGCAGAATCACCGGTCGATTTGGCGCTTGGCCCCGCCTGTGCAATCTGCTAAGATTACGGTGGACGAATGTCATGGGGGCGCTTCGGTGCCGAGGTCTCACGACTTCGCCGGCGGCGCGTGCCCTTCCGTGGGGCACGCCCACGGGCTGATCGACCAGTTCAAGAGAGAAGGGGCAGACGATGAAAGAGGACATGTCAACCTCGGTGTTGTCGGCGATCCTCGTGTGCCTGATCGCCGCCGCAAGTCCCGCCGCGCCGGCGGCCGTGGAGGAGTCCGAGGCCCGGAAATGCTACCGGGGAATCGTTGGCGACTACATGCACAGCAGGTGGGTCCCGCTCGAGGCGGGCCTCAAGTCGTGGGGGAAGCACAGGATGGAACTGACGCCCGAGCAGCGGGCCGACATTCTCTACATCTCCAAGGCCTACAAGGAGCACCGCCCCAAGTGGTGGGACAAGACACACAGCAGCGGGAACGTCAGCTTCACGGCGACGATCTGGGGCAAGTCGTTCACGGCCAATTACATGCCCTCGGCGATGCTGGGCGCGCAGGCGCCGGTGGGCATTCGGGCCGGGAAGCTGATCGTCATCGTGACGTGGCAGCCGCACATGGTGGACAGCCCCAAGCTGGTCAAGTCCGGCCCGCCCAAGGCGCACAAGATGACCGAGGGCGACTTCGCCGAGGCCATCGTCTGGCACGAGCTGGGGCACAACTACATCTCCACGGGCCTGCCCCTGCGCCACATCTTCGAGCTGTATGAGAACTACCAGATGCTGTTCGGCAATCTCCAGGAGTTCTACGCCGACATGACGGCGCTCTACCACTGCAGCCCGGGCGGCCGGAAGGCGAGCATGATGATCCGCGGCCCCGGCCTGGCGATGGACGACCAGAATGACCCGCACACGCGGGGCGGCCATGCGGTCGGTTCGCTGATCCTGGCCCACGTGCTGGCCGGGCCGGCGAAGTGGCCGTCCTTCCGCCTGCCGGGGAGGGTCCCCGAAGAGCACACGGAGAGGCGGACGCTCGTTTACATGTACGCGCATCTCGATCCCAACTACACGCTGGAGGAGGACCGGGCACTGCGGCAGACGTTGGGCACGTACATGCGGCGCAACGGGGCGGCCATTCTGAGGAAGAAGGGCACCATCCCTCTGCCGAACGGGCTGAAGTTCCAGGTCATGACGGCCGACGACCGCCGGAACCAGGCCGAGCGCGACCTTTGGGTCAAGAACCAGTTGGCCAAGGCCATCAAGGACGGCCTCACCGACGATCCCAAGGTGTACGACAAGGACCGGGAACACGACGTCTTCGAGATGGGGGTGTTTGACTTCATCCTCGGCCCCAGCATGCGGATCTTCCAAAGGTCGGGCCCATCGACTGCCGACAAGCCCAAACCGAAGCCCAAGCCTGAGCCGAAGCCCGAGCCCGCCACCAAGCCGAAGCCCGAGCCCAAACCCGAGCCGAAACCGGAGCCCAAACCCGAGCCCAAACCCGAGCCCAAACCCGAGCCCAAGGCCGAGACCGCCGACGACAAGGCCGGGAAAATCCTCCAGAAGGCCGAGAACTTCCTCCACAACAACGTGAAGTCCCTGGCCAGGAAATACCTCAAGCAGATCCTGCGGGAGTACCCCAAGACAAAGGCCGCCGAACGCGCACGGGAGCTGATGGACCAACACGCGCTCGACGACTGAGCGCCGCGCGACCACGGGCCCGGGGCGCGCCTTCCGGGGGCGCGCCTACAGCCGGAACTCCATTTCGTGGCGCGCGCCGCAGTTGACGCACGTGCCGGTCAGCGTGACGGACTGGCCCAACTGGAGCTTCTTCTTCGGGCTCGTCCAGCGCAGCTCGCCCCCGCAGCCTTCCTTCCGGCAGCACTGCCGGGCGAGTTGCCGCTTGACCTCGGGTCCGAAGATCGACTCGTCCAGCTCGTCGAGGTGGTATTCGCTTCGCATGGCTCGTGTGCCTTTCTCTCCGGGCGCGTACGTCAGTCGGCGAAGAGCAGCTCGCCTTCGCCGTAGACGGCCGTGGGGTACGACGTGATGTCGAACGGGTCGCCGTTCCAGCACGCAAACGACGCCCATTTGCCTCGCCCCAGCGTGCCGAGCATCTTGTCGACCCCGAGGATCTCGGCGTTCTTCCGCGAGACGAGCTCCACCGCCTGCTGCCTGGAGAGCCCGGCGCGCGTGAACCAGCGCGTCGAGAGGAACAGGCTCCTCGCGGCCGTGACGGGGTGGTCGGTCATCAGCCCGAACTGGACGCCCGATTCGATCAGATGGCGGACGTTCCGCCAGTTGGCGTGTTTCAGCTCGACCTTGTAGGGGAAGGCGTCCACCGGGCCGTACGTTACGGGAATCCTCCGCCGCTTCAGCTCGCGGAAGATCTCGCTCGTGTGCACGTCCATGGCGTGCTCGACGGTGACGCCGAGCTTGAATTCGTCGACCAGGCGGAGCATCGCCGCGATGTCGTCGATCTTGTGGACGTGGGCGCGGAGGCGCCGCTTGCGCGAGAGCAGGTCGCGGAGGATCTCCTCCTCGGCGGAGAAGGTGATCTCGTCCTTCTTGGCGCCGCGGGCCTTGCGGCGTCTTTCGGTCTTCTGCCGCACGTCGTGCAGCGCCTTGCGGAGCATGGCCAGGGCGCCCATTCGCGTCCAGGGGCGCTCGCCCTTCCAGTTCCGGGTGCTCATGGGGTTGAAGCCGAAGGCCGCCTTGACGCCGGCGCGGGCGATGAGCGCCTCGCTGCTGCTGGCGGCGTAGTTCCGTATGACGGCGGACAGGCCGCCGATGATGTTGCCGCTGCCCGGAACGACGCAGGAGTACAGCACGCCCATCTCGACCGCCTCGGCGAAGGACGCGTCGTCCATCTGCACCGAATCCAGCGCGTCGGGCAGCGCGAGGATCGAGTCCCGCTGCTCGTTGGCCTCTCCCTCGCCGCTCGGTTCGCCCGCGCGGTGCATGCCGATGTGGCTGTGGGCGTCGATGAACGCCGGCGTGACCGTCGCGAAGCTGCCCAGCAGCTTGCCGCGCCTGGCGCGCGACACGCCCGCGACCTTCCCGCCGTCGAACAGCACGCAGGCGTCCTTCACGACCGATTTGCCGGTGTAGATCGTTCCCGCGCGGATACAGTTCATGGCGATTTCCTCTCCCGGGGCGGCTATTGCTGGAACCGCGGGTAGCCCGACGGGGCGCTGCGGGTGCCGTCGGCCACGTACTGCCAGTCGCCGGCGAAGTTGTCCTCGCCGTTCCCGCTCGGCCCGGCCAGCCCGAGCTGGCCCTTGCCCGTGACCGGTTCGTGCGTGCCGTCGAGCATCGGATCGACGTAACAGATGAACCACCCTTCCAGCCGGGCCTTTAGCTGCTGGACCTGTCCGCTGTGCTCGGCCCTGTCGTACAGGTTGTTCAGCTCGCCCGGGTCGCTGGCCAGGTCGTACAGCTCGTGCGGCCCGTAGGGGTAGCGATGGACGTATTTCCACTCGCGGGTGCGGATCATGCGCACCGGGCCGTACTCGTCGTAGACGACCACGCTCTGGCGTCCCTGGGACTTCTCGCCGGTCAGCAGGGCCGCGAAGCTCTTTCCGGGCAGCTTGGCGGCCCCGGGGTTGTCCATGCCGAGGTACTCCAGCAGCGTGGGCATGAAGTCGTAGTGGCTGAGCATCGCGTCGCAGACTTCGCCCTCCGGCACGTGTCCGGGGCGGCTGATGATGGCCGGCACCTTGACGGACGTGTCGTACATGTTCAGCGGGAACGTCCCGTTGCCCTTTCCCCAGATGCCGTGGTGGCCCATGTTCATGCCGTTGTCGCTGGTGAAGAACACCAGCGTGTTCTCTCGCAGGCCCTTGGCTTCGAGCCAGTCGAGTATCCGCCCGACGTTGGCATCCATGGCGGTGACGGCGGCGAAGTAGCCGCTGAGGACCTCGCGGCGCCGGGCCTCGTCGGCGCCGATGGGGGCGGTGTTGGTCTGCCACGGGTGAGGCGGGTCGTTGGGCACCGAGTCGAACGGGCAGTTGGCGTGGTAGTCGTCGTAAATGTCCTTGGGGTGGTGCTCCCGCTCCCATGGGCTGTGGGGGGCCGTGTAGTGAACGGACAGGTAGAACGGCGTGTCGGTTCCCGCCTGCTGGTCGAGGAAGCGCAGGGCGTCGTCGGTGATGACGTCGGAGACGTAGTTCTCCTCGGTGACGACCTGGTCGCCGCGGACCTTCGGCCAGTTGTAGTACGGCCCGCCGCCGCGGGCGTGGGCCTCCCAGAAGACAAAGCCCTTCTGCGGATGGTGCGAGTCGCCCATGTGCCACTTGCCGCTGAAGCCGCAGGTGTACCCGTTGGCGGCCAGGATGTCGCTGTAGCCCGTCTGGCCCCGGAGGTACTCGACGAGGCGCCCGCCCTTGTCCTTCTCGTCGGTCGAGTTGCCCGCGCGGATCCAGTCGTGCACGCCGTGCTGGGAGGGGATTCTCCCCGTCAGCAGCGACGCCCGCGCGGGCGAGCAGACCGGCGAGGGGCAGAAGAAGCTCTCGAACCGCACGCCGCCGGCGGCCAGGCGGTCCAGGTTCGGCGTGCGGACCTCCTCGTTGCCCGCACAGCCCATCGCCCAGCAGCCCTGGTCGTCGGTAAGGATCACGATCACGTTCGGTTGGTTCACGTCTCTGCTCGCCATGGAGGGCTCCTTTGCACGGCCCGGCCCGAGATCAGGCACCGACTACTCAACATACCGGACAAGGACGCGAACGCAATCCTTTCCGAGGGTCAAGCGCCGCATGCGCTTGTCCTTCCGCTCCCGAAGCCCACGGATTCGGATCCGTGGGCTCCGCCCTCACTTGGAAGGCTTCTCCAGCAGCTTGCGGCGCGCAGCCCGTGCCGTTCCGGGGAGGATCAACGCCATGCCGACGACTGCCACGGTGACACGATGGGACCTGCTCATGAATGACCTCCATCCGGCTGGCGAGGTATCGAAAGCGTCTTCGTTCGCAGCGATCCAACGCGGGCCATCATACGCGCGGCGGCCGGGGACGCAACGCCGTGGTTTCTGCGCCTTCACCGCAATGCGCTTGGACTCGCTGGTCCGATAGCGTAGACTCCCGGCGGCGGCGCTCGTATCGGCGGCGCGCAATAGAGAAGTGTTGGCATCTTATAGCGATCAAGGAAACGCAAAATGACTCGAAAGCTCATGTTGTCAGTGGTCGTCTGCATGGCGGGCTTCTGGGGCGCCGATGCGCGGGGCGATGACTGGCCCACGTATCGCCACGATGTCCGGCGAAGCGGCATCAGCTCCGAGAAGATCGAGGCGCCGCTTTCGGCGCAGTGGGTCTTCACGGCCACGCATCCGCCGGAGCATGCCTGGGGCGACCCGCAGCCCAAGCCCGTGGAGCGCGTGCTGGAGCTGCCGCGGCTGCGCTTCGACGACGCGTTCCACGTCGCGGCCGTGGGGGAGATGATCTACTTCGGCTCGTCGGCCGACAACAAGGTCTATGCGCTGGATGCAAAGACCGGCGAGATCCGCTGGGAGTTCTGCACGGACGGCCCCGTGCGCCTGGCGCCGACGGTATACGAAGGCAAGGTGTACGTCGGCTCCGACGACGGCTGGGTCTACTGCCTGGACGCCCAAGACGCCCGGCCGGTCTGGAAGTTCCGCGCCGCGCCGGCCGACCGGAAGCTCCTCGGCAACGGGAAGATGATCTCGGTCTGGCCCGTGCGGACCGGCGTTGCGGTCGATGCAGGTGTGGCGTACTTCGGCGCGGGCGTCTTTCCGGCCGACGGGCTCTACCTCTACGCCGTCGGCGCCGCCGACGGCAAGCTGATCTGGAAGAACGACTCCTACGCCGACGGCGGCAAGGCGGGCATCAGCCCGCAAGGCTGCCTCGTGGCCTCGAAGGAGCGGCTGTTTGTCCCGGCGTGCCGGACCATGCCGGCGGGCTTCGACCGCAAGACGGGCCGGTTCCTCTTCCAGCGCAACCTCAGTTGGCGCCTGACGGGGCTCTTTGGGGGCACGAGCTACCAGCTCGCCGGCGGGATCCTCTTCGGCGGGACGGAGCAGGTCATCGGCTCGAACGAAGCCAGCGGCCACCTGGCCGTGGCGGAACTGCTGCCGGCGAGGAAGCCGAGCACCGGCACCCGCCAACTCATCGCCGCCGAAGATAAGCTGTACCTGCTGACGGGCAAGGAGCTGGTCGCCAGCGATCGCAGGAGCTGGATCGGGATCAGGGGGCGGATGACGCAACTGAAGCTCCGCGTCTCCAGCCTGGGGCGGCAGCGGAGCACCCTGGGCGGGAAGGAGCGGGCGCTCCAGAAGCAGCGCGAGGCACGGAAGACGCCCGGCGGCAAGCTGGCGCCGAGGACCCGGGACCACGAGGCCGTCCTCAAACAGATCGCCGACGTCACCAGGCAGGTTAACGAGGCCAACGCCGAGTTCCGGGAGTTGGCGAAGAAGCAGGGCGAGCCGACGAAGTGGACCTCGCCCTTCGCCGGGTCCGACTCGCTCATCATGACCGGGGGCATGCTGCTGGCCGGCGGGCCCGGCGTGGTGACCGCCTTCGAGGCGGCCGGCGGAAAGCCGCTCTGGTCCGGCAAGGTCAACGGCAAGGCGCGCGGTCTGGCGGTCGCCGGCGGCCGCGTGCTCGTGAGCACCGACAACGGCGGCATTCACTGCTTCGCGTCGGGGCGCGGCGGCGCGGCGAAGGAGGTGAAGCCCGAGACGGCCGACGAGCCCTTCCCGAAGGACATGCCCACCGAGGCCCACGAGAAGCTCGCCGCCAGGCTCGTCGGCGACAGCGGCGTGAGGCGGGGCTACGCGCTGATTCTCGGCGGCGACGGGCGCCTGGCGCATGCCCTGGCGAGGCGCAGCGAGCTGATGATCTACCTCATCGAGCGCGACGCCGCCAAGGTCGCCGCGGCGCGAAAGGCCCTGACCGCCGGCGGGGTGTACGGGGCGAAGGTCGTCGTCACGCGGGCGCAGCGCGACCTCCCGCCGCTGGCGGACTACTTCGCGAACCTGATCGTCTGGCGGGCCGGTTTCTGCCCGGCCCCGGCCGGCCTGCCGCCGATGGACCTGCTGCGAATGCTCAAGCCCTGCGGCGGGGTGGCGTACGTGTTCCCACCGCGCGGGGGCGCCCCGGCCGCCGGCGAGATGACCAAGTGGCTCGCCGCCCTGGGCAAGGTTGCGGCCAAGCCCGCCGATACCGGCCTGACCGCCGCTTCCGCCGACGGGTGGACCAGGATCTCCCGCGGGGCGCTGGCGGGCGCGGGCAAATGGACGCACCAGTACGCCGAGCCGGGCAACACCGCGTGCAGCGACGACAAGCTGGTGAAGGGCGCGATCGGGACCCTCTGGTACGGCGAGCCCGGACCGGGGCGGATGGCCAACCGCCACGCCTCGGCGGCCAGCCCGCTCGCCGTCGGCGGGCGCATGTTCGTCCAGGGCGAGGACGTCGTGATGGCCTACGACGCCTACAACGGGCTCCTGCTCTGGCAGAGGGACATCAAGGGGGCGACGCGGCTGAACCTCAAGCGGGCCGCCTCCAACCTGGCCGCCGACGCCAACGGCCTGTTCGTGGCCGTCGCCGACCGCTGCCTGCGGCTGGACCCGGCCACCGGCAGAACGCTCAACACCTACAATACCCCGCCCGGCAAGGACGGCAAGACGGGCCGATGGCAATACGTCGCCTGCGTCGGCGGCACGCTCTACGGCAGCCGGGACAACCGCTGCGTCTTTGCCGTCGACATCGAGAGCGGCAAGCTCCGCTGGGCACACGAAGCCAGGGACATCGACGCCAGGACGATCTGCATCGGCGACGGGCGCGTGTACTTCGTCGGGCGCGGCGTGACGGAGGCCCAGCAGGCCGAGGCGATGAAAGGCATTCCGCCCGCCCGGAGGCTGGACCGACGCGGCAAGCCTATCCGCCCCGACGTGCGGCTCGTGGTGGCGCTCAATGCAGACACGGGGCGTGAGGACTGGGCGCGGCCGCAGTACATCTCCGACTGCGTCCGGATCGGCAGGAGCGGCGGCGACCTGATCCTGATGTACGCCGACAACATCCTGCTGCTCTGCGGGCAGCCGTGGAACGGGCACTTCTGGCGCGAGATGATGGCGGGGGAGTTCTCCCGCCGCAGCCTGATCGCCCTGTCGGGCTACGACGGGCGGCTGCTGTGGTCCGGGCGGAAGGGCTATCGAAGCCGCCCGCTGATCGTCGGCGGCCGCATCATCGCCGAGCCGTGGGCGCACGATCTCCAGACGGGCGCCGAGAAGAACCGCACCCACCCGGTGACGGGCATCGAGAGCAAATGGCAGATGTCCCGCCCGGGCCACCACTGCGGCAACATCGCCGGCGCCCCGAACGCGCTGTTCTTCCGCTCCGGCGCGACGGCCTACTACGACCTGACGGGCGACTACGGCACGGCGCACTTCGCCGGGCAGCGCCCGGGGTGCTGGGTCAACTGGATTCCCGCATGCGGCCTGGTGATGATGCCCGAGGCGTCCAGCGGGTGCATCTGCCCGTTCGCGCTGCACTGCACGATCGTGTTCCAGCCGCGGAAGGCCAACCGCGTGTGGGGCATGTACAGCGCGACCGGGTCCATGCTGCCGGTCAAGCGCCTGGCCGTCAACTTCGGCGCCCCGGGCGACCGGAAGGACTCCGCGGGCACGCTCTGGCTGGCGTATCCCCGGCCGAGGAGCTACGAGAGAGATTACGATCAGCGCCTCGTTCTGGACTTCAAGATCGGCATGAAACCGGCCTCCGGAGACGCCGGGTACTTCCACGGCAATGCCGATTTCCTGAAGGTCGACGGCAGCGACGAGCCGTGGATTTACGCCTTCGGGTGCACGGGCTTCGAGCGATGCAGCATCCCGCTGATCGAGCAGGGCGGCAGGGCGGCGCGGTACAAGGTCCGCCTGTACTTCGCCGCCCCCGAGACGGACAGGCCGGGCGGGCGGGTCTTCGACGTTGCCCTTCAGGGAAAGACCGTGCTGAAGGACTTCGACGTCGCCGCCCAGGCCGGCGGGGCGAACCGGGCCGTCGTGAAGGAGTTCAAGGGCGTTCGCGTGACCGACGCCCTGGCGGTGTCCATGAAGGCCGCCAAGGGCAAGGCGCTGCTCTGCGGCGTCGACATCATCCGCGAAGAGAAATGAAGCGCGGGGCAAGCCCCGCCGCTAAACGCTCCGCATGCACAAAACCGAGTGCGTCCTGCGCGGCTTGCCGTTGACATCATCCGCGAAGAGAAATGAAGCGCGGGGCGAGCCCCGCCGCTAAACGCTCCGCATGCACAAAACCGAGTGCGTCCTGCGCAGCTTGCCGTTTAGCGGGCCAGCTTGCTGGCCGCGTTACGGCGCCACCCGGCGCACGTCCTCCGCGTGCCATCCCCCGGCCGCCCCGTCAATCCCGCCGCGTCTCCAGGACGATGCTGGTCATGTCCACCTGGTAGCCCGCGAAGTTGCCCTCGCGGACCGCGAAGGTCACCTCCGTCCTCGGCTTCAGCGTCCTGGCCTCCAGCGGGACCTCGACGATCCGGTTGACGTTGTCGGCCGTATAGGCCTTGGGCAGCGGCATGGTCCTGCCCGCGACCGTCACCGTGCCCTCGCCGACGGCGACGTCCTCGATGACGAGCCGCAGCCATGCCCGGCCGGCGGCCTGAAGCATCTTCGCATCGAGGGCCACGGTCGTCCTCCACGGCCCGCCCGGCCGGACCTTCCTGAGAATGTCGGCCGAGAAGAACTGCTTCCGCCGGACCTCGGCCTGCGGCGCCGGTGTGCCCTTCAGCGGCAGCGTGATCTTCCAGGCCGAGCGGTCCTCAAGCTCGATCTGGAAGCTCGCCTGCCTTTCGCCGGCTTTCACGTTCTCCACGCGCGCGAGGTCCACGGCGAAGGTCCTGCGGTTGACGGTGGTGCGTTCGATCGTGCCGCCGCCGAACGTGGTGCCGGTCGGCGCGTCGATGGTGACGTTCACCGCCTGCGGGCGGCGATAGTCGTTGAAGATCACGACGACCAGCCTCACCGCGCCGTCGAAGTCGGGCGGCATGGCGAGCGGGTCCGTGCCGTCGATGCCGGCGACGGCCCAGACGTTGTCGTCGTCGCAGCGGCATTCGACCAGCCGCCCGCGGAGGTCCTTCAGCAGGCCGAAGCACACACGCGTGGCGTCGGGCACCTTGTGGGGATGGATCATGGTTCGGGCGCGGTACTTGTCGGGGCTTTGGCGGACGCTGTAGATCAGGTCGCGGAGGTTGTAGACCATCTGGCGGTACTCGCGGCTGGCGGCGGCCTTCGCCGGCGTGTCCACCGCCCCGCGGGCCGGTGTGTCGAGCAGGTCGTTCGTTTCGGTGTTGTAGCTGTACAGCCACTTGTTGTGCTTCGTGACGCCGTACGCGGCGAGCACCTCGTAGGAGCCGTTCATCGCCGTGGTGTCGCCCTGGTAGTGATGCTCGTGCACGCCGTCGATCCACCGGATGCTGCGGTCGATGGTGTTCTTGTAGACGATCCGCCAGGCGTCCCAGTGGTCCTCGTTCCAGCGGAAGCCCCACCCGGCGACGACCCGGACGAGCGGGTTGTGCTTCTTGATCGACGAGGCGACGGCGGCGAGCATCTGGTCGTAGATCCACCCGTTGCCGGCCCCCGACCAGAACGTGAACGCCGTCTCGTCGACGACGTACAGGCCGTTGACGGCCTCGGCCAGGCCCTTGGGGTCCCCGCCGCGGACCCACTTGTAGTGGGGGATGATCTCCCCGTCGCGCAGGGCCGGGTCGGGCGCGAACTTGCCCCCGAACGCGTCGGCGATCAGGGCCCGGTTGAGTATCCCCAGCTTACGCCGGTCGGGCTTGTCCGCCTTCAGCACCGCCAGCGACTCTCGCGCGACCTTGCCGAGCTTGACCGACTTCCACGACTCGGCGTCGTAGAGCTTCCGGTCGCGCAGGGCCTTGTTCATCCTGCCGAGGACCTCGCGGCGGACGTCCCGCGGGACCTCCTCGCCGGCGGCGAGCCGCTCGATCCGTTTGACCGTCCTGGCGCTCAGCGTCGCCAGGATCTTCTTGCCGACCGAGTGCCCCTCCGCGCCCGCCTGGGCCTTCAGCGCCGCGAGCAGGCCCGGCCAGTCAAGCACGTGCGAGTCGTGGATCTCCGACGTGCGCTTGACCGTGACCGGCCCGCCTTCCCTGGCGAGGTCCTCCCGGAAGTAGCGGGTCCGCAGGCCGATGCGGTCGCGGTTCCAGTGGAGGTACGGCTCGTTCCAGAACTCCCAGTGCGCCTGGTAGCCGGCCTTCCTGGCGTTGAGCGCCAGCCGGCGGCCGTACTCGGTGAACATCTCCCTCCAGTCCGCGCGGTACAGCAGGTGGGCCGTGTTCTTCCGCTCGCCGAAGCAGTTGACGTAGAACATCTCGGTCGGCCCGTGCTTGCTGGCGGGCTTGATGAGCTTGCCGAACGCGGCCTCCAGGAGGCGGCGGTTGAGCTCCATCAGCTCGGTGTCGTTGAGCTCGCCCTTCGCGAGGCGCCCGAGGCGGGCCTTCAGGTCGTCGCCGAGCCGCACGCCGGCCCAGGCGTCGGGGCAGTACACGTCGGGTCGCCGCAGGATGCTGCTGAGCGGGCGGGTCAGGTCGCGCGGCGCGGCCTGCGGGTCCCGGCCCCGCTTTCGGGCGTCGGCGAGGCCCCTGTCGATGTCGAACTTCTCCAGCCGGCTGCGCTGCCTCTCGTCTTCGATGAGTGCGAGCAGGTGCCTGCTGAGCTTCCTGTGCGGCGGCGACTCGCCCCGCAGCGCCCGCACCATCGCCGGCCAGTCGGTGAAGCTCTTCTCGTGGAAAGAGACGAATCGCTGCCGGGGGACGATGGGGTAGTCGGGGGCGTAGAGGTTCCGCTGGCAGCCGGGGCGGTACTCCTGCGGGATGTAGTTCGCGTAGCCGCCGAAGATGCCGGCGGGGACGACGTCGTGGTCGTTGACCGACAGCGTCTTTCCCGTGATCCGCGCGGCTGCGGCCCGCCGGGCGGCACCCGGCCGGGCCTTCAGAAGGTCCAGGCCCGTCAGCCTGAACGCCACCTCGCCGACGCCGAAGGGATTGACCACCCCGACGGCGACCTTCCCGACGGACTTGAGGTCGATGAGGAAGTCCTCGTCCTGGTGGCTGCCGGGGACGATCCACTCGGCCACGTTGAAGTCCTCGAAGAGCACGACGGCCTGGTTGGCCTTCGCCACCAGCGGCACCGCCGACTTGAGGTAGTACCAACTGCCGTCGTCCTCGCCGAGCCAGACGGAGACTTCCACGTCCTCCCGGGGCCGATCGGTCGCCACGCGGATGCGGAAGCCCTTGTAGGCCGAGATGTCCCGGGCGCCGCTGAACGTGCAGATGGCGTGGCGGGCGTGGTTCCAGTTGACCCTCTTGGTGCCCATGTCGAACTTCAGCGCCAGCCCGTCCTCCCACGTGCCCGTGCTCCAGCAGCCGTCCTGGGCGGACTGCTTCAGGTCGATCAGGGGAACGAAGTCACCGCCGCCCGCGCCGGGCGCCGCCCGGCGGCACGCGACCGTCAGGGCCAGCGAGGCGAGCGCAACGCTTCGCAAGCGTGGGTGTCGGAACATGGCCTTGGAATCTCCTGTCAAAGCCAAAGTGGTTATGATAATGAACGTGTCTATGCTGCCCGGGTAACGCGAAGCAAGTCTGCTGCAAACCACCTTTGTGGTGGAGGGCAAAAGATGGCGGATTCGAAGAACGGTGTGACTCGCAGGGAGCTGCTGAGGGGCGCGGCGACGGCGACGGCCGCGGGCCTGGCCGGGCCCCTGGCGTCGCACGCCGAAGGCCGCCGGCAACAGGAAGACCGACCCATGGGCGAGACGAAGGCTAAGAAGCGCACCGACAGGCCGAACCTGCTCTTCGTGTTTGCCGACCAGCTCGGCTACACGCGCTGCGGATATGCCGGCGACGAGAGGGCCAGGACGCCGAACATCGACAAGTTCGCGGCGCGCGGGGCGAACTTCCGCAACGCGGTCTCCAGCATGCCCGTGTGCTGCGCATACCGGGCGACGCTGATGACGGGCAAGTACACCACGAGCACGGGCATGGTGATCAACGAGCTGCGATTGCAGCCGACCCACGAGTGCCTCGGGCACGTGCTGACGCGCGGCGGCTACCGGACGGGCTACGTCGGCAAGTGGCACCTTTACGCCAACCAGTTGGGCAACCATTACGACCCGAAGAACAGCTACACCCCGCCCGGGGCCCACAGGCTGGGCTTCGACGGCTACTGGGCCAGCTACGGCTTCCACCACAACTACTACAACGCCTACTACCATACCGACTCGCCGGAGAAGATCTCCTACGGCGAGGGCGTCTACGAGCCGGACGGGCAGACGGACCTGGCGATCGGGTTTCTCCGCAAGGCCGCCCGGTCGGACAAGCCGTTCGCCGCGTTCCTGTCCTACGGCACGCCGCACGACCCGTGGGGCCGGAACAACGTGCCGCCCAAGTTCTACAAGATGTTCCAGGGCGAGAAGTTCCCCAACCCGCCCAACTATAAGCCGACCAACGACAAGTACGCCGACGGCTGGGGACGCCTGGGACCCCGGCAGCGCGAGCAGTTGCCCGCCTGGCGCCGCGGCTACTACGCGATGGCGGCCAACCTGGACTGGAATTTCGGCCGGCTCCTCGCCGCGCTGGACGAGGCCGGGCTGAGCGAGAACACCATCGTCGTCTTCACCTCCGACCACGGCGAGATGTTCGGCGCCCAGGGCCGCCGGGCGAAGAACACCTTCTACGAGGAGGCCGCCCGCATTCCCTTCCTGGTCCGCTGGCCGGGGAAGGTCCCCCCGGGCGGCGTCTGCGATGCGTGCATCTGCAATGCGGATTTCATGCCGACGCTCCTGTCGCTGATGCATCTGCCGGTCCCCAAGGCCGTCGAGGGCGTGGACCTGGCCCATTGCGCCATGGGCGAAGCGGGCCCCGAGCCGCCCGCCGCCTTCCTCCAGAATACCGGCGCGTGCGCCGCGTGGCAGAACGGCCACGAGTGGCGGGCCATGCGCGACAAGCGCTACACCTACGCCGTCTATCGCGTCGATGGGTCCGAGCTGCTGTTCGACAACGTCGCCGATCCGTACCAGACGAAGAATCTCGCAGCCGAGGCGGCCCGGAAGGCGACGATGGAACGGTTCCGCAAAATGCTCGCCGCGAAGATGGAATCCCTCGACGACACGTTCGAGCAGTGCACCTGGTACCGCGATCACTGGACGAAGGACCGGATCATCCTTCGGACGACGAGGGGATGATGGCCCGCCGCTAGACGCGCGCGCCGCCCGATCCGTCCGGCGAGGTCTCCCCTTTCTGGGCCTGGTTCAGATGCGACAGCTCGGACGTAGCAGTGCAGAGGAATGTCGCAAGCCTGCCGGCAGGCAGGCAGGTGCACGAGTCTTGGGAGAAGGCCCGGAGGGCCGAGAGGTCCTGCCTGCCGGCAGGCAGGTTTGGCCGTGGGCGTGAGCCCACGGAAGGCCGCCCCCCCCCCCAACACAGAGCCCCGGAGGGGCGAAAGATAAGTTCCATTACCGAAGTTCCTTACGCCCCTTCGGGGCTCCGGGTAGCAGGAGGCCGGCATCCGGCGGCTCACGCCGCCGGCCAAAACCTTCCGGCCCTTCGGGCCTCCCTCCGGGCAGCGCCGCGGCGTGTGCGCGAAACGGCGGTGCGGTGTTACCTGCATCTGAACCAGGCCCCGTTTTGTATCCCCTTTCGTGGATATGTAACGTATGTTTCCTATAGAGTCGCCCGCTCCGTGTGTCGAACAGCCTCATTTTCATGAGGAGTAAGCCATGAGAGCTGTGAGGGCAGCGGGGAGGGTTGTTGTGTGGGGGACGGCACTTCTTTCGGGCTGCGGCGGCGACGAGGCGGCCATGACGTTCCAGCGGCCGGAAGGCCCCGTTGTCGCGGCCGGCGGGTCCGTGAGCGCCTGTCGCAGCGGCCGTGAGGTCGTCGTGGAGATCGCGCTGGCCGGCATCCCCGAGAATACGAAGATGCTGGCCATAGGCTTCAGGCTTCGCGAAGGGACGGCGCTGGCCCCGGACGCCATCGAGGTCATGTCCTCTTGCGGCGACGGGCCGCGAGCAGCCGCCGGAGCGTCATTCCGGTTCAGCCGGCCGGTCGGCGGTCCGGCCGCCGAGGGCCGTGGGAGCCTGGGGCTTCGCCTGAGGTATAAGCTGCCGGAGGGCGCGAGCGGCTGCGGCAAGGGCCTTCTCGTGATGGCCCTGGGCGAGCCGGACAGCGAGTCCGGCAGGCAGATGGGCATTACCGCGCTCATCTCCACCCGGGACGGCAGCCCGTTTCCGGTCGGCTACGAGGCCCCGCCGCCGGTCGATCGGAATGCAGGCGAGACTCCCCTGTTGGCCGTGCACCCGCCTTCACTGGCGGCCGTCAGCTTCCGGCTGGAGGGTCCGTCGCCGGCGGACCCCGGCGGTCGCATCGCGATGCGGCCCGTGGCCGGGTCGGTCCGGCCGGCGGGCAAGACGCTCCCTGTGGCGCTGATGCAGGCGCCGCGGAAATAGAGTCGCTCCCCCTGTTGGGCGCGGCCGGGCGGCACCGCCTCGCGGCGGGAGGGCGGCGGCTCAGTCCAGGAACCCCGCCTGCCCCCAGAGGCCGCTGGTCATGTTGTGCTCGCACGACAGGCGGATCGTCCTGGCCCCGCGCGCGATGTTCACCGTCACCTGTTCCAGTTGCCCCTTGTCGATCGCCTCGCCGCTTCGCCAGACTTCCTTGTCGTCCACGAGCACCGTGAACGGGCCCCTGTGGTATGGGTTTTCCGTTCCCACGACCGCCACGAAGCGCCGCAGGCCCGGGCGGAGGCGATACGTCATCTTCAGGCCGGCCTTGACGCGGTACGAGTTTGCCAGCGTCAGGCCGTGCACCTTCTCGACGGTCGGCCCCGGCGGCTGCGTCTTCGTCTCGCGCTTGCCCTTGTCCTGCGGGTACCAGACCGCCTCGACCGCCTCCAGCTCGCAAAGGCGCACGGACGGGGTGGGGACCTTCCCGTCCGGCGGCAGGTGGGCCACGAGCGGCCGGAACGCCAGGCTCCGCCAGAGCAGCCCCTGGCCGGCCGGGTTTTCCTTGTCCGGCAGGAACCTGACCTTCAGCGTGATCTCGCGTCCGAGGAAGGGCATCAGCGTCCATCGCTGCTCCACGGCGTTGCCGGGGCCGTGGCGGCGCGTGTAGACGCCCTGGCCGTTTTCGTAAAGGCCCCTGAGCCTCGTGTCGCCCAGCCAGACCTCCAGCGCGTGCCCGCCTACGTGCCAGGTGCGAGATGCCGCGACCTCCAGAACGGCGTTGGCCACCGAGACCTTCACCTTCCGCGATGCGGTCAGCCCCTCGGGCTCGACGTCCATCGCCACCTGCCAGGGGCTGTCCCGAAGGCTGGCCATGCTCAGCTTCAGACGCCCCAGGTCCTTCCGCGGGATCGACCATCCCTGAAGCGCGGGCACGCAGCGGGCGAGGGCCTCGCTCGTCATCCGCAGGGCGCCGGGATCGATCGTCACCATCGGCATCAGCCAGTTGACCTCATCGCGGATGTCGCCGGGGTCCGCCCCCCGCGGGCGGCCGTCGTGGGCGTACTCCGTCACGAGGACCAGCCGCTTGGCGCCGTCCACCGACAGCGGCCCGACGCGCGCGGGCTGACCCGTGCCTCTCAGCAGGCCGCTTAGCCAGAGCCGCTTGCCGGAGGGCGAGTCGCGATGGATGGCGCAGCGTGCGCAGCCGCCGGCGCCGACGGAACGGTCCAGGGCGACGTGGCAGGAGAACGTCCTGGCCCCCGGCGGCAGCCGGAAGGCAACCTGGCTGTACGAATGCGTCCCGATGCCCAGGTCGCTGAAGTACGACCCGCAGCGAAGCATCTCGCCCCGGACGCTGCGGTTCCGCCGCCACGGCCAGACGAAGCCCGTGAAGCTGCGCTCCTGGAGCGTCTCGGCGTCCAGCAGGCTCAGCGGCACCTCGGTCGGCCTGCGGTAGCCGCGAACGCAGATGCTGCTCTCCGGCACGCAGATCGGCGTCAGCGACCATGCCGGCTGGACCGAGTGGAACATCTCGCTGTGGCCCCGCCTCCTTCCGCTGCGGGACTCGCGCGTGGCGAGGCGGTAGGTCAGCACGGCCCCCTCCTGTGTCTCCATCCGCCCGATCCGGTTCTGCGGGTCGCCGCTGGGAATGGCCGCGTCGGCCAGCACCGCGGCCGCCCGGTCGATCTTCGGCAGGTGCACCTCCGCCAGCTCCTCCAGCCGCCCGGAGATGATTCTCTCTTCCCCGAGGGCCTTGATGCCTTCGGGCGTCCACCGCACCGAGGAGGGGGTGCAGGCGGTGCCGTCGGTGAAGAAGACGGCCCCGCCGGCGTACGGCCGGGGGCGGCCCCGGCCGAAGACCACGCGAGCGATCGACTCCGTCCGGACGTACACCGTGTTTCCGCGGTCTGCCCGCTCCCGCCAGTCGACCTTTCCCGCGCTCAGTGGCGGCGCCGGCACGACGGCCAGCCGCGGCGGCATGTTCTCCGTCGCCTCGGCCGGATGGAAGCCCGTCACGCGCCCGGTGAGCACGTCGCCGTTGGCGAAGAAAACCCTCGCTCCGCCGCCGCCCGGCCTGCGGGTCGTGTGGCACAGGATCCGCACGTGGTTCTGCGGGTCGAACAGGCGGCGCCCCGACAGGGTGGCCCGTTTCTCCCGGTAGTGCCAGTCGCGGACCTCGCTGCCCGTGACCTCCCGGCCGTTCGAGAACAGCGCCCAGTACTGCCCTTCCTGCTCCTGTTCCGATTCGCGGGCGAGGCAGGGCGCGGCCGCGACGGCCGTCACCAGCACGAGACACCTGATGAGCTTGGGACGCATATACTCTGTAACCCGATACCGGCTGGTCCGTGACGCCGAAGGCATTCTCGCAGGGCCCCGCACCGGGAGGCAACATGGAAAACAGGTGACTATCCGCCGCCGCGTCCGTTACGCTACCAGGCGAAAGGAGCTTGCCAATGGAACCTGCGAACAGCATCAATCGCCGCGACTTCATGAAGGCCGCCGCCTCGGCCGGCCTTGTGTTCAGCATCGTTCCTCGCCATGCGCTGGGCGGGCCCGGGCGCGTCGCGCCCAGCGAGAAGCTCAACCTGGCCTGCATCGGCATGGGATTCCAGGGCCTGAGGATGCTGCCCGGACTCCTGCGGCGGCCGGACGTCCGCGTCGTCGCCGTGTGCGACCCGAACACCGAGAGCAGCGACTACGTCGGCTGGGGACGGTCGAGAAGCGCAAAGGGCGTCCTCGGCGGCCGGGAGGTCGGGCGGAGGGCCGTCGAGGCCGCCTACGGCCAGGCCAAGCGTTCCGGGGAATACAGGGGCTGCGGCGCCTTCGCCGATTTCCGCGAGCTGCTGGAAAAGCAGAAGGACCTCGACGCGGTACACATCGTCACGCCGGACCACCTGCACGCGACCATCGCCATCGCCGCCATGAGGAAGGGCAAGCACGCCGCCACGCACAAGCCGATAGCCAACGTGCTGTACGAGGCGAGGCTCGCCGTCGATACCGCCCGCAAGACGGGCCTGGCCACCCACATGCACGCCTGGCTTGAGTCCAGCGAGGTCTACACGATCCGCGAGTGGGTCAGGCAGGGGGCGATCGGGCCGGTCCGCGAGGTGCACCGCTGGACCAACAGGCCCATCTGGCCGCAGGGCTCACCCTACCTGCCCAGCGACAAACCGCCGGTCCCCAAGGGCTTCGACTGGGACCTGTGGCTGGGCCCGGTGCCGCATCGGCCCTACTCGCCCAATTACACCCACGCCGTGTACCGCGGCTGGTACGACTTCGGCGGCGGCTGCCTGGCCGACATGGGCAATTACGGCCTGTGGAGGGACTGGAGGATCATGGACCTGGGCGCGTGCACCAGCGCCGAGGCCTGCGCCAGCTCCGCCTGCGAGGTGA
>CAYRVX010000038.1:0-56656 GCA_964427875.1 uncultured Planctomycetaceae bacterium
GCCGCGGCCTGCGGGCGAAGCGGCGGCGGAATGTTACCCGGATCTGAACCAGGCCAAAAAATGCGAAACGAACCCAAACGCGGATTATTCCGAGTTTGGCCAGTGGCGCGACTCGGCCGCGGGAGGCAAAGGTGCCGGGAAAAGGCCATAAGCCTTTTTACGAAACAAAGCCATTTCTTGTGGAAGTGGCTATAAGTCCCCTTCTTGCAAGTACTTAGACCGATACGCTCAGGATTTTGCCTCCGGCGGAATCTCGCCGGCGATCCCGGATGGCCTCGATGATCCGCCGGTTGGCCTTCGGGAAGGCATGCCGGTCCGGCTCGCCCGGGCGGAGGCACTTGAAGTCATCGCACCCGATCGCCCGGCGGCGCCGTGCGAAACGGCTCGTCCCTCCGGCCGGTGTGGATCAGCTCATCGCTTCGCCGGCGCCCTGGCCGTACAGCTCCGCGAGGCGCTGCGCGGCGTACGCGGCCACGTCCGTGTCGAGGGCCCGGAAGACGTCCAGCAGGTGCCGGCCGTCCAGCGAGAGCCTCGATCCCCCGCCGCCGGCGCCGCCCGGCCGGGCGTGGACCAGCGGGCGGCCGAGGTGCGACTCCGCCGACCGGATGAGCTTCCAGGCGTAGCGGTAGCTCATTCCCGACGACTCGCAGGCCCGCCGAAGCGAGCCGGTGCGGTCGATCTCGGCGAGGAGCTCGGCGAGCCCTTCGCCGAACGCCCGCTTCCCGGCGGCATCCAGCCAGACCTTCGTCGCCGCGGTCAGGCGGCATCGCGTCAGGAACTCGGCCTGCTCTCCGAGGGCCCGGCAGACGGCATCCCGCAGCTTCGGGGCGACGAGTCCGGTCAGGGCGCGCCGCCACTGGTGTCGCGAGGCGCCCGCGGAGATCCTCACGTGTGCAGCCGCCCGCAGCGCGTCGGCGTCTCGGCGAACGTCGGCTCGCCCCGGCGGGGGGGCGATGAAGACGATCACGTCGCCTTCGCCCCGCCGGGCCAGGGCGTTCGACTCGATCACGAAGTGATCGAACTCGTCGCGGCGGGCCTCGACGAACGCCATGACCTGCCCCGCCGAAGCGAAGAAGTTCTCGGGCTTCCGGCGTTTCGGCCGCCCGTGGCCCTGCTTGACGTAGACGCTGCCGGGCAGCAGTTGGCAAAGGCGACTTGCCAGGTGCGTCTTGCCGACCCGCCGGCCGGCGCCGCAGATGACCCACGTCATCGACACGGTCGGCTCCTCTCGCGCCAGTCGGCCATGTCCCCGGGCGTGTTGACGTTGAAGAAGGGCGCCTCGTCCTGGAACGGCACCTCCGCCGCGCCGAGCTTGCGCCAGAGCTCCCCGACGCCCAGCTCGCCGGCCTCCAGGGCCGCGGTGACCTCGGGAAGGAGACCGCCAGGGACCACGGCGCACAACGGGTGGCGGAGTGAATCGCTCGTCCGCGCGACCACGATTCGCCCCCGGTGGGCGCGGAACGCATCCATCAGGGCGAGGATCTCGCCGGCCGAGATCCCCGGCAGATCGCAGGGCAGCAGGACGACGCCATCGGTCCGGCCGCGGTAGTGCGCAAGGGCGGCCTCGATGCCCCCCAGCGGCCCGGCGCCGCGGCGAAGGTCCGCGACCACGTCGGCGCCGAGCGCCTCATAGCGCGGCCGGTCGTCGGCGCAGATGATGATTTCCTCCAGCCCGGCGGCGGCCAGCTCATCCAGCAGCCGCTGGACGATCGTCCGCCCGTCGCCGCAGTCGAGCGAGGCCTTGTCCGCGCCGCCGTACCGGCAGGCCCGCCCGCCCGCGAGGATCGCGGCGCCGAGTTTCCGAGGCGTATCCGCCATGGCGAAAGCGTTCCCCGGCGGCCCGGCGCCGCGTGAGGCCGGGGATCGGCACCCCCAGACGACGCCGGAGGCCAGGACCCGCATTCTACCAGGAGGCTATCGCGGCGGCCATCGCGGGTGGATCTTCGCGCGGTGGACGGCGTACCAGTCGCGCAGGATCCGAAGCTGCCACAGGCCGAGGTCCTCCCCGGCGGCGGCGTCCACGGACGGCGCGGCGGGCAGGCAAGTGGCCAGGACGTCGCCGATCTGCTCGTCGACCAGCAGGAAGAGGATGTCGTCGGGCGGGACCTGCGGGTTCCACAGCATCCAGTCGAGACCGGCGAGCTGCCCGCTGAGCGTCAGGGCCGTGATCGCCCTTCGCTGGGAGAACTGGCCCGTTTCGAGCAGGCCGGCGACCTTGCGGAGGCTTTCCTCGTCGCCCAGGATCGCCAGGGCGCAGCGGTAGGCCCCGCGGACGTGGAAGTTGTCCTCCCCGCCGAGGTCGGCGCCGACGAGGCGGGAGCGGACCCTCCGGCCCGCTTCGGCCCGCCGGGCGCCCGTGCGAGCCGCGATTGCCAGCAGCATGGCGCCGGCGCTTCGCCTCTCGTCGTTGTAGACCCGCTCGGCCGGCGGGGCGCCCAGCGGCGGCAGCAGCGCCCGGCCGAACTGATACGCCCGCTCGGCGCCCGTGACGCCCAGGTGCCAGGCGATGTAGTCGCCCGGCAGGGTGGTGGGCTCGCCGGCGGAGTTGCGAAGGAACTCCGCGGCCGCCGGTGCTTCCAGGTGCCACAGCGCCACCGACGCGGCGGCCGAGGGCATCGGCGTGTTGATGAGCCTCGGCTTCGTGCCCGCCGGGTACGTCGTCGGCTCGTAGTCCTGCACCGCCGCCATGCGGAGCGTCTGGATGCAGTCCGCCGTCGAGGGCACGTCCGCCCGGCCCGGCTGCGGGCGGCGGGCCTGTTTGCCCAACAGCCGAGCGGCGGCCATCAACATCAGCTTGAAGTCCGGGCGGTACGTCCAGAACTTCCGGCAGACCGCGTTGACCTCCTTGCGAACGGGCAGGTCCAGCGCGTCGGCCGCCTGGAGCGCCGCGTGGACCTGGCGGATCGTCACCCCGCTCTTGGGCTCGACGGAGGCGGCCAGGACCTTCCGAACGTCCGGCCCGGCGTCCGTGAGGGCCAACCTGCCGGCCGCCGCCAGCGCCGCCGCCGGTGGGTGCCGCCCCTCGCGGCGGGCCCGTTCGAGCACGCCGAGCACGGCCGTCCGCGCGGCGGGCGGCGTGCACTGGCACATCACGTGCAGCATCCGGTCGCGAAGCTGCTCGTTCCCGGCCTCGTCGGCCTCGGCCAGCAGCGAGGAGAGCGCCCCGGCGCTGCCGTTTGGATCGATCCGCCCCAGGGCGTAGGCCGCCGCCGACCGGCGGGAGAGGCCCGCCGAGTGCCCGAGGAGCCGGCGGAGCCTGTCCGCCTGGCCTGCCCGCCGCGCGATGCCCGCGTCGATCGCCGCCGCGGCCGACACGTTCGGGTCGTCGTCTTCCAGCAGGGCCGCCAGGGCGGCATCGTCGCCCACGCGCCCCGCCAGCGCCGCCGACAGGGCCCGCACGTCGGGCGACTCGTCCTTCGCCGCCGCCGACAGGCCCCGCCGAACGTACCGATTGTCCCGCCCGGCCAGGAGCATCTCGGCCAGGAACATCGCGCGGTTGTCGGCCGCGGGATTGCCCGCCAGCTCCATCGCCCACATCCGGTCGATGTGCTCTCCCCGGCGGCCGGGCACGTTGAACTCGCCCAGCCACTTCAGCGCCGCGACGATGGCGGCGAACTGCCTGTCGCTCGCGTCGTCGAGGGCCTCGTTGAGCCGCCGAAGCGTCCGCGGCGACTCGCCCGCCCGCTCGACGGCCCGGGAGATCGCCGCCGCCCGCACGGCGGCGCGGTCGCTGGCCAGGTCGCGCAGCAGCAGGTAGTCCCGCACGTGAGGAAGCGCCACCAGCGCCGCCAGCCCCCCCAGGAGCAGCGCCGTCGAGCCGGTCAACAGCCGGCGCTGCCAGCGGTGCTTCCGGAAATACGCAGCCAAGGCGGGCATACTGCCATAGCATACGTTGCCGGCCGACGCCGCGCCAAGGACCCGCGACGAGAGGCACAGCCCGGCCGGTTGCCAGTGCGTAGGGCGCGGGTCTATAATCGCCCTTCCCACAGCGACCATGGAGCACCGACATGACTGCAACGCGTAAGGAAAGGGATCCGCTCGGCGAGATCAGCGTGCCCGCCGATGCGCTCTTCGGCGCTCAGACCATGCGGGCCGTCGAGAACTTCCCCATCTCCGGGGTGCCCCTGCCGGCGGAGCTCCTCTCCGCCTTGGGGATCATCAAGGCCACCGCGGCGTCGGTGAACCAGCGGGCCGGACGCCTCGAGGCGCACGTCGCCGAGGCCGTCATCACGGCCGCGGGAGAGGTGGCCGCCAACCGCCTCGACGAGCACTTCCCCGTGGACGTCTTCCAGACCGGCAGCGGCACCAGCACGAACATGAACGCCAACGAGGTGATCGCCAACCGCGCTATGCAACTGCTGGGCGTCGAGCCGGGGGCCCGGGACACGGACGCCTCGAAACGCATCCACCCCAACGACCACGTGAACATGGGCCAGTCGTCCAACGACGTGATTCCGACGGCCCTTCACGTCTCGGCGGCGCTGGCGATCCACCGCGAGCTGCTGCCCGCGATGCGGCTGCTCTCCGGCGCCCTGGGCGAGAAGGCCGCCGAGCTCGACGACGTGGTCAAGGTCGCCCGGACGCACCTGATGGACGCCGTGCCGATCCGGCTGGGGCAGGAGTTCAGCGGCTACGCCGCCCAGATCGACAATGCGGCCGGGCTGCTGGCCAAGGCGCTGGATCGGCTCTGCGAGCTGCCGCTGGGCGGCACGGCCGTCGGGACGGGGCTCAACGCGCCCGAGGGCTTCGCCGAGGCCGTCTGCAAGACCCTCGCCGAGGGCCTCGAGCTGCCCTTCCGCGAGGCGCCGAATCACTTCGAGGCCTCCGGCTCGCGGGACGCGGCCGTGCAGGCCTCCGCGGCCTTGCGCTCCGCGGCCATCGCCATGGGAAAGGTCGCCTCCGACCTCCGCCTGCTCGGCTCGGGCCCGCGCTGCGGGCTGGGCGAGCTGCTGCTTCCGGCCGTCCAGCCCGGCAGCAGCATCATGCCCGGGAAGGTCAACCCGGTGATTTGCGAGTCGGTGATCCAGGTCGCCTGTCAGGTGATCGGCAACGACGCGGCCATCGCCGCCGGCGCGATGGGCGGCGTGGGTAGCATCCTGGAGCTGAACCTGGCCATGCCGATGATCGCCTTCAACCTGCTGAGCTCGATCAAGCTGATCACCAACGCCGCGCGGGTCTTCGTCGCGAAGTGCATCCGGGGTCTGAAGGCCGACGAGGCCCGCTGCCGGCAGCTCGTCGAGCGGTCGCTGGCGATGGTCACGGCCCTTGCGCCGAGGATCGGCTACGACGCCGCCGCCGAGATCGCCAAGCAGGCCTTCCGCACCGGCAAGACGATCCGCGAGGTCTGCCTCGAGGCGAGCGTCCTTGCCGAAGAGGAGCTCACCGCCCTGCTCGACGCGAGGCGCCAGACGGGCGAGCAGCCCTGAAGCCGCCGGGCATTATTCCCCAATCCTTCCCCTCCCAGATGGGCAATATTGCTCGCATCGCACGAGCACGGTGGAATCGGCCGCAACCGAACGCGGGGAAGCATTAAGCGTAAGCGATTACGTCATATCGGAGTGTGCCTGTCGACCGCCGCGCCGATGCGGTCGGCCGCATCCCTGGTACGCGATGTGCTCATTGTGTCTGTTGCCCGGAGCTTGCTCAGGGCAAGGCGAGGAAAAGCCGCGAGGAACATGTAGTGGTTCGGAGGTGAAATGGTGGCGCCCGATCTCACGGCGGCCCCTGCGGGATCGAGGCGCCGAGGGGTGGCTCGGAAGGATCGGGAGGGCGAACCACCCCTCTCGCAGTTAAAGGGCAATACGTTGCAGTCGTCACAACAGGCCAAGGGCAAGACGCCCCGGTTCGTCCCGATGCCCGCGGACGCACGCAGGCGTCTTGGGCGAGTGAAGCTCAATGCCGTCAAAGGCGAATTGAGGCGGGCGGAGTTGGCCTTCGTTACCGCCAGAAGGTTCCTGGGCGATGCTCACGCCCAGGAAGCGGCCGGGCGGGTTGCGGACGCACTCGGAAGGGTCAACCGCGCTGTTGACAGCGTGGAGAAGGGCGCTGCGATCCACCCGGCCGCGGAGGTCCTCGTGGGGGCGTCCACCTTCGATCCGGAGGTCAGACCGGCCGATTTCATCCAACTGGCGGGCAGGTCGGTGGCACTGGCCGGCAAGGTGATCGCCGAGTGCGAGTTCGACTGCCTCAGGTATTGGGGGCGGAAGCTGAGCAAGCTCGCGGGCACCTTCACGGCCGTGAAGGCCGATACGGCGACCTGAGCCTGCCGCTCTTCCCGTCCGCCAGGACCTTGCCGTCCGGCGGGCGGGCCCGTAGACTCCCGCCATGCTGGTCGTGCTGGTCATCGCGGCGCTCGTCGTGCTGCCGCTCGCGGTGGATTTCCTGAGCATCCTGGGGCGGCTGCGCCTGCGGGGCGACGCCGGCGGACAGGCGGATCGCGGCGTGATGATCTTTGTCGAGTCGATCCGCTGGCTGGGCGTTCGGTGGGGCCTGCGCAGCGTGGTGGCGGGCTTCCGGCGGGGCGCGTTCGACGGCGAGTGCCTCTACTGGCGATGGCACGACGCGTGGAGAGGCTGGCTCGTGCTGCCGGCGATCGTGAGCGAGACGATGCTCGAGCGCGAGGCGAGGCGGCTGGCGGAGTTCATCGTCCGCCGCCGGAGCCGGCGGCCCCGGGCGCCGATCTACCTCGTGGGGTATTCCTGCGGCGGGTACCTCGCCGTGCGTGCGTTGGAGCTGCTGCCCCGCGAGGTGAAGGTCGAGGCGGCCGGGCTGCTGGCCGCGGCCATCGACCCCAAGCGGGACCTGCGAACCGCCCAGTCACACCTGGACGGGCCGATGGTCATTACCTCCAGCGTGCTCGACTGGTTGATCGTCGGAATCGGCACGCTGGTGTTCGGCACGGGCGACCGGAAGCACGCGCTGTCGGTCGGGATGGTCGGCTGGCGCGGGCCGGCGGCCGGCAAGCGCCGATGCCGCAGCCTCGGCGACGGAGCCCGGATCGTTGAGATCTCGTGGCGCCCGTCCTTCGTTCGCCTCGGGCACCTCGGCGGGCACTTCTCGGTCGCGGCGGCGCCCTTCATCCAGCGGCGCTTTGCGCCGGCGGTCCTGTCGGGGGCCGCCGGCCGCTGACACCCGTCCGGGCCGGCGAACGGGAGCCCGCCCGGCCTATCGCCCGAACATCTGCGTCCATTTGCCGCCGTCGTGGCCGAGGCCCACCCGCTTGTGGCGGCCGAGCATGTTCTTGAAGTGACCGGGGCTGTGGAACCACATGCGGATGGCCCCCCGGCCGTCGCGGGCGCCGGCGGCGATGTTCTCGGCGCTGGCGGTCGTGCCGGCCAGCTTCGCTCGCTTCCACGGCGTCTCCTTGCCGGGCACGGGTGAGTCGTGGCTGAAGAACTTGCGGGTCCGCATGTCGCGGGAGTGATCGCGTGCAGCCTGGCAGAGCCGCAAGTCGGTCACCAGCGCCGGCAGGCCCAGCAGCAGGCGCATTCGGTTCAGGTCGCGGATGCCCTCTGCCTCCTCGGGCTTGAGCTTTCCCTCGACCCGGGCGTTGTGCTCCAGGATCCGTCGCATCGCGCTGTTGATCGGCAGCGCCAGCAGGCAGCTCAGCTCCTCGGCGGCCGCGATGTGCCGCTCCGCGTCCGGCGGCTCGGACGCGGCCATCTTCCCGCGAAGCTCAAGCAGTCTGTGCAGCAGTTGGCGTTGGTCCTTGAGCTCCCGCGAGCCGTCGAGGACCTCGGCGCGGTCGGCGATCGCCAGCTCGTTGAGCTCCTTCATGGCCGGGTCGCCCTTGGCGATGATATCCTTCTTGTCGAGGCCGCTCGTCTTGGCCAGCTCGAGCACGTCGCGTCGGGCCTGCTTGATCCGGGCTTCGAGCTGACGGCGGGTCTTGCCGAGCTTCTTCGCCGCCTCGGGGAGTTTTGCGGCCCGGAGGCGTCTGGCCCTCACGTAGAAGGCGTGACGGTAATCCCGCTTGAGGCCCCGCAGCTTCATTTCGACGATCGGCAGGAGCTTCTTGGCGCCCGGCTCGCCGAAGCCGAGGACCTTCCCGGCCGCCTGGAACCACGCCTCGGAGCCGAACGGCTCGTGGGGGAGCTTCCTCGTGAGCTCGGCAAGCTGCTTCCTGTGTTCGAGAGAGAGCGTCCGAGGTTGTCCGGGCGGGGATGCCCCAAGCCCCAACGGGATCAGCGCGGCCGTCAGGACGACCAGGCTCAGGCCGATGCTGCCAACGGCTCCCGGCGTTCTGCTCGCCATGGCTCGTTCCTGTTCGATGCAGAGTGGTTTCTTCCTGGGCTTGGGCCACCGGCGCTGGCCCGAGCAACCACCCAAGAATAACAAGAATTGTGTCGTCATGGCGAGATGGATGGGGAATCGAAGCGTTTAATAGTGCGCTCGTGGTGCGGGATCAGGCGATAAAGGTCGCGTGGCGGAAGGACACCCGGGCGGCCGGTGTGAGGAGAGCGTCATGACCAGCAGGAGAAGGGCCCTCTCGCGGCGCGAGTTTCTCGCCGGGGCGGCCGGGGCCGTGGGCGCCGCGTACGTCCTGACCTCCGCCGCGCCGGGCCGCTCGCCAAGCCGCAGCTCCCCAAAGGAGGTCCCGGCGAGCGAGAAGATCGGCCTCGGCTTTCTCGGCTTCGGACGAAGGGGCTACGAGCTCGGCAGCCTGCTGGCGCGGATGCCGCAGGTCCAATGCGTGGTCGCCTGCGACGTGGACTCCCGGAGGACCGATTACGCCATGAAGTACATCGCGCGGCGCCAGCCGGGACTCAAGACCAGCAAGGACTTCCGGGAGGTCCTGGGCAACAGGGACGTGGACGCCGTGCTGGTCCTCACGCCGGACCACTGGCACGCGATCCTCGCCATCGAGGCCGCGAAGGCCGGCAAGGACGTCTTCTGCGAGAGCCCGCTGTCGCTGACGGTCCGGGAGGCCCGCGCGATGGCTGCGGCCGCCCGCCGCCACGGGCGGGTCTTCCAGACGGGGACCCACCGGCGATCGCTGAGCCTGTATCGCGAGGCGTGCGAGCTGGTCCGCAGCGGGCAGCTCGGCGAGATCAAGGCCGTTCACGTGCTGGCGGGCGCGCCTTCCGGCTACTGCTCTCTGGGCGGCGCGGCCGTGCCGCCGACGCTCGACTGGGACATGTGGCTCGGGCCCGCGCCCGAGGCGCCCTATCACGCCTATCGATGCGCGAGCAGCAGCAGCGGCAGTTACGGCTGGCGGGCGTGGCGCGACTACTCCGGCGGGGCCATGACCTATTACGGCGCGCACTACTTCGACGTGGTCCAGTGGGCGCTGGGCACCGACGAGACCGGGCCGGTGGAGATCGTCCCCCCCGACGGCAAGGAGCACAAGCTGCTCACCTATCGCTACGCCAACGGAGTGGCCCTGTACAACGGCAAGGGCCCGAAGGGCGCGGCGATCGAGTTCACCGGCACCGACGGCGTGCTGGGCATCGGAGGGACTGTCAGCAGCCGCAAGGGATACCAGACCTGGCCGGAAGGGCTGGCAGCGCCGAGCGAGGACCGCGGCAAGTCGCGATCCTCGTCGCGCTACTACAGCAGCACCGATCACCTGGTCAATTTCCTCGATTGCGTCAAGACGCGGAGGAAGTGCGTCTCCGACGTCGCGATCGCCCGCCGGTCGGTCACGATCAGCCATCTGGGCAACATCGCGTACTGGCTGAACCGGCCGCTGAAGTGGGACCCGGCCAAGGAAGAGATCGTCGGCGATCCGGAGGCAAGCCGCTGGCTGGATCGCCCCAGGCGCGCCCCGTGGCGCCTGTAGTGCGTTGTCGCAGGAGCACGGCCATGAAGGCCCTGACAGCGTCCATCCTGGTGTTGAGTCTGATCGGCACGGCGGCCGCTCGGTCAGCCCGCTCGACGGCCGGCAGCCAATCCGCCCTGATCCAGGAGTTCAAGGGACTCACCCAGCCCGTCCCGCGGACACCGCAGGTGCTCCAGGGCGAGTACGCCAAGGTGGTCAAGTACCTTCTGGCGCGGATGACAGACCGGAACACGAGCAGCCGCAGGCGGCTGGAGGCACGCGCGGACCTCGAGCGCATCTGTCTGCGAGCGGGCCGGCCGGGCGCCGAGCTCGAACGCGCCGCGTTGTGCAAGGCGATGCTTGGCTTCCTCAAGGCCGACGCGAAGACCTCACCGCCGGGCGTGATCCTCAAGATGCTGGAGTACATCGGCGGTGCCGAGTCGGCCGAAGCGCTGGGCAGGCTGCTCGTCAGCACGGACAGGAAGCTCCGCGAGAAGGCCCGGCGAGCCCTGCAGAACAACCCATCCCCCGAGGCGCTCGAGAAGCTGCGAGGGGCGTTGTACCGGGCGGTGGACCCGCAATGGAAAGTGGCGCTGATCAACTCCCTGGGCCACCGGCGCGACGCCGCGTCGATCAAGTGGCTCGGCAAGGCCCTGAAGGACAAGAACGAGGCCGTGACGATCGCCGCGGCGGCGGCGCTGGGCAAGATCGGCGGGGCCGGGGCGATCCAGGCGCTCAACGACGTCCGCCTGCTGGCGCTTCCCCCCCTTCGGGCTGAGATTGCAGACGCCCTCTTCGTCTGTGCCGATCGTGCCGCAGCCGGCGGGGACAGGCTCACCGCGACCGCCATCTACCGCAGGGCCTACGAGAACCCCAACGAGCCCGCGCAGAACCGGATCGCCGCGCTTCGCAGCATGGTGGCCGTCGAGCCGGACAAGGCCCTGCCGGTGCTCCTGAGGCTCTTGAGCGGCACGGACGAGACGATCCTGCCGGCGGCGATGGAGCTGGCGAGGGAGGTCCCCGGCAGGGCGGCCACCAAGGCCTTCGCCGCCCTGCTGCCCGCGGCCGCGTCCGTAGAGAAGAAGGTGGCCCTGATCGAGCTGCTCGGCGCGCGGGGCGATGCGGCGGGGCGAGAGGCCGTCCTGGATGCCCTGAAGGGACGCAAGTGGCGCAGGGAGACCCGCGAGGCCGTGCGCCTCGCCGTCATCAAGGCCCTCGGCGGCGTGGGCAACAAGGACGACGTGCTGATGCTCGCCGGCCTGGCCGCCCAGACCGTCAAGGGGAAGGAAGAGGAGCAGAAGTGGGCGAGGTTCAGCCTGCGGCAGCTTCGCGGCGAGGAGGTCAACGAGGTCCTGCTCGGCGCCCTGGGCGAAGGCGACGTGGGCGTCCGTCGCGAGGCGATCCGCGCGCTCGGGGCCCGCGGTGCCACCGAGGCCGTGCCCGACCTGCTCGGCACGGCCGGGGAGTCCGACGCGACCCTCCGGCGGGCGGCGCTGGAAGCACTGGGCCAACTGGCCGATGAAAAGTCGCTTGGGGCCCTCGTCAAGTGGATGGTGGACGCCAAGGAGAGCTATGAGACCCTTGCGGCCGAACGGGCGATCATCAACGTCTGCGCGCGCTGCCGGGACAAGACCGCCGCCGGCAAGGTCCTGGCGGGAGCCGTCGGGAGGGCCTCGGCCAGGACGCGTCGGTCCCTCATGCGCATCTGCGGGCGGCTCGGCGGCGCCGAGGCATTGGACGTGCTCGCCGCGGGCGTCCAGGACGACGACGAGAACGTTCGCGAGGCGGCCGTGGCGGCCCTGTCCTATTCCCGCGACCTCCGAGCGGGCGACAGGCTCCTGAAACTCGCCAAGACCGCCGCCAAGCCCGAGCATCGCACCCTCGCCCTCCAGGGATACATCCGGTCAATGAGGTACAGGGAACAGGCGCCGGAGAAGAAGCTCTGGCTGTACCTCCAGGTGCTGGACCTCGCCCAGAGGCCGGAGGAGAAGAAAGCGGCCCTCGACGGCCTCGGCGACATCAAGACGCTCGGCGCGATGAAGTTCGCCCTCGAGCAGATCTACTCGCCGGAGGTGAAGGAAAGCGCGGCCTACGCCGCCTGCCGCGTCGCCCGGCACATCTACGAGACGAATCCACAGGACGTCCGTCAGGCCATGCAGACGGTCCTACAGGTCACCGAGAAGGAGGACACCGCCAAGGAGGCGAAGAGGATTCTCGGCCTGGCCGAGGCCGCCGCCAAGAAGCCACCCGCCAAGCCGTGAGCGACGGCGCGGGCCGCAGCGGTCAGTCGCTCTCAAGGAAATGCTCGTCGAGCAGGTTTCGTGCCGTCTTTGCGGCCGCCGTCCGGGGGTAGTCCCTGACGATCCGCCGGAGCGTGCTCTCCGCCGGGGACTTCATCTTGTTCCGGAGGTAGTTCTCGGCCTTCTGGAGGAGTTTCTCGGCCTGCTGTTCCCTGGTGGCCGCGGGGCCGAGGGGCTTGGGCTTCGGGCGTGCGACGGCCTGCCGGGCCTCCGCGAGGAGGCGTCTGGCGGCGCTCTGCGGGGCCGGCCTGGTGACGGCACCGGCGGCGGGCTTGCCGTGCGGGCCGGTCGAGAAGATCACGAAGTACCCGTCGGATTCCGCGCCGGCGATGTCGTCCTGGATGGGCCTGTGAACGCAGACGGTGTTCTCGGCGTCGGGCGGCTTGACGTGCCCGGCGACGACGGCGTATCCGTGCGCGGCCGCCACGCAGCCCATCGAGGTCTGCTGGAAGGCGCCGCACTGGATCATGGCGAACTGCTCGTCGAAGACGGCCAGGAATCCGCCGCCCATGTAGCCGCTGCTGTAGCGATACCACGGCGTCTTCGTCGGGCAGGCCGAGGCCGAGCCGCCCGCAATGTACACCCGGCCCTTCTCGTCCACCGCAAGATCGTCCATGCCCAGCCCGTTGGCCCGCTGCGGGCTGAGCCACGCGCACATCCAGGTGCCCTTCTCGAGCTTGCCGCCGGCCGCATCGACGCGGAAGGCGACGGACGTCTTGCTGGCGCCCTTGAACCCGTGCCCGGGGCCGCGCTGGTAGGCGCCCTCGTAAACCTCCGGCGCGATCCGCTCGTTCGGATTGGCCGGGTCGCGCGTGCAGACGCTGTTGCCGCCGTCGGCGTACAGGCTGAGGTAGACCTTGCCGTCCCCGCCGGCCTTGGCGAACTTGCCCGTCGTGTCGGCCATCAGCCCGTTGCCGCCGTGGCTGCCGGAGACCTGCAAGCTGGGCTTGGGGTCCCAGAGCTTCCAGACCTGCTTGCCGCCGCGGTCGAAGCCGTAGGCGTACGGGTCCTTCCAGGGCTCGCGCCCGGTGTGGGTCATGCCGTATCCGACCACCGCCGCCACGCCGGTCTTCCGGCAGACGGCCATGCCGCCCGGACGATTGCCCCCGTGCGCGTGCCACGTGACCGACCACTTCCGCCTCTTCCAGGTCCTGTCGTAGCGCGTCATGCTCGCTGCGTGCAGGACGACGATCTCGCCGCCGGAGTCCAGGCCGAAGTCCGTGACGCCGCGAAGCGAGCAGGACTTCACGGGCTTCGACGTGCCCGGCCTGAGCATGTAGACGCCCGCGTTGTCTATCAGGAGACAGACGTTGCCCGACGGGCTGACCTTCATGCGGCTGATGTGCCCGGGGATCTCGACCGGCTTGGCCGGCGCGGGCTTCTCGCCATCCATGGTCATCCGCAGGAGGAAGCCCCTTCCCGTGCCCTTTCGCAGGCTCGTCAGTTGGGCGTTGCCCGCCAGGACGATCGAGTGGTCCGGCAGGATGCCCGCACCGACAAAGCTCTCGGCCCCCTTGCCGCCGTACGGCGAGGCGCAGAGGAGCTTGGCGAACCCGCTGTTATCCGGGGCGACGGCCTTGACCGGCGTCTCCGCGGGGAACGCGCCCACGGCCGGACAAACCCAGGCTATCAGCACCGCGGCGACCTGTCCAAGACAGCATTCAAATGCTCTGGGACGCTTGGCCATTGATCGGAACTGCCTACCTTTGCCAGTGACTCGTAGACTTTTTCAGCGAGGCCCTGCGAAGTCAAGGGGATTTGAGATCTCTGCGAGCAGCGTTGCTGCTTGACGCCAGGGAGTCCATGAGCAGAATCACTGGGTGGGATGGAATATGAACTCACTGAACATGCCGAAGAGGTCCTCGCCGAACGGGGCATCAGGTCCGACTGGCTGAATCGTGCCGTTGAGAGCCCAGAGAGGATCGACTCAGACCCATCTGATGCCGACCTCGAGCATCATCTGACGCGAATCAAGGAGTACGGGAACCGCGTGCTGCGCGTTATACTGAACAAGACGAGCAGGCCCGTTCGCGTGGTAACGGCCTATTTCGACCGGGCCATGAAGGATCGGCTATGAAGCTGAAGGTGGACCAGAAAGCGGACGCCCTGTATCTCCGCCTGGACGATTCCAGCATCGTTGATTCACGCGAAGTGTCCCCGGGCGTCGTGATTGACTTTGACGAGCACGACAACGTCGTGGGCGTCGAGATGCTGGGGCTCTCCAAGCGAAGCAAGACGGTGAACCTGCGCGAGCTTCAGTTCCAGACCGAATGAATCGCCGCTCGCGACAGCGGGGACTGTCTCTACTCGTAACGGTCCGCTGAAAGGCAAGCTGCGTTTGCGTGCGAGGGCAGCCACAAGCGCTTGCACGTGGCGCACCCGTGGGGGAAACTACGCCTGAGCGGCGGATCGCCGCGGGATGCCGTGACCTTCTTCCGCAGAGGAACAGCACAATGCCACCCGATTACGATCTGATCACGTTCGGCGAGGCGATGGTCCGGCTGAGCTCGTCCAATCACATGCGGCTGGAGGCGGCGATGCAGTTGGACGTCTCGGTGGGCGGGGCGGAGTGGAACGTCGCGGTCAACGCGGCCTCACTTGGGCTGAGGACGGCGTGGGTCAGCCGGCTCGTGGACGTCTGGAGCGGGCGGATGATCACCAACACCGCCCGCGCGCACGGCGTGGACGTCTCCCACGTGGTCTGGGAGCCGTTCGACGGCGTGGGGCGGATGCGAAACGGCTTCTATCACCTGGAGATCGGGGCCGGGCCGCGGGCCAGCAGCGTCACGTACGACCGCGGGCATACCGCCACAGCCGCCATGACCGCCGACATGGTGGACTGGCGAGCCCTGCTTGGGCGCACTCGCTGGCTGCACGTCAGCGGCATCACGCCGGCCCTGTCGCCGACGCTGGCCGAGACCGTCGTCGAGGTCTTCCGCATCGCCGCCGACTGCGGCATCGGCACCAGCTATGACCTGAACTATCGGGGCAAGCTCTGGACGCCGCAGCAGGCCCGGGAGACCAACGCCAGGATCGTCCCGCGAGTCCGCGTGTTGATCGGCAACGAGGAGGACTTCGAGAAGTGCCTGGGCATCAAGGCCGAAGGGACCGACGAGTCCTATTCCGGGCTCGATCCGGAGAGCTACAAGCAGGTCGCCCGGCAGGTGACCTCGGCATACGGCGATGTTCAGATGGTCGCCACGACGCTCCGCGACGCCAAGAGCGGGCTGCTCAACGACTGGCGCTGCCTGCTGTTCGACGGGGAGGACTTCCACGTCAGCCGGGTGTACGAGGACCTCGAGATCATCGACCGCGTGGGGGGCGGCGACAGCTTCTCGGCGGGCCTGATCCACTGCCTGCTGGAGGACCGCCCGCCGGGAGAGGCCGTCGAGTTCGCCGCCGCGTACTCGGCCCTGGCACACACGTTCCCCGGCGACCTGAACTGGGCGACGGCGGCCGAGGCGGAAAAGGTCATGTCCGGCGGCGGGGCGCGGATCTCCAGGTGAAATCGGACCCGGGGACGCGGGCGCCCCGCGCGATAAAGCCGTCAAATTCCGGGGGCCCGCGGTTCGATAAAGAAGAAGTGCCCCGCGGGTGCGTCGGATGAGGATACTGCCATGACCACGCCGTCTCGAGAGGTCTTCGTGGAGCCGTCGGCGGAGCAGGCCACGGGACTGGCCTCCAAGTTCGTCAAGGAGGTCATCTGCCAGGCCGTTCAGCAGCGCGGGGCCTGTTACGTGGCCTTGTCGGGCGGGACGACCCCGCACGGGCTGTACCTTCGCCTCGCCGCCGACGGGATCATCGGCGGCGTGCCGTGGCAAGACGTTGAGGTCTTCTTCGGCGACGAGCGCGACGTGCCGCAAGACCACGCGGAAAGCAACTACCGAATGGCCCAGCGGACGCTGCTGGACCACGTGCCGATCGACCTGAAGCGCGTCCACCCGATGCCGGCCGACGCCGACGACCTCCAGGCCGCCGCGGCCGCATACGAGGAGACCGTCCGCCAAATCGTGCCCGCCGACGGACACGATGTCCCGCGGTTCGACCTGATCCTGCTGGGAATGGGCGGCGAAGGGCACACCGCCAGCCTCTTCCCGGGCACCGAGGCGCTCCGGGAGCAGTCCCGCCTGGTGGTCTCCTGCTTCGTGCCCGTGCTCGGGCGGAGCCGGATGACGATCACCTACCCGCTGATCAACGCCGCCCGATGCGTCATCCTGTTCGTGACCGGCAGGGACAAGGCCGCCAGCGTCGCCTGCCTCCTGGGCGACGACGAGGCGGCCCGCCGCAGGCTGCCCGCCAGCGGCGTGGCGCCCACCGACGGCAGGATGATCGTCATCCTCGACACCGCCGCGGCCAGGGCCGCCGACCTCAAGCCGTAGCGATCTCCCGCGCGGGCATCTTCGCAGCCGTCCGAGAGGCGGTGGCGCCGGGTGTGAACTACTTCGACACGGCCCCCGGCTACGGCGAGGGAAGAGGCGAGAGGCTCTTCGGCGAGGCGCGTCATCCGGCTGGCGATCAACTTCGTGCTCTCCACGCCCGAGGTGGACTGCGCGCTCATCGGGATGCGCACGCCGCGGGAGGTCCGCGAGAACGTCGCGCTCGCCGAGGACCTGCACGGGCGGCTCGACCTCAAGGCGCTGCAGGCGAGATACGTCCAGCCGGGGCCACCGGGGGCAGCGGAAACATGACCTGAGGCACCGTCGGGGCAGGAAGCTCAGACGGCGGAGAAGGCCTGGCTGGCCCACTGCTGCGATTCGGTGACCAGGCCGGCCATTGCGGCCTCCTCGAGCTTCAGCTTCTGCGCACACTGCGCGAACGGGTCCCACTCTCCCCGTTCATACGAGAGGATCGTATCGTAGACGGTCTTGAAGACGCACTCCTCACCCAGCAGGGCCTGCTTGACCTGCTGGTCCAGGGGCAGTTTCTCCATGATCTCGTCCATGGGGGTGTCGGTCACGGCGTCGATCAGGGAGAACATGCCCAGCAGGAACAGCTCGGAGCGGTGCTCTTTCATGTCGATCAGCGGAGCGATTCCCTCGGCTACCTTCGCCCGGGCGACGGCGCGGAGGATCAGCTCCTCGGGCTTGTCCGTGGCCATGTTGGTCAGGGCGATCAGGGAGAACCATTTCTTGATCTCCTTGGGGCCCAGGAGGACCAGCGCGTGCCGGATGGACTTGATCTCGGAGCGGAACCCGAACCAGGCGGAGTTCATGAAGCGCAGCAACTGGTACGTCAAGGACAGGTCCTGCTTGATGAGCTTCTCCAGCTCGTCGTAGGAGATGCCGGGCTGGTTGACCTCGTAGAGCACCTGGAGATACGTCAGCTTGTTCCCGGCGAGGCGTTTGCCGGTCCGGATGACGGGCTTGCTGAAGAAGTATCCCTGGAAGTACTCGTAGCCCCATTTGACGGCTTCGAGGAACTCGTCCTCCGTCTCGACCTTCTCGGCAAGGGGTTTGACGCCCGTGGCCGAGAGGTGCTCGCACAGGGCCTTCCTTTCGGCGGGGTCGGTCCCCATGAAGTCCACTTTGACGATGTCGGCAAACTGAACCAGCGGATTGCCAACGTCCTTGGAAACGAAGTCATCCATCGCGACCATGTAGCCCGACTCTTTCAGGTCCTTGCATATGTTGACCATTTCGCCGTCGGGCTCCACGTCCTCCAGGATCTCCACCGTCACCGCCTCCCGCGGAAGGAGGGTGGCGACGCGCCGGGTCAGCAGGTTGCGGGTGAAGTTGATAAAGGCCCGCCTGCCGTCGGTGAGCTGGTCGAAACCGATGACGAAAAAGCTGTTGGCGATCACGTCAACCGTTGCCTTGTCGTCGTCGAGCGCGTTGTAGTAGTTCTCGAACCCCGAGCGGAAGAGGAGTTCATACCCATGAACGACCCTCTCTCGGTCGAAGATCGGCTGCCTGGCTACGAACACGTCCATGATCGCGTCTCCAGCCTATGCCCGTATGTGCAGCAACCGGCATTCGGCCCGTCTGGGGCCCCGCCGAACGGCAACGGGCCACCGCCGCGAAGTGCGCCCGTCCCCTGTGCCAGAAAACCTATGGCCTCCTCGATCGGGATGAGACCACTGCCCGGCATTGTGACCCGCAGAGCCGGGGGCCCGTTAGCCCTGGCAATCAAAGGCCTCTCTGTCGGATCCTAATACTGCTATCGTCTTTGCGGGGGCCCGTCCTTAGCAGGTGCGGTCACTTTCCTGCGAATAGCTGGGTTTCCTCGGCGCTTCCGCGCCGGCGGAGCAGATCGCGACCCGGGGCCGGGGCGGCCGAGGCGATCAACGAACCAACCTGTCGGCCGCCCTCGGCAAAGGTCTTGCAGAATCGGCCGGAACATGGGAAATGAAGAACGCAGAACCCGGCGCCCGTGACGTTGCCGGCCTCGGGCCGGCGGAATCGGCGGGCCGGGCGGGCGAAGGAGACAGGCACATGCCGAATCAGATCAGTCGCCGCGGATTCCTGAAGGCGGTGAGCGTGGGCGCGGCCGGGCTGGCCATGCCGCGGTGGGCATCGGCCCGCACCGACGCGCCCGCCAGGGCACGCCGCAAGCCGAACATCATTCTCATCCTCATCGACGACCTCGGCTGGCGGGACGTGGGCTTCATGGGCAGCAGGTTCTACGAGACGCCGAACGTCGACAGGCTGGCCTCCGGTGGCATGATCTTCACCCGGGCCTACGCCAACGCCCCGAACTGCGCGCCGACGCGGGCGTGCCTGATGTCGGGCCAGTACTCGCCGCGGCACGGCGTCTACACGGTCGGCACCAGCGAGCGAGGCCAGGGCCGCTTCCGCAAGCTCATCCCGATCAGGAACAACACGATCCTCGACGCGAGGACCGTAACGATCGCCGAGGCGCTCAAGCCCGCCGGGTACGTCAGCGCGAGCATGGGCAAGTGGCACCTCGGCGACGGTCAGACCGGGCCGATCGGCCAGGGCTTCGACGTGAACGTCGGCGGCAACACCGCCGGGCACCCCCGCAGCTACTTCAGCCCCTACCGCAACAAGGACCTGCCCGACGGGCCCAAGGGCGAGTATCTGACCGACCGCCTCACGGATGAGGCCCTGAAGTTCATCGAGGCAAACGCTTCGACAGGCTCAGCGCAGGCAAGGCCGTTCTTCCTGTACCTGCCGCATTACGCCGTCCACACGCCCATCCAGGCCAAGAAGGACATGATCGCCAAGTACAAGGGCAAGAAGCCCGACGGCGGGCAGAAGAACGCCGCCTACGCCGCCATGATCGAGAGCACCGACCAGGGCGTCGGGCGGATCATGGACAAGCTCGACGAGCTGAAGCTCGCCGACGACACGGTGGTGGTGTTCTTCTCCGACAACGGCGGGTACGGCGGCGTCACGTCCATGGCGCCCCTGCGGGGGGCCAAGGGCATGCTCTATGAGGGCGGCATCCGCGAGCCGATGATCGTCCGCTGGCCGGGCAAGGTCAAGGCAGGCGGCAGGTGCGACACGGCCGTGATCGGCGTCGACTTCTACCCGACGTTCCTCCAGATTGCCGGCGCGCCCAAGCCGGCCGGGCAGGTCCTCGACGGCGAAAGCCTCGTCGCCCTGATGACCAGGGGCGAGCCGTTGAAGCGCAAGGCGATCTTCTGGCACTTTCCGGCATACCTCCAGGCCTACGGGGCGGGAAAGTGGCGCACGACGCCGGCCGGCGCGGTCCAGAAAGGCGACTTCAAGCTCATCGAGTTCTTCGAGGACGGCCGGCTGGAGCTCTACAACTTGAAGGACGACATCGGCGAGAAGAACGACCTCGCCGAGAAGATGCCCGAGAAGACCACCGAGCTCCACGGCCTGCTGAAGGCCTGGCGCAAGGACGTGAATGCCCCGGTCCCGACGAAGCTCAACCCCGACTACAATCCCGACGCCCCAGCGGCCAGGAAAACCCCGAAACGCGCGAAGAAGCGCACCGGCAAGGCCAGGTGAGCATGGATGAAGGAGCTGCTCGATGAGGCCCTTCCGGATACGGTTCGGGCTGCTGTGTCTGGCCGCCGTGACTGCGGTTCGGCCGTTCGCAAGCTGCCTTGCCTCTGCTCAGATGGTGGCCCGTGAGAGCGCCGCGCTGGAGAACGCCCGCGAGGAGGATGGAACGTACACGCTGGCAGCCGGCCCGAAGGTGGACGGCGTCGTTCTGCTGCGCCAGGGCGATTGGCCCCCGGACGTGATCCGGACGTTCCACGAGGTCCCCTGGCTGGACGCGGCCTCGATACGGCTGCGCTGGGCGGAGCTCGAGCCGCGCGACCAGCAGTTCAACTGGGCGCCGTTCGACAAGGTGCTCGGCGAGGTCGGGAAGCACAACGCGACTCATCCCGGCCGGCGCCGGACGCTGCACATTCGCGTGATGGGAGGCGTGCACGCGCCCCGCTGGTTCGGCCAGGCCGGCGTGCGGCATTACCACACCACCCATGGCACGCGGAGATCTCCGGCGGCGGCGCTTCGCATCCCCATGCCGTACGACAACCCGGAGTTCCTGAAGCAGCTTCGGGAAGTCTATCGGGCGATGCACGATCGCTACCGCGATGAACCGCTGGTAACGGTCTACCACGGCACGTGGTCGGCGGGGCCGTGGGATGAGATCTTCCACCCCCAGGGCCGCGCGCCGCTGCCGCCGGGCTATACGCCCGGGAAGTTCGTTCGCGGCATGATCGAGCAGCTTGACGTGCTCATCGAGGAGTTCTGCCTCAAGGGCAAGGTCGCCGAGCTGCCGTACTCCGGCAAGTACCCGCCAAAGGGCCGCATCGACATCACCGGCCCGCTGACCGCCCGAATCGTCGAGCGGCTCGGCAAGCGCAGCCCTTTCCTTTACATCCAGTCAAACGGCTGGGGGATGACCGGTCGCGGCGTCCAGACGGTGAGCTGGGGACACGAGCAGGACATCGACGACGCCTTCGGCTCGGTGAATCTGGCGCTTCAGGCCCTGGGCACGAACGCAGGGGGCGGCTGGTTCCCCCAGGGCAACTGGGTCCCGCTGGTTGAGCTCGCCAGGAAGTACGAGGTGGCGTACGTCGAGCTCTACCCGCCGGACTTCAAGCCGCTGGACACGAAGCACCGCATCGTTGAGGCGTTCACCCACCCCGCGCCGGCGGCAGCGAAGGCAGCCGGAGCGCTGCCCCAAGGCTTCCTTGGCTACCGGCCATGGTTGACCAGGCGGGGCCGCGTGCTATATGTCCGCGAGGGGGCGATCCGCAAGACCTTCCGGCCGGGCTCGCAGCCGAGGCGGGTCACGAAGGTGGCCCTGAGGGCGTCCGCGCCGACGGGCACCCGTGTGGCGGCGCTCGTCCGCACGCGCCAGGCAGACGGCCGCTGGAGCGCGTGGAAGGGCAGGGCCGACGCAGCCGAGCTGCCGGCCGGCACGGAAGCCGAAGTCATGATCCGGATGCACACCGACGACGGCCTGCTGACCCCGCGGGTCTCCGGGATTCGGCTCGAATGGCGGTAGACGTCGCAGAAGGTGTATGCTTCGGCCCATCGCTGCCTGTAACCTATGTGGCGACTGGCAAAACCGACAAGAAGACCTCTCTGGAGACCCGAGCCATGAACCGACGTGATTTCCTGAAGGCGGCCGCGAGGATTGGCGCGGCTTCGCTGGCCGCGCCGCGACTGCTGCTGGCTGCCGCGTCCGCCAAGGACAGGCCCAACGTCATCCTCGCCATGACCGACGACCAGGGCTGGGGCGACACGGGCTACAACGGGCACCCCGTTATCAAGACGCCCACGCTCGATGAGATGAGCCGATCGGGCCTGCGGTTCGAGCGGTTCTACTCCGGCGCGCCGGTGTGCAGCCCGACGCGGGGCAGCGCGATCACCGGGCGCCACCCGTTCCGCTACGGCGTGCTCTTCGCCAATGTCGGCCACATGCCCAAGGAGGAGGTCACGCTGGCGGAGGTGCTCAAGAAGCACGGCTACACGACGGGGCACTTCGGCAAGTGGCACCTGGGCACGCTGACGAAGAAGGTCACCGAGTCCAACCGCGGCGGGCCGCGGGGCGTGGCGCACTACAGCCCGCCGTGGGACAACGGCTTCGACGTGTGCTTCTCCACCGAGGCCAAGGTGCCCACCTGCAACCCGATGAAGAAGCCCGGCTCCGACCAGCCGTACGGGACGCACTACTGGACGGGCACCGAGCAGATGGCCAGCGAGAACCTCGACGGCGACGATTCGCGCATCATCATGGACCGCGTCGTGCCGTTCATCCGCCAGGCCGTCAAGGCCCGCAAGCCCTTCTTCGCCGTGGTCTGGTTCCACGCGCCGCACCTGCCCGTCGTCGCCGGGCCGAAACACCGCAAGCTCTACGCCGCCAGGCCCGAGGGCGCCCAGCACTACCTCGGCTGCATCACCGCCATGGACGAGCAGATGGGCCGCCTGCGGAAGGAGCTCCGCTCTCTCGGCGCCGCCGAGAACACGATGTTGTGGTTCTGCTCCGACAACGGCCCGGAGGGCGGCAAGCAGACGCCGACGAACGGTTCCGCCGGCGGGCTCCGCGGCCGAAAGCGAAGCCTCTTCGAGGGCGGCATCCGCGTGCCCGGCCTGCTGGAGTGGCCGGCGAAGATCACCAGGCCCCGCACCGTCAAGGTCCCCTGCGGCACGGAGGACTACTTCCCGACCGTCCTGGCCGCACTGGGCATCGAACTGAAGAAGGGCCGGAAGGTCGAGCCCATCGACGGGATCAACCTCATGCCGCTGATCGGTGGGCAGATGACGGAGCGCCCGCGCCCGCTCGGCCGCCAGTCCAGCGGCCAGGTCGCACTCATCGACAACCGCTACAAGCTCATCCGCACCGGCGGCAGGCGCCGGAGGAAGGGCAAGGGCAAGGAGAAGGGCCAGGCGCAGCCAAGGGCCCAGGCCTGGCTGCTCTTCGACATCATCGAGGACCCCGCCGAGAAGACCGACCTCGCCGCCGCCAAACCGGACCTCGTCAAGACCATGGCGGAGACGGTCGAGAACTGGCAGGCCTCCTGCAAGCGCTCGCTGGAAGGGGCGGACTACAGGGCATCCGGGCCAGTCGAGCCACCGCAACTCACCCACGCAGAGATCAGCACAGCCCTCAAGGCCCGAATCCTCCGCACGCCCAGCCGCACCAAGGCGGCCGAGGCGCTAGAGCGAGCCGTCCGAAGCTACTCGAATCGAGCCCTGTGGCAACCTGGCGATCTCTTCCGGTGCGTCAGGGACTTCCGGCTCCACCTGGCTTACGGGGATCGCGGAACCTTCGACAAGACCGAGCACGGGAGGATGGCCGAGAAGGCCACCAAGGAGCTCGAGTCGCTCGTATGGCAGAAGTACGATGCCGCCCTGAAGTTCGAAGAGGCCAAGAGCTGGCGAAGCGCAAGCGCGACCTTCGAGGAGCTTCTGATCGTCCTGCCCGTGGCGGAGCTCGACAGGAAGAGCCGGGTCTACCAGGTGATCATCAGGGGGAACGTCATTCCGTACCTCGTCTACATCAAACACAACATCGGCAAGACTACGAGCTACGAGAACGCATGACCTACGACCATCACTCAGCGCAGCAGGCACGCGTGGCGGTGGGTGGGGGCGTCGGGTAGGGGTTCGAGTGTGGGGGTCTCGCGGGTGCAGCGGGCCACCACGCGGACGGTCTGGTCCTGGGATTCGATGATCGTCGTTTCGCTGTCCGGAAGCTCGGCAGCGATCTGCCTCGTCAGCGGGCAGCGGGGGTGGAAGTGGCAGCCGGTCGGCGGATCGATCGGCGAGGGGACTTCACCCGGCAGCGGCACGCGCGTCTTCTTGCGCGCCGGGTCCGGCTGGGGGATGGCCGACAGGAGCGAACGGGTGTAGGGATGCGTCGGGCGGGCGTAGAGATCATCGCGCCCGGCGCGCTCGACGATCCGGCCGAGATACATCACGGCCACCTCGTCGGCGAAGTGCTCCACCACGGCGAGGTTGTGGGCGATGAACAGGTACGTCAGGTGAAGCTCGGCCTGGAGGTCGTCCAGCAGGTTGAGGATCTGCGCCTGGATGGACACGTCCAGGGCGCTGACGGGCTCGTCGCACACGATGAAGTCGGGGTGGGTGGACAGCGCCCTGGCCACGCCGATCCGCTGCCGCTGTCCGCCGGAGAACTCGTGCGGGTAGCGGTTGGCGTAGGAGGCGGAAAGCCCCACTCGCTCCAGCAGCCGCCCGACGGCCTCGCGCCGCTCGCGGCGGGTCAGACCGGCGTGCACGCGAAGCGGCTCGGCGACGATGTTGCCCACGGTCATCCGCGGGTTCAGTGAGCCGAAGGGGTCCTGGAAGATGATCTGCATTCGCCGGCGCAGGGCCCGCATCCGCCCCGGCGGCAGGGAGAAGAGGTCCTGGCCGTCGAAGACGACCTTGCCGGCCGTCGCGGGGATCAGCCGCAGGAGCGTCCGCCCGACGGTCGTCTTGCCGGAGCCGCTCTCGCCGACGAGCCCGAGCGTTCGCCCGCGGCGCAGCGACAGGTCCACGCCGTCCACCGCGCGAACGTGCCCCCGCACGCTGGAGAACACCCCCCCGCGAACGGGGAAGTACGTCTTGAGGCCCGTCGCCTGGAGGATGAGGTTGTTGTTGTGGCTGTCCGTCATGTTCGCCTGGTTGGCGGATTCCCGTGTCCAGTCGCTTCCCTAACAGGAAGAAGGGGATTCCACGGATTGTCGGATTACACGGATTCTCTCATCTCTCAGTTCCTGAATCTGCGCCACTGGAGCGAGGGCGCGCCGAAGTTGATCAGCAGGGCCGTGCGCAGGCCGGCGGCTTTCAGGTAGCTGATCGTTTGGGCCATGTGCTCCTTGGACAACGCCGAGATGGCCTTCAGTTCGAGGACCACGCTCGCATCCACGACGATGTCCGGTCGGTAGGTCCCACACACGACTCCTTCGTAGACGACCTCGTACTCCGGCTGGGAGGCGAACGGGATCTTCCGGTCCAGGAGCTCCTTCGCGAGTGCCTGTTGGTACGAGGACTCGCGGAAACCCGGCCCCAGCGTTCTGTGGACCTTCTGCGCGGCGCCGATTATGACGTACGTCAAGGGGTCCCGGACCATTCTCTTGGTCTCGGCGATGCCGGGGTCATGCGGTTGCGAGTGCTCCAAGTTGTCGTCAACTTCGCCCACGAGAGGCTCCTTCTCTCAATCCGCGTAATCCCATAATCCGTGTAATCCCCTTCTCATTCGTCCTTCCAGCCAACGAACTTGCTTGGGTCCGTCTCGGCCGCTGCGGCGTGGCCGGCGCACTGCCAGCAGGCGGCCCAGTGGCCGGGCTTGACTTCTCGCAACGGCGGCTCGGCCGCGCGGCACTGCTCCAGCCCCCGCCCGATGGGGCAGCGCGGGTGGAACTTGCAGCCGCTGGGGAAGTTCAGCGGGTTGGGCACGCTGCCGGGGATGGTCTCCAGGCGGTGCTTCTTGGCTCCCAGCCGCGGCAGGGAGCGGAACAGGCCCCGGGTATACGGATGCAGCGGGTCGGCGAAGAGGCCCGCGGCGTCGCTGAGCTCGGCCATTCGGGAGGCGTACATGACGCCGACGACGTCGGCGGTCTCGGCCACGACGGCCAGGTCGTGCGTGATCAGCAGGATGCTCAGGTGAGTCTCGCGCTGAATGTCCTTCATGAGCTGGAGGATCTGCGCCTGGATGGTCACGTCCAGGGCCGTGGTGGGCTCGTCGGCGATGAGCAGGCGCGGGTTGCACGACAGGGCCATGGCGATCATCACGCGCTGGCGCATGCCGCCGGAGAGCTGGTGGGGATACTCGCGGGACCGCTGCTCGGGCGCGGGAATGCCGACCTTGGCGAGCGTCTCGACGGCCAGCCGCCGGGCGGCCGCGGGCGGCAGCTTCTGATGCAGGGCGATGGCCTCGACGATCTGGCTGCCGCAGGTGAAGACCGGGTTGAGCGAGGTCATCGGCTCCTGGAAGATCATGCTGATCCGGCTGCCGCGGACCTGCTGCATCTGCTTCTCCGTCAGGTCGAGGAGGCTTTGGCCCTCCAGGCGGACCTCGCCGCCGGCGATCCGCCCGGCGGGCCTGTCCACCAGGCCGATGATGGAGTAGGCCGTCACCGTCTTGCCGCAGCCGCTCTCGCCGACCAGGGCGAACGTCTGCCGCCGGCCGATGGCGAAACTGATGCCGTCAACGGCCTTGACGACGCCGTCGGCCGTGTCGAAGTACGTCCGCAGGTCGCGGACGGTCAGCAGTGCGCCGTTGTCCTTCATGCCGTTCTCAGTTTCGGATCCAGTGCGTCGCGGAGGCGATCGCCGAAGATGTTGAGCGCCAGGACGAGGAGGAACATGGCCGCCCCCGCGCCGGTGATCTGCCACCATCGCCCGACGACCAGGTCCATCTGGGCGGCGTTGATCATCTGTCCCCAGCTCGGCACGCCGGAGACGCCCAGCCCAAGGTAGCTCAACGCCACCTCGGCGCCGACGCAGCCGATAAACCGCAGCGAGAAGTTGATGATGCCCAGGTGCATGACGTTCGGCACGACGTGCCGCAGCAGGATGGCCGGCCCGCTGCGCCCGGCCGCTCGGGCGGCGGTGACGTAATCCAGCTCGCGGATCTTCATCGTCTCGGCCCGAACCAGCCGGCAGGTGCCGATCCAGCCGGTGATCGACAGGGCCAGGATGATGCCCGCCATCCCGCCGAGATCAATCTCGAACGGCGTCTCCTCGAGGAGCACCACTCCCTGGAAGGCGAAGCGGATGGCGATGACGCGGATCAGGCCCGGCACGGCCGCCAGGGTCGTGAAGAACCAGACGATGAGGTCGTCCAGCAGCCCCCCGTAATACCCGGCCACGGCCCCGAGGAGGATCCCCATCGGGATGGCGATGATGTTGGCCATGAAGGCGACGGTCATGGAGACCTTCGCGCCCAGGAGGGTCTTTTCCAGCACGGACCGGCCGAACTCGTCGGTGCCCAGCCAGTTCTCCGCCGACGGCGGCTTGTTGATGTTGTCGTAGTCGTAGCTCTCGGTCCAGTTCGGCAGGGCGTATCCCACGGTGACCGTGATGACGGCGTAGGCGACGATGACGCCCAGGCAGATGATCGCGCCCGGGTCGCGTGCGATCCTGCGGGCCCCGTCGGCCCAGAGGCTCCGCCCGGTCCGGGGCTCGAAGTCGGCGGCGTCGGCTGTCGCTTGCGCTTGGGGCACGTTACGGCTACCTCAGTCGGATTCGCGGGTCGAACACGGCGTAGAGGACGTCGGTTATCAGCAGGCCGAGGACGTAGACGGCCGCGGTCAGGAACGTCAGCCCGGAGATGATCGGCACGTCGCGGTCGGAGACGCTGGTGACCATGAGGCTGCCCAGGCCCGGCACGCCGAAGAACCGCTCCAGCAGGAGCGACCCCATGACCAGGAAGGGGATGCTCACCACGAGGGAGGTGAGGATCGGCAGCATGCAGTTCTTCAGGACGTGTTTGAAGAGGATGCCCGGCAGGGGCACGCCCTTGGCGCGGGCGGTGCGGACGTAGTCGCGGTTGATCTCGTCGAGGATGACGGTCCGGTAGAACCGCACCGACCCGCCCACTCCGGCGATCACCGCGATCGCTATGGGCACGTATATGTTCGCCGGGCTGTGAAGTCCCCAGGCGGCCGTCGGGGCTACCATGAAAACGAGCGCCTGCCCGACGATCATGTAGACCAGGTAGGGGATGCACATCCCGAGCACGCAGACGAACACGCCGAACTTGTCGATCAGGCTCGCCCGGTAATACGCCACGATCGAGGAGATCACCATCGCGCTGAACCACCCCAGCGCCAGCATGGGCACCGTCAGCGCCAGGCTGTACTTCGCCCGCTTGGCGATCACCTCCAGCAGCAGCTCGTCCGTCTTGTAGCTGCGATTGCTGAACGCCCAGAGATGCCAGAAAAACTGCGAATTGAACAGGTTGCCCGGCGAGAGGTCGCAGATGGCCGCGCGGAGACGCCCGCGGTTGTCGGGGTGCTCGTTGATCAGGCGAATCAGGTCGCCGCAGGTGGCCGCTGCCGCCGGCACGCCCCCCTTGCCCGTCGCGGCCGAGAGGCTGGAAAGATCGACCTTTAGCTTGCCGCCGTCCCGCAGGGAGAAGACCAGGGCCGGCCTCGGCCGGACCGCCTCGACCGGCTGGGAAGCCGGACGCGTCTCGGCGGAGGACGTGGTCGGGCGTGTCTTGGCGGTCTTGGGCTGGGCGACCCACAGGTCCCCGCCAGTCAGCTCGCACAGCGGCGTCTCGGGCGAAAGCAACTGCACGCTTACGGATACGACGGGCGAGTTGGGATCCTGCTGCCGGTGTCCCTTGTCCGCGCGCTCCAGCACCATGGCAGCGGCGGCCTCGGAGGCGGCCGCGTCGACGGCGGAGAAGGCCCCCTCGCCGCGGGTCCGATCGGTGATCACCAGCCGCCGTTGAAGGTTCAGGACCATCGGCAGGTCGAGGCGGTGCCTTCTCAGCCAGGCGACGCGGGCCTCCCTGCCCAGCTTGGGGTTGACGAACTGGGCGGAGACGTCGCCGGCCACCAGGCGGAAGAGCACGAACGTCAGTAGCATCACGCCGAAGACCGTGAAGGCCGCCTGAACCAGTCGTCTCAGGATGAACGAGCCCATGGGCGGACTACCTCTCCTTGCCTTCCAGCTCGTGCCTCCGCTTCGTGTCGATCCAACTGTACTTGCCGTAACCGGCCCCGATGGGGTGGGGCTTTCTGCTCTTGATCCAATCGTAGACCAGCACGTAGCTTTGCGGCTCGGTGAGCATCAGCACGGGGCAGTCCTCGCTGATCATGTTGACCATCCTGGCGTAGAGCTTCGTTCGCCGGGGCGTGTCCGGCATGATGCGGATTCTCTGATAGAGCGCGTCGAAGGCGGGGTTCGAGTAGTTGGAGTTGTTCGTCTGCTTCTCGATGTTGGGCGAGTAGTACAACTGAAGGAAGTTCTCGGCGTCGGGGTAGTCGGCGTGCCACCCCATCGTGTACATCTGGCACTGCTTGTTGTGGACCTTCTCCTGGAGCTTCGGCCAGTCGTTGGGGACGTACTTGAGCCTCACGCCGATCTTGGCGAACTGCTGCATGAAGAACTCCCCCTGGCGGATTGCGGCCTGGTCGTTGCCCGCCAGGTCGATGGTCAGTTGCGGAATCCTGCCGCTCTTGAGCAGGCCCCTGGCGGCCAGCTCCCTCCTGGCGTCTTGAATCTTCTCCTTCGCGAGCTTGAGGTCCAGCCGGTAGTAGGGTCCGGGCCCCGCCTCCTTCCAGCCCTTGAACGTGCTCGGCAGGATGTTCACCGCCCTCTTGCCCCTGCCGTTGTAGAGCACCTTGAGGTAGCTCTCGACGTCGAAGGCCGCACAGAGCGCCTGCCGCAGCGACTTGCTCGCCCCGAGGACCTCGTCTTCCATGTTGAAGACGATCCAGTAGACGCTCGGCGGCCAGTAGGTGATGAGGCGGATGTGCCTCTCGACCCACTGCTCCTCGAGCTGCTTGTCGGGGTTCACGACCGTGTCGTACACGTCGCGGGGAATGCCGCTGGCGCCCCGCTGGCGGGTCAGGAACAGCATCCAGGCCGAGTGGTCCTCGGCCACGTAGTCGTAGTGGTGCACGTCGATAAAGGGCACCTTCTTTCCGGCGTCGTCGAGCAGGCCGGCCTCCCTGTCGCCCGGGGCGCCTTGGGTGGGGTAGTAGTCGTCGCGGAAGTCCTCGTTGCGCACCAGAACGATCCTGCTCTTGCGGATGAAGGTCTCGAGCCGGTAGGGCCCGGTGCCGACGACCTGCTCGGGCTCGCGGAACTCGGTGCTGCGCTTCTCGACGGGGACGGGGCGCCGCCCTCCGGCGCCGTCGTCCTCGGTGGCCAGCCAGTAGTCCACCGCCTCGCGCGGGATGGGGGCGTAGACGTGCATCGCCAGGACATAGACGAACTGCGGGTACGGCTCTGAGAGCCGGAACTCCAGCGTCAGGTCGTCGACGGCGCGAACGCCCTCCACGGGCAGGTCGTATCGGGAGAAGTCGCCGATCTTGTACTTCCGGGTCCTGTCGCGGAACTCCTTCAGCCCCCGGATGCGGGTCACGAACGCCCACGCCAGCCCCGTGTTGACGTGGTAATCCGCCACGCGCTTGAAGGCCAGGACGAAGTCGCCGGCCGTCACCGTCCGCGTCCTGTTCCGCCCGGCCTCGTCCGTGCCGAAGCACGGGTTGCGCTGAAACTTGACGCCCGGCTTGATCCTGACGCGGTACGTCAGGGTGTCGTCGGAGACCTCGGGCATCGCCGCGGCCAGTTGGCCAATCACCTCCGGCGGGCGCTTGAGGAAGTGATAGCAGTAGAGGCCCTCGTAGAACTCGGCCTGGATCCAGTGCGACGTGGTATCGCCACACGTGGCCGGGTCCAGCGACCGGACCGCCGCGCCGTAGACGCTGTAGGAGACGACCTTCCCGGCGTACGCGTCGCTCTTCCGCCCGGGCAGGAAGAACATCGGGGAGGCGACCAGAGCGGCCACGGCAGCGAGCGATATGACGTAAAACCACTTCATGGTGCGGCTCGGACCAACCGGCCGGGCCTCCTACCGCGAGTCGAAGCCCTCGGGGTCCTGACGATCACGCCCGCAGTCCGCACCGGCGAGCAAGGCCCGCCGCGTGCGACGCCGCGCCGTCACGCCGCCGCCTTGGCGGGGAGCCTGAGGCCTTTGATCGCCGGGGCGGGGGGCGGGGCGGCCTTCGTCGCCGGGGCCGTCGCCGGAGCCGTGGCGGGCTTCGTCGCCGGGGCCGTCGCAACCGGGGCCGGCACCACGTCCTTTGGATGCTTCAGGCCATGTGTCTTCCTCAGCTCGTCCACCCACTTCAGCACACCGAGTTGCACCGCCGCGCCGGGATCGCCCATGCCGCCGGAGGCCGACAGCGGCTTGCGGATGCGGCGCTCGCCCGGTTCGCCCTTGCCGGTCAGTGTGTTCAGGGCCTCCTCGCACTCCTTCAAGAGCAGTGTGTTGGCCGAAAGGGCCTGCTCGATGTCGCCCGACATCGCCGCCAGGGCCTCCGGCGTCTTGCCGAGCCGCTGGGCAAGCTGGCTGGCCTTCGCAGCCGCCTCGCCCTCGACGGCGGCCGGGCGGCCTGCGGGAGCGCCCCCCTCCTCCTCGGCGGCCTGGGCGTCCCTGGCCGCCTGGGCCGCACGCATCATCTGCAAAGACTCGTCGTATGCCTTGCCCGCACTCCAGGCCATGTTCAGCACCATCTGCATCGCCGCCTTGCGGACGGCCGAATCGCCCAGCCCCGTCGCCAGGGCTTGGGCCGTGTTCACCCCACCGGCGGCCGTCTCCGATATGTCCCCGTCCACGGCGAGCACCCGTCGGCACAGCCGCGTCCAGCCACCCTGGAGGATTGCGAAAAACTTCCTCTGCGCATCCTGGTGGGCCTCCCGGGTGACGCCCTGGCCGGCGCCGGGGTTGGGTGGCAGGTGCAGCGTGCGCATCAGCTCGGCAAGGACCAGGGGATCGCTCTCCCGCGAGGTCGCCTTGATGATCGTGGCGTACATCGTCTGGGGGGCGTCGCCGCCCTCGGCCAGCACGGGCGCGCGGAGAAGGGCGTAGACGTTCCAGCCGAAATACCGAACGGCCGGGTTCTTGTGCACGACCATCGCCCTGACCAGCGGCCGCAGCGAGAGCTGCGCCATCCGCCCGACGGAAATGGCCAGGTTGATCTCCTTCAAGGACGTCAGCGCGTCGTCCGGGCCCAACTGGCCGCCCAGCAGGGCCTGTCCGTGGACGGCCGTCGAGTCGGCGTAGGCCTCCTGAAACGCCGCGGCGGCGCCGTGGACGTTGTACCCGCGAATGAGCAGCGTCCGGATCTCGACCACTCGTTTGGCGTTCTCCGCCGCGGCGAGGGCCTTGATCAGCGTCTCGACGTACTGGTCGACCTGATCGCGCTGCTCGGCCGAGAGCCCGCTCTCCGCCGCGGCGCGCGGGATGTCCACGGAGGGTCCCTGGGCCAGGGCCGCTGAACCCCAAAGCAGTGCCGCCACAAGCCACGCCCCACACAGACGTATGAGATTATTCATCCGCGTCGATCTCCATCCGTTTGCCGTTCCGGACGGGCCCGGAAGCCGCTGGTCGATACTAGATCGCCCGCCGGACAGTGTCAAGGACCAACTCGGCGCACCTTCACGGCGGCGCAAGGCCGGCTCGGAAGGTTCGCCGAGGCGGCAGAAGAACCTTGCATATGCGCTTGCGGTTTGACATGAGGGAAGCGGGCGCCTGCGATGCCGGATGGAAAAGGGAAACGCAAGTCTGGACGGATGCTGCTGGCAGCGGCCGCACTGCTCTTCTCGGGCGGCGGGCCGGCGCCGGGAAGGCACCACGCCCCCCGGCCAAGCGACGCTTCTCGGGCCCGCGCGCTGAAACGGGTCGCCGAATCGCGAAGGCCCGACGCCGAGACCGTCCTCGTCGCCGCCGCATCGGATGCCTCCGCACCGGTCCGCCAGGCGGCCGTCCAGTCCATCGCACGGTACGTCCGCACGCCGGGTGCGCAGAGCCGCCCCGTGCTGCGGGCGGCGCTCAGCGATCCCCACCCGCTGGTCGTCCTGGCGGCCGTGGAGGCCCTGCACGTCCACCCCGACCCCGCCGCCGCAGTCCCCCTGAGCCGTCTCGTCCGTTGCCCGCCGGCCGTTAGCGCCGAACACATGATATCCCACGCCGTGTACGGGCAGGTCGCGACGACCCGAAGTCACCTCGCCGCCGAGGCGTTTCGGGCGCTGCGGAAGACGGAGTGGTCCGGCCGCGTCGGCATCCTGACGAACCTGCTGACCGGCCGCAGCGCCGAGGCCCGCATCGCCGCCGCGCGGGCCCTCTGCGAGCTGGCCGGAAAGACCACCAGGGCCCAGCGCCGAGCGGTCCTGCCGCTGCTGGCTGCGAACATGAAGGGGCCAAACCGCGCCGTCCGCCGCGCCGCGGCCGAGGCCTTGGCCTATCTCGACGACGCCGGGGGCACGGGCGTGCTGATGGACTGGCTCTGCGAGCCCGGCATGCGAGGAGGCGACCGCCTCCGCGCCGTCCGGGCACTGGAGAGGCTTACCGCCGGGGACTGGGGCGGCGCGGATGAGGCCGCCTGGAAGGCTGCCGACGCCGAGGCCGCGCGGAAGATCACCCTACGGATCTTGCGAATCAAGGCCCACCTGAAGTCGAAGGGCCACGCCGTCGCGCCACCGGACGTCTTTCCGAAGAAGCTCGCGAAGGCCGACCGGGCCATGCTCGATCGGCTCTTCGAGATGGGCCTGTTCGATCCGCGCGGGGCCCGGCGCGTGGCGATCACTTCCGGCAAATGGACCTATGCGGACGATGCGGTGCTGCGGGATCGGCTTGCCTGGCGCGTCCCCGCGGCCGCGGACCGGCCCGAGAGCATCCGCGGCCGGTGGGGCCGGCGAATCACCTGGGCCCAAGACGCCGAGCCCTTCGACTTCGTGAAGGAGATCCGGCAGAGGGAGCAGACGGCCGAGATGTTCACCGACGGGGAGGGCAACGAGGGCCTCCTGGTCCTGGCGGCGTGGGCGTATCGCCTCGGCCATGAGCCCGCAGCAGCGCGCCTGCTTTTCCGCGCGCGGGGCGTGGCCTGCGACGACGAGGAGCTTCTCGAAAGGTTTCGCGCCGTCGCGGGCATCGAGCTGTTCGTCCATGCCGGCCGGGCCTACGCGGGCGCCTGCGACCAGGACGCCCTGGCGGCGGTTGAGCTGCTCGCGAAGGTCGCCGGCCCGTACGCATCGCTGTTCGGAGACCCGGCGGCCCTGCTGGCGGAATTGGCGCGTCGCAAGGCCGCGGGCGCGTTCGGCCGCAAGCCCCGGCCGCTGCCGAAGGACCTGTCCACCCGGACCGCCCGGAAGCAGGTCGAATACCTCATCCGCAGCCTGGAGGACGTCGCGGTGCGGCAGGAGGCCTCGTCGCGCGGGGTGGACCTCTCGACCGACCCGCGGGTGATGGGGCTCATCGAGATCGGCCCGCCGGCCGTCGAGGCCCTGATCGGCTGCGTCCGGAAGGACAAACGCCTGACGCGCAGCGTCCATTCTCTGCGGACCGTCCTGGGCGCCCGCGAGGCGGCGCTGGTGGCCGTGCAGTCCATACTGCGCTGGAGCTTCTTCGAGCCGGACTTCCCGGCCGACAACTTCACCCGCCGTGGCGCCGGCGAGGCCGCCGCCGTGGCCGCGCGGCTGCGCGACTACTGGAAGGCCAACGCCTCGGTCCCGCTGCCGCGACGGATGATGAACGTGCTGAGAGACGCCGACTCCCCGCCGGTCGAGCTCCGCGTGGCCGCCAAGAACCTGGCCGCCCTGGGCGGCGTGGCGGTCTTCGGTACGATGGTGGGGACGTCGCGTCTGGTCAAGGCCGGCCGGGAGCCCAGCCCCGCCGCGGCCACGTTCGAGAACCCCACCGCCGCCGAGGCGATCCTCGCAGCGATGGACCGCGACCTGGGCGTCTTCGATGCGATGTTCGGCGGGAGGCCGCCGCCGGACGATCCGAGCCGCAACCGGGTCGAGATCACGTACATCCGCGCGCTGGCGGCGCTGGGCGACCGGCGGGTCGTGGACGAGCTCCTGAAACGCTGGCGGGCCGCCCGGAACATCGAGGTGAAGCGCGAATGGGCCCAAGCCTGCCGCCATCTCGGCCGCCCCGAGGCGATGGGGGAACTGGAATCCCCCCGGGAGAAAGCCGTGCGATGAGTCCCGATGTACATCGGGACGAACCTGCCGGCCGCCACGGCCGCAGCGCGAACTGGACGTTGGTCTTGCCGGCGGCGGTCGTATAGAATGGCGCAGATGAAGATCCGACAGGCCAGGACCTCCGACGCGCCGACGATCTGCGAGCTGATCAACTACCACGCGGAGCGCGGGCGAATGCTTCACAGGAGCCTGGAGGACGTGTACGGCCGGCTCCGGGGCTTCCACGTGGCCGAGGACGATGGGGAGCTGGTCGGCTGCGCCGCCGTGGAGGTCTTCTGGGCGGACCTGGCGGAGGTCAAGTCGCTGGCCGTCGCCGCGGGGCGGCAGGGACAGGGCGTCGGCTCGAAGCTGCTCGCCGCAGCCTGCGAGGACGCCAGGAACATCGGCGTCCGGAAGCTCTTCGCCCTGACGTACGAGAAGGACTTCTTCGCCGCCCACGGGTTCGAGGTGATCGACCGCGATTCGCTGCCGGAGAAGGTCTGGCGGGAGTGCGTGGCCTGTCCCAAGGCCGACGCGTGCGATGAGACCGCCGTGTTGAAGCGGCTTTGAAGGCGCCGGTGCGGATGCCCAGGCGGCGCCCGGAGCGCAGCACCGCTGCTCGTCATGGACAAGGACAAGCCCATCATCCGACTGGAAGGCGTCTACAAGGCCTTCGACAGCGAGGTGGTCCTCGACGGTGTGGATCTGGCGATCCAGCGCGGCAGGACGACGGTGGTGATCGGCCCGAGCGGATGCGGCAAGAGCGTGCTGCTGAAGCACATCGTCGGGCTGCTTCGTCCGGATCGGGGAAAGGTCTTCTTCCGCAGCCACCTCGTCTCGGCCATGAGCGAGCGGCAGCTCGTCGCGGTGCGCCGGCGGATGGGCTTTCTCTTCCAGGGCGGGGCCCTGTTCGATTCGATGACGGTGGAGCAGAACGTCTGCTTCCCGCTGGAGGAGCACGCCCTCGGCACGCCCGAAGAACACAGGCGCCGCTGCCGGGAGGTCCTTTCGCTCGTCGGGCTGGAAGGAATGCAGGACCGGATGCCCGAGGAGCTGTCCGGCGGGCAGAAGAAACGCGTCGCCCTGGCCCGCGCCATCGCGCTGGACCCCGAGGTGATCCTCTACGACGAGCCGACGACCGGCCTGGATCCCATCCGGGCCGACCTGATCAACGAGCTGATCCTCAAGCTTCACAAAGACCTCGGCACGACGTCGGTGGTGGTCACTCACGACATGAGCTCGGCGCGAAAGGTCGGCGACCGGATCGTCATGCTGCACGAAGGAACCTTTGTCGTGGACACCACGCCGGATAAACTGGAGCGGATCGATAACGAGGTGGTTGCCCGGTTTGTCGAGGGCAGGGCCAGCAGCGAGGAGCTGGCTCAGATCAAGTCCGGCTCGCTTTTCGACTCCACGCGGGCCCCTGCCGGAGAGGACGGCGGATGAAGGAACACACACGCAACCTCGCAGTCGGGCTTACCGTGATCGTCGCGCTGCTCATGCTCGGCGTGATGATCCTGCTGTTCACCGGCCTGCCGGAGATGTTCCAGCGCGGGCGCGTGATCCGCATGAACTTCCCGGCGACGGCCGACGTGCATGCCGGAGACTGGGTCCACCTTGCCGGCATGCGCGTGGGGAAGATCACCGACATTACCTTTGCCGATGACGATCCTCGCAGGGGCGTTCAGTTCGTCGCCCGCATCGATGAGGCGGTGAGGGTGCCCGCCGACGTCCAGCCGCGGGTCTATACGCGCGGCTTCGTGGGCGGGGCGTACCTCGAGCTGGCGCCGGGCGGCCCGGACCGCTTCGACCCGCGAACGGGCGAGAAGCTCGAGTTTCTTCCCGACGACTGGGACCGGCCGCTGAAGGGCGAGCTCAAGGGAACCGGGCTGATCCCCGACGAGATGCTGGTGGCGGTGCGCGGCCTGGCCAGGTTAGCTGAGAACCTCAACGACCTGATCTCGCCGGCCCGGCCCGAGACCGCGCCGGCGACGGCGCCGGCCGCGAGCCGGCCGAGCAGCGGGCCTTCCGGCCCCGCAGGCGGCGCGCTGCGGGGTACGCTGGCCAAGCTGGGAAGGGCCCTCGACGCGCTGGAGGCCGTCCTGGGCGACGCGGATAACCAGGCCAACATCAAGAAGTCGATGGCCAACCTGGCCCTCGCGACCGCCAAGGCCTCCGACGCGATGGACGCACTAAAGGGCTTCGCCGCCGAAGCGTCCAAGACGGCCGCCGAGGTCCGAAAGACCATCGCTGGCGCTCGGGAGACGATGACCGAAGCGTCCAAGACGGCCAGGAAGTTCTCCGCGCTCGCCGGGAAGGCCGATGCCCGCGTCCAGGAGCTGTCCGTCAAGCTCATCGAGGACGCCGAGAAGCTCTCGGCCCTGCTTGCCTCGATCAACAGGGTGGCCACCAAGGTGGAATCCGGCGAGGGCACGGCCGGGCAGTTCGTCAACGATCCCAAGCTCTACAACAGCCTCCTGGAGGCCTCCCGCCAGCTTACCGAGATGATGAAGGAGCTCCGCGGGCTCTTCGAGCACTGGAAGACGCACGGGGTGCCGCTGAAGATGAAGTAAGCCGACCCGCCCAGGAAGATGAGAATAGGCCCGCGTGTTTATCGATTCCGTTGGCTCCTGTTGGCCGGGTGGGCGGCCGCGGCGGTCGGACTGGGCGTGCTGGCGCCCGTACCGGACCCGGCCGCAAACGAGCCGGAGAACTTCCTGCCGGCCTCCAGCGATCACGTCCGTGCGGCTGGCGCGCTGGCCGAGTGCTTCCCCGATTCCAGCGGATTGAGCGAGGCGGTGGTGGTCTTCGAGCGCCCCGGCGGCAAGCTGACGCCGCGGGACCTCCGGCGGATCGAGTCCGTGGCGGCGGCGATTCGGCGACCCCGTCCGCCGCGCGTCCGCAAAGACGACCTCGCCGCCGTGACCGTCCGCTCCCCGGCGAGCATCCCCCTGCCGGTCAACCCGCTCAAGAGCGACGACGCCGGCGCGGCGCTGATCATCGTCAACATCCCGGCCATGTTCGTGACCGTCCGCGCCTCGCGGATCGTGGACCACGTCCGCGAGGTGGTGGCCTCGGCGGACCTGCCGGAGGGGCTGGGGGCCTCGGTGACCGGCTCGAGCGGCTTCGGGCACGACTACGCCGAGGCCGGCAAGCGAAGCCACGAACGGATCGGCTACGTCACGCTCGTCGCGGTGATCGTCATCCTGCTGTTCGTCTACCGCGCGCCGATCGCGGCGCTGGTGCCGCTGGCGGGGATCGGCGCGGCGGTCGTCGTGGCCATGAGGGTCCTCGGCATCGCCCAGCACTTCGGCATGCACGTCGGCACGGGCGAGCGGATCTTCTGCTTCGCCCTGATCTGCGGGGCCGGAATGGACTACTCGCTGCTGTTCATCAGCCGGTGCCGCGAGTTCCTCGACGCCGGCTCACCGGCGAGCGAGGCCGTCGCCGACGGACTCGGGGCGACCTTTCCGGCCATCCTCGCCTCCGCCGGCACCGACACCGTCGGGCTGCTGATGCTCTGTGCCGCCGAGTACCGCGTCTTTCGAACCGCCGGGCCCGCCATCGCCGCGGCGCTCGTCGTGGCCCTGCTGGCGGCCGTGACCCTCGTGCCCGCCATGGTCGCGCTCCTCGGGCGGGCACTGTTCTGGCCGGGAAGGCGCATGGGGCACATCGGCGTGAGGCGCCTCTGGCCGCGGGCGGCTCGCCTGGTGACGGCCCGGCCGGGCGCCACGCTCGGCGTGACCCTCCTGCTGCTCGCCGTTCCGGCCGTCCGGGCCCTGCGCCTGACCTGGGTCTACGACGCCCTGGCGGAGATCCGGGAGGATGCGCCCGACGGCGTCGGAAACGCCGCCAGGGGGATCGCCGCCGCCAAGCGTCACTGGCCGGCGGGACAGATCGCCCCCGTCACCGTCCTGCTGCGAAGCAGCGGCCCCGTGCCCCCCGAGCAGTGGCAGGCCGCCGCCGAGAGGCTCACCGCCGCCGTCTCGGGCATCGAGGGCGTCCGCGACGTGCGGAGCCTCACCCAGCCGCTGGGAAAGGCCGCCAATGAACCGACCGGGCTGGAGGCGCTGCGGCTCAAGACCGCGCTGCTCGCCGCCCGGGCGACAGTGCACGCCGAGTACGTCTCGACCCGCTGCCCGGCCATGCGCCTCCAGGCCGTGCTCGATCAGCCCGCCCTGACGCTCAAGGCGATGGACGTCGTCGAGCGGATCCGCCGGGTCGTTGGGGACGCCGCCGCGGCGTCCGGCCTGCACGCCCGGACCCACCTCACCGGCGCGACGGCCGAGATGATCGACATCCGCAAGGTCACCCAGGCCGACTTCCAGCGAGTCGCGCTCCTCGTGCTCGGCGTGATCTTCCTGATGGTCCTGGCGCTGCTGCGCGACTGGGCCCTGTCGGCCTTCATGGTGGCCGGCACGATCCTCGGCTACCTCGCGACGCTCGGGCTCTCCCATTGGGCCTTTGCCGCCGTCGGCGCCGGCGGGCTGGACTGGAAGGTCGAGGTCTTCCTCTTCGTCGTGATGGTGGCCGTGGGGGTCGATTACAGCATCTTCCTGGCCGCGCGGGTCTCGCAGGAGGCGCGCAGCGTCCCGCCCGCCGAGGCCGCACGCCGCGCCGTCATCCATACCGGGCCCGTCATCTCCTCCTGCGGGGTCATCATGGCCGCCGCGCTGGGCAGCCTGATGGCCGGCGAACTGAAGCTGCTGGTCCAGCTCGGCTTCGCCCTGGCCCTCGGCATGCTGATCGACACGTTCGTCGTCCGCCCGCTGCTGCTGCCCGCCTTCATCGCCATGACCCGTCGAACGGGCAGGATCCCCAAGGTCTTGGAATAACTCCGGCGATCGCGGGCGGGCCACCGGGAAGCACCCGCTTTCGGGCCGCACCGGCGACGGGCCCGGGCCTAGGGGCCAACTGTCGAGTCCGCCACGTCAGGAAGGGGCCGGCTCGTCCGGCTCGAGCTCGACGATCGAGCCGCCGGAGAGGCAGGCGATCTTGCCGGTGAAGTTGTATCGCTGCCTCAAGTCGCGGGAGATCTCGTCCTTGTAGGCAAGGGCGGTGATGATCACGGTGTCCACGGGCGACTCGGCGAGCTTCTGCGGCGGCAGGACCTCCAGGTGCGACACCGGGGTGCAGCGGCCGTGCTTGACGGGGTCGGAGTCGATCAGGTACGCCACGGACGCGGTGTCGACCATGGCCAGCGTCAGCACGCCCTTGGCGCCTGCTCCCCAAATGGCGGCCGTCCGCGACTGGGCGGCCTCGGCCGAGAGAAACTCGCCGAACGCCCCGGCGATGGCGGCGGCGGCGGACCGGATCGCCGCGAGGTCCGGCGCCTCGGCTCGCCTGATCCAGGCCTCGTTGTACTCGCCGTCCATGGCCCGGCGGACCTGCACCACCTCGAAGAGGTTCCGTGTGCAGACGTGCGCGAGCGTCGTCGCGGTGAAGTAGGAGAGATGGTCGGGGAAGAAATCGAAGAACCGGTCGTTCTCCAGGGCCTGCTCCAGCGAGGGCACCTCGATCAGCCCCGCCCCGCCGGGCTTGAGCAGGTTCCGCAGCCCCTGGAGGAAGTCGTTGGGGTCGGGCACGTGCTCGAGCACCTGGCGGGCGGCGACGGCGTCGAAGGTCCCGTGCAGCTCGCCGAAGGCCCCCGCCGTCACGTAGCCGCCGATCGTCTCCAGGCCCCTCGCCTTACAAGCCCCGAGGGCCTTGGCGCTGGGCTCGTTGGCCAGCACCTCGCAGCCCATCTCGCGAAGGATGGCGCTGAACTGCCCGTCGCCGCAGCCGGCCTCGAAGACCCGCCCGCCCTTCAACTGGAAGTGATCCAGGAACTCCGAGGCCTGCCTCCTCTGGAAGTCCTGCATCTTCTTCGCGTGGCTGTGCGACATGAGGTAGTCTTCGTAGTAGCTGCCCTGGAGCTGCTCGGGGAGCTGCACGTGCCCGCAGTTGCCGCAGCGGGCCGCGCGCAGCTCGACCGCGCCGTCGCGCGCCAGCTCGTCGGCGTTCAGCAGCCGCTCGATGTTGCGCGGCGCCCGCGGGTAGTGAAGCACCTCCACCAGGTCGGTGCTGCGGCATATGCGGCACTTCGCTCCGCTCATCGCAGGGCCTCCGAGACCTGCTGCTCGAGCTCGGCTGGAAGCTCCGGCCGCTGCTCGGCGAGGCTGCGGCCGGGCATGACCTTCGGCTGCGGGCCCCATTCCGGGCTGACCCGGACTTCCAGCAGGCCCGGGCCGGTCTGCTCGCCGAGCCAGGCGATGGCCGCGTCGACGCCGGCGTCGCGGTCCACGGAGCGGCTGGGGATGTCGTAGGCGCCGGCGACGCGACAGGGGTCCGGCACACGATAGCCGTCCACCGTCGCCGGGTGCAGGCCGTCGAAGTTCTCATCCTGGAAGTTCTTCATCAGGCCCAGGACGCCGTTGTTGATCACCACCAGCTTGACGGGCACCCGGAACTCGCTGATGGTGGACAGCTCCGGCAGTGACATCTGGAAGCCGCCGTCGCCGAGGATCGCGACGACGGGGCTGGCGGGCGAGGCGAAGTGGGCGCCGACGGCGGCCGGAACGGCGTAGCCCATCGTGCCCAGCCCGCCGGAATACAGGATGCGGTCGCCTTCCTTCATCCGGCACCGCCGGGCGGTCCACATCTGGTGGTTGCCGACATCGCCCGTGTAGATCGTGCCCGGCGGCTGGGCCTCCGAGAGCTTCCGCAGGAACGCCCTGGGGTTCAGGGGGCCGTTGTGGCCGGCCTCCTCGTCCGGCAGCAGTTCGGCCGCCCGGCGAATCCCTCGCCACCAGCCCTGCGGCGCCCGCCAGCCGACGGGCGATTCCTGCGCCATGGCGAGGAAGTCGTCGAAGAACGTTCGCAGGTCCAGGTTGATGCCCATGCCCGTGCGGACCGTGCTGCCGATGACGCCGGGATCGACGTCGACGTGGACGATCGTCTTGCCATCCTGGAACAGCTTGACGTTGCCCGTCTGGCGGGAGTCGATTCGCGTGCCCAGCGCGACGATCACGTCCGCGGCCGCGAGCGTGCGATTGGCCAGCCGGTTGCCGTAGCTGCCGATGAAGCCGACATACTGCGGGTCGTCGTTCGGAAAGGCGTCCTTGCCGAGCAGGCTGACGACGACGGGCAGGTTGAACCGGCGGGCGAATTCGGCGGCCTGCTGCGCGGCGCCGGCGGCCTGGATCCCGCCGCCGAGCAGCAGGACGGGCCTGGCCGCGGCGGCGAGCACTTCGAGGAAGCGCCCGTAGTCCTCGGCGGTGAGCCTCCCCCGGGCGGCGAAGGTAAACGGCACCTTCAGCAGCGCCTCGTCCACCTCGAGCTTCTGGACGTCGAACGGCACGTCGAACAGCGTCGGCCCGCGCCGCGGCTCCAAAGCCTCACGCAGCGCCGCCCGCAGGACGGCGGGAACCATCTCCACGCGATCGACGAAGTACGCCGCCTTCGTGATCGGCCGGGCGATCGAGACGATGTCCGCCTCCTGGTAGCCCATCTGCCGCACCGGCCGGTCGTACTTGTACGTCGTCGTCGTGACGTTCCCCGTCAGGTAGAGCACCGGCGAGGAATCGAAAAACGACTGGGCGATGCCGGTGATCATGTTCGTGGCCCCCGGGCCGCTCATCGCCAAGGCCAGGCCCAGGTCCCGCCTGATGCGGGCGTATCCGTCCGCCGCGAAGGCGACGTTCTCCTCGTGCCGCATGGGAACGAAGGTCATCAGCCCCTGCCGGACGATCGAGTCCAGCATCATCGCGCTCGTGCCGCCGGCGAACGTAAACACGTGCTCGATGCCGGCCGTCTGCGCCAGGTAGCGAACGATGAAATCGCAAGCCTTCATGCCAAAGTCACCTCCGAGGCATTCTGGAACAGAACTTCCCGAAGCAGTCCAGGACGTATTCGATCATCTCCGCGGTGATCCCTGGATGCAGCCCGATCCAGAACAGGTGGTTCATGACGAAGTCTGTATTCTCCAGGCCGCCGACCGTCCGGTGCGGGATGTCCTGGTAGGCCGGCTGCAGCAGGAGGTTGCCGCCGAACAGCGGGCGGGTGGCGATTCTGTGCTGCTCCAGCCAGCTCACGAGGCCCTGCCGGGTGAACGGCGCGTCCCGACGGACGGCGAGGGGCAGGCCGAACCAACTGGGCTCGCCGCCCTCTGTGGCCTGCGGGAGCATCAGCACGTCTTCCCATGCCCGCAGGCCGTCCAGCAGCAGGCCGAAGTTGCGCTTGCGGGCATCGAGGAACGCCGGGAGCTTCTGGAGCTGGGCGAGCCCGACGGCCGCCTGGAGGTCCGTGGCCTTGAGGTTGTACCCGATGTGCGAGAAGGTGTATTTGTGGTCGTATCCATAAGGCAGCCGGCCCAGTTGCCACTGGAAGCGTTTGCCGCAGGAGTTGTCGCGCCCGGGCCCGCAGAAGCAGTCCCGCCCCCAGTCGCGAAAGGAGACCACCAGGCGGCGGAGGGTCTCGTCGCCGGTCAGGACGCAGCCTCCCTCGCCCGTGGTGATGTGATGGGCGGGGTAGAAGCTGGCGGTGGCCAGTTGCCCGAAGGTACCCACGGCCCGGCCGGCGTAACGGGCGCCCAGTGCGTCGCAGCAATCCTCGATGAGCCACAGCCCGTGCCGCTCGGCGATGTCGAGGACCTCCGAGGCGCGGAAGGGATTGCCCAGCGTATGGGCCAGGAAGATCGCCCTTGTGCGCTCTGAGACGGCCGCCGCCACCTGCTCGACGGCGGCGTTCAGCGTCGGCAGCTCGATGTCCACGAACACGGGCACCAGCCGGTTCTGGAGGATCGGATTCAGCGTGGTGGGGAAGCCCGCGGCCACGGTGACGACCTCGTCGCCATCCCGCAGCCGACGGTCGCCCAGCTTGGGCGATGTCAGCGCCGAGATCGCCAGAAGGTTCGCCGACGAGCCGGAGTTCGTCAGGGCGGCGTGAGGCAGGCCCCAGACGCGGGCGAGCTCCTTCTCGAAGCGCTCGGCGACCGGTCCGGCGGTGAGCCAGAAGTCCAGCGAGGTCTCGACCAGCGAGACGAGCTCCTCCGCGTCGAACACCCGCCCGCCGGTCGCAACGGCGCTTTCACCGGGAACGAAGCCCCGGCCGGCGAAGGCCGCCGCGTGGTACCGCCGGACGAGAGCCACAATCTCCCGCCGCAAGTCGTTGGCCCTATCGCTCATCGCCTTCGATCGCTTCGTCCTTCAGGAAATCGGTGTACCACTGGATGGTGGCCTGGAGGCCCTCCTCGAGGCTCAGGCGCGGCTGCCAGCCAAGCTCGCGGCGCGCCTTGTCGGCGGAGAGGCATTGCCGGCGGATCTCGTGGGTCGCCTCGTTGAGCACCTCCGGCCGCAGGTCGGAGCTCATCAGGGAGAGGATTATCGTGACGATCTCCAGGACGCTCAGCGGCTGTTCGTAGGAGAAGTTGAAGGCCTCCCCGCGCAGTTCGGGCCGCTGCGTGAGCGCTTCGGCCAACTGGATGTAGGCGTGGGCGGCGTCCTCGACGTGGAAGTAGTCGCGCACGTATCGTCCGTCGGAGCGGATGATCGGCGGCTTGCCGCGGAGGACCGAGCGGATGGTGCCGGGCACGATGCGGTTCCAGTTCAGGTCGCCGCCGCCGTAGAAGTTGCCGCATCGGGTCACGGCCACGGGCAGCTCGTAGGTCGCCGCGTAGGCCTGCGATATGAGGTCGGCGCAGCTCTTGGCGACGTCGTAGGGATGACGCCCTTCCAGCGGCGTTCGCTCGTCGTAGGGCAGGGACTGCTCGTGGTCTCCGTAGGCCTTGTCGGAAGAGGCGACCACGACCTGCCGGACCATCGGGCTCCGCCGGCAGGCCTCGAGCATGGCCCACGTGCCCTGAACGTTCGCCTCGAAGGTGGAGACGGGGTTGCGGTTCGCCACGGGCACGAGGGTCTGCCCGGCCAGGTGGAAGACCGTGTCGATCTCGTACTCGCCGCAGATGCGCTCGAGCAGCGCCTGGTCGCGAACGTCGCCGCGGACGACCTTGACGCGGTCCGCCACGTGCGCCCCGACGAAGCGGCTCTGCGGCACCCAGTCGCGCACGAGGCAGACCACGTCCGCCCCCAGACGCAGGAGCCCCTCGATCAGCCACGAGCCCAGCAGGCCCGTCGGGCCGGTCACGAACGTGGGGCGGTCCTGCCACACCGAGCCGCTCATTACCAGACCTTCCATGGTGCCCTGTCGGCCGACCACATCCTGTTTGCGGCCATGTACTCCCTGTACGTGTCGATGCAGTAGAAGAACCCGTCGTGCCGGTAGGCCATCAGTTGCCCGTCGCAGGCAAGGCGCTCCAGCGGCTCGCGCTCCAGCACGCAATCATCCCCGTCGAGGTATTCCAGCACCCGCCGATGGAAGACGAAGAACCCGGCGCTGACCCACCCGGGCGTGATGGGCTTCTCGCGGAACTCGCTGACCTCGTTGGTCTCGGCCAGCTCCGGCACGCCGAACCGCGACAGGGGGCGAACCACCGTGACGCTGGCCAGCTTCCCGTGGCCGCGATGGAACTCCACGAGCCGGGCGACGTCCACGTTCGACAGCCCGTCGCCGTAGGTGACCATGAACGTCTCGCCATCCAGGTACCGCCGGATGCGCCCGATGCGCCCGCCGGTCATGGTGCTGTGCCCGGTGTCGGCCAGCGTGACCGTCAGGTCGTGGCAGTTGTTCTCGTTGTGGTAGGTGACCTCGGGCTCCCGGCCGAGCGAAACGGTGAAGTCGTTGTTGATCGCCTCGAAGTCCAGGAAGTACTTCTTGATCATCTCGCCGCGATAGCCGAGGCACAGGGCGAAGTCCTTGTAGCCGTGATGCGCGTAGAGCTTCATGATGTGCCAGAGGATCGGGCGCCCCCCGACGTGGAGCAGCGGCTTGGGCTTGTACTCCGTCTCCTCGCGAAGACGCGTTCCCATGCCGCCGCAAAGGATCACCACTTTCATGACCTGTTCTCTCCCGGACCGATGCCGCGGTGCGGCATATCGGCGCGGCGGATGCGGGGCAACCACGAGTCTTCCGTGCCCACCGACATGCCGGCGCAGCGCGAGCCGGTCCGATGTACTCAACATCGGCAGGAGCTCGGAAGTTTGTTGAAGGGAAATGGCCCCGCCAAGGATGGGGCTCACATTTCTGATGCCTTCTTGCCGATAGCAGAACCGGGAGCTCCTGAGACGATGGCAAGCAGGAAGCAGCGAGCCAGGATCCGGGCGAGGCGGCTGGGCGGCACCGCCACGGCGCCCAGGCCCGCGCGGACGAACATGCCCGCCGTCACCACGTCCGGGATGAAGGTGAACCTGAAGGACCCGATGCGGTTCTACCTGAACCGCCAGTACGACAAGCTGTCCGAGTGGTTCGGGACCGTCGTGCAGACGTTCTTCACGCGCCTGGGAACCGAGCTGTCCGCCCAGAACCGGCGCTTCGTCGATCACTTCGCCGAGACGCTGCTGTTCTTCTTCACCAAACCGGACTACGTGATCTCGCAGCGCTTCGTCCGCCCGTTCGTGTTCTCCAACCCCCTGATCACGAACCTGGTGGCGATCTCCCGCTTCGGCAACACCGACCCCCAGATCGAGATCCTCCTTGACCAGCCGAACAGCTTCGTGAAGATCCTCACGCTCTACTCGGCCCGGAACACGGTCAAGGTCGACCGCGACTGGCTCTTCCAGCGGGACCCGGAGCTGGCCTCGCTGTGGTACGCTCACTACTACCACTCGGCCATCCCGCCGAGGACCCGCGTCCTCTGGGAGAACGTCCGCGACCACCAGCGGCGCCTGGACGATCGGTTCGTCATCGACCGGAACACCGGCACGGCCCCGACGTACCTGGCGACCTACGTGGACCCCCAGACGGAGCGGCCCGTCAAGGAGAAGATGAACGAGCTGATCCGCAGGAAGTTCGAGGGGCTCGTCATTCGAAACAACCCGAAGCGCAGCCGGATCGCCGTCATGACGGATCGATGGTACCCCAGGTCGAGCGTGTACCGGGCCTTCTCGGCCATGCTGGAGGCGCTGGCCGGCGACTACGAGATGACCCTCGTCCACCTCGGCAAGCCGTGCGGCGACCTCGACACCCACCTGTTCCGGGACGTGCTGCACATGCAGGTCGCCCCCGACGGGTCGATGGACTTCTCGCCGGTAGCGGAGAACGACTTCCAGCTCGTCTATTTCCCCCACGTCGGCATGAGCGTCGAGTCGAAGTACCTCAGCAACCTCCGCATCGCACCGATCCAGATCATGACCTACGGCCATCCGGTCAGCACCTGGGGGGCGAGAATCGACTACGTGATCGCCGGCGCGGAAACGGAGGTCCTCCAACGCGCCCCGCAGAACTACTCCGAGCGCCTGGTGGTCTTGCCCGGGGCGGCTGCAACCATCGCCATCCCGGGCTATCAGCCCACCCGGCCCGAGAAGACCTGGAAGGAAATCGTCATCACCTGCGCCTGGAACTCCGCGAAATGCAACTACCCGATGCTGCGCACGCTTCGGGAGATCCTCCGGCGCTCGAAACAGCACGTCATATTTCAATTCCTGCCGGAAGTCGGCGCGTTGGAGATGGGCAACTTCATCCTGTTCCGCAAGGACGTGGAGGAGATCCTCGGCGCAGACCACGCTCGGCTGCTGGCCACCAGCGGGCAGAGCTACATGCGAGCCCAGGAGCTCGGCGACTTCGCCATCGACTCCTACCCGTTCGGCAGCGCCACGAGCATCGCCGATGCCCTGAAGGTCGGCAAGCCGGTCATCGCCTGGAAGGGAACCCTGTGCTACAACCTCGCCGCCGCGCGGATCCTCTGCAAGGTCGGCCTGGAGGAACTGGTTGCGACCAGCGAGGGGGAATACATCGAGGTCGTTTGCCGGCTCATCGAGGATGAAACATACCGCAGCTCCCTGTCCGGGCGGATTCGGAACCTCGACCTCGACGGTCTCATCAACGACCGCCAGGAGCCCGCGCACTTCCGCCAGGCCATCGACTTCCTGATCGAGAACCACGACGCCCTTCAGTGCGAACCCAGCCGCACGCCGGTCCTGATCGGGCAGTGACCGGCCTCTACCCGATCACGATCAGCTCGCGCGAGCCGTCCCGCCGGAGCTTCGCGTGGTTGGCCAGCAGGTACGCCACTGCCTTGACGAAGCAATCCACCCTCGGCCAGCCGGCCAAAGACGCCTTCAGGTCCGTCTGCCGCACGCGCTGGGACAGTTCGCCGCGGTAGTCGTCGTCCTCGGCCAGGCGGCAGATCCCGGAGATGTACTTCTCCTCGCTGTCGGCCACCAGTTCCGCCAGACCCAGCCGGCGGAGCAATTCGGCCGCGTAGCGGTTGTAGCATCGCGTGCCCTCCCAGGCGACGACCGGTTTGCCCACCGCCAGGCTGTCGATCACGCTGTTCAGCCCGCCGAACGGATAGGAGTCGATCGAGAAGTCCCCTTCCTCCATGGCTTGCAGGTACTCCTGGCCGGTTCTCCACTGCACGTGCACGTGGTCGGCTCCCAGGGCCGTCTCGAGATCCCGCCGCATTGCGATGAACCCGTTCAGGCGCAGGGAGTTGGTTGAGGGGAAGAAGCGAAACACGATCTTTCGCCCGGTTCGCGTCATTGCTTTGCGCAGCGTCTGCATCAGAGGCCAGTTTATCTTGCCGGCGTTCCAGGCACAGTTGACGCCGACGCCCTGGCCCGTCCGCGGCCGGTCGGCAGGCCGATAGTCCGGAATCGTCGGGAACGCCGCGGCGCCGCCGATCAGCACCACCCGCTCGGAATAGTACTTCCCGACCTCCTCGGCAAGCTCGACATCGCCGCTGGCGATGACGTAGTCGATCTGTGCTCCCCAGGTGCTTACCGGATGGCCGTACATCTTCGCTTGGATCGGGGCCAGGCGAAGGTTGCTGAGGTACCGCGAGACGCGCGACATCACCACGTCGATGAAGACCACCATCTGGAAGTCGTTCTCGGCGATTTCCCGGAGTTGGAGCTTGCCGTCCCGGCCGAACGCCACGCGCCGCACGTCCCGGAAACCCTGCACGTCCTCATCGTCGCGCGGCGAGCCGAGGAGCACCAGCGTCACGTCGTATCGCTCCTTCAGGGCGTCCACGAACGGTGCGTAGGTCCGGTACACCGCCGTGAAGGGGCTCCAACGCCCCGACACGACCGCCAGTCGCCCGGGCTGCGGCGCGTTTCGAACCGCCACGTCCGCCAGTTCCCGCCGGATCAGTGCGTTGAGCTTCTGCTTCAGCGGCGGCTCGGTCTCCGCGTCAACGTACGTGCAATGGAAGATCGGATCGGTGGTCTCGGGCATGGCCAGCTCAAGGCGGTCGTCCGGGCAGGCCTGATGGGCCCTCAGGTTCCCGTACACCGTCTCGTTCGCCAGTTGACGGGCGCCCTCGAAGTGTACGGCGTACCAGATGGAGGCGGCGCGCGGATCGGCGTCGAAGACCTTCCCGGGGTCCAACCGGACGCGGTTCCTGGCCGAGTGCAGCGCCAGGAGCTTCGGCAGGGCCCGCTCCTGCCCCATCAGCAGCTCCACCTGAGGGTCCGTGGTGCGGAATCGGGACATGGCCACAACGTTGGCGATCAGCGGGCTCATGAGGACGAGCTGGTGCGCGGCCGGACCTTGCAGAGTGAAATCCGACTTCGTGAACACATAGAGCATCGTCTCCACGAACCGGTCCACAAAGTCCTGGTCCGCCGGCTCCAACCGCTCCAGGATGTTCCGGTGAAAGGCCAGCAGGACGTTTACGAGCCAGTTGACGAGGATGTCATGCCGGCCGGCCTCGTAAACCCGCAGCACGTCGCGGACGTCGAAGTTGATTCGCTCGTTCCCGAGGCGGATCTCGGCCTTCACGGCGGAAGCGCTGCCTTGCGCCCGCTTGCCGGGTCTGCGCCTCCTGCTGCTATCGCGGCCTTTCGCAGCCATCACAACCGACCTCCCTGTCTTGTTCCGCCGAGCCCGCAAACGCTCGCGAATCGATGCGGTCGGCGGCCACTATATGTCCCTCTATCGGCTGGGGACAGGCCAAATCGCAACAGGAACACTTCACGAATCTTGCCGCACCGGTCGATAGACCCCTTAGAACAACACGGACACGGACATGGACGTCCTGTCTGGAGTGACCGGAGCGTCTGCGCGTCTGGACCGCCCGGGCCGGTCGCACCGCCCCAAGGGAGCAAAAGATATGATAGGAAAGGCTCAGGAATCGCGGGCCGGCCAGCGTGACGGCACGCTGATGCACGATTGGAAGAACCAGACGGCCAACGAGGCACAGTCCTACGACCGGCTGGGGGACTATTTCGACACCAGCCTGGGCTCGACCATCTCCAAGCTGGAGAACTTTCCCAAGTACGCCCGGCGGCAGGCGTTGTCGAAATTCATCGCCCGGGCGGACCTCTTTCGCGAGATCCTCGACGTGCACGGCGTCGTGATCGACGGGGGCATCAACGCCGGCTGTTCCCTGATGACCTTCGCCCAGCTCAGCGCGATCTTCGAGCCGATCAACTACACGCGCCGCATCATCGGCTTCGACACGTTCACGGGCATACCCGATCTCGATCCGAAGGACGAGAATCCGGGCAAGACGTCGCCGCACGTTCGCCCGGGGGGCTTTGCGGCCGTCGGCTACGACGAGGACATTCTCCGGTCCGTTGAGCTGTTCGACTCCAACCGCAGTCTCGGCCACATTCCCAAGGTCGAGATCGTCAAGGGCGACGTTCGCGAGACCATGCCCCGCTACCTGGCGGAGAACCCGCACCTCCTGGTCGCCCTGCTCCATCTGGACATGGACGTCTACGCCGCCACGAAAGTCGCCATCGAGACCTTCTACCCGCGAATGCCCAAGGGCGCGATGATCCTCTTCGACGAGATCAACCAGCCGGGCTATCCGGGCGAGACGCTGGCCGTGCTCGAAACGCTCGGCGTCCGAGATCTTCGCGTCCGGCGCTGCACGTACGAGACGGGCCTCTCCTACGCGGTCCTGGAGTGACCCCCGTGGCCGCCACGCACGAGAACTCCCAGGCGCCGAGCGGGCGCAATCCCGCCGTGCACATGTGGCAGAACAACATGTGCATCACCTACACCACGGTATTCCGGCGGTTCGAGGACTTCTTCCGCGCCAACGGTTGTGCCATCTGCGACACGGCCGAGGAGGCCGACATCCTCGTGGTCGGCGCCTGCGCCGGCTTCCTGCCCCAGATCCACGAGTGGATGGAAAAGATGCGGCAGTTGACGTCGCTGGGCAAGCCCATCGTCGTCTACGGGTGTCTGCCGAGGGTCGCGCCGCAGCGCTTCGCCGAGGTCGCCGACGACGTGGCGCTGCACATCCTGCCGGAGGAGCCGGAGAAGATCGCCCGGGTCGTCCCGAACGCCTGCGTCCCGTGGGAGGCCGTCCCCGACCCCTGCGGATTCCGCCGCGAGGACTATCGAACCTACGATCCCGGCAAGGCGTATCTCATCATCCAGTACGGCTGCCAGGCCGAGTGCGTCTACTGCCCCCACAAGATCGGCATGGGCCCGCACTTCAGCCGGCCTCTGGGCGAAGTCGTGGCCCTGGCTCGTTCGGCCGTCACCAACGGCGCCCATACGCTCTTCCTCGAGGGCATGGACAGCGGCTCGTGGGGTAGCGACCTCCTCCCGCCGCGAACGTACGTGGACCTGCTGCGGGCCCTCCTGGCAATCCCGGGCGACTTTCAGATCCACATCAGCCAGTTCGGTGCCAACTGGTTGCTTCGATACGGCGACCGGCTGATGGAACCCTTTTTGGATCAACGGGTTACCGACATCAAGATCCCGATCCAGTCAACCAGCCCCCGACTGCTGAAGCTGATGGGCCGCGACCCGCGCGTCGAGCAGGCTGCACCGTTCCTCAAGGCCCTGCGCGACCGCAAGCACTACCTCAACCTCCGGACCGACCTGATCATCGGCTTCCCCACCGAGACGGAAGCTGAGCTTCACCGGACGTTGGAGTTCTCCGCCGAGCACTTCGACGAGATCGCCTGCTACGGTTTCGAGCTGCACCCGTGTGCCCCCATCGCCCGGATGGACCTGCCGTTCTTCGGCCACGACCTCATCGAACGCCGCGTCGGGCGAGCCATGACGTTCCTCCACCTCAAGCCGGGGATCATCACACACCGCGGTGGCCAGGTGCCCCACACCCTCCTCGAACGCGAACACCTCAGGGCCCGCCTCCGTCGCGACAGAGCGCCCGCTTCCAGCGGCCATCCCGCGACACGCCCCGGGCGCGTCCCACAGGCCCCGCCGATCAAGCAGGAGCACCCCTTGACCTCGGTCGGCCGGCCGCTGCCGCGAGGCTAGCCCCCCGGCCGCAGCGCCCTATATCTTCATCCGTCTATGTGGATTGCCCTATGTGCACTCGCGCCCGTCAACCCTCATCCCTCAGGCCCAGGGACCCGGCGATCCGGTCGAAGTCGTCCAGGCTGTAGTACTCGATCACGATCCGCCCGGCGTTCTTCGCGCGACCCGGCAGGATCGTGACGCGGGTCCCGACGGCCCGGGTCAGGCGGGCCTCCACGTCCAGGACGTAGGGCGGCTTGCCGCCGGCGCCCCCCGGGCGTTCCTCAGGCCCGGCCCGGCCGGCGGGAGCTTTTGTCTCCGCGACCAGCCGCTCGGTCTGCCGGACCGAGAGGCCCTCCCGGCCGATCCGCCGCGCCAGGGCCAGTTGCCGCCGGTCCTCTCCGGCGAGGGCCGCGAGGGCCTTGGCGTGGCCGAAGCTCAACGCCCCCTCCAGGAGCATCACCTGGACGGCGTCACATAAATCTAGAACACGCAGGTAGTTAGCCACCGTCGCCCTCGCCTCGCCCGTCCGCTCGGCCACCTGGGCCTGCGTGAGCTTGAAGCGGTCCATGTAGCTGCGGTATCCCTCGGCCCGCTCGATGGGGTTCAGGTCCGAACGCTGGATGTTCTCTATCAGCGACCACTCCAGCAACTGCTCGGCCGTGGCCTCCCGGACGACGCACGGGACCGCCGTCATTCCTGCCCGCCGGGCCGCTCGAAGCCGGCGCTCACCTGCGACCAGCACATAGGGGCGAGACGCCGCCCGGTCCGCCGCGCGGACGATCAGCAGCGGCTGGAGAATGCCCTCCCGGGCGATGCTGGCGGCCAGGTCGTCCATCTCTCCCGTGTCGAACTGCCTCCGCGGCTGATACGGGTTCGGCGCGATCTGGTCGACCGGGATCTCCTGCCGCAGTGTCCCCGACGTGGGGGCCTGCAGGCTCGGCGAGTGTCTGTCCGCCGCTTCCGCTTCGGCGGCGGGGGATAAGGACCCGCCGATGAGGCTCGATAGACCTCGCCCGAGGCGGCCGGTTGGGATGGACTTGGCTTTCTTGGCCATGAGGGCTTCCTTTCCCAGAGATCACCGTCATCCTTTCCGATGTTCCACGTGGAACATTTCCCGTGACGTCGCCTGGAGAATACATCCTCGGCGCGGGAGATGCAAGACCTTCCTCTCCGGGAAACCGTCGTGGTGCGCCTCCCGCGCGCTCCACGTGGAACATCTCCCCAAGCCATTCATCCTCGCTCGGCCAGCCACCGCGCCAGGATCAGGAGGGCCCAGAGCCGGTGTCGATGGTCGTCCCGCCCCGAGAGATGATCGTTCAGAAGCCCCGCCACCGCCTCCGCCCGAACGATCCGGCGGTCCAGGAAGCCGCGGTCCATTAGCGTCTCCCGCAACATTTCCGCCAGGTCCTCCCGCAGCCAGCGACCCAGCGGCACGCCAAAGCCCCGCTTCGGGCCCCGAAGGACCTCCCGCGGGAGAAGATCCTCGAACGCCTCTCGAAGGATGGCTTTTCCCCGGCCGCGCGCGACCTTCATCTCCGCCGGAAGCGACAGGCCCAACGGCACCAGATCGTGGTCCAGCATCGGGCATCGCAGCTCAAGCGAGGCGGCCATCGACGCGATATCCGCCTTCACCAGCAGGTCATCGGGCAGATACGTCAGCAGATCGTGACGCTGTGCATACTGCACCTCGCGGTCGAATTCTCCTTCCTCGTACAGGTCCAGGAACCACTGGGCCGGCTCCGTCAGATCGACCTCCTCGGCGAGCTCCTCGGTGAACAGGCGTGGCAGGTCCTGCGGCCCGAACAGGCTTCGGTGCATAAGATACTGCGTGCTCGCCGGATATGGAAGAGCGTCGGCAAACCTCACCAGTCGCCGCAGGCGGCTTCTCTCTCCCGCCGGCGCAAAGGGCCTCGCCAGTCCCGCCGCCAGCCGTACGGCCAGGTACTTCCCGGGGCTCATCGTCTCCGCCAGATGCAGCGCCCGATAGCGGTCGTATCCGCCGAAGACCTCGTCTCCTCCGTCTCCGGTCAGCGCCACGGTGATGTGCTCGCGTGCCGCCCGGCAGATCAGCCACGTGGGCAGGGCGCTGGAATCCGCGAACGGTTCGCCGTACATGCTCACCAGCTCGTCAACCGCCCCCGCCGGGGCCGCGCGGACCACGATCTCCTTATGTTCCGTCCCGAGGCGCCTGGCGGTCGCGCGGGCCGCCGGCCGCTCGTCGTAAGGCGCGTCCTCGAAGCCCGCCGTGAACGTCCGCACGCCTCCGCTGCCTCCCGCAGCGCGGCACATCAGGCCGACCACGATCCCTGAGTCCAAGCCGCCGCTCAGCAGCGCGCCCAGGGGAACATCCGCGGTCATTCGGGCCTCAACGCAGGCCGCCAGCCTCCCCCGGACCAACTCGATGCATTCCCGTCGCGACTCCGGCACCGCCACCGTCCCCAGCCGCCAATAGGGCTGGGGCCTCGCCGGGCCGTCGGCTACGACCATGCGGCACGCCGGCGGCAGCTTCCGCACGCCGCGCCACGCGCTGCGCGGGCAGGGGATGTACCCCACCGTCATGTAGACGGCCAGGGATTGCCGATCCAGAGAGCCGTCCACGCCCGGGTGCCGCAGCAGCGCGCGAGATTCCGAAGCGAACGCGATGCGATCGGCCAGCACCGCGTACCAAAGTGGTTTCTGTCCCAGGCGGTCCCGCGCCAGCATCAGCCGACCCGCCGCCGAGTCATATATCACGAACGCGAACATCCCCTCCAGGGCGTCCACCATGTCCGGTCCCTTCCGCCGGTACATGTGGAGAAGCACTTCCGTGTCGCCGGCTGTTGCGAATGCGCAGCCTTCCTCCTCCAGTGCCGCTCGCAGCCTTCGGAAGTTGTATATCTCCCCGTTGAAGGCGACGGTCACCTTTCCGTCGGCGGCGGTCATCGGCTGGTGTGATCCGGCCGGGTCGATCACCGCCAAGCGGTGAAAGCCAACCGCGCATCGGCCGTCGGGCGAGAGGAAGCCGCCCTCTTCGTCCGGCCCTCGGTGGGCTACCGCCTCGGCCATCCTCTTGGCCAGGCCCAGGTCGGCCCGTGCGCCCACCTCACCGGCCGCGCCGCCGCCAAACAGGAACTCTCCGGCAAACCCGCACATGATGCTAATTCCGGCGCCAGCAAGCCCGCTTCACAGGGGTAGCCCGATAAGAGGGACCGGCCTGGCCCCGGCCGCTGCGAATGTAAGTGTTTGACTTACAGGCACTTACGTCACCGGATGGGGCGCCTCGGCGGCCTTCAGGTACCGCGGCGAGCGGTGATCCGGCGGTGCTTACTCCTGGCCAAGCCCTGCCTCGGCTTTGCGGAGGGCCTCGACGAACGCGTGATTCTCGGGCAGATCGAACACCTCCGGGAGCCGTTCCGGCGGGTACCATTCGGCCGACCCGTCGGTGAACAGCACGGCCCGGCCCCCCCCGTCGTGGTTATCAGTGAAATCGCATGCGAGGATACGTAGGGACCCTGCCGACGCCCGAGGGATCGGCACCGGCCGGTAGAAGTAGTCGACCGCGCGGCCTTTGTTATTGCGGCACCGCAGGACCCTCGCCTCAACGACCTCGTCGTCAACGAGGTCCTGGAGCGTCGCCGGAGGCTCTCTCAGTTGGTTTATGTAATTATGGATGATTCCCTGATGGATGCGCCGCAGGGCCTCCAGGCTGTGCTGCTGCGCGGCCTTGGCCACGCGGGCCTTGCGGGCATACCATCCCGTAGGTGCGCCGATCACGACGGTCAGTGCCGCCGCCGGGCCGTAGGATGTCAGCCAGGTTCGCAGGAGCCGCCCGACGGCCAACTCGAAACTCGCGCACAAAACCACGAAGTTGATCGCGAGGAAAATCACGGCCCCGAGGGCCATCGCCAGCCACGGCAGGTTTGCCCCGGCCCTCCTGTAGATGCTCACCACGAGAAGCAGGATGCTCACGCCGCCGGCGGCCCCGGCTGCAAAGGCGAGGAAGGAAATGACAAGGCACCGCCCCAGGGAGCCCTTCCTGCGAGCCAGATCGTCCCGCACGGCACGGTGAAGCAGGTATCCGCCGCCGCCCACCCAAGCCAGAAGCAGCACAAGGGCCGGCGGAAACTGCCACAGGAACAGGTAGTCGTCGATTGCCGCCAGCAAGCGTATCTCCCATCTGCAATCAGGAACCTGCCTGCCGGTCGCCCATCCCGCGACGGCGACCTGCCGGACAGGGCGGTGTTAGATTATACGCATCCCCGTCGGAAGGCAAGCCGCCTTTGGAAAAGACTCGCCCGCCCCGGCGTTGCCCGATCCGTCGGTCACCCTTACAATGCCCTTCGTGCAGAGCTCGAAAGGAGCGACGGATGGCCGCAGAAGAGATAGGGTCTCTTGAGGACCTCTGGCCGCTTCAGGCCGACCTGAATCGGCGCGCGGGCTTCGACACCGCGGGCCTGGGAGCGGCCTTGGCGAAGGCCGAGCGGAACGGGACGCTGCCTGCCCAGGGAGGCCTGCGGTGCGACGCCGGGCGGGCGCTGAAGAACTACCTCGACGCGATGGCGGCCGAGTGCCACGAGCTCCAGGGCTGCCTGAGCTGGAAGCACTGGTACCGCGAGGCGAAGGAAGGCCGGCAGTACGAGCTTCGCGACATTCAGAACGCTCGCGTGGAAGCGATCGACATGCTCTTTTTCTGGATGAGCATCTGTCAGTTGCTCGGCCTGGAGCCTGCCGACGTGTACCGCCTGTACGCCAAGAAG
>CAYRVX010000039.1:0-55459 GCA_964427875.1 uncultured Planctomycetaceae bacterium
CGGGGAGCGATCCGCCGCGGGCCGGCGATGAGCTGGGGCTCTGCTGGACCGTCAATTGGAGCGATGCCAGCGGGAGGCGCTGGAAAGGCCAATTGGTCGAGATCAAGAACCCGCCCTACGCAGCCCGTGGCAAGGCCCTGACGTTCATGAACGCTGAAACGTGGGGTAAGGCGGTCTACAGATGACTCAGGACATGCGGCCGGTCCTATCGTGGCGCCCTGGTTGCACCACGGAACGATCAAGAAGTTGCGGCAGGGCAGGGACGGGCCTTTCGACCCGCCTTGCGCACAGATCCGGACGAGTTGGTTTGCCGCATCCGGCTCCTGCCTTGGGTGGTGACGCTATGAGAGCCACGATGGCACGAGCATGACATGCCCTCCAACGTATCGGCGTGAGAACTGGCCCCAGTGGTTCCCATTCATGGGATTGGAACATCCGGGAGAGCGGCCGCCTAACGTGCGAAACGCAGAAGCAAGAATGGAGCAAGCCAACTGCCTTCCATGAAGGAGAATGGAATGAAGAACACGCCAAATGTCACTACCTGGGCCGCTGTCTTCGGTAGTCTGGTTGCCCTGGCCTTCGCACCGACCCGCGCTTCCGCCGGGGAGCTTCAGAACATCCTGAACAAGTCCAGGGCCTTCGCAGCGCTGCCAAGGAGGAAGCACAGCGCGGCGTTCCGCCTGGAGCCCTTCGAGCCCGTTCAAGCGCGTCCCGAGGCCAAGGGGAAGCAGTGGTGGTACCTCTGCGACGGCAGTGAGCGGATCGGACTTGTCACGACCTGGCTGAAACACGTCGAGTTGTTCCGATTCTCCCCGGAAGTGGACAAGGGGTCGAAGTACAAGATTCCGCCCGTCTACCACTGGGCGAACCTGATCGGGGCCAGGATCCCCCTCCAGATGTCCATGCAGTGGAGCGGCCTGCCGCCGGTCACGTCGTTCAGGCTCACCTTCACGAGGGACCGGGGCGAGTCGCTGGAATTCAAGGCGGAAGAACAGCGCCAGAGAGGCTACAAGGGGAGCACCGCATGCCGCCTGGCGTGGGACGAGCGCCTCGGCTACGTGCTGTATTTCACCAGCCACTTCGTGATGCCCGAGCCGAGGGAGATTGAGTTCAGCAACCTCTATGCCGGAGGGGTCTCCGAATCGCGCGATAGCCACAAGCGATGGCAGAAGACGGTCCGGGGGCGGCTTGCCGACGGCCGGATTACCTTCGTTCATCACAATCCGCTCAACATCCCCGTGGACGACGTTCAGGCCGGCGGCTTTGTCGGTTTCGTGACCGAAGAAGCCATGGACCCGTTCGTGGAGATGCTCGAGACGAGCGGGCCGGTCTTCCTGGTCACGTGCAGCCAGTGGTACGACCAGCACATCGTCATGAGGCCGCCCAAGGCCAAGGAGGCCGACGGCCTGTATCACCTGCGTGCGCGGTACCGACTGTTGTCCCTGCCCGGCGACGTCGCGCGAGAGCTGGAGGCGATGGCCGTGGTCCGGGACGCGGCCAGGGGCGAGTCCAGCAAGGCCGGCTTCCTCCAGAACAAGGTGAACGACTTCGAGGCGTTCGTGCCCCGCGGCAAGGTGTACAACGGGCCGATCTGGCAGCACATCAACGCGACGGAGGGGCCGGCGTACTCCGGGAAGAGGTCGATCGCCGTGGGCGGCCGGGGACCCGGCAAGGTGAAGGCCGCGTCGCCCATCGGCGGCGGCCCGGCCATCCACGGCGAATCGGGCAAGCGCTACCGCCTGGCGGCGTGGGTCAAGACACAGGGCCTTGCCGACGGCGGCGCGTACCTTCAGGTGGACGACGTCTTCTTCAACTGGCAGGACGTCAAGGCGACGCGCCGGACGAAGAAGCTCACCGGCGATCACGACTGGACTCGGCTGGAGGTTGATTTCACCCCCTCGCCGAACGACCCGTTCCTGCTGATCAAGCTGTGCGTCGAGGGCACGGGCAGGGCATGGTTCGACGACCTGGAGCTGGTGGAGGTGGCACGATGAACACTACCCGAGCGCTCTCGGCGGCCGCGTGTCTCTGCCTGGCGCTTCCCGCGCCGGCGAAGTCGCCGAAGCTTGCAGACGGCGAGGACCGGCGGTTCTCGCGCGACATCCGCTTGGCGGACGTGCTGAATCACAAATGGGCCGATGAGCTGGTCACGTACGACCTGGACTTCCCGGCCGGGCAGGCTGCGCTCAACTCGATCCGCCTGTACGACGTGGATCACGGCAAGGAGCTGCCCTTCCAGCTCTCGAAGGTCGTCTTCCACGATGGGAAGCGGCAGTTCGTCAAGTCGGCCGTCATCGCGTTCTTCGTTGACGAACTGCCCGCCATGGGGGCGCGCAACTATACCGTGCTCTGGGATCCCGGCACGTTCGCCAGTGCAATGCAGCCTGCCGCCGCGCTGAGGGAAACCGACCTGAAGGCCGAGACGTTCGAGGTTACCAACGGCCTGTTCAGCGTGCGCCTTGCCGGCCAGAGAAGCTTCGATAACCCGGTGAAGGCGCACACCGTGCCGGGCCCGCTGCGCGGCTTCAAGGGGCCCGACGGCGTATGGCGCGCCACCAGCCGCTTCGTCACCGACGCGAAGCTGCTGGGATGGAAGGGCGATCTGGTCGAGCAGGGGCCGCTGTGGAAGCTGTACCGCGTGCACTTTCAGTTCGACGGCGGCCGCTTCTACGAACTTGAACTGAAGATGGTGGTGAATAACCCTTACGCCTACGTGACGGAGCGCAACAACTTCCGCCTCCGCCTGGCGGAGCTGCCCCACCCCTTGTGCGGCCGTAGCGGGCATATGGATCACGGCAAGTGCTACACGCGCTGGGGCGTGGCCGACCAGCTCCGGATCCTGATGAAGGAGAACTTCGACCCGGACATCTGTTACACCCCCGAGACGTTCAGCTACGGCTTTGCCCAAGACCCGCTAAAGCATGACGCGATGAAGGTGTGGACGGCGGTTCGCCCGGTCTTCCCCTCCGTCGACGCCCCGTGGCTCGGCACGTACTCGACCGATGAGAAAACCAACGACCTGATCGCCATCGTGGGACGGGACGCCGCCCACTGGGAGTATCCCGACAGCTCGATCAACCCGCATCACCTCACGCCTGGGGTCAACGCGGAGATGCACTTCGTGGACGAGCCGGGCGAGCACGCCTACTACCGCATCCCCATGGCGCGGGCCGTGCGGCACTGGCTGCTGGCGGTGGGCGATAAGCGGGAGTGGACCAAGCTGCGCTACCCCGGCGGCGCGCAGACGCGCTACCCGTACCTGGCGCATCTCCGCACGAAGGTCTGCGACCTGCCGCTGGACAAGGTGAAGGAATGGCACCTGGACTGGAAGCAGAAGCTCCCGGGAGAGCCCCGCCTGTTCTTCTCGCCCGATCAGGCGCAGGCGCTCTGGAAACGGATCGAGGCGCACGAGCCGTTCAAGCCCTACCTGTCGAAGGTGAAGGGGCTGCTGACCGGCAAGGGCGGCGCGAAGACGGTCAATGGCGTCAGCGCTCACACCGGCGGCAACATGGTGGACCTGCTGCTCCGCGTCGGATACAGCGGCTTCGTGCAGAGCATCTCCATTGTGCGCCCGATGCGCGGCGTTGCCGAGAGGCTCGATTACAACGCCCGCACGCTGGACCCGGCCCAAGTCGCCAGGACGCGGCGTGAGATGGCGTTCCTCACTTCAGTAGTCACCGACGGCGACTACTGGCAGTATGCCTGGAACAAGGGCCGCACCTCCTATCTCCCCAACTTCGGCAGCGACCTCTATCTCGCGGTGGGCATGATGGCGCTGGTGCTTCCCGACCATCCGAACTCGAAGCAGTGGCTGCAATACGCCCTGGGTGAGCTGGACAAGGAATTCAAGTACTACATCAGCCCGGACGGAGCAGGCGAGGAGAACATCGCCAACTACTACCTCTGGACGTGGAGGCAGCTCACGGTGCTGCTGGGGGCGCTGAAGCACAACGGCATCTTCGACGCGGCCACGCACCCGCGCTACCAGGCGGCCTGCCGGTTCTGGATCGAGATCCTCACTCCGCCCCAGCCGAAACTGGCAGCTTATTCCGGCGCCGCGCCGATCAAGCCCCGGGACCGGCGGCGCCGCATTCCCCCCTTCGGTGACCACGGCTTCAGCAACAACGTGTGCCTCGAGCACGGTGGCCAGACCGGGATCCTCAGGGACGCCGATCCGCGGCTCGCCGCCGAATCCGCCTGGGCGTGGTGGGAGACGGCCCGCGGCAAGCCGGCCACCCACATGGGCGCGATACCCCACGTGCTGATCGCCGATCCCACCGTGGCCCCGCGCGCCCCCGTGCTGCGAAGCCGGCGATTGCGGGGGTTCGGCGCCGTCCTGCGCAACCATTTCCGGTCCGGCAAGGAGACCTTCCTGGCCATCAAGGCCAGCCGGATCTACTCGCACCACCATCCCGATGAAGGCGGCATCCACCTGTTCGGGCGCGGCGTCCCCATCATCCTCGATGCGCTGCACGGGAGAGACTACTACCGGGAGGAGTGGCACTCGATCATCACCTTTGCCGACGGCAAGACGCATCGCCGCGGGGAAGTCGTTGAGTTCCGGACCAGCCCGCTGGCCGACTTCGTGGCCGCCGACATCCCGGTCGGGCCGTTCCTGCCCGGGCCACCCGAGCCGGGGATGACGCGCAACGGCAGCCGGCGGCAGGTGCTGCTGGTGAAATCGCCGACGCTTGATGTGCCCGATTACTTCGTGCTCCAGGATATCGTCTACGGTCCCGCGGCCAGCCAGATCAACCTGCCGGTCTTCAGCGGCAAGCCGCAGGTGGCTCCGGGCGGCAAGGCAGGCCGCGTGCTCCTTCCGCCAATCGATTCACCGAACTACGGCGTGGCGACCGACCTGATCTTCCTGTCTCCGGAGAAGCCGGACATCGCGGTCTCGCCCATCACGAAGGGCGAAGGCGGCGAGAACGCCTGGGCCGTCTCCGCCCGTCAGCCGGCCGGCCGCAACTGGGCGGTGGTGATCTATCCCCGCGACAAGGGGATGGCCGCGCCAACCGTCAAACCGCTCGGTTCACCCAACGCATTCCGGCTGACCTCCCCGGGCCGCCGCGCGGTCGATTACGTGGTCTCAGCCTCCGGCGCGACTTCGGCACAGGCGGACGACTTCCGCTTCACCGGCCGGTGCGGGGTAGCTCGACTGCGTGACGGTCGCGTGAGCGTGTCCCTGGTGGACGGCACGGAGATCCGCTGCCGCCAGATCGGCGTGTTCGGGAAAGGCCCGGCGTCGCTGACCCAGACGGCCACTGGCTTCACCGGCAGCGCCCAAGGGCCGCGCCGCAACGTCTACCTGCTCCTCGGGCGGGATTGGACGAGCGATCTCGTACTCACTCTGGACGGCAAGCGCGAGAAGCTCAACTCGCCCAACGGCATCCTCGCCGTCGAGTTGCCGGAAGGGCGCTGCGAGTTCACCATCGAGAAGCCGTGACAGGCTGCGGCAATCCGACGACGATCAGGATACAGCCGGCTTTGGAGAATGGCAGTAGAACGGAGAGCCAGGGATGAAACGAGAACTGCTGGTGATCGTACGGGTGGGATGCGCCCTTTGCGTTGTCCTTGGCTTGGCATTGGAGACTGGACAAGGAGACGCCGCGACGAAAGCGATGAAACCGCCGCTGGCCCCGAAGCCCTATCAGATCGGCATTGCGCCCTCACATATCACCACACCCACGGCGCCCCTGTTCGCCGAGCGCGTCGATGACTGGGACGAGGTCCGCAAGAAGATCGACTTTTACAAGGTCTACTCGCTGCAAGCAGTGCCTCCAGACTGGGCCACACCTCTGTCGGTCAATCCGTTCGCCGCCTTCGTGAAGAAACACGGGATCGCGGTTGACGCCGAGTTTGGGGCTTTCCGGGCTGACGGAGGGGCGGAAGAAGGCAAGACAGCGGCGAGGCGCGCCAAGGCGATGCACGCGTGGCTGGGGCACCGCGGGCTGAAACTCCGTGCCCTGCACCTGGACGGCCCCGTCCGCCGACTGATGGGCTGTGACCGCAAGAGCAACGGCGGTCTGTCCCTGAAACAGGCCGCCGAGGCCATTGCCGTCTTCCTCTCCGAATGTCGGAAGGCTTTCCCTGGCACGCGCATGGGGTTGATCACCAATTTCCCCAACTGGCATTACAGCCCGGAGCACGCGGGAATGCTGGGGACCTGGACGCAACGTAGCGGCGTGCACTATGGCGAAGTTTTGGAGGCCGTCCACCGCGCCGCTCGCAGGAAAGGGACCCGTTTTGACTTTGTCGAAGTGGACTGTCCTTTGAACTACTACCGCGCTACGAGAAACCGCGCCAAGCCGTCGCGGCGGCTGAACAACGCGGCCAAGTTTAAAGCCCTCCAGCGATGGTGCGAACAGCGGAACGTGGAGTTCTGGCTGGTCGTCAACTACGACACGAATCCGCAACGCGTGGCGGGAAAAGCCGCGCTGGGGGCCCGCCTCTTCCACGACGAGACTCTCGCTTACATCCGGCGCCTCCGAAGGGATGGTGTATTCCCTGACTGCTTCACGATTCAATCGTGGTACAAACTGCCCGCAAAGCATCTTCCGGAAGAGGGAGGACACTCGTTCATGCACACCGCTCGGGATTCCATCAGGCTGATCCGCGACCTGTTTCCTCAACCGGATCCCGTCAAGGGGGGCCCGAAGGCTGCCCGACCGGTCAAGGTGATTCTCGATACCGATATGTCAGGCGATTGCGACGACGCGGGCGCGCTTGGGTTGTTGCACGCGTTGGCCGATCTTGGTGAGTGCGAATTGCTTGCCGTGGTGACCAACCGCAAAGACCTCGCAAACGCCTCGGCGGCCGCCGTGGACGCCATCAACACCTACTACGGGCGGCCGGGCATCCCGATCGGCACCTGCAAGAAGAAGCCCACCGCACTGCAACGGACCAGCCCGTACACGGCGGCGCTGCGCGACGAGTTCCCGAGCAACATCGGCCCCGACGACCGCGCGCCGGATGCCCTGGATATCTACCGGCGCGTGCTCAGAGCACAGCCGGACTGCAGCGTGACCGTTTGCGGCGTGGGCGCATTTTCGAACCTGGCCACACTGTGGCGGCGCGAGCCGCAATTGGTGCGGGCCAAGGTCCGCCGCTTGGTCGCAATGGGAGGCGAGTTCCCGCGATCGAAGAGGCCGAGAACCAATATAGCCACCCATCCGGAGGCGGCGCGGGTGGTTGCAGCCGAGTGGCCGGGCGAGATCATCTGGCACGGCTTCGAGGTGGGGCACGTTCTGATCACCGGACAGAAGCTCAAGCGTACTCCTGCCAGCAATCCGGTCCGCCGTGCCTACGAGCTTCGGCGGCATGGCGGCCGTCCGTCCATCCAGGGGGGCCAGCCGAGCTATGACCAGGCGGCCGCGTTGTTCGCTGTCCGCGGGGCCTCGCCGCAATCCTGGAAAGTGATCTCCGGAGGCCGCGTGTCCGTCGGTGTCGATGGATCTACAACATGGCGGGCGGACCCGTCCGGGAAGCATGCCTATGTGAGAATCACCGGCGATCCAAAGCGGCTGGCCGCGGAGATCGAGGCGCTGATGGTTGCCCCGCCGAAGAACCCAACAACTGGAAAGGCTCGATAGCGAGATGAAGCGGGCTCCACGATCTTCGCGAAACTGACTATCGCCTTCGACCTGCCGGAAAGGCGATGCGAGTTGGCCGCCGAGAAGCCACAGGCGAACTGACACGGCCACCTTTTCCGGCAGCGCTGGGCCCGGCTGCTGAGAGGAGACGCCCAACGACCGCGTGCAGTGTCCGCTACTGAGGCCCTCGATAGAAGAGTGAGGTGTCGGCAATGCAGATCAAGTCACTGACGCCACTTGTAGGATGGCTGCTCGCGATGACGACCGCCGCGATGGCGGCCGCGCCCATTACGCTGGTGAAGGACGGCAAACCGGCGGCCACCATTGTGGTGGCAGACGAGCCGACCGATATTCCGCTCAGCAGGCGCGACCCCAAGACGAGGAAGGCCGTCTCGATGACGCAAAGGGACGCAGCCGAGGAACTGCAGACGTTCATCGAGAAGGCCAGCGGCGCCCGACTGGAGATCGTGCCGGCCGCTAAGGCGCCGGCGGCGGGGACGCTGCTGCTGGTGGGGCGCAGCGCGCTGAGCGAGAAGTGGAAGTTGGCGCCGCCGACCAGGCCGGAGGGCCTGCGGATCGTCACCTTTCCGCGCGGCGTGGCCATTCTGGGGGAGGTCAAGCCTGCCGGAACGGACAATGTCCGCCGTGAGATCGACCGCGGGACCTTGCATGGCGTGTACGAGTTCCTGGAGCGTGTCGTCGGATACCGCTTCTTCATCCACATCCCGAAGGACCCAGACCTGGGCATCGTGACGCCGGTGGTGAGAACCCTTACGCTGCCGGCTGCCTACAAACTGGACTTGGCCCCGGATTTTCCGTTCCGCGTGGCGGCGTTCCCGAACTGGGGGGGTAACCTGGCCTGGATGCGGGTGACGCGCGAAGGCATAGGCGCGGGCTCCGGGACTGGTTTCGTCGGCATCAATCATACGGACAGTGGGTTCGGGAAGCGTTTCTTCAAGGACCACCCGGACTGGGCGGCGCTGATGTCCGAGGACGGGACGCGCCACCGGATGTATGCGTGCTACTCGCATCCCGGCGTGCTCCGGGCGCGGGTGCAAGTGACACAGGATGTCTATGACGGCAAAGGCGGCTGGTTCGGCGAACACTGCCATCCCGGGCCGAAATGGATCGGGTTCGAGCCGGCGGACCTATGGGACATGAGAGGGCTGTGTCTGTGCGAGCGCTGCAAGCCGCAATACCAGCCCCAGCGCGGCCGGTTCGGGAGAAACTCCAACCTCGTTTTCCGCCACGGCGTGGCGTACGCCGCCGAGATCGCCAAGCGCTGGCCGGACAAGCGACTCGGCATGCTCGCCTACGAAGGGCACATGCTCCCGCCTGATTTCGACCTGCCTGAGAACATGGACGTCGAGGTATGCATGATGTGGTCCACCACCATGGGCAAGGAGCCGTACTGGCACGAGCGAAACCTGAAACTGCTGCGGGACTGGAGCAGGAAGCTGGGCGGCAAGCGCGAGCGGATGTACGTGTGGAACTATCTCTGCTGGCCCTCGATGTGGACGGAAGCCCCGCTCTTCTTCCCGCATAATCTACAGAAATGGCTTCAGGACACGTATTCCATCTCCGGGGGCGAATTGGTCTGTCCCGGGGGCAATCCCCCGCAGTACGAGATCGTCATGGCGTGGCTCTGGCACCGCCTGATGTGGGACCGAAATGCCGACGTGGACGCGCTGCTGCGCGACCAGTGCACAACCTTCTTCGGCCCGGCCGGCAAGGCGATGGAGAAGGTCTACGCAACCGTCATCGATCGATACGAGAACGTCCGGTGGAGCCGGAAGTTCGATGAGACTTACGTTCCGCCGGACCAGATGTACGGCGAGACGTACACGCCACGGGTCATCAGCACGTTGAAGAAGCTGATGGCCGAGGCGCTGGCCGTTTGTCCGTCGGACGAGGCCAACATCTACCGGCGCCGCGTCGCTTGGATGCAAAAGGGATTTGAGCCGTTCTTTGCCGAAGCGGACCTCGCCCACAGGTGGCTGGGGAAGACGCCGTCTTACACGGTGAGAACCGTAGCGGCGATCCCCGCCGACGCGGCGGCCTGGGCGGCCCTGCCGGCGGTGACGCTGGTGCAGGGCAACTACGGCCAGTCGCCCGATCTCGCCACCCGCGTGCGGCTGGCTCGCTGTGGAGGCGATCTGCTCGTGCGGTTCGAGGCGGACGAGCCAACCGGGCCGATGTTGCCGGATCGGCTTGTTCTCGTGGTGAAGCCGGGGGATGAGGAACGTGCGCTGGCCGCCAAGGTCCAGGCAAGGCCGTCATGGATCCCGCTGGGAATGTTGCGCGATGACCCGCAGCGCTCTTTCACTGTGAACGGTGAAGGGATGCTCGAAGGTACGTTGCAGCCGGAGCTGGTCAGCAGGACGTACACCGGCGGCGTGTGGACGGTGGTGGTGAAGTGCCCGGCCGCGGCGTTAGGCATCGAAGCGGGGAAGACGCCTACGGTGGAGGTCCAGTTGGAACGGCGGCGATGCCGACGCGGGAAGGAACCGGCACGCGACTACTACTGGGCGCCCCCAATGAGGCCGACGTGGCTGGCGCATTTCCGCTTCGGCCGGCTCCAGGTGCGAGCCAAGTAAGTCGACGACATCGGGACAACCATGAAACGACGCACGCAACGACTCATTGCTTCTGCGGCTTTGACGGCTGCGATGGCGTCTCCCGCGATAGCCGGGGCTGGACTTCAACCGCGAGATCTGACGCCCGTGACCTGGCTGAAGGCCCCGTCGCACCGGCCGGTCGAGATCGTGCGCGACGGGCGTCCGCGAGCGGTGGTCTACGTGGTCGACCCGAAGGGAAGGGAGCGGTTCATTCCAAAGAGGCGCGGCCACCGTCCCCCGACGCTCAAGCAATTGGTCGATCAACTGGTCGAGACAGTCCGCCTCTCTACGGGCGCAACGCTGGAGCTGGTTGGCGAACCACCGGGCGCCGACCGGCCGGCTATCGTGATCGGTGACTGCGAGGAGACGCGCAAGGCCGGCATCGACGCGGCGAAGCTCCCAGCCGAGGGGTTCGTGGTCAAGACCGCGGCGAATCGTATCTATCTCGTGGGCAGCACGCAGGGAGGGGCAACCGACGCTACGGCCTGGGCCGTGGCGGACTTCCTGGAGCGGTTCGTCGGCGTGCGCTGGTACTGGCCGGCACAGTACGGCGGGCGCTCCATTCCCCGCCGCACGTCGCTGGCCATCGCCCCGGCCCACTACCGGGACCAGCCTGTCTTCCGCTTCCGCACCATGTATCAGGACTGGTACTGGCTCCAGGCGCGCTCGTTCGATGAGCAGTTGCTCCCCGCGGCGCCGGGTGTCCTCCCCGACGGGGCGGAGACACTCTGGATGGGAGATCATTTCCGGTTGATGCGCCAGGGCAAGAGCTGGCCGTATGAGGCCGTGCACCACGGGGCTCGCATCTACGAGTTTGTCAAGAAGGTGCCGAAGACCAACGAGGCCCTCTTTGCCGTCAATGAAGACGGGAGCCGGAACTTCCAGATGTTCTGCTACAGCGCCCCGGCGACGCTAAACTGCTACGTCGAGAATCTGCGGCGGGCCTGGGATCAAGGCGGTAAAGGCGCGTTCCTGGGCGGCATCCGTCGCTCCAGCGTGACCGTCTGGGCTCCCCTGGACATGGGCGGCAGGTCTCTGGGGGCGGCTTGCCACTGCCCGGCTTGCCGGGAGACGCTCGCCAGTGGCCGTGAGAAGCTGCTCATGGGGCTGTTCATCAAGCGCTTGTGCGAACAGGTCAAGCGGCGCTGGCCCGACAAGACGGTGATCTACGTGCCATGGGTCATCCCGGATTGCCCCCGGAAGCTTGAGTTCCCCGACAATCTCGCCGTGAGCCACCTGAATCTGGACGTGATGGGGCTGATGCACCAGCGGTCCGTTCGCCTCGTTGAGGAGGGCAGACTGCGCGCGTGGAGCGCGAAGTCCGGCCGGCGGGTCCACACGTGGATCGACTTCGCCAGCCCCAGCGACTGGACGTATGGGCCGGTCCAGTTCCCGCACCTCGTGCAGGACTTCTACTCGAAGAACCGCCGCTTCCTGGCCGGGACGTCCGTCCTGAGTTACGGTGGGGCCTGCTTCCTCACCGCCGCGCCCACGTACTACATCTGGAATCGTGTGCTCTGGGACCCCGATCTCGACGTGGACGCGGTGCTCGACGAGATGTGTCGGCGGCTCTTCGGGGCGGGCGCGGCCAGCGCCCGTGAGCTCCTGCGGCTTCAGTGCGAGCGCTGGGAGAAGACGGCCCTGTCGCGCCCGCTGCGCGTCGGCGAGAACCGCATTCCCCCGAGGCTGTTCCGAGAGATCTGGCCGCCGAACGTGGTGGCCCGGATGAAGGCGCTGCGAGACAAGGCGCTGTCGGAAATCGAGCGGACCAACGACGCGGCCGCCCGGAAGTCCTTCCTCTACTGGACCTGGGAGTTCGACGCCTTCGTCGAATACGCCGAGATGGTCGAGAAGGTGATGTCGCGGGGCGCCGAAGTGACGCAATCGGCGGACGCCTCGGGCGCGGCGGCGAACGACAATGCAGCAGCGCGGTTCCTGGGCGGATCGGCGAAGGTCAACCAGGTCCGAATCGCCAACGTCTGCCGGCAAGCCGGTCCCGTCGAGGGGCAGAGCTATGTCCAGTTCGACCTTTCCTGGGGCCACACCTGGCGAGCGAAATGGGCGGATCCGGCCGCCAGGAACGTCACCGGCAAGGACATGCCCGTCGAGAGCTGGAGTGCGGCGTGGGTGTTCGCGAAGTACAAGCGGGCCAGCCGGGACGTGGGGCAGGGATACTCCCATGCGACGCTCTCGACCGACGCGGCCGACCATGCCGTTCCCGACGCGGCGACGCTGGATGTCGGCCTGACCGGCAGGAAAGGCATGGGGGTGTTCATCTATCGCGCCGCTCCGGGACACGGCCCGCTCGATGTCAAGAACGTCAAGCTCCGCTGGCTGCACGGCGCCGACGGCGTGGCCGGCCCCGCCAAGGCCGATCTGAAGGTCTTTGCCATCGAGATGGTCTACGTGCCGCGGGGAGCCTTCAAGGTGGGCTCGGGCGGGACGGAAGCGGGCAGTTTCACGGACGGTTCCTGGAAGAAAGGCGCTACCATCCCGTTCCTGGTCGATGCGCGCTGGAACGGCCCGGTGGCTGAAGGGACCGATGCCCGCCGTATCGGCAAGGCGCCCGGCCGGCTCTGGGGCGCGAGCCGGGAAGGCCTCGCCGCCATCGGGCCGGAGGGCTCGCTCGCTGACGATTTCCCGACCGGCTACGAGGCATTCTACTGCATGCGGTACGAGGTGACGCGGGGGCAGTTCGCGGCGTTCCTGAACACGATTCCAAGCGATGTCTACGACAGCACCTCTGCCGGAGACGACCAGCATGCAGGAGGCCACTTCACTGCGGCGGGGCGCTACGGCCTTTCGGGCGTTCGGCCGAACCTCAAGCCGGCCAAGCCATATCAGGCGTGCAACCTGTTGTCGTGGTGGGACGGTGCCAAGTTCGCGGCGTGGGCGGGCCTGCGTCCGATGACGGAGCTTGAGTACGAGAAGGCTTGCCGTGGGCCGCTTAAGCCCGTGCCGGACGAATTCGCTTGGGGTACGGCCCACATCGCGACGGCCGAATACGCCCTGGCAAATGACGGCAAGGCCGACGAGCGCATCGTCGGGTATTGCAGCAGGACGGCTGGCAACGCCAGCTACGACTTCACCATGCCCGACGTACATAGCGTCGTGGCGCGCGGAGGGGTCAGCGCCGTGCCGGGCAGCCCGATGCGCGTGGGCATCTTCGCCACGCCCGACAGCGGACGCGTCGCCGCCGGGGCTTCCTACTGGGGGATCATGGAGCTGAGCGGCAACGTGCGGGAGCAGGTGGCGGCGGTCGGCCACGTCAAGGGACGCGCGTTTGAGGGCACCCACGGCCGCGGCACACCGGATGTACCGAACGACTGGCCGGAGGCGGGGTACTCCGCGGCGAACCGAAAGACATCCGGCCGAGATGACGGTGTCGGCTCCGCCCTACGCGGCGGTTTCTTTGGCGGCACGCCCTTCGGCCTGCGCGTCTCGGACCGCGGCCGTGCGGCCTACAGGCCCCGGCCCGGGGCCTTCAATGCGGCCCGAGTACGGCAGGATCAGAACGGCTTCCGCGCCGTACGAACGGCGCCCTGAGAAGGGAGATAGCGATGCAGCGATCGGATAACGGATTCCCATTCACTGCCGCCCAGGCGGCCGGGATCGCCGGCATTCTCCTGCTGGGGGCGGACGTGGCGCAGGCGCAGAGCCAAACTTGGCGGCCTGTGACGATCAGGAACGTGACGATGGCGCGGCGCGATGCCAAGACCGCCGCCATCACGTTCGACATCGCCTGGGAAAGGTCTTGGCGAAACGATCTCAATCATGACGCGGCCTGGGTGTTCCTCAAGTACCGGCCTGGGATCGCCGTCCAGTGGCGGCACGTTCGGCTGGCCGCGAACCGCGTGCTGAACCCGACAGGCTACAGCCACGGTGAAGGCGTGCCGATGGACATTCTCATTCCCCGCGGCGAGGACGGGTTCACCGGTATGTTCGTGCGACAGGCGAGACTGGCCAGGCCGGCCGACGTGGCGACGCGCCGCGTTACGGCCGTCTGGGACCTGGCGGCGGCCGAAGGCGTCAAGAACCTCGGTAAGGCCGAGGTCCGAGCCTTCGGCGTCCCGATGGTCTACGTCGCGGAGGGACCGTTCTACCTGGGTTCGGGCGGGGCGGAGGTGAACGGGTTCTACATGTACACCGACGGCACACAGCACACCAAGCCCTATCGCGTGACGGGTCCCGGCGCCATCCCGACCGGCCGGCAGCCGGGCCGGCTCTGGGCCCGGAGCTCCAAGCCCTTCGTGAAGAGTGACTCACAGCCCGAGGACGGCGGTGAGATTCCGGCGGCCTTACCCAACGGCTATGCGGCCTTCTACTGCATGAAGGGCACGATCACTTTCGCTCAGTACGCTGGCTTTCTGAACACGCTGCCCCCGCAGGAGGCGGAGAAGCGATTCAGCGAGCATGCCGCCACGCGTGCCGGGGAAGCGCCGAACTTCACCTATAGGCCAAAGACGATCGGAAAGTCCGGCCCGCGCGGGTTCTCCTGGGCGGACGGCGCGGCTTGGGCGGCCTGGGCCGGCCTGCGCCCGATGACCGAACTGGAGTACGAGAAGAGCATCCGCGGGCCGCGCCGACCGCTGCCGGATGAGACCGGTCCGTCGTATTGGGGCGTCAGGGGCCAGCACGGATGGGACTGGTTCTCGTACCACCCCGCCCGTCTGTGCGAACGACCGGTGACCGTTGCCAATGCTGTAGGACGTCGCTTCCGGGGCACGCACGGCCTCGGAACGACGGTGCTGCCCAGGGACTGGCCGCAGGACGACGCCGTGGGCAGCGGTTATCGCGCGGGGTCCAGCGGGACGATACGGGGTCTGCAGTGCACTCGCATCTCGGACCGCACGTTTACGGCCTTCGCCAATCCGAAGCGGGGCTCCGAAGACAAGTGGCGCGGTGTCCGAACCGCGCCAAGGGAGGCGGGCCAGTGAAAGGAAGGACCATGGCAAGACGAGCGGAATCGGGCCTAGCGCCGCTGGCCGTTTTGGCGTTGCTGGCGGCCGCGGCCGCCGCCATCGCCGACGACAACGCAGCCGCCCGATTCAGAGGCACGGGCAAGGCCGATCCCATCCGGGTCGGGAACGTGAGCGTCAGACCCTCGGGCGTCGACGGCGCCGGCGCCGTCACGTTCGACCTTGCCTGGGATCATTCCTGGCGGGCCGCCTGGGACGTTGCCGAGGACCAGCACGGAGGCAAGGGCGTGCTGAAGCTCGAGAGCTGGGACGCCGCCTGGGTCTTCATCAAGTTCCGGAAGGCCGACGCCGACAGCTACTCGCACGCGACCCTCGCGGCCGCTGCGGGCGAGCACGAGGTCCCCGCCGGCGCGACGCTGGCCGTCGGACTCTCCGACGACGGGAAGCGCGGTTTGGGCGTCTTCGTCTACCGCGAGGCCCCCGGTCGGGGCCCCAACGATTGGAAGCGCGTGACGCTGCGCTGGCTGTACGGCCCCGACGGAATGGCCGATCCCGGCGCCCTCGGCGACATCAAGGTGCTCGCCATCAAGATGGTCTATGTGCCCAAGTGCGCATTCTGGGCCGGGGACGGTTCGCAAGACATGACCGGCCGATTCTCGGCCGGACGCTCCCTGGATCCTCTCCGGATCGTTGGCGAGGGTCCGATCACACTGGGCGGCGAGGAGACGGGGAACCTGGGCAACCGCGACTCCATCGGGACGCACAGAGCTGAGGACTTCAGCAGCGGTCAGACGCGGACGCTTCCGGCGGCGTTCCCCAAGGGATATGCCGCCTTCTACTGCATGAGGCACGAGGTCACGCAGAACGGATACGTCGCGTTTCTCAACACGCTCGGATGTGCGGAGCAGAACCGGATGACCAAGACGAAGCCCGATGCCAAGGCCGGTTCGAGAGCTCTGGATGGCGCCCGGGTTGCCATCACGGTCGCGGTTCCCGGCAAACGGCATCCCGCGCAGGAAGTCTCACGCCGCGGTGGCGTGATCCGGACGCTCAGCAGGGCCGCTACCCCGGCCGTCTACCAGACCGACGCGCCCTACGTCGCCTGTGGCGGACTGAACGCGAAGACCAGCGGAGCGTACGCGGCCTGGGCCGGACTGCGACCGATGACGGAGCTGGAATACGAGAAGGCCTGCCGCGGACCCCTCAAGCCCATGCCGGACGAATACGCCTGGGGAACGAACCAGATCGCCGGTACCAACCACAAGGACCCGCCCTACGATGGTTACGAACTCCATAACGCGGGCCGGCCCGACGAGTACGTCACCTGGACGGGAGGCAACGGGCCCAATGCAGTGCGCGGCAGCGCCGTCTGGAACGGCACGGTCGATAACTCCCACCGAGGAAGCCACGCGGCCCATGGGATCAACGGGCCACTGCGCGTCGAGGTCTTCGCGACGCCGGAAAGCGACCGTGTCCGTTCGGGCGCATCGTACTGGGGTATCCTGGAGCTAAGCGGCAACCTTGCGGATCTCGCCATAACCGTGGGCGGCCTTAATGCGCGCCGTTTCACGGGCCTTCACGGAGACGGCACCCCGGCCATGCCCACGGGCTGGAGCGGTTTCCTCGGCCGCGGCGGACACTATGGCGGGCGGTATGACCGCCACGCCACGCTGCGCGTTTCGAATCGTCAAACAGCCGGCAGCAGGACGCTGCGAGCGGATGAGGTGATTCGGTGCGTCCGGACGGCGCCGGGCCCGGAAAAGTGACGGCCTATCGGTATCCATTGACTCGGGTCGACTGGAGTCGATGGTCGAACGGTTGAAAGGGAACAAGCGATGACAAGGCAGATGCCATTGCGCCACCGGCGACTTACCACTTGCCGCGCGCTGATCTCTGCGTGCGCCCTGTTCCTGGCTGCACCGGCGCGCGCGGACAACCTGAGGATCGAGAACGTCAAGGTCGCCGCGCGCGACGCGAAGAGTGCGACGGTGACCTTCGACGTTTCCTGGACGAACTCTTGGCGACACGGGAGTTTCCACGATGCGGTCTGGGTGTTCTTCAAGGCGCGGGGCGACAAGAAGTCGGACTGGCAGCACGTCCGGCTCGCGGCGGGCAACATGCTGAACCCAACCGGCTATGGCCGCGGGAAGGGCACACCGTTGGAACTCGTCGTGCCGGACGGCGAGGACGGGTTCGTCGGCATGTTCGTGCGCAGGGCGACCGACGGGAAGGGCGCGGTGAAGACGCGAAACGTTACGGCCGTCTGGGACTTCACGGCAACCAAGGGCGTGAAGGAGGACGTGACGAATCTGCGCATCAGGGCGTTTGGGATCGAGATGGTGTATGTGGCCGAGGGGCCGTTCTCCCTGGGCTCGAGCGGGAGGGACCTGAACCGATTCTACAGGTACGCCCGCAACGACCGGGACGCCCCGCAGTACCGGCGACAGGTGCTGCAGGCTGTGGTTACCGACGACGAAGGCCCTGCCTACCGGGTGATGGGCCCCGGCGCCATACCGACCGGACGTCAGAAAGGCATGCTTTGGGCGACGGGCATCACGCCGGAAGACGGCGGCGGAATCCCGGCGGCCTTCCCGAACGGCTATGCGGCCTTCTACTGCATGAAGTTCCCGTACATCACGCAGGGGCAGTATACCGGCTTTCTGAACACACTGACGCTGACGCAGGCGACAGCGCGATATCACGTCCTGGGGCATGGCCCCGAGATCGAACGTTCCGGGAAGTCCCCGGACTACACCTACTCGGCGTCGGCGCCGGATGAGCGGTGTTCCTGGCTTTCCTGGGCCGACTGCGCAGCCCTCGCAGCCTTGGCGGGGCTGCGCCCGATGACGGAACTGGAGTACGAGAAGGCCATTCGCGGACCGCAGGACTCCGTGCCCTATGGTGCGTCCCCGTCTTACTGGGGCGCTGCGGGATTCAACATGGGGGGCCACTATGAGCGCCCCGTGTCGGCCGGCAATACGACTGGACGCAGGTTCGCGGGAACACACGGCCGCGGCACACCGGCCTTGCCCGCGGACTGGCCGACAGATGTCGGCGCAGCTGTGTTCCGAAACCAGTACCGTGTGGGCGGCCATCTGCGCACGTCGGGTCGCTGCAACGCGATCGACGTGTTCGCGGATCGGAACACTCATCCGTACGCGGGCTGGCGCGCCGCGCGCTCGGCGCCGGCGGGGGATGCGGCCGTCGGGCCGGTCCCGGTCCGGACCCTCGGCCATCGGATCGCGCGCCTGGGGCACGGCGTTCGCGCCGACGGCGCCCTCGACGAGTGGCCCAAGCCCACGTTGACCCTCAGTGGGCCCGCCGATCTCTTCCCGGTCCACCGCCGCTTCGCCCCGTTCGACTACTTCGGTCGCCACCTCAAGCCCTGGCAGGGATCGGAGGACTTGAGCGCCAAGGTCTACCTGGGCTGGGACGGCGCGGCCCTCTGCGTGGCTGCCAGGGTTACCGACGACCGGCACGCCAATGCGGAAGCCGGCGAGCGTATCTCGAAGGGCGATGCCCTTCAGATGGGAGTGGTCACCGCCGGAGGCGTCCACTGGTACTTCGCGCTGGCCCTGACCAAGGCAGGCGCCGCCATCCACCAGTACGCGGGCCGGGGCGACACGCTGGCGAAGACCGCCGACTGCGCGGTGGTGCGAGATGACAAGGCCGGGGCCACCCGCTACTAACTACGCCTGCCGCTGGCCGCCCTCGGCCTCAAGCCGGGCGAGGAGTTCGGCTTCAACATCGTCTTCTCTGACAACGATGGCGATGACGACAGCGGGCAGCCCTACTGGCTCCGGTTGGCTCCCGGCCTGACGCCTCCCGTCAATAACAGGCTGTATCCGCGGTTCGTCCTGGCGAAGTAGAACGCAGACAGACTGTGTTGGACCAACGACAAGGAACCAACCTATGAGGCCCACGGACCGATTCATCGCGGTCTTGGCTGCGGCGGCGGCGATGGCGTTCCCGGCGATGGCCGGAGAGGAACTCAAACCGCGCGACCTGTCGCCCGTGATCCGGCTGGAGGCGCCGGCTCATCCGCCCGTGGAGATCGTGCGTGAGGGACGCGCGCGGGCAGTGGTCTACGTGGCCGACCGCGACCCCAGCGCTAACCTCAAGCGGCTGCTCGCCGAGCTGGTCGAGGTGGTCCGGCTCAGCACGGGCGCAACGCTCGAGCAGGTCGCCCGGCCTCCCGCCGCAGGAAGGCCCGCCATCGTGATCGGCGACTGCGCGGAAACGCGTAAGGCCGGCATCACCGCGGCCAAGCTGCCGATCGAGGGGTTCGTCGTCAAGACAGCGGCGAATCGCGTCTACCTGGTGGGCAGCACGAAGGCTTTGCCGTCCGGCAGCGACCGGTGGGCGAAGTGGAGCAACGACGGGCCGGCCTGGGCTGTGGCGGACTTCCTTGAGCGGCTCGTCGGCGTGCGGTGGTACTGGCCGACCGAACTCGGTGGGCGAAGCATCGTCCCATCTGCCTCGCTCGTCGTCCCTCCAGTGCACTATAGCGACCAGCCCGTCTTCCGCCTGCGGGAGTATCACCCGCGAGAGGGCTGGAGACTCCCGGCGAAGGCACGCTCTTCTGACAAGAAGCCGCTTCCCTTCCCGCCGGGCGCCATCCCGGAGGGGGTCAAGACGATCAACATGACGAGCTACCTGCCGCTGGTGCGCGGCGGGTGCAGTTGGCCCTATAAGGTCAAAGTCCACTCGCCCCGAGGCAGCGAGTTTGAGAGCGAGTTTCGGGAAGGAAACAAGGAGATGTTCTCGCTCAATAGGGATGGTACCCGGAATTCCAAAGCGATCTGCTACAGCTCGCCGAAGACATTGGACTTTCTCCTGAAGGGCTGCGAAAGGGTCTGGGACAAGGGCGGCGGTGCCACCTGGGTCACTTCCACCTGCGTGACCGTTTCCCCCCTTGATTCGCCGGTAGTGTGTAGCTGTCCCGCTTGTCAGGAGACGTTCGCCAAGGGGGGCGGTACGCGGATTGGCGGCACTTCACTGATCATGGCGACATTCGTCAAGCGCATGTGCGAGGCCGTGAAGCAGCGGTGGCCCGACAAAAAGGTGATCTACCTGCCCTACTGGAACTACGATCAGTGTCGGAAGGAAGTGGACTACCCCGACAACCTGGTGATCATGTCCGCCATGACCACCTATCCGATGGCTTTGAATGCCCAACGCGAGAATTTCGAGGAAGCGATCCAGCGTCTGCGCGATTTTCGGGCGCAGGCATGCGTCCCTGTCACCATCTGGGACTACTGCGTTGCCTGGACGTACGGCCCCTACCAGTACCCGCACCTTGTGCGCGATTACTACCAGGCCATCAAAGGCACCAGTGCCGGGGCCTTCCTCAATGGAATGTGCCTGGGCGAGTGGACCAACACGGCCCCGACCCTCTACGTTTGGATGAGAGTGCTGTGGAACCCCAATCTGGACGTGGACGCGGTGCTGGATGAGATGTGCCAGCGGCTCTACGGCAAGGCCGGGAACACTGCCAGAGAACTCATGAAGCTGGAGTGCGACGTTTGGGAGAAGGGGGCGTGGACGAAGAACCGCATCAAGCAACCCGGCGGATGGCCCGTACCCAGAAGGCTGTTCCCCGTTGTCTTCACGCCGGACGTGGTGCGGCGGATGAAGGCGCTGCGCAACAAGGCACTGGCCGAGTTGGCCAACGACCCGGTTGCCCGGCAACGGTTTCTGTACTGGACCTGGACGTTCGACGCATTCCTCAAGGAAGCCGATGCGGCCCACAAGAAGATGCGATGACGGCGAGGAGAAGACACATGGAGCGATTGGCAATAGGCCGGCTGGCCTTTGTGGCCCTGGCGGTTTCGATGGGATTCCCCGCGGCGGGAGCTGAACGTCAACTGACCCCCGCGGACGACCTTCAGGAAGCACTCGACGCGGCCAAGCCCGGCGATGCGATCGTCCTGGCCGAAGGTGTGTACTATCAGAACGTCGTGATCACCCACGGGGGAAAGCCGGGAAAGCCCGTCACGCTACGAGCCGCCAAGGGCGGAACGGCCACCCTCAGCGGAGCCGTGCCGCCGGACGACGCGAAGCTGAAGTTCCGGCGCGTCGAGGGGGACCTTTACCGGGCCGCCGTTGGGCACCGCGTGTGGTGGGTGATGGGCGGCGCACGGAACCTGGTCAACTACGGGAACCTCGCGCACCTGAAGACGTTCCAGTTCCCCAACCTATACAAGAAGGCCCTCCAGCCCTGCGCTCCGGAGGGCTTTGCCTGGCAGGACGGGTCGCTCTACGTTCGCCTCGAGCGCGGGGCCGACCCGAACGCCGCGGCCATTGAGATCAGCCGCTCCGGCGGCCACTCGACCGCCGAGCCGAAGTTCGCCAAGGAGTTCTACTGCAACCCCGATACCGGCTTCTGGGTGCCCGGCACGGGGCATCTGTTCTCCAGGACGCTGGCCAACATCATTGTGAAGGCCGACCACGTGGTTATCGAGGGCCTGAGGCTTCATATGGGCGCGGGGGCGGCCGTGGTCGTTCACGGCAGCGAGGTGACGATCCGCGACTGCTACATGAGCGGCGCGCACATGGGCGTCTGCCAGCCCGACTCGGTCCAGCTCCCGGCGCACGAATCGCCCGGCCACCGCCCGATCGGACGTGCGAACCGCACTTCTCGCGGCCTGACGGTGGAGCATTGTGAGTTCGGGTGTTTCCCCGCCTACAAGTGGTGTCCCAAGTACTGGAGCGGCCTCTACCACAGCAACCTTGCGGCGGTGTTCATGAACTACGGCGGGCCGCGGTCGATCTGCCGTCACAACTGGATCTACGATTCCGCCAACGACCTCATGCAGCCGCGAGGCAATGGCACAAGCTCGCCGGCCGACGCCTCCGAGATCGCCTACAATCTCATCCAGAACTGCGGCGACGACTCCATCGAGTTCGACAGCACCACGCCGATGAACCTGCGCGTGCATCACAACGTCATCATGGACGGCCTGTGCCTGCTGGCCCTCTCGCCGGTCATGGGCGGCGGGCTGACCATCGACCACAACATCCTCTACGTCTCGCGGGAGAACGGCTTGAGGTGGTGCGGCCTGTTCAAGGGGGGCAGTCCCTGGGGCAGCGGCCTGCCGACCCAGGGCGTGCGGATCGTCCATAACACGATGGTCAACACGCAGGGCCAGAACATCGGCCTCTGGTGGGTGGGCGGCCACCGCTACGAGAACAACGTCATCGAGAACAACATCTTCTATGTCGCCCGCTCACAGAACTTCAGGGCGCCGGGCCTTGTCTTCGGCCGCAGCAATCTCTACTGCGGGCGCAAGGTGGATCCCAAGCACATACCCGAGATGACCCACCACGAGGGCTCTCCGTTTGCATCCATGAAGCCGATGGACTTCAGCCTCCGCGCCGACAGCCCCGCCGTGGACGCCGGCACGGCCGGCAAGGACTACAATCACCAGCCCCGTGGCAAGGCCCCGGACCTGGGCGCCATCGAGCTGGGCGAGACCTGGCGGTTTCCCCGCCCGGGCCCCCGCTGGGCCAAGGGCAAGGAAATCTTCAACCGTCCCGCGATCCCAGCCTCGCTGCCCCGCAAGTGGGGCGGGCTGGAATAGGAAGAGCAGATCATGTCAACTCGCTCCTCGCATCCTGTGTTGGTCAGTGTGCTGGTTTTGACGGTGCTCTGCGGGCCTGTATTCGCGGCCCAGGCCAGCGACGCCCCCGCGCACGGGCGTCCGTTTTTCATGCCCGCGCAGGAGCGAGCGCGAATCCGACAGTTGATCGCCACCGAGGACTGGGCGAAGGCGGACTATGCCCGTATCCAGAAGGCCGCTCGTAAAGGCGATGGCTTCCTGGCCGCGTTCCTGTACGCATTGGACGGCGATGCGGCGTATGCGCCTATCGCACAGAAATGGCTGCTGGACAGGTTTGGCGCCAACGCCGGAAGGACGAGGCGCGCGCGGGGGGCGCTCGGCAATCCCGCCTTCTTCAAGGCCGGTGTGCCCCACCTGAGCGATGTCTTCTACGATACGGATTTCAGCCCGTATGTCGGATTCGATTGGGTGCATGGGGGACTGGAGTCGCCGGCCCGCCGGGAGATACAGCAGGGCATCTTGGCGTTCATGCACTTCAAGATGCGATGCATGGACCGCTGGGGGCAGACACCCAACCTGGTGTTCAAGCCCACCTCCATCGTTGCGTTCGCCGGCCTGGCCCTTCAGGAGCGCGACCTGATCGATTGGGGCCTCTACCGCAAGCCGGGATCGCGGATCGGCGGGTACTTCCCCGTGCTCAACCGGATGCTCAAGGACGGGGGGCCCTGGCACGAAGCGCCGACCTATCCCTTCGCGCATACCGACATCTACTGTATGGCCATGGTTTCCCGGTATCGCGGATTGTACGACGGCAAGGACTGGTGGGCCGCCAAGGCGCCGAACGGCGGAAGCCCGAAGGGGTTGATGGACTACTACATCGACACGGCCTACCCCATCGAACGCACCGGCTACCGGGCGGGCCAGGTTCGCCTCGTCACGTACGGCGACGGCGCCACCAATGCGAAGCATGACCTGTTCCTGGTCAACCCGGCCGGGGCGGCGCTCGACGGCACCAAGGCCCTCATCGCGGCGTACAACGCCTCCGGCGATCCGCGCCTGGCGCCGTTTGTCGCGATGGTCCCGGACTACAAACCCACGCTCATCGACCGGCGCCCGCTGCCGGAGAAGATCGATCTGCCCTCCGTGTCCTCGAAGATCTGGCCGGACTTCGGGCTGGCGATCCTGCGGGCGGAGGAGTCCCCGGCCTACTGGCATAGCGACGCGCCGGTGGTGTTTCATCTCATGGCCAAGGGCTACGGCCATGACCACAGCGACAAGTTCAACATCATCTTCCACGGCGCCGGCCGACTGCTGTACCCGGACTACAACGCGATCCAGTACGAGAACGCCAACATCGGCTGGACGCGAAACACCATCGCACACAACACGCTCATGGTCGATGAGGCGGACACCCGGCCACGGCCCTGCAACGTTCGGCATGACTTCACGCCGGAGGTGAAGTACCTGGCGACGTCTGCCTCCGGCGTCTTCGAGAAGGTCGACCAGACCCGCGCCCTGCTGCTCACCCGCGAGTACCTGCTGGACGTCTTCCACGCGGCCAGCCCGACACCGCGCGTCTACGACTATCTGCTGCACAGCTTCGGCATGCCGCGGCCGGCGCGCCCGGACCTGTTCAAACCGTCGAATGCCTTGGACAAGCGCTTCTGGCTGGTAAGCGATCGGCGGGCGATGACCACCGACAAGCCCTGGTCGCTGGACTTTGTGATCAAAGAGAAGCCGGGCAGCCGAAAGGGCAAGTTCGGCCCCGAGTGGTACGATCATACCGCCGCCGTCCGCGTCACCATGGCCGGCGAACCGAGAACGCTAGTCACCCACGGCATCTCCGGCATCGAACTCGGAAAACAGGTGAAACGCACTTTTGATCGGCTGGGCATGCTGATCGCCCGGCGGGCCGGGGTCCGCCGGACGGTCTTTGCCGCCACCCACGAGCCGTATGCCAACAAGGCGAAGCCGCAGATCACGGCGGTCACCAAGTTGGCGCAATCCGATCATGCCATGCTGGTGCGCGTGGACGCGAAGGACTACACGGACTACGCCGCCGTCTCCTTTGGCCCGCAGCCGGGCACGCCGGAGCACGCGCTGACGGCGACCGATGGCTCGGGAGTCCGTGTCGCCTTCAAGGACTACGGCTACCTGCGCGTGCGCAAGAACGGCACGGTCGTGGCGCGCGGCGAGTGGACCGGCTTGCGCATCCCAGCCGCCAGAGGGGCGCTTACCTTGAACGGCCGGCCAGCCCGGGCGAAAGTGGCAGGCGACTATCTGGTCTTCGGGGTACTGCCCGAGGCACATACTGCCCACGTGGAACCGGAGTGCCCCTTCCCGGTGACGCCGAATAGCGCCGTCGCGCGCCTGGCACGGCGAGCACGCCGGGCAATGACCTTTACGGTGAAGAACACGCTGAAGCAGGTCATCACCGGCGCCTTGGCCTTTGAGCTGCCGGAAGGAGTGACGGTTGAGCCCGCGGCGCCGCGGTTCGGCCCCCTGCCGCCGGGCGCAACGGCCCAAGTGCACGTCACGTGGATCGCCAGCAGGAGTGCCCCGCAGGGCAAATGGCTCATCCCCTACCGCGTCAGCTATCGTACCGAGAAGGCGGCGCAGGAGACCCACACCGCGGCCCTGCCCTTCCACATTGCCGTCAATGCCCTCCTGGAGTACGTCTATCGCCATCCGCAGCGAAATGTCTTCCGGGTGAACGCGCCGCGATACGTCGCCGACATGGACATGGACAGCGGCATAACCCGATATCTGGCCGATGACGACGGCGCCGTACGCCTGAACGGCAGCCCGCTGTTCACCTTCTCCGACGGCAAGAAGCCGTGGCTGTTCGACGGCTGTACAAACAACTCCACGTGGCCGTCATCCGTCCCCGCGGCACTGACAGGAGCACCCAGCGCCTATGGGGACTGCCGCTACCGGATGAGCTTCAGGCCCGACCGCATCACCACGCGCATGGACCCCGGGTGGACGCGGTTCGACCCGACTCATTTCACCGTCCCCGGCCGGTGGATCTCCCCGCGGGGCGCACCCGCCTGGGCGCGCATTGTCGCAGTGGACGCCGGCGGCAAGCAAGTCGAGGCGAAACCCGGCACGAAGCTGAAGGTCGCCGCAGCCGAGTTGGCTTTCCCCGGCGCCAAGTGGCATCTGGCGTTCGCCTTCACGCCGCCGCAGCCGGTGACCTTCAAGGGCGCCGGAATGCAATTCCCCATCGGTTCACTCAACGGGGATGCCTGGTCGCTAGGCTTCTGCAAACCCGGCGAACTGGACGCCTGGCGCAAGGGACGTTAGTTGTCGCCCAGAGACAGAGGAGAAACCATGGAACGAGCGAGCGCAAGACTTCTCTGCATCCTCTGGGCGCTGGGGTGCCTGGGCGGGTGCGCCACCGTAGAGGCCTCCAGGAAGCACGATGCCATGATCAGATTCCAGAAGCTGGCCGAGGCTGAATGGCGGCAGGTCTTCCACGACCGCTGCACAGGCAACTGGCAGGATACGTGGTTCCTCGACGGCCGAAAGGCCACGGTGACCAACGGGCCCGACGGCATGACCTTCACCGCCGGCCCCACCGCCCGCGACGACCCCTGCCACGCCGTGCTTTGGACGAAGGATAGCTTCCAGGGCGACCTCAAGATCGAATACGAATACACGAGGACCGACTCCGCGGTACGCTACGTCACCATTCTGTATATCCAGGCCACCGGCAGCGGCGACGCCGAGCACCCCAAGGACATCGCCGCGTGGTCGGCGCTGCGGACGGTGCCATCCATGCGGCTGTACTTCAACCACATGAATACCTACCACATCAGCTATGCCGCGTTCGGCACCAGGAACGACGATCCCGATGCCGACTACATCCGCGCGCGGCGCTACATGCCCGACGCCGGAAAGGGCCTGGCGGGCACGGAACTGAAGGACGAGTACGCGCACACCGGCCTCTTCAAGACGGGCGTGCCGTACCAAATCACTGTCATCAAGAAGGGCCGGGATCTGTTCATGCACGTTCAGGGCGACGGGCGCGAGCAGCTCTGTCACTTCCGCAATGTTGCGCTGCCCCCGATCGTGGCCGGCCGCATCGGCCTGCGACACATGTACACCCGCGGCGCGCGCTACCGCGACTTCCGCGTCTCCGTGCCGGAGCAACAGCGATGAGATTGAGACATAGCATGGCCGTGCTGCTTGGGGCGACGGTGTTGCCGGCCGGCGCCTCGAGCGTCCTGGCGGGCAACGACCCGAACGCAAGGTTCCGCGGCATCCCACCGGGCGACCTGGCGGCAGCAAATGTGAGGTGGGAGCCCGCCGCGAAGGAGCACAGCTATGTGACGTTCGACCTGTCCTGGTCCTACTCCTGGCGGGCGGTGTGGGCGGAGCCGGCCGGGAGCAGCGTCACCGGCCGGGACCTGCGAGTCGAGAGCTGGGACGCGGCCTGGGTGTTCGTGAAGTTCCTCCCCGAGAAGGACTCCAGGAAGAGCATCGAACGCAACCACTGGCAGCACGCGACGCTCTCGACGGACGCGGCCCACCACGTGATACCTGCCGGCGGGACGAACGCAGTCGGCCTGACCGACGATGGGAAACGCGGCGTCGGGGTGTTCGTCTACCGCGACGCGATCGGGCACGGCCGCAACGACTTCAAGGGCGTCAAGCTGCGGTGGTTGCACGCTGCGGATAAGGTGGACCCTTCCAAGGCCGCCGTGCAGGTGCATACGCTGGCGATGGTCTACGTGCCGGAAGGCCCGTTCAAGGCGGGGTCGGGTATCCGCGTGCCGATCGACAGGTTCCCGGATGGCCCCAAGCGGCCCGTCGTGGGCGGCCCCCTGCCCGGCAAGACCCCCGAATGGCCCAGAGGCTGCTTCGGGGAATTCACCGACGGCGCCTGGCGCGGCGGGCCGACCATTCCGTTCCTGGTGAACGCGGAGTGGAGCGGCCCGGTGACGGCGGGATCCCGCGCCCGTCGCATCGGCCCCCGGCCGGGTCTGCTTTGGGGGAACCTGGTCTATGACTTCCACAATCGGGGGCTCTCGGCCGGATTCGGCTCGATGGCCCCCGTGGGTGACGGCTACCCGCCCGCCACAGTGCATAACGATTATCCGACCGGCTACGATGCGTTCTACTGCATGAAGTATCCCCTGACGCAGGGGCAATACGCGGCGTTCCTCAACTCCCTCCCGCCGGACGTGGCGGCCGAGCGGGGGTTCGTCAGCGGCGACGGCAAGATGCCAAACAGCGGTGTAACGACGGCGTTCATCATTGTGAACAAGAGGAAGGTAAGCCTGGGCCCCGGGTACCGCCCGCATACCATCGAGGAATGGGACGGCCATACCGTCACTTGTTCGACCGACAAGGTACCCAGGATCCCGGTATCGGTCGACGCGGGTGCGGGGAGCAGATTGGGCACGGATGTTGGCGAAGACGCTGAAGTTCTCCATGGCCTTATCAGGGACGCGATGGCGGATGAGAAGGCCAAGAACAGGCCCAAGCGTCCTCCCGTCTTCGCGGCTCGGCTGCCGGACCGGCCCTGCGGCTGGATCGGATGGGTGGACGGTTTCGCGTATGCCGCCTGGGCGGCCCTGCGCCCGATGACGGAATTGGAGTACGAGAAGGCCCGGCGGGGCCACCTCGATCCTTCCCGCAAGAAGCTCGCAGCGAGGCGGGCAGATCCCAACACGCCCGTCCGCGGAGCCTGGGAGACCTTGACTGCGACCTACTGGGGCAGTTGGGGCCTTGGGGGCACGCCGATCACGGTTGGGTCCTCGGCGGGGCGCGCGTTCCGCGGCACGCACGGCGACGGGCGGACGCCCGCCGGCACGCCCGGCGCGCCTCTTCGGCGGACAGGCTTCAGGTACGACCCCGACTCCGGCTTCGACACGGCGCCCGCCGACTGGCCGAGGGGCGTCGAGGGAGGGAAGGAGGGTGTCGGAGGGCGAGCCTACATCGGCAGACGCCCCTATCGCCTCCCGAGAACGCGCTTCGGATGCGGGCGTGCGGCGCCGGCCGCGCACAAGCCGATGTCGACGAAGACGCGGCCGTCACCGCAGACCGCCGCGAAGACGCACCTGCCGGGCGGTCTGCCGCTCGAAGCCCCCCGAGCCGACGCCATCGAGGTCACGAACGTCAGATGGGAGGCCGGCACGGATGACTACAGCTTCGTGACGTTCGACCTCGCCTGGAAGGGCTCCTGGCGGTCAGTGTGGACGGAGCCTGCGGAAAAGAACGTCACCGGCAAGCCGATGAAGATCGAGAACTGGGACGCGGCGTGGGTGTTCGTCAAGTTCCGCAAGCCGGGCGCGGCCGGCACGTCGCACGCGACGCTCTCAAGCGACAGCGACGACCACGAGGCCCCCGCCGGAGCGGCCCTGGATGTCGGCTTGGACAGCGACGGCGAGAAGGGGCTCGGGGTGTTCATCTACCGCGATGCCGTCGGGCGGGGCGACAACAGCTTCAAGAATGTCAAGCTGCGCTGGCTGCACGGCGCGGACAGGGCGGATCCGGGCAAGGCAACACTGGCGGCGTACGCCATCGGGATGGTCTACGTGGATGAGGGCCCCTTCAAATCGAGAAGCCCCCTGCGCCGACCGGTCCTTACCGAGAAGAAGGAGCGACCCTATTCCAAGCGCCTCCCCTTGACGCTGATCAGCACGGCCGACACGACGCAGCCGGGCGGCTACTACGCCGACGCCGGCAAGCACGTGCCGGAGCATCCCGAGTGGGCCAACGGCTACCGAGCGTTCTACTGCATGAAGCACTCGATCAGCCAGGGGCAGTACGCGGCGTTTCTCAACTCCGTGCCGGCCGATATGAATGCCCCCAACAACAACGCCGAGCGGTACTTCGTTGGCGCCGTGGCGTCGGAAACGCCCAGGCGTTACAACGCCCGTCTGTACGGGCTCTGCGGCTACACCATCAGGACCGATGCGGCAGGCGCGTACAAGGCCGACGCGCCGCACCGGCCGTGCAATTTCCTGTCCTGGCCGGACATCCAGTCGTATGCGGCCTGGGCGGCCCTGCGCCCGCCGACGGCCCTGGAATACGAGAAGGCCTGCCGGGGACCGCGCGACTTCGCGCGCGACGAGGATGCCTGGGCCGAAGGCGCCTGCGCGCCGGCCTCGGGCCTTCCCGCGCAGGTCGCTCCGGGCGCGTCCTACTGGGGAATACGCCAACTGAGCCTCAGCGGCTGCGTTCACGAGTGGCCGGGGACAGTCGGCAACGGGCTGAACCGAGAGGGACTCCAGTTCAGGGCAACGCACGGTAGTGGTACGCCGCAGTCGCCGGCGGACTGGCCCAAGACGACGGCATTCGGCGACTGGTTCTACATGAGCTGGGAGGCCGGGGGGTCGACCTTGGGCTTCTGCAGCATCGGCATCTGGGTCCTTCCATCTCAGATGGGGCGCGCGAGGGAGAACTGGTACATCATGGACGCGGACCGGACCGGCCGGTACGGCGCGCGTGCCGTGCGCACTGCGCCTATCAGGGCAGACTGAAACGCACCGCTGCAGGTGGGTCGGCTGTCCCATCTGCGCGGCTGCGACATAGACCAACGCTGAAGAAAGGGAGTCAGTCGATGAGGCGCTTCGACGCGACCGTGATTGCCTGCGGCCTGCTGCTGGGCGCCGCGGGCGTCCTGGCAGATGGCAACGCGGAGGCACGGTTCCGCGGCACGGGGAAGGCTGATCCCATCCGGATCGCCAACGTGCGTTGGACGGCCGGCCCCGTTGCGGGGCAGAGCACCATCGCGTTCGACCTCGCCTGGGACCACTCCTGGCGTGCGGCCTGGAAGGTCGGCGAGCGGCAGCACGGCGGAAAGGGTACGCTCAAGCTCGAGAATTGGGATGCGGCTTGGGTGTTCGTGAAGTTCAGGAAGCCCGGCGACGACGCGTTCTCGCACGCCACGCTCTCGATCGACAGGGCGGATTGGCGGGTTCCCGCCGGAGTGGCGCTGGACGTCGGCCTCTCCGACGACGGCAAGCGCGGGCTCGGGGTGTTCGTGTATCGCGGCGCGCCCGGCCACGGCCCGAACAACTGGAAGGGCGTGACGCTGCGCTGGCTGCACGGCGCCGACGGGATTGCCAAACCCGGCAAGGTGTTCGCTGCGGCTTCGCACGTCTCAAGTCAGACGCGGCGCGGCGGACGCCTACCCGGAACCGGCCTCGACGTCGGCGATCCGTTCGGCGCGGATGATAGCGCGTTGGGCCCGCGGCCCGACCGCGTCCGCACAGCGCCCAAAGGTGCCGTGGAGGTCAGGATCTTCGCCGTCCGGATGGTCTACGTGCCGCAGTGCGCGTTCTGGCTCGGCGACGGGTCGACGAGTCATGTCACAGGTCAGTTCTCGGCCGGTGACACCACCGAGTCCTTCCGGATGGAAAGCGAGGAGGCGCTGACGCTGGGCGGCACGAGCCGGAAGAACCTGGGCAACCGCGACGGGATCGGCGTCCGCCGGCCCGAGGATTTCGGCAGCGCCGGTACGCAAACGCTACCTCCACGCTTCCCCAAGGGCTACGGCGCGTTCTACTGCATGAAGCACGAACTGACGCAGGGGCAGTACGTGGAGTTCCTCAACACGCTGAGCGCCGGTCGACAAGCCGAGCTCTCGCTGGCGGGGATGCCGGAGCAACGGTGCAGGATCAGGGGAGTGGTGCCGACGAAACCGGCCACTTCTGGGAAACCCGCCGTGCCGACGGTATTCGAAACCGACACGCCCCTCGTGCCATGTGCCTATATAGGGTGGACCGACGCCACGGCGTATTCAGCGTGGGCGGGCCTGCGGCCGATGACCGAACTGGAATTCGAGAAGGCCTGCCGGGGTCCGCTCAAGCCCGTACCGGACGAATACGCCTGGGGAACCGCCGGGATCGTCGGGGGCATTAACACGCCCACGGTCAAGTACCAGCCTGTGGACAGGTACACGCTCCGCGGCGCGGGACAGCCCGACGAACGCGTCGCCTGGAAAGGGCGCAACGGGCCGGACGCGACGCGCGGCAACGCGATCTGGGACGGGTCGGCCAGGCCCATCCGAGGCCCGGTCCGCGCGGGGATCTTCGCGACGCCGGACAGTGGACGCGTCGCCGCGGGCGCCTCGTACTGGGGGATCATGGAGCTGAGCGGAAGCCTGGCCGAGAATGCGGTGACCGTGGGTTGCGACGCCGGGCGCCGCTTCGCGGGCACGCATGGGAACGGGACGTTATCCAGGCCCGGAGACTGGCGCTTCTGGGGCGAGGGCGTCGGCTTCGGGACTCGTGGTGGATACATCGATATGCATCCCCCTTCGAGCAGAACGGGCACACCCTTGGATCTGCGCACAGCGGATCGAAAGCACGTGAGGTTCGCATTCTTGAACAGAGCGCCTCTTCGCGACCATCAGAGGCACAAGGGCCTTCGTTGCGTGCGCACGGCGGACACGGGTCGGACTCCGGTCGCCCCGCCGCCGGACGAGAGCACAAGCGCGCAGCGCATGTTCAACGACAGACCGCGGATTACGAACGTGATGGTGGCCCCGCGCGACGCAAAGACCGCGGCCGTACGCTTCGATATCACGTGGGACGAGTCCTGGCGCAACGCGACCAACCACGACGCGGCCTGGGTGTTCTTCAAGGTGCGTGCCGAGGGCGCAGGTAGATGGCAGCACCTGAGGCTGGCCGCGGATAAGGTGCTGAACCCGACGGGCTACGGCCATGGGGAAGGCACGCCGGTTGACCTTATTGTGCCGGCCGGGGACGACGGATTCACCGGGGTGTTCGTGCGGCGTGCGGCGGACGGTAAGGGCACTCTGTCGGCGCGCCGCGTCACCGCCATCTGGGACCTCGCCGCCAACAAGGGGATCAGGGATATCGGCAAGGCGCAGATACAGGCCTTCGGGATCGAGATGGTGTATGTGGCCGAGGGCCCATTCTACCTGGGCTCGGGCGGGACAGAGCCGAACCGCTTCTACAAGTATACCGACGGCAGCCAGAACAGGCTGCCGCACCGGGTAACGGGTCCCGGGGCGATTGCGACCGGCCCGCAGTCCGGCCGGCTGTGGGCCACAGGCGCCGCGCCAGACGCGTCGGACGCCGGCGAGATTCCGGCGGCCTTCCCCAACGGCTATCGACCCTTCTACTGCATGAAGGACTCGGTCTCGCAGGGGCAGTTCTACGGCCTACTGAGCATGCATCCGGAGATTAAGGTCAGGCCAGCCTTCCGCAGAACGGGACGCTATCCGGTCAGGCAGCCCGGGTGGGAGGGCAGCATGGCGTTTGCGGCGCTGACGGGGCTGCGGCCGATGACGGAGTTGGAGTTCGAGAAGGCCTGCCGCGGGCCACGCGAGCCGGTACCGAACGAGGCTCGCCCCTCATACTGGGGAATCAGGCAATTGAACGAAGGGGGCGTGATTGAGTCTGCAGTATCCGCGGGCCATGCCGCAGGCGGTCTCACTTTTGCGGGCACGCACGGTCGCGGCGTCTTGCCCCAGCCCGCGGACTGGCCGGGATTGGGGGTTCGTGGCGCCGGCCGCAGCGTCCGAGTTGGGGGACACAACGGCTTTGTCCGCACGTCAGACCGCCAATGCATCCAAGTCCGAGCGTACGGTATGGAAGAGCGGATCGGCTTCCGCTGCGTGCGCACTGCGCCTCCCGAGGCTCGGCAAAGCCACGCGCCTGACGCCAGCGGCAAGAGAGCCCCGCGCGCTCTCTTTGCCCTGGGAATGGACCCGCTCCCCGACCTGCGCGGGCCTGACATCAGCATCTTCTATCTCTCGGGCCGTTTCCGTAACGGCGGTGACAGAGCGCTGAAGGTCCAACTGACCTCCCCCCTGCCCGACGCGTGTTTCCCGGAAGGCGCCGCGTCGCGCACCTTCACGGCATCGCCGAAGGCCGGCACGGCGTTCCGGATTCTGACGGTGCTGACCGTCAAGGCCGGGCGCGCTGCCCGCACGGGGCAAGTGCTACCCGTCCGGGTCGGCATGGCCGATGGCAAGGCTCTGGCTGAACAGAAGATCCCGCTGCCGATGGCTGACCCCCTGGCGGTCAAGCCGCCGGTCATCGGTACGGTTGACGGCGGCACGGTGAGGCTGCGCATCGCCAACACCACCGACCGGCCGCACGCAGTCATGCTTGAGATGCCCCCGCTCTCCGGCATCAAGATCCCCCAAGCAAAGCGACGTGTACAGGTGGCGTCTGGCAGCACAACGCAGGTGTCGTTCCGCGTTCGCAGCCATGGCTTTGGCGGCGACCGATTCTGCCGTATGCCGTACCGCGCTGCCATTGCCGACGGCGCGCCGCAGGAGGGCGAAACCGCCGCCGAGATGCACGTCCAGTCGCGCTGGTGGATCAGCCCGACAGCCCCGTCATTGAAGACGCCGCGGGGTGGGTCCGGGAAGCCCAAGCCAGAGCAGGACATGCTACACAATATCCTGGAAGAGGGCGGCCTCGCCGACGACAGTGTCTGGGCGCCGCCACCGAGCCTCTTCAAGGCGACGAAGCCTCCCAGGGGATGGAAGACCGTGACGCACGGAGCCGGCCTTTGGCTCGGCCATCTCGATCCGCCGCCGAGCGGCGGCGGCATCCTCCAGGCGGCAACCCGCGTGACGGCGCCCGCCGAGCGGGAGGCGATCATCAAGGTCGGACGCGAGAACGCCAGCTACGTCTGGCTCGACGACGCCCTGCTGCAGGACCGTCGTGGGGGTAAGGACATCAGGATGAAGCCGGTCGACGTCCTCCGCAAGAGAAACCCGGCCCACTTCGTCGGACGCGTCTTGTTCAACGGCGAGGTCGTTTACGACTCGCGAGCCCGCGCGAAGCTGCGCCGCAAGCCCGTTCGCATCCGCAAGAGCGGAAACACGATGCTCGTGCAATGCCGGATGAATGAGGAACGGCCCCCGGACCCCGGGGACCTCTTCGTCCTGTTCTACGGCGCCAAGGACGGCAAACGGTTGAGGGGTTTGGTGTTCGATGTGGACGAGCGCTGAACGAAGGAGACGCGCCATGGAAACAAGACGATACTCCACTCACCGCCCGCCACGCGCTGCCCGTGGCTGGGCCGCGGCGCTCGCCTGCGCTCTGCTGCTGGGCGCTGACGAGGCGCGTCCGTCAGACAATCGGCTGAACGTACGGTTCTCGAACCTGACGGCCGCACCACGCGACGGCAAGACGGCAACCGTGACCTTCGACATTGCCTGGGAAGACTCCTGGCGACACGAGATCAACCACGACGCGGCCTGGGTCTTCTTCAAGGTGCGTGCTGCGGGCGCGACCGGGTGGCAGCATGTTCGGCTTGCGGCGGACCGGGTGCTGAATCCGACGGGCTACGGCCAGGAGAAGAACCAACCTCCTCCCGGCGGGGCCGCGCCCTTCCATTTCCCGATGCAGACCCGATCCCGGAGGAAGGGGAAGGCCGAGAGCCACCCCGACTCGTTCGCCGCCGCGGCGGCGGGCGGAGCGAAGGGAGCCGATACGCCTCTGGAGTTCATCGTGCCGGATGGTGACGACGGCTTCTCCGGCTTGTTTGTGCGCCGGGCGGCGAACGGCGACGGGACGACGAGGGCACACAAGGTAACTGTTGTCTTAGACTTGACGGACCTCCAGGGGATCCCGAATATCGGCAAGGCGCAGATACGAGCGTTCGGCGTCCAGATGGTGTACGTAGCCGAGGGCCCGTTCTACCTGGGCGCGGGCGGAGTGGAGGTGTACGCCTTTCACAGGTATATCGACGGCGTCCGGAACACGCAGCCGTACCGGGTGACAGGTCCCGGCGCGATCCCGACAGGACGGCGGAAAGGCAGGCTCTGGGCCTGGAAGAGCGCCCAGCCCGAGGACGGCGGCGAGATCCCGGCGTCCTTCCCCAACGGGTATGCCGCCTTCTACTGCATGAAGTGCCTGATCCTCCCTGGCCAGTACATCGACTTCCTCAGCACGCTGACCGGACCACAGGCGAAGGCGCGCTACAACGAATACGTGGTCAAGCGTTCGGGGAGGTCGCCGGACTACACCTATTCAGGGGTTCCGGTGGGCATACGGCTTGGTCCCGGGTGCATGGGGTTGTCCTGGGCGGACGGGGCGACGTTCGCGGCATGGGCGGCGTTGCGGCCGATGACGGAACTGGAGTGCGAGAAGATGCTGCGCGGGCCGTGCGAGCCGATCCCGGATGAGGTCGGCCCCAGCTACTGGGGCGTCAAGGGGCTTGGGACCTACGACTGGGATTCATACAAGGGCCACAACCACAGTGTTGAGCGGGTCGTCACGGTCGGGAATACCGCCGGACGCCGGTTCAAGGGCACGCACGGCCGCGGCACGCCGACACTGCCTGCGGACTGGCCTCAGGAGGACGCCGTCGGCGCCGGCATGCGCTGCAGTTGGTTCACACCGGGCCGCGGTCTTGACCTGCCGCGTACGCGAATGTCGGATCGCTTCCTCGCGGCCGCCGTCATCCCCAAACGCCACCGCGAGTACCGCTGGCGAGGCGTGCGTACGGCGCCCCGTGAAGCAGGGCAGAGTTCGCCTTAGGGCAAGCCGGCAGGGGTGGCGAACTGATCGTCTATTCCGGGTTCCCAGAACGCAACATCGATATGATTCGGTCACTTGCGGGCTGGGCATCATCTCGCGCGTGTGCGCGTCCTCCTGCCACGGGGGCGGCAGATCCCCGCGAGAATCCCCGCCGTATGTCGTAACCTATGATCAGTTAGGCATGTACGGGAGAGATATTCTCGCGCCGGGGCTCGGAATCCCCTTCCCATGTGCCGTCGGTCGAGCAAACATGTCAGTGGCGAATGGGAATGCAAGCCATGTAACAGAAAGGACGTACGATGAGAACGAAGAACGCCGAGGCCGAAGCGCACGAGTGGCTGATGGCCATGGGTCGCGACGGCCGCATCGACACGATCGTCCAGAGCCGCTGAGCGGGAGGACCGACCATGCAACGGACGCGACCCAAGACGTACGAGGCGGAGCACGCCGGCCGGAAGGTCCGCGTGACCGTGCCGGAAGACCCCAAGGCCGAGGACGTGCTGGCCGACGCTGTGCGGGACAACCTTAGCCCAAGAGCCGTCGCGACGATCGTGTCGTACCTGCGGACGGTGCGCACCGACGACGCGGACGTCGATGACGAGGTGCGATGGTTCGCCGAGCAACTCACCGAAATGCTCGGAGGCGGCGAGGCCCAGAACCGCTTGGCCGAGGAGGTGGGCCTGTGAGTGCCAGGGGCGACAAGCCGTTGAGCATCGCCGAAGCCAACCGCCTGGCACGCGGGGCCGTCCGCGTGTCGGCCGACCCGGTAGACGCGTCGCTGTGGCGCGTCGAGGACGACGAGGCGACGGAAGCCCACGAACCCATGACGGCCAGCGAGTGGCTGGCATTCCTGAAGAACTGGGCCTCGTAGCAGGCCCGCAACGCAAGGAGCACGTGAGATGAAGAAGAGCGACATCAGAATCGGCAAGCATTACACCGCCAAGGTATCGAACCGGATGGCGACCGTCCGCATCGACGCCGACAACCCCAACGGGGGGTGGGACGCGACGAACTTGACCACCGGCAAGAAGGTCCGCATCCGCAGCGCCCAGCGCCTCCGCCACGAGACGCGCCCCCCTGGCAAGAGCGCCGCGGGGACTAAGGCTGTGAAGGAGAACGCCCGGCTCGCCGACGAACACAAGAAGGCCGGCGACGGCTCTGATGTCACGTCCAGTCGGGTAGAAGCCTGCCTGGCGGAGCTGCGCCGGGGAGGAATGAGCCCGTCCACGTCGAACCACTACCTGCGTGCCCTCCGCAACTTCATGCGGTGGATGATTCGGAACCGACGGGTTCGACAGGATCCGCTGGCCGGGATGAGGCTGCTGAAGATCACCACCGCCGACAAGAGGCGTCGGCGGCGGAACCTGCCCGACGACGAGATGGGCGCCCTCGTCGCCGCGGCGCGGCGATCGCCTGAGCCGTTCATGGGCCTGTCGGGCCCGGACCGAGCGATGCTGTATGTCGTCGCCGCCAACACGGGCCTGCGAGCCAGCGAGCTGGCGTCGCTGACACCGAAGTCCCTCAGCCTCGATGGCCCCCGAGCAACCGTCCGCTGCCTGGCCGCCTACACCAAGAACGGTGAGGAGGCCGTGTTGCCGCTGCGGTCTGAAGTGGCGGCCATGGTGCGCGAGTGGCTGGCCGACAAGCCGGCCAGCCAGCGCCTCTGGGCGGGCGAGTGGGCCAGTCAACGGCACGGCGCGGAGATGATCCGCATCGACCTGACCGCGGCCGACGTCGACTACGAGGACGACAGCGGCCGCGTCGCGGACTTCCATCCCGATGTACATCGGGACGCCACACATTCATCTTCCCGCTTCGCTCTGCAAGCTACGCAGGACAAGCCAATCTCGCCCGCGCCGGCGTACATCCCCGCAACGCGCAGGCCCTGGCCCGCCACAGCACGATCGACTTGACGATGAACGTCTACACGCACGTGGCCATGGCCGACCTGCACGACGATGTCGAGGCGCTGCCCAGCCTGCCCGGCAGTAGCGGCAAGGCCCAAGCGACGGTTCGGGCCAGGCAGGCCGAAGCGGCCACGGCGACGGCCGAGGCGTCTGCCGACCTCGCCGGCCTCGTCTCCGCGTGGGACAAGCTGCCCGCCAAAGTCCGCTCCGCCATTGCGGTGCTGGCAGGTGCGTAGGAACAGCGAGAGGACCCAATGACCGCCAGGTTCCACACATGGTCACGCCTCCGCCTTTCCGCGACCGCTCACGTCACTTGGACCCCGCCTTCGACGGGTCGTTCTTCCGGCCGCGCTTCTCGGCGAACTGCGCTGGCGTCAGCGTCTCCCGCGTTCCGTCGTTCTCTTGGACAACGTAGACGATCTCGCCAGCGATGACGCCTGGAATCCCGGGGGCTGTTAAGATCCGCCACGATGGTCCGACCGCACCCGACGCCCGCCGGAGGCGAGATTCTACTGGATTGCCCCCCCATTATGTGGCAGAATCGTCCCGGGTTGGTGGCTATGGTCCCTCCCGACACGGCAGGGACATTCGATGAGACCAGCAGAAAGGGAGCAAGAGAAGATGAAGAGCGTGTCATTATTTGGCCTGGTCGCGGGCCTCGCCGTGCTCGCCTGGATTCCGTGCTTGCATGCGGCAAAACAGGCGGCAAAACAGGACAGCAACATGCGGGAGCGGTACGACAAGACAAAGGACGTCGGCGCCCCCCCGCCCAAAGGCGCCGACGTGCCGTTCGACGGCACGAAGAAGTCCATCAAGGAGAACTGGGAGATGTGGCCCAAGGCGGACATGCCGATCACGTGGAGCCTGGTTGCCAGCCCCACGGGCGACGGCAACGCGCTGATGACCAACGGGGGCAAGAGGTGGGGGACCCACGACCTGGTCACCAAGAAGAAGTACACCGACTTCGAAGGTCACGTGGACTTCGTGCTGATGGGCAAACGCGGCGACAACAGCGTCGAGGGGTACTCCAACAGCGGCGTATACCTGCAGAACCGATACGAAATCCAGATCGAATCACCCAAGAGCAAGAAGGACGTGGCCAACCCGCACAAGTGGAAGATCGGCGGGCACGGCATCGGCGCGATCATCGGTGAGCGTCCGCCGGACAGGAATGCCTGGCGGCCCAACGGGCAATGGCATGCGTTCCACTTCGTCTTCAAGGCCGCCCGCTGGGAAGGCAAGAAGTGCGTCGCACCGGCACGCACCACCGTCTGGTGGAACGGCGTCAAGATACACGACGATCTCCCCATCAAGTTCGTCAACGGCGGCGTCAAGGTGGGGCCGAGCCCGGAGGGCCTCAAGCTTCAAGAGCACGGCCTGGATGTGCGATTCCGCAACATCTGGATCCTCGAAGCCGATCGCGCGAAGAAAGGCGCCCCCGGCAAGTAAAGCACGGCGAGGCGCCGCCTCAGATCCCAAGCGTCACGTTTCGGTCATCTCAGGACGCGGTCCGATCTTCCTTCGCCCTGCGAGGCCGACCGGGTCGGAATGGAAGCAGACGCCAGCCAGGCACAGCACCATCGACCTGGCAACGTGTCCGACGTAGCCTTGGCGAAGCGGGATGAACGTCTACACGCACGTTGCCATCGACGCGCTCGCCACTGACATCCGCAAGCTGTCGGCCGTGCCGGGCAGCCCCTCTGCCATGCCGATTGGGACCGCCTCGCGAAGCTGATCGAATGCGAATTCCTGCATGGGAACGCGCCATTTTGGCGCACAGAATGGCGCACACTCTTCTGTGTGGGTCTGACGCGACATGTCACACGTTGGCCCGTGTTGGCGGCCGAAGCGCAATGGGCCTTCGAGGAGGTGGACGTGGACGCGAATCTGCTGGACTGGTAGCCCTATTGCGGCGCGACGTTGAGGACCACGCGGCGGTAGCCAGTCAGGGAGACGATGCCGCTGTCGTCCGTCACCTCCAGGATCAGGTGAAGCTGAGTTCCGTCGGCGTCGGCGGGCAGCCGAAACGAGCAACGGGCCGAATTCGCCCCGGCGATGTCGGGCAGCTTCGCGCCGTAGCTGCCCGCCTCCGGGTAAAAGTACCATCGGTAGGACAGCCCGTCTTTGTCCGGATCGCTGGAGGCGGACGCGTCGAACCGCATCGTGTCCCCTGCCCTGGCCCGGCGCCGCAGGATCGCATTCGTCTTGTCGGCGCCCACGGCCGCCACGGGATGGTGGTTCGCCTCGGCGTACGGCTTCACGCACCAGTCGAAGCGGGCTTTGCAGTTGTGCAGCATGGCCTTGCGCCACCGCCAGACGGGCACGAACTTGCCTTCCCACACCTTGCCATTGTCGGGATCGACCCATCGGTCGGCGTCCTCCGTGTAGGCGAGGAAGTCGCCGTAGCCCTCCTCGTCCCGGCGGACGCTGGCGTGGCGGGACCACACGTTCTTCTGTTTGGTTCGGGTGAACCGCCCGCTCCAGCCGCCCCAGTGCGGGTGGTCGATATCGTAGAGCCCCTTGTTGACCAACCCCATCCACGGGATCGTCCCGCCTCCCTCCAGAAAGCCCCTGCCGCCGAACCGGTAGGGGTAGAGCTTCCCGAGCGGTCCGTGGCCGCGCATGATGTGCGCCTCGGCCCATCGATGCTGGCCCTGATGGGTTCGCGGATAGGGCTGCCAGCAGTACGGCCCGGCGGGCTGCTTGGGGTCGCCGCTCTGCCCCATGTAGCCGTAGGTCTGGTGGTTGCTGCGAATCCAGTGTATGGCGGGGAACTCGTGGCAGATCCATGCGCCGCAGTTGTCCTGCGCCCCGTTCTCGAACACGCGGAGCTTGCTGACCCTCGCCTTCAGCGCCTCGCCGGAGTGCCTCGCCCGCAAGTCCACCAGCCCCTGCGCCAACGTGTTCGAGCCGGCGTTGACCACCACGCTCAGCGGACGCGGGTCGTCCTTCTCCAAGGCCCGCACGATCAGCTTCGATCCCGCCGACGACTTGCCCTCGCCCACGTCGGCCAGGCCGTACTTGGCTTGACCGGGCGCGACGAGGCCGCGCAGGTGCTCCGCCGTCGGCCAGCCGGTCGCGTGCAGTCGGAGGTTCGCCTCCACCTTGGCGTAGCCGTCGATCAGCTTGTGAAACAGCTCGGGGTGCACGACCCGCTTGTACGGGTTGCCGGCTTTCTCGTTGAGGAACTTGCCGGTCACTGCGATCAGCCCCTCCAACTTGAACTCGTTGCTGTTGACCAGCATGTGCGTCATCTGCTGCTCTTCATCCGGCTCGTTTCCCATGTCGGCGAGGATGATCAGCCGCGGCCGGGACGACGGCACGGCCTCGGCGCCTGCGGCGTGCACCGACACGAAGGCGAGAAGAACGACCAAGGCGGCTGCCAAGATGTTCATGGTTCCGTTGAGACGAATCGTTGGAGGGTGCATGTCATACTCCCGTTCGGCCGCGACCGTCGCAGGCGGCTGGGACAATTGTATCCACGCCGCACGGGCCGACAAGCAGTTCCTCGGCATGCCGGGCGCGAGGATACCCCGCAACGCCTAGGCTTTGGCCCGACACAGCACGATCGACTTGACGATGGGCGTCTACACGCACGTGGCCATGGCCGACCTGCACGACGACGTCGAGTCGCTGCCACGCTGTCCCGGCAAGGACCACACGCAGATGCCGGCCCTACGCGCCGACTTGGAGGCCCCCGGGACAGCGGCCATCCCCACCGACCTCGCCGACCTCGCCGGCAACTGGGCGGCCCTCCCTGACCACATCCGCCGGGCAATCACCGCGTTGGCCAACGGGTAGGCGCCATTGTCGAAGCACTCAGCGACCTGAACCGACATGCCGGTCGCGAGGGGTTCTCCCATTAGAAGGAAGACTATGCCTTCCCCCCTCCACCGAGAGCCCGCTTCATCCCCCATCGGTCGGTTCCCCGAGACCCCAAAGGGCACCTCGGGACTCGATGTACTCCTGCAAGAGTTGGTACCGCCCAGCAAGTTTGGTGTCCCCCGACTGCCCAAACTGGTCCCTCTGCTCCCGCACGAAGGCATAGGCTACCTTCAGTAACTTGGCTGCCGTTTCCTGGGAGTGCTTCAGACTCCTGATGCCCTCCCCCAGGAAGTCAAGTGCCCAACAGTCATCAACGTCTTGCCGGATGATCTGGCGACAATCCCGCGCTCGTTGCCGCATGAGCCTGTCCATATCCGGGCTATGACTGTACGTCTGCCCCTCTTCCAGGACCTGCCGGACCGCCGGGGAAACAACCACGCGTGGATAGTTCGCGATCTTACTTTCGAGGTAATGGGCCTCCGCCAAAGCGGGGCCATAGAAACTCCCGTCTGTGAGTCTGGACCCCGCTCCAATTGTGATGGCCCCGCGCACAGGGGCCTGGACCGCCAAGGAGGTCAAGACCGCATGGCAGCAAGTCACCAGCAGAGAGTACAGGGCGACCATTGATGCGTCACCATAGCTGTTGAACAACGGAACGCTGAACACAAAGGTGTCCGAGAAACGTTCGACCTGGACGCGGCATTCCTTGAACCGTCGATGTCGTTCCTGCTGCTCCTGGGGCAAGCCCGCAAGCTCCTCAGGGCTGGGCCGTTTGCTGAGCCCCTCGAAGAACGACGTGAAATTCTCCCGGAATCTCAGCAGGACGCCAGCCGTCTCTTGCAGGGCCCCAGCAAGCTCAGGGGTAAGCTTGGCATCTTTGGGCAGCCTTGCCCAACGAGCAAGCTTCTGCTTTTGCCCAAGCACGTCAAGCAGGCAGACGACGTGGTAGGCAACCATCATGTCCTCGTTTTCCTGAGTCATGGCTTCGCCCCGGTGTACCAGCTCTGCTTCCAGAAGACCTTGCCGCCACAGGATGGTGCGTCGCCATTCGGATGGATGCCACAGACAGCAATCCCAGCTTCGATTGCCCTCGTCGCCAGGTCCAGCATGAACTCACGGTCGGAAAGCGAAGATGCATTCGACGCCATGCAGGCATCCACCGCACGCACCGCGTCGTCGTCGCCGAATCTTCCATAGCGAAGCAGCTGTCGTTTGTCGTAAGGCTGAACGTGTTGTTCGCAAGAGATAGGGGCGCAGTCGTCAGCAGGCTGGAACCGGAGCCCCCAGATCTGGAAGTCGTGACGGGTCAGTTGCGCGCCGCCGGCCAGAAGCACGTCGACCTTCCTGGAATCTGGCAGCACCTCATCTGGGCTGACAGAGGATAGCCTGGCGATCAGCTCTTCCTTGACGGCATTGCCGACGTCTGCCAGTGAAGGAGGCGCCACACCCCCCTTCCCGACGATCTGGATAATGTGTTCTCCCACGGTCCTGCCGCCGAACCGCGTCAGGCCTGCAAACGCCGCCACTACCTTCCCGCCGAACAGCACGAAGGTCTTGTCAAAGTCATCCGTGGCCACCGGGGCCCTCTGAAGGACTCGGCCGGTCACCACATCCAACTCGGCCGAGCCGAACTCCCGGCCATCGCTGGCGACGACCGCATCTCGTCGCGACACCAACGCCAAGATGACAGACATGGGCTCCTCCCTCTTTCCCTTGCCGACGCCAACGGCCACAGCGTACCTACGCAGGCCCAATCCGGCAAGGAACACCGACGGGCGCTGTCGCATGCATGTCGCGAAAAGCGCGCACAAAATGGCGCACACTTTTTGGACGCTTACTGACGCTATCTGTCGCTGAATGACGCTGAGTGGCGTGTGGTGACGCAGATCGGGCGGGTTGGGCTCAGCGTCGACCGGGCGGGGGATCTCGCGACGTGGGCGAACGTGTCGCGTTGTGACGCGTCGTGTCGCGTACTGACGGCTGATGTCACCGTCTGTCGCTTACTGCCGGAGGTGGGACTCGAACCCACACGACCTTGCGGCCACGGGATTTTGAATCCCGCGCGTCTGCCGATTCCGCCACTCCGGCGTGGGCAGGTGGGCCTGGCCCGCAGGAAGGTAGTCTACCGCTTCGGGCCCGGAACGCAAGTCTCTCGATGGCCGTGGCACGGGGCTTGACGTGATCGCGATGGAGGAACTAGGATATCGCCATCATTCCTGGGAAAGGGCTGGGATGGGTCAACCGAACGGTGAAGGGCGCGAGCGTGCGTTCAAGTGCCCCCGATGCGAGCACACGTGGCGGACTTCGTTCGAGGCGTTGCGGGCCAGGCCCGAATGCCCGGCCTGCGGCGAGCGGCTGCGCGTACCGGCCGCCCGGCGACAGCCTTCGGCGGCCCCGGTAGAGCGTCCGGCCGCGGCGCCCTCGAAGCCGGGGCCTCCGGTCCCGCCGGTGGAGGCCAGCGAACGGCGGGGCAGCGCGGGTGCCTTGGCGGGAGACTGCGTTGCGGCCTTCCTGTACGCCCTTCGAGCCCTGCCCCAGATCGTGGTGATCCTGCTTATCTATGCTGTCTTCGCCATCCCGGCGGTCGGCGTGGGGGTGCTGCTGTGTCTCGGCGGGCTGTCGTCCACGCCGGTGATCCTGCTGATCGTTATTGCGGTTCTGGTTGGCCTGCCGGTCCTGGGTTACCTCCTCCGCTACCACCTTGCGGTGCTGGCCACCACGATGGACGGTGAGACGGATCCGCCCCCTCGCCCAAAGTGGGCCTACGGCGAGCAGATGCGCGTCGGGCTTCTGGGCATGGGCATGGGAATGGTCTATGCGGTGCCGATTCTCACCCTTCCGTTGGCGCCGATTGGCTGGCTGTTCTTCGCCCGAACGACCGACGGACGCGGGTGCAGTCTCTTCCGAGCAGCCCGCGCCTCGCTGCTGCAGCCGGGGAGATACCTGCTTCTGCTGGGCTTCCTCCTGGTCTGGTGCGCCGTGATGTGGCTGGCGCAGTGGGCCGTGGAGTTCGCGACGGGGTTCACCATGGGATACCTCGGCGCCGAGTTCGGGGCCGTGATGGCGCTCAACGACTACCTCATCATGGCGGTTGTGGGGAGCATGGGCTTCCTGATCCACCAAGCCCTCTCGCTGCTGCTGGGCGTGACGATCGCGCGGGCTACCGGCCGATTCGGGTTCCATCAGCCGGAAGTGCTGGACCTCGTCCCGGCAAGACCCAACGCCGGCATCACCGCCGCCTACGCGGTCGCCAGCATGGCCGTGACCGTCGCCCTGGCCGTGGCACTGGCCGTGGTACTGGCCGAGCCGTTGAAGAACTGGGCGGTCCGGAGGCAGCAGCAGCAGGCCGCCGAGGCCGGGAAACGGGCCGAGCAGCTTCTCGTGGAGGCCCGCCAACACGCCGAGACGCTGGCGAAGGAGCTTCGAGCCTACCTCGCCACGCACGATTACAACCCTCCCGGATCGCTGGAAGCGCTGGGCAAGGCCCGCAAGCTGACGCTCGAGCAGCTTCGATCGCCGGGCGACCCGCGCCGCCGGTACGCGGTCGGGCCGGCCTCAGACCCACAAGTGGACCCGGATCGCTGTTTCCTGTACGACCCGACCCTCTATCACGGCGGGAAGGTTCTTCTGATCGACGGGTTCGGCGTCTTCCGGGAGGTTTCGGCCGACAGCCTGGAGGAGGTCCTCCGGGCCTGCCGAGGGCGGCACCCGCTCAGACGCAGAGACACCGACGAGCGGCTCGTGGCCTACGGGGACCCGCCCAAGCTCTTCGTGCGCCGGACCTACGCGTCGGGCGACAGCACCTTTGTCAGGGCCAGAAAGACGCTGGGGAACCTCGGAGCGGACCTGCTGGCCTACGCGGCGTTCCACGGCGACAAGTTCCCGCCCTCCCTGGACGATCTCCGCGCCGGCGGCCTGGTGCCCGACGCGCGCGATCTGCAGAGCGCGGGCGATCCGAGCAAACGGGTCGTATATGCCCCGCCGCCTGACCTGCGCCCCCGGACCGTCATGGGGATCCCTTCGAGACTGGAGGCCCCAAGGCTCCCCAGCGAAACCATCGACACCGTCCTGGCGTACGATCCGACCCCGTGCGATCGGGATCAAAAGTCCCCCTCCTTCTTCATCGTGCTCCACGCCAACGGCGTGGACATCTCGCAGATCATGCCCCTCGAGGCCTTCGAGGAGATGAGATACACCCCGCTGACCAAGAGGGTCCTGCTGCTGCCCAAGCGGCAGGACGGCCGACCCGCGCGGGCGGCCATCCTGTACCGCAGGAAGCTCTCCGGCAACCGCGCCTCCCGGGCCGAGACGAACATGAGGAACCTCTTCTCCGACATACTGGCCTACTCAGCGGCCCATGACGGGAACTACCCGAAGTCCCTTCAGGAACTGCGCGACAGCGGCTTCCTCCCCGGCGAGGAGGACCTGCGAACTCCGGGCAATCCCCAGCTCGGCTACGTATACATCCCCGGCCAACGGTTTGGCTCCAACGTGGGCAACATCCTGCTCTATGATCCCACACCGTACAAGACGCTCGACTTTCCCGAGACGATCCTCGCGCTCGTGCCGGGACGGGGGGTCTGCCGGTACGACAACCTGGAGGCCGTCCGGAGGAGAATCCGCTCGCAGACCCCCTCCGGCCCGGAGCTCACGATGACGTTCGCGAAGGCCGACCTGCTCCCCAAGGGCGGTGCCGCAGGAGGCAGTCGCCAGGATCGCAGGAAGCTGCCCCGTCTCCCGCCGAAAGAGACGCCCGGCGAGATCTGGAAGAAACTGCCCGAGGCGCGCCTCCTGCCGGAGTATCCCCTCCGTGAGGTCTGCCAGGTCCTCAAGCGAGTTGACACCGACGACGGCGCGGCGGCGATCGGCGTGGCATTCGGCGCGGCATGCGGCGGCCAGACCGATCCGACCTTCCTTTCCTTCCAGAAGCTCCTCAACGCACATCGCGCCCGGGTGACCTTTAGAGAGCCCAGGACGAGCGGCCACGTGGCGGTAGACAACCGGTGGCATCCGGGACCTGTCGACAAGGTCCGCGGGTACCAGCGGTGGTACTTCACCCGAGGCGGCCTGGCGCTGGTTCTCATGGCCGGTATTCAGGACGGGCGCTGCGTCGCCTACTGGTTCTGTGGGGACAAGCCCTGCCTTCCCTGGTTCGACGCCGTCCTTGGCGGCGCCCCCTCCGTGGCCGCTTCGCCGGCCGGCGACGGAACGACCGTCAGGTGCCTCACGCCGGCCATGAGCGAAGAGGAGGCCAATCTCTTCCGCCGCCGGGACAAATGGACGAACTGGCCCGACGTGAGACTCGACAGGACCCACAAGCTCTTCGGCATCTGCTCGATGATGAGGAGGTTCACCGTCCGGCAGAGCCAGGCCCTCGGCGGCGTGGCCTTCGGGCCCGAGGCCCAAAGCACCAAGGACGCCGTCTTCGCGGCCTTCAAGGACAGGACGCTCAAGAGATTCTGGGGCATGTGGCCCCGGCCCAAGTCCTCGCGGAAGCGACCTCGGCCGGTGCAGAGGCTGTTCGGGGGCGGCCGGACCTACTACACCGCGGCCTACGTCTCAGCCGTCACCAAGGAACACGCGCAGGTGACCATCAGCGTGGAGGACGGCGTCTGCGTGGCCTACTGGTTCCTCGGCCACTACAACTGCCTCGCCCTGTTCTCCAACCACATCGCCGAGCGGATCCGCCCCCCCCGCAAAGTAGCCCACCACCGTGACGGAAGAGCGAAGCCCACGCCGGGAGTCCGCGTGGGCTTCGGTTCTCTCTCTGCCGGGCACGTGTCCCCTACGGCGTCTACAACTCCAGCGGGCTGACGTAATCGCCCTCTTGCGCCTTCAGGTCCTGGAGGCGCTTGCGCTGGGCGGCGATCGTGTCGAAGACGGCGTCGGGCGTGTCGGCGATACCTCGGTAGACTTCCTCGATGCGGTCGAGCTTGGCGAGGTTCTCGCCGACGCGGATCGTGAACTGCTCGTCGTACTCCTCCGGCGTGTAGTCCCTGTCGAGCCTTTCTGCGAACAAGCGAACCAGGTCGTCATACTTCGGCAGCAGGCCGGTCGGCGCCGGGACAGCCTCGACGTCGCCGTGAACGCGCAGCTCCATCCACCGCAGCCAGACGGCCTTGTCGAGCCTGCCGTTGAGGTAGGTTCCGTCTCGCCCCTTGAGGAAGTAATTCGTCGCGAAGATGAGCGGCGGCCGGTCGAGCGCATCGGCGAAATCCAGGTTGTTCCGGATGTACTTGCCCAGCGGGATGGCGAGGAAATCGAGGTTGCTCATGAGGTTGAAGGCCCGGACGCCCTCGGCGCCGAGCGTGGCGGCGGTGGTCTCGCTCTCCAGCGACGCGCCCATGGTGATGATGCCGTGCGCCCAGTCGAAGCTCTGCTGGACGGGCACGGACGTGTCGCTGTCCCGCCCGCCGTAGAGGATCCCGCCGACCGGCACGCCGTCGGGGTCGTCCCACCTCGCATCGAGGTTGGCCAGGTCCGTCAGCCGCACCGTGTACCGCGCGTTCTTGTGCGACGGGCTGATCCCCCGCCCGTCGGCGTCTGTCTTGCCCTTCCGCCATTGGCCGGAGTAGTTCAGCCCCTCCTCGGCGATGTCCACCCCCATGCCGAGCCAGTAGGGCCTGCCGTCGGCGATGAGGACGTTGGAGAAGATCACCTCCCCCCGGCGGGTGAGCACGTCGTAGATGACCGGGTCGTCGGCGCCGTTGACGTCGCGGATGATGCCGAAGATGCCGCTCTCGACGTTGACGGCGCGGGCCTGGCCGCCGACGGCGCGGAAGTAGGCCAGGTCGTCCCCCACGATCGTCTCGCCGGGCAGCATGGCCGTGGATGTCTTCCCGCAGGCGCTGGGGAACGCGCCGGTGAAGTACGTCACCCGTTCGCCGGGACCGTGCACGCCCATGACGAACATGTGCTCGGCCAGCCAGCCCTCGCGGTCGGCCTTGCGGATCGCCAGCCGCAGCGCCAGCTTCTTCAGCCCCACCGTGTTGCCCGCATACTGCGTGTTGACGCTGTAGACCATCTCCTCGGCGATGTCAATGTAGACGCGGCGCTTGTCCATGTCCTGCGACGTGTTGCTCTCGCCGAGCCGCCCGGCCGAGTGAAGGAAGCGGAAGAAGTCCGCCCGCTCGCCCAGGCGCCTGAGCTCCTCGTAGCCGCTGCGGTAGAGCAGGTCTTCGCTGTGGGCCACGTACGTCGAGTCGGTGATCTGGACGCAGGAGATGGCGAAGGGCGAGCCGGTCGGCCCGAGGCAGAAGAACCTGACGTACACCTGCTTGCCGGCCATCGCCCCGGCCAGGAAGCCCCGCACTTCCGCCAGACCCTCATCCCGGGCGACCTGGTTGAGCGTCTTGTCCAGCTCGAGATCGGCAGGCACGAGGTACTTCGTCGCGGCCTTGTCCCGCGCCTGGTCGTGGTGCTTCTCGTCCACGTACCCGTCGAAGTGGATGGTGTGCCCCTCGGTGGCCAGGGGCGCCTCCTCGCCGATCTCCATCGACCGATCGCGGATATAGGCGATGTCCTCGGGGTCGTCGGTGCAGACCTTGACCGAGTCCGGCCGGCAGAGCTCCACCGCGTCGGCCACGAACGCGTGCAGCTTGTCGTTGGGCAGCGCGTCGAGCTTGGCAAGACTCTCGGCGTCCAGTTTCGCCTTCAGCACCTTTGCGTAACGTTCCTGCATTGTCTTCTGCTCCGGGTCAGTTCAGGGGGCCGCAGACGTCGTGCCGAGCCTGTCCCTCGTGAATCGGGCGGAGTCTTATACAGGACGGCCCCCGGCGCTGTCAAGCGCGACTCGGATGGACAAAAAAACGGTGTGTCACTGGCCGTTCTGCCGCGACCGATGGTGGCACGGGCATCTTGCCCGTGCGCCTGCCTGCCGCAGGCAGGTCCCACGACCGTCTCGCCGGAGGCTACGTGTATCCGAACTCCCACCCCTTGCGCGGTTCCCGCTTCAGCAGGGCGTTGGCCTTGTCGCTGTTGGTGAACTTGCCTTCCCGGAAGTCGTAGGTGAGCTTCCCGTGGACGAGCGAGGCCACGTTGCCGAGCAGCATGATCTCGGTGAGTCGCGCGGTGTAGTCGAAGTCGGCCGACGAGCGGCCGCCCGTGCGGATGGCATTGAGGAAATCGGCTTCGTGCCCCTTCGGGCGCCGCAGGACGGTCTTGGGCTTGCCGACCTCCTTCATGAAGCTCTCAGGGAACAGCCGCGTGCCGTTCATCCACCAGCCCGAGACGGCCGTGCCCTTGGTGCCGTAGTAGGCGCTTGGGTGCTTGGCAACGGCCTTCACCCGCTCGGGGTCCACCGTCGGGGGCATCGGCTTGGCGTTGTAGTCGTTGTATATGCCGGAGCTCCACCGCATGATGCACGGGACCATGTCGCCGCGCTTGGGGAACTTCCAGGAGACGCGGACCTCGTGCGGCCAGTTGGTCGCGTTCGCTGTCTCGCCCTCGCATTCCACCTCGCAAGTGTCGGCCTCGTAGAGCTTCAGCGCCCACACCGCGCCGTCGGCGTTGTGACAGAACCAGTCGCCCAACAGCCCCGTTCCGTAGTCGAGCCACCCGCGCCACTTGGCCGGAACGATGCCGGTGCGGTACTCCCGCTCCTTGACCAGGCCTTGCCACAGGTCCCAGTCGAGGCCCTTGGGCACCGGGGCCGGCTTGCCGGGGTCGCGCGAGCCGAAATCCATCCGCTTGTAGGGCGGGCGCACATGGGCCTCGGTCACGTCGCCGAGGCTTCCCTGCCAGATCCATTCGCACAGCAGGCGGACGTGCTGGCCGGAGTGGCCCTGGTTGCCCATCTGCGTGGCGACTTTCTTCGCCTTGGCCAGCTCGCGCAGCCTGCGGGCCTCGTAGATGTCGTGGCAAAGGGGCTTCTCGCAGTAGAGGGCAAGCCCCGCGTCAAGGGCGCGGACGCTGGGGGGGAAGTGATGGTGATCGGGCGTGGCCACCCAAACGGCGTCCAGCCCTTTCTGCTCGTCGAAGAGCTTGCGGTAGTCGGTGTAGATCTTCGCGTCGGGGAACCGGCTCTTGATGTTCTTGATCGCGCGGGCAGCGCGGCTGGCATCCACGTCGGCTGCCGCGATGATCTGCTCGCCGGAGGCAACGCGGACGCCCTTGCCTCCCATGCCGCCGATGCCGATGCAGGCGAAACGGATCTTCTCATTGGCGGAGTACGTGCGGGCCATGGCCGCCGGGCCGATCAGCAGAGAGGATGACGCTGCCGCGCCGAGCTGCGCCGTCGTCTTGAGGAACTTCCGTCGTGTCCATTTTGCTCTTCGCATGGCTGCTTGCTCCTGGCCTCCGGGGCGTGCCGGCCGGGCTCGTGGCGCCGCTTCGGCGGGCCCCGGCTCGCATCCGATGGGCTCGCGCGCTGGCGGAGGTCCGGCCATTCTACGCAGGCGGCCGCCGCTCCGCCAGAATTCCTTTCTCGGGAATCGCCGCGGTGTGCGAGGGCTTTTCCTGGCGGGAAAAGCTCTCGCACACAGAGCAGTAGAAAGGAGACAGTAAAAAGGAGAAACTGCCCGTCGGCTGGATCGCGTGGCGCCGGCCGACCCTCGGCAGCCAGCTACTGCGGTCTCCTTTCTACTATCTACTCTCTGGGTCCCGCGGAGCAACCCACGCCTCAGCACGGTGTTATGTGTTGGCAGGATAGCTTCTCGCACACTCCCCGCGGGCCTGCGGCGGCACGTCAACCCCGAGCCCGGTCCCGCCCCGCGGCTGCGCGGGCGGGCCCGGCCCGCCCGGCCGGACCGTCTCCCCCCGAATCGCGTCCGGCCTCTACGACTGCCCGAAGGCCCTGCCCGGCGGCTTCGGCGGCGGCGACACCAGCCCCGACACTGACTCCCGCCGCGGAGCCAACGACGATGACAACACCCTCGGCTGCACGATCGACGTCGTCACCCGCGTGATCTACGGCTACGACTGCAAGGAGGACGCCTTCTACCCCCCCTTCCAGATCGACAGCGCCGGCTGCATCCGCAAGGTCGACCCGGAGACGAAGTACACGATCCAGTCGTAGACCCGGTGATTGCGCCCTTACAAGAGAAACGCAACCATGGCCTCGACTGGCTCCTTGCTCCTAAGCACCCCGAGATCGCTGGCCTCCTGGTAACAGGCGATGAGACCCTGCTTCATAGCAAGCCCGTCTGCGCGCCAAACAGGTTTGAGATGTTTCACCCATAGCTGAAGCTCATCGAGCGATGTCATCGCCGCTTCCACTTGAGGCACAAGGGATCGCGCCGTAGCCAGAAGGGAGCGCGCGAGCGCTTGGTCAACCACCTCCTCGGGAACACTCCAGTGTACATCCCCAAGGCAGTCCCAGTAGAAACCGATCTGCTTAACTGCATCCAGGAGTTGCGGGTGATCCGAACTCCCGTCGAATAGCGCCCGCAAGTCCTCGATGTGAGGGTCTGCTCGTAGGTGCTCCAACATCGCTCCCATTACATTCTTCTTGGTGTGGGAGCGGTACGCTCGCCACTCGTCCTTGATGTCCCTTGGCGAGTCAACGAGCAGTAGTGATCTTAGCAGGGGCAGCTTGCCTGCCTCCTCAATGGCAAGGACCGCGAGGGAGGCCGATCGGGGCCAACGGGCGTTGGTGAAAAGCAGGTCCGAATCCCGCAGCAGTGATCGAGCGTTGCGGATGGCTGCGCTGATCCCTTCGGCGGCTTGGTCTATTGTGATCGGTCCCGTGTACGCATCGAGCTTCTGGAACGCGGATCTGCGAGACATCAGCCTTCCTCCTCCTGCGCCGCCACTGACCAGATGCGCTTCAGCGGCAATTCGGCGCGGAGGTCTTCGTCGAGCTTGTCGTAGTGCTCAAGGAGCTCGTCGATCAACGCGTCTCGGTCCCACAGACGCACGCGGAAGAAGTGATGGGCCGTCTCCTTGTCGACAGAGGACTTGAAGCCGCCCCATGCGACGAGAAGACCTTGATCCGCCTGGACGTTCTGCATGGTGCCGATCAGTTGGTCCAGCGTGGGCCGGTCCACGGACGCATCACCGGACTTGACCTGCACGCAGATCCGGGGCTGGCCAAAGCCAAGCGGGCCGGGCGCCGCCAGGATATCCACCCCCTTGTCGGGGCCGGGGGGGCTTCGGAAGGTCGTGTAGCCCTGCGCTTCAAGGATAGCCTGGGCAAGAACCGCCATGTTGTGGCCCTTAAACTTCCGCTGGATCAGCTTGGCGATCTCGTCCCGAGCGAGAAGCTCGAGGTCGACCGATTCGCCTTCGGAGTCGTCGTCCGAGGTGGTCCCGATCTTCACCTTGCCGCTTACGGCAGGCTCGGGCTGCCAGCCGCTCTCGGCAACGGCCCTGACACGCTTCTCGGCATCGTTCCGCTTGATGCGGCAGATCGTCATGAAGGCCCCGAGCGAGTACAGTAGATCCTGTCCGAAGACCGATCGTGCGACTTCGCGGTTGAGCCACTTGACCTTCCGGAAATGCCGGTAGCTGGTGTCCGGCTCCTTCGGGTCGTATTCGTACGGCCCTACGACTTCCCCGAAAGCCAGCAGCGACTTGCCCTTCCGTGGAACAACGACCCAGTCTCCAGGCGCCATGTGGGACACCAAGGCCCATACCTGTCTGGCCCAGTTGAGCAGGCGGTTCTCAGGGGCGTCCTCAAAGGACTTCCGGAGTTCCCTCGCGACGGCCCCGGGTCCATCGAGCTTACTCACATCCACGTCCGCAAGTTCCGGCCAGGTGCCGTAGACGCGATCCGTCTGGAAGAACCGGTCCTCGTGCTGGCCATGCCGGCCGCCGCGTACGAGCCAAAGCGCCATTGCCTTCTCCCTTGGATATGTCCCTCGGCTAAGCGTGCTGAACCCGCTCCCACATCTTCGCATACTGCTGTTCCAACTGCTCCTTCGTTACCCCGACCGTTCTAAGGAGCACCTGCACTATGGTCCCGCAGAATCGGTCCGCCAGACGGAATAGACGTATGAAGCCGAGAAGTTCCTCCATCATCCCCCGCTGGCCGGCGGTTGTACAGAAGTCTTCCGCGTGCAACCAGAAGTAGCCATGTGCGAGCTTGTTGCGGGCGTCCAACGCTTGGTCAAGCAGGGCTGCCGCGCGGGGATCGATTTCGACCTTCCCTTTTGCTGCCGCGAGGAGTCGTCCGAGAGTGTGCCGAGACAACCGTTGCTCAAGCGCGTCATGTTCCGGCAGTATCCTCGTCTCGCCTCGGGCCTTTGCCTCGAGAAGCAGGACCTGCTGGAGTTCTACCTCGAAGCATTGCGACGCGTAAAGGGCCAGACCCGCGAGGGCGTAGATGTGCTTGACTTGCTGCTCGTCGGCAAGGGTGTCGAACTCGCGCCGAAGCGCCACCAGATCATCGGGCAGAGGCGACGAGGCGTCATACTCAAAGGTCAGCCCTGCCTCGATCCGGTTGAGATCCCCTTGGCTTGCTGCCACGTCACTCGTTCCCTGTTGGTCCATCGCCCGCACCAGCCGGTAGGAGAACTGCGAGGTCGGCCTCGACACCATCCGCCGCTCCCGCGAACAGCCGGCTAAGCTCCGCGTTGATCGGCGCCTCGTGGTTCTTGCGCCATGTCCGATACTGGCCGGCGATCCACAGGTAGTGGTCAAGTTCGCGGTTACATCCGGTCCAACCGGCAAGCTGCTTGAGCAGCCCGAAGTTCGTCAGAAAGGCCCGGTACGGGTGCTCTGCGTTGCGAACACGAAGCCCTCGGCCGAGATGGTAGTCCACCATCTTCGCCGCGTAGCTGTCGAGGATTGGGAACCTCTCGACATCCAGGAAGAAGTGGGCGAACTTCGAGGCGAAGCTCAGGTGTCGTCGCTGTGTGGCTTGGCCCTCGATTATCGGGAGCTTGGCGATCCGCTCGACGAGTTCCGCGCCGTCGGGGTGATCGGCCTCGGACAGTATGGCGGTCACGTGTTGGGCCATCCGGACCACGGCGAACACGTTCGTGCCGTACAGGGCGTTGATCGTCACGGCCTTCAGCAGGGATGAGTCCAGGTCAAACCCCGGGAACCGCCCAGCCAATCCCGCCAGCGCTCGGTCGGAAGCCTGCCACTGCTCCAGTCGCGCGTGGAGGCGGTTGGCCGCGGCGATCTGTTCTGCCCTCAGTGGCACTCGCAGCTCTGGCATAGCGTTCCTCCCTCATCCGGTACCCCCGCACAGGTGCGCCGCACTTGCCGCATCCGGCGGCGGAAAGAGTCGTTTCATTATCGCCGCCGGCACGATCCTTAGCAACGACCGGGAAGTGGCGTTTTCCTCCCCGTAGGGGCCACGGACCTGCCCGGCAAGACAGGTTGTTTGAGCACGCAGGTGTGACACCACATCGGCCGGTCGAAGGGCTGTGGCAACGCAGCCTGCCGGGAGTCGCAGACATGCATGAACATGTACCCCCTCACGCTGCGGGGATGGCAGCGCGATGCGCCGCCGGAGGGTCGCGCCGGGGGGCGGCGGGTCCGTTGCATGTCGGTGATACAGCGGCTTGCGGCCGCGGGGGCCGGCCAGCGCTATGTCAATATCGATCTTTCGGGCCTGGTTCAGATGCGGGTAACATTCCGCCGCCGCTTCGCCCGCAGGCCGCGG
>CAYRVX010000040.1:0-20853 GCA_964427875.1 uncultured Planctomycetaceae bacterium
TGGTCCTCGTGCTGACCGACGACCAGGGCTACGGCGACCTGTCGGGGCACGGCAATCCGGTGCTCAAGACGCCGCATCTCGACGCCCTGCGGACGCAGAGCATCCGCTTCACCGACTTCCACGTCGCGCCCATGTGCACGCCGACGCGAGGGCAGATCCTCACCGGCCGCGACGCCATGGCCAACGGTGCGACGTTCGTCTGCCTGGGGCGCTCCATGATGCGGCACGACCTGCCGACCATGGCGGAGATCTTCGCCGCGAACGGATACCGGACGGGGCACTTCGGGAAGTGGCACCTGGGGGACAGCTACCCGCATCGGCCTCAGGACCGCGGCTTCCAGGAAACCGTCCACCACGGCGCGTGGGGGATCACGTCGATCGCCGACCACTTCGGCAACGACTACTTCGACGACACGTACCGCCACAACGGCAAGCGCGAGAAGTACCGGGGCTACTGCACGGACGTCTGGTTCGACGAGGCGATGAAGTACATGCGGAAATGCCACGCGGGCGGCGAGCCGTTCTTCGTCTACCTGCCCACCAACTGCCCCCACAGCCCGCACTGGGTCGCCGGGAAGTACTCCGCCCCGTACAAGAGTAAGGGCGTGCCGGCCCCGTTTTTCGGGCAGATCGCGAACATCGACGAGAACATGGGCGGGCTGGTGGCCATGCTCGAGGAGACGAAGCTGGCCGAGAACACGATCCTGATCTTCATGACCGACAACGGCACGGTCCGGGGCGAGAAGGTCTTCAACGCGGGCATGCGAGGCAAGAAGACGCAGCTCTGGGAGGGGGGCCATCGCGTGCCATGTTACGTCCGCTGGCCGGCCGGCAAGCTGGGGCGACCTCGCGACGTCGATGAGCTGACCGAATGCCAGGACGTGCTGCCCACGCTGATCGACCTGTGCGGCTTGAAGGCGCCGCGGGGCCTGAAGCTCGACGGCACCTCACTGGCCGGGCTGCTGCGGACCGCGCAGGAGCACCTGCCCGACCGCGTGCTCGTCGTCCAATACGGCCCCAACCCCCGGATGGGGGGCGCCGCGGTCCTCTGGCGGAAGTGGCGGCTGGTGAACGACAAGCAGTTGTACGACGTGGGAGCCGACCCGCACCAGGACAAAGACGTGGCGGCCGAGCGCCCCGACGTTGTCCGGAAGATGCGCGAGCACTACGCCGCGTGGTGGAAGCGGGTCCGTCCACAATTCGAGCAGGTCCGCTACATCCACCTCGGCTGCGACAAGGCGAATCCGACCATGTTGTACTCGTCGGACTGGGTGGGCGCGTACGCCGACAACTTCGGCAACCTTGCGGCAGGTAGAAGCATCGGCCGATGGCACGTGATCGTCGAGAAGCTCGGCACGTACGAGTTCACGCTTCGCCGCTGGGCCCCCGAGGCCGACACCCCCCTGGCCGCGCCGCTTTCGGGCCCGATGGGCAATGGCAGGGCCGTGCCGATCGCGAAGGCCCGCCTGAAGATCGGCGACGCCGACGAGACCAGGCCCGCGGCCGACGGGGCGAAGAGCGTCTCCTTCACCGCGGAGCTCAAGGCGGGCAAGGCCGTGCTGGAGACGTGGTTTCTCGACAAGGTCGGCAAGCCCCTGTGCAGCGCGTACTACACCGAGGTCGAGCGGAAGTAGCTGCCGAAGCCAAGATAGCGGCGGCGATGTTCCCGGCCGCGTTCAGTCCGGCCAGGCAAGCCGACTCCTGTTCAGCCTAGCCCTTTCGCGGGCCTGATATTCTCCGCCGCCCAATCCGCCAGTTTCAGAATGGCACGGACAGCGTCGGGATGCTCCTTCACGACGTTCTTCTTCTCTGCGATGTCGCTCTGGAGGTCGTAGAGCTCCAAACGGGCGCTGTCCAAAGGCACATCGGAGAATGGCTGCCCCTTCTTTGCCGGCCTGCCGACGAACAGCTTCCATCGTCCCTGACGAACTGCCCCCAGCTTGCCGTTGTGGTAGTAGAAGTGCTTCTCGCGTGCGCTCCCGGTCGCTGCCCCGGTGAACAGGGCGCTCTGGTCGATCCCGTCGATGTCATACTTGGGCGGCCGCCCGCCTGCGAGCTTCGCGAACGTGGGCAGGAGATCGATGGTGGCGGCCATGCCTGCGCTCTGGCGTCCGCCCGGGATGTGCCCTGGCCCCCACACCACGCACGGCACGCGCACCCCGCCTTCCCAGTTGCTGCCTTTGTGACCGCGCAGCGGGCCGGGCGAGCCCGTGGCCAGGTGGCCACCGTGCGTCTTGCGGTAATGCGCCTCGCGTTGGCACCACGGCCCGTTGTCCGACGTGAACACGACGATGGTGTTCTTCTCCAGACCCAGTTGCGTCAACGTGTCGACGATCCGGCCGACGTTCCAGTCGATCTCCTCGATGACGTCACCGTAGAGGTCGCCCTTCGACTTGCCCTTGAACTGCTTGGAGGCATCGATCACCACGTGTGCCATGGTGTGGGCCACATACAGGAAGAACGGCTCGTCCTTGTGCTGCCGGATGAACTGGATGGCCTCCTCGGTATAGCGCCCAGTGAGGCTGGCCATGTCCTTCGTGCCCTCGAGGGGTTTCCGGTTCCGGACGAGCCGCACTTGACCGCCGTCGTTCGCGCCCCACGTCCCGAAGTAGTAGTCGAAGCCTTGATCGTTCGGCATCATCCCCGGCTTGTTGCGGCGGCCGGACACGTCCCACTTCCCGATGCAGCCGGTCGTGTATCCTGCATCCTTCAGCACCTCAGCAATCGTCACCGCCTTGCCCCATAGCTGCCAGCCGCGCCCGTCGGCCGCCACCCGTGGCGGATAGCAGCCCGTCAGCAGCGCCGAGCGCGACGGGCCGCACACAGGCTGGGCGTAGAAACTGGTCAGCTTCAGCCCTTCCTTCGCGAGGGCATCGATGCGCGGCGTCCGAATGGTCTTCGAGCCAAAGCAGCCCAGGTCGCCGTAGCCCTGATCGTCTGTGAAGACGACCACGAAGTTGGGCTTCTTCCTGTCTACTTCGGCCGCCGCACCGCAGGACTTCCCCATAAGGGCCGCCGCCGCCGACAGGCCCACGCTCTTGCAGAAGGCACGTCTGTCCATCTCGTGTGGTCTCCGCTGCCTCGAAACCAGTCCTGTCATTCAGGTCCTTACCGGCCCCAATGGCCAGCTCTTGTGCGGATGACTGTAGTCCCGCCTCCCTCCGAACGCAAGCGTTCGGACAACGAGACGCATGGGCGGCTGCATCGTGCCCGTGCACCTCTGGCTCTACACCACGCCGTCCCCGGCGAGATGGCCGAACTACGTCTCCTCGCGGAAGGCCAGGGCGCCGGTGGGGCAGGCGGCGACGCATTCGGCGGCGGCCTTCTCCAGGCCTTCTTTCAGGGAACGGTTCAGCGGGACGGTCACGCGGGCGTTGAAGCCGCGGCCGACGAACGTCAGCCCCAGGCGCTCGCCCGCCCTGGCGGCGACCTGGATGCACAGCCCGCAGTTGATGCACTTGCCCGGCTCGAAGATCACCTCGGCGTGCTGGCGGAACTGCCGGAAGTCCCGCCGGGTGACCTTGTAGGCCGCAGGCCTCGCGCCGCAGGCCTCGGCGCAGGCCCGCAGCTTGCAGTCGTGCGGGCGCCGGCAGTCGCAGTGGAGGCATCGGAGGGACTCGGCGACGGCCTCTTCGTCGGTGAAGCCGGCCGCGGCGTCGGCGGGCTCGACGCGCGCCCGATCGCTGGCCTCGGCGAGGAAAGCTTCGATCTCGCCCTCGTGCAGCTTGCCGATGTGGACGGTGAAGGGCGCCCTCTCGCCGGTGACCTCCCGGCCGGTGAGGAACTGGTGGATCGCCTCGGCCGCGGCCTTCCCGCGGGCGACGGCCCGCACGGCCATCTTCTGCTGCCGCGGGGAGCACGCGGCGAAGACGCCCGCAGTGCCCGTGGCGCACGTGCGGCGATCGGCGCGGACGCCCTTGGCGTCCCACTGGAGGCCGAGCGCCTGCGCGGCGGCCTCGTCGACCTGCCCGGCTGCCACGAAGACGGCGTCGAAGTCCCTTCGCAGATCGTCCATGGCGACCTGCTCGCCGACGCGGGCCTCGGGGCGGAACTCGGCCCCGAGCCGGCGGATGACGTCGATCTCGGCATCGAGCACGTCGCGCGGCAGCCTGTCCTCATCCACGCCGTAACGGAGCATGCCGCCGGGCTGGGGGCGGTCGTCGAAGATCGTGCACGCGTGGCCGTGGGCCAGCAGGTAATAGGCGGCCGCCAGCCCCGCCGGCCCGGCGCCGACGATCGCCACGGACTTGCCGGAAGACGCCGCGCATGGCGGCAGGTACGGCTCGACCGAGGCCAGGTCCACGTCGGCGACGTAGCGCTTCAGCAGGCAGATGGAGACGGGCGCGTCGTGGTTGCCTCGCCGGCAGCCCTTCTCGCATGGTGCGGGGCAGATGCGTCCCAGCACGGCGGGCAGGGCGATGTCGGCCTTGACGGTCTCGACGGCCTCGCGCAGCCGCCCGGCGGCGATCCGGCGGATCATTCGCGGGATGTTCATTCTCGCCGGGCAGATGCTGTGGCAGGGCCCCATGCAGTCGCCGAGGTGGTCGCTCAGCAGCAGCTCCAGCGCGGTCCGGCGGACCTCGCGGACCTCGGGGGTCTGGCTCTCGACGCGCATGCCCTCGACGGCCTTCGTCGCGCACGAGGGCACCATGCCGTTCCGGCCGGCCACCTTCACAACGCACACCATGCACGACGTGTTGGCGTCGTATCCGTCCCGATAGCACAGCGCCGGGATGTCGATGCCCAGCTTCCTTGCGGCGTCGAGGACCGTCGCGCCCTCAGGTACCTCGATCGGCTGGTTGTCTATGTGAATCGTAGGCATATCGAAGAAGGGCCTCTCGCAGAGGGCGCAGGGGCCGCCGTTCTTACTCGACTTTCACCGCGTCCACGGGGCAGACTTGCTTACACGTGCCGCAGCGGATGCATTTCTCCGTGTCGATCTCGTGCTGCTCGTGCGGGCGAAACTCGATCGCGCCCGACCCGCACGCCTGGGCGCACCTCGTGCAGCCGATGCAGTCGTCGGTGATCGAATAGGTGATCAGGGCCTTGCAGACGCCGGCGGGGCAGCGCCCCTCCAGGTGCGCCTCGTACTCGTCGCGGAAGTACTCCAGCGTGCTGAGCACCGGGTTGGGCGCGGTCTGCCCCAGGCCGCACAGGCTGCCCTTCTGGACCGCCCGGGCCAGCTCTTCCAGCCGCTCGATGTCGCCCGGGACGCCCTCGCCGTTGCACAGCCGCGTGAGGATGTCCAGCATGTGGTGGGTGCCGATGCGGCAGAACGTGCACTTGCCGCACGACTGGTCCTGCGTGAAGCTCAGGAAGTAGCGGGCGATGTCGACCATGCAGTCGGTCTCGTCGAGGACGACGAGCCCGCCGGAGCCCATCATGGCCCCGGCGCCGGTGAGGGCCTCGTAGTCGATGGGGGTGTCGGAGAGACGTTCGGGCACGCAGCCGCCGGAGGGCCCGCCGACCTGGGCGGCCTTGAAGCGCTTGCCGCCGGCGATGCCGCCGCCGATCTCCTCGACGACCTGGCGGAGGGTGACGCCCATGGGCACCTCGATGAGCCCGCCGCGGCGGATCTTGCCGGCCAGGGCGAAGACCTTCGTGCCCTTCGAAGTCTCCGTGCCCATCTCGGCGAAGGCCTCGGGCCCGTGGCGCAGGATCCACGGCACCAGCGCAAACGTCTCGACGTTGTTGACGAGCGTGGGCCTGCCGCGGAGCCCGCTCTCGGCGGGGTAGGGCGGGCGGAGGCGAGGCATGCCGCGCCGGCCCTCGATCGACGCCAGCAGCGCCGTCTCCTCCCCGCAGACGAACGCCCCGGCGCCCTCCATGATCCGAAGGTCCAGCGAGAAGTCGCTGGCGAGGATGCCCTCGCCGAGGAAGCCCTTTTCTCTGCATCGCTCCAGCGCCTCGCGGACGCGCAGAACGGCCAGGGGGTATTCGGCCCGGATGTAGAGGCGGCCTTCCGATGCCCCCACGGCGTAGGCGGCGATGATCACGCCCTCGACGATCCGGTAGGGGTAGGACTCCAGCAGGATGCGGTCCATGAACGCGCCGGGGTCGCCCTCGTCGCCGTTGCAGACGATGTACTTCGTCTCGCCCGGGGCGTCGTGGACGCGCTGCCACTTCTTGCTGGTGAGGAAGCCCGCCCCGCCGCGTCCGCGCAGGCCGCTCGCGCGCACCCGCTGGATCACCTCCTGCGGCGTCAGTTCCTCCACGCATTTCCGCAGGGCCTGAAACCCGTCGTGCCGGAAGTACTCCTCCATGTCGGTCGGGTCCATCACGCCGCAGAACTCGGTGGCGAGGTGCTTCTGGGGGCCGAGGAAGGCCGCCACCGGCGGGTCGCGGACTTCGATCTGGTAGCGCGCGATCGGCTCCCACGTCTCGTCGGTCAGCAGGTTCTCCAGGAGCACCGAGGCGCCGGTGGAGATGCGGCGGGCGAGGCCCTTCGGCTTGAAGTGCCGAAGGACGATCTTCCTGGCGTCCCGCTCCTGGACGTCTGCGTACAGTGCGCCGGGGCCGTCCGGCGGGACCACCTCCACCACCGGTGTCTGGTAACACATGCCCAGACAGCCGACCCTCTTGACCCGGACCGTCTCCTGCACGCCGGTGTCCACGAGCACGTCCTCGATGGCCTCGCGGACCCTTCCGCTCCCGGTGGCGACGCAAGAGGAGCCCAGGCAGATGCGGATCTCGGTGAGGTCGTCTTCGGCCGTCGGCGGCAGGTGCTTCGTGGGGTGTTTGGCCCTGGCCGCCTCCCGCTCGAGGAAGTCCTCCAGCATCGCCGGCGCGCTGTCCGCCGTCAGGTACCCGTAGGTCACGTCCTCGATCCGCGCCACGGGCGCCAGCGTGCAGCAGCCCAGGCAGGCCACCCTCTGAAGCGTGAAACGCCCGTCGGGGTCGGTGTCGTCGTCCGGCGGGACGTTCAGATGCTCGCGCAAGCCCTCGAGGACCGCCCCGGCCCCCTTGACGTGACAGGCCGTCCCGACGCACACGTGGACGACGTGGTCCCCCACGGGACTGTGCCGGAACTGGTCGTAGAACGTCGAGACACCCGAGATGTCCGCCGGGGTGATGTCGGTCAGCTCGCAGACCCGCCAGAGGGCCTCCTCGGGCAGCCAGCCGTATTGCCCCTGGAGCACCTGGAGGATGGGGATCAGCCCCTCTGGCCCCCGGCCGATCCTCTCAATCGCCTCGTCCACGAATGTCAGGTCCACTTCGGTCATATTCAGAGATCAGACTCCTTGATACAGAACAGGTGCTTCTTGCCGCGGAGGTAGATCCTCCCATCCTGGAAGACGGGGGAGGCGTAGACGGCCTCGCCGAGCGGGTTGGTCCGCAGCAGCTTGTACTTCCCCCCGGCCTCGATGATGTACGTGACGCCCTTCATGGTCACGAGGTACAGCTTGTCGCCCACGAGGCCCGGTGAGGCGTTGAACATCTTTTCGAGCTCTTGCTCGTAGAGCTTTTTGCCTGTCCTGGCGTCGTAGCAGGTGAGCGTGCCGCCCGTCGCGAGCAGCCAGACGAACTTGCCGTTCGTCAGCGGGCTCGTGATGTCCGGCAAGCCCTCATCGGCCGACCAGGGCATGTGCGTTTCGGTCACGTCCCCTGCCCCGTCGGCGCGGATCGCCGAGAGCTTCGTCTCGGCGCAGACGGCGTAGGCGACACCCTCGGCGAAGGCGGGCGTCGAGGCGACGTCGCCGCCTTCCATGCACTTGGCCCGCCAGTGCTCCTGCCCCGTGGCGGGGTCGTAGGAGATGACCCACGGATTGGCGGAGGTGATGAGCTGGTGCCTCTTGCCGTCGTGAACGAGCACGGGCGTGGCCCAGGAGCTGGAGACCGGCCGGCGGACCTGCCACCTCATCCGCCCGGTCTCGCCGTCGAAGGCCAGCAGCCGGGACATGTAATCCTCCAGGCTGCCCTGGTCCCAGAGCACCAGCACGAGGTTTCGATACATCACCAGCGAGGAGCCGTGGTTGTAGGGGTTGTTCGGCGTGCCCAGCCCCTTGGCCCAGACCATGTTGCCGCTGAAGTCAAAGCACGCCAGGTCGCCGTTGGCGAACACGGCAAAGACGTGCCGGTCGTCGACCACGGGTGTCGAGGCCGCGTATCCGGTGTCCTCGAAGGCCTCCTTTGCCCTGGCCGGGCCGCCGGGCACGTCCCGGACGTCGCCCGTCCAGAGCAGCTTGCCCGTCCCGGCGGCGAAGCAGAAGACCTGGCGTTTCTCGCGGGTCGCGCCCGTCAGGAAGACGCGGTCGCCCCAGACGACCGGCGAGCCCTTGCCGCCCAGCGGGACCTCGGCGGTCCACAGGATGTTCCTGCCGGAGTTGGCGTCCCACTCGGTCGGCACGTTGGCGTAGGCCGAGACGCCCTGGCCGCCCGGACCGCGAAACTGGGTCCAGTACTTCGCGACCAGGGCCGGGTCGGCGAAGTGCGGCGGCGGAGGCGGCACGGTCGTCAGGCGGATGTACGCTTCGACCGCCACGGGGCTGATCGCCCCTGCCGCCAGCAGGGCGGCCAGGGCGAGCACCGTCCGCCGGCCTCGCATGGTGGCACGCATCTCCTGACCCACGTCCGCACCGCCGCCGCGAGGAAAGGGCGTCTCGGCGGCGCTGGCCATCGCCGACCGAACGCCGATCAGGAAGACCGCCACGCAGCCCAGCAGCACGTAGTTTCCCCACCTTGCCAGCGTCAGGTGGCCGAAGTGCTCCCTGCGAAGCTCGAGGTCAAGCTTGCGAATGTCCTCCTTGAGGTCCCGGTCCCGGGGGCTCCGGGCGAGCCGGGCCTTGAGCTGTTCCAGTTCCAGGGAGTTGATCGGATCGGCCCGGCGGTAGCGGAGGTAATCCAGCACCAGGAACGTGCCGACGACCAGCGCCAACACGGCCGCGGCGATTCCGGCGGACATCCCCAGCACGTAGCCCGTGCCGGGCGATGGCCTGCCTGTCGAGTTGTCGCTTGCCTGAGGCTGCGTCATGTGCGGCTCACGTCTCCCGAGGCTGGATGACGACCTCGGTCCCCTTTCTTCGAGCATGCTCTACGGGGCAGTGGGCGAAGCACCGCCCGCAGGCCACGCAGCTCGCCCGGTCGGCCTCGTAGTCGCTCCGCTTCCTTCGGATGGACAGGCCGACGAGCTTCAGGGCGATCACCAGACCCACGAACGCCCCAAGCAGGTGCGCCGCCCCGGCGTTCAGGCCGGCGAGCACGTACTTCGAGACGAACCAGCCTTCGATTCCGCCGGCTTCGGCGTAGAGGTCTTCGGCCGGGCGGCCCGTGGCGCGAAAGCCGTCGCTGGCGTCGGTGGTGTCCTTGACCTTGCCGTCGTTCTCGAGGCGGATGCGGTCGGCCAGCGCCACGGTCGGGTGCATCCGCGCCATGGTCCTGCCCAGCAGGCCGCCCAGGAGGGTCCCGGCCGCCACCAGCAACGGCGCCGCGATCAGCGTCGCCGCCAGGGGCGCCTTGCCGCGTGTCCGCTGCCGCTGCGGGGCCTCGGCCGTCGGGACCCGGATCGCCCCCATGGGGCAGGAGTCCTCGCACAGGCGGCACTGGACGCACTCGGTCGGCGTGATCTTCACCCGCCACCGGGAGACCCGCGAGAGCAGTCCCAGCAGCACGCCGTACGGGCAGAAGTACCGGCAGTACGGCCGGGCGATGAAGAGGCCGATCAGCAGAAACACGCCGGCCAGCAGCAGCGTATCCAGCCGCCCGCTCAGGGCGATCGCCTTCAGGCTCGGGTCCCCGCGAGCCCAGGCCTCGAACATCTTGCCCACCGGGACCATCCGGAAGATCGACACGAACGGGTCGTACCGGCAGATGAGCATTGCGCTGCCCGTGGCCGCGAACACCACCGCCGCGCCGAGATACACCCACGCCAGCAGGCCCAGCGAATGCTCGAGCCAGGCCGGCACGCGGAGGGGCTTGACGACCACGAGGTCCTGCACGGCACCGAGCGGGCAGACGGCTGCGCAGAAGGTCCGTCCGAAAAACAGCGTCGCTGCCAGGGGCACGACGAAGAAGGCCACAACGACCAGCGGAACGGCGTAACCGGCGCCGAAGAGCGCCAGGGCCACGTTCTGGATCGCCCCGATGGGACAGACGCACCCGCCGCGATAGAAGCCGAAGTACAGCAGGGAGAGGATGCTCAGCGCCACGATCAGCCAGCGGCGTCGGACCCGCAGGGCGATGATCGACGCGGCCGCCAGGGCGACGACGAGCACGGCCAGGTCCACGTACTCGGCCCACTGCGCCTCGGGCCGCGGCGTGGTCGTCGTGGGCATGCGGTAGTCGCCCTCGAACTCCGGCGGGGGAAAACGCTGCTGCGAGCGCGACGCGGACGGCAGGGCCAGCAGGCAGAGCAAGAGGATGGCGATCGGACCGCTGTGCCTCATTCGGGGTCGTTCACTTCCTTGAGGATGTACGGTCTGCTGGCGGGCACCCGCCGAAACGCCTGGGTGGGACAGGCCGCGGCGATCGAGCACTCGTTGCAGTTCAGGCAGCGGTCATGACGCACCTGGAGGTACAGCGATCCGTTGCCGAAGGAGTTGCATCCCTCGACGCACTTGGCGCAGCCGACGCAGAGATCTTCGTCGATCGTGTACTGGTAGTATGGGTCCTCCACGAACGTGCGCACGATGGCGCCGGTGGGGCAGAGCTGGTTCTCCGCCCCGGTGTTCAACTGGCTGGGCTCGGCGATGAAGTATCCCGTGCAGAGGTCGCAGTAGCCGCACATCGCGAACGCGTGGAGACATTTGACGGCCGAGATCTCCAGCACGCAGTTCGTCGCGCAGTTTCCGCAGCGGTTACACGTCTCCGGGTCGATCTGCCAGACCATCTCCTCGGGAGAACCCGCGTCCGCCAGCACGCCGATCGCGCCGCCCAGCCCCACGACGCACGCGCCGCGGATGCCGCCGCTCAGCAGTTCCCGCCGGGAGAGTTTCGTGCTGTCATCCCTCATGATGGACGTCTCCTCACCTGGCGCCTTTCCTGGACCGCCCGCGGCAGCGGGCAGCTCCCGAGCGAAGCGCAGCCGCGGCACCGGCCCTTATTGGTGCACTCGTGCCCCATCCGACGCCGGCGGAGCAGGACCGCCGCGAGGAGGCCAAGTGAGCCCAGGGCGACGTTCCGCCCGGCACTTCGGAGGAACTCGCGCCGGCTTTGGCTTCCTCTCATGGCTGCTCTCCTCGTTCTGCATCGCCAGTCGGCTGCGAGGGCGGCGGGGGCTTCCTCTTGAAGACCCGGACCTCGTTGAGGCACGTGTCGAGCACGAAGATCCGCCCGCGTCCGTCCACGGCGACGTCCAGGGCGGCATGGGGCGTGGCGGCGGGTTTGCCGGCCAGCAGCTCGTCGTGACGTTTGAAGCTCTCGCACCCCGCGACCACGCCGAGAAACCCGCCGTCGGGGTCGTAGAGCGTCACGCGCGTCAGGCCCTTCTCGCACGTGACGAAGCCCGCGAAGTCGCCGAAGCCCCTATCGCTCGGCATGAGGGCGAAGTTCACGGGGTTGCAGCAGCCGCAGAAGCCCCGCGGCCCCCCCGAAGGCCTCCCCCACGAGAGCTCCAGGTCTCCCTCGACGGTGTAGGCCTCGATCCGGTGCCTGCCCGGGCTCGCCACGCGCAGCAGCCCGTCCGGGGCCATCGCAATGTCGAAGTACGCGCTGGGAATCACGAAGCCGGGAATGTTGCGGTCGGCGTCTTTCCGGCCGATCTCGTTCAGCAGCTTCCCCGACTTGTCGCAGCGCCGCACGATGCGCCCGCCGGCGTCGGCGAGGAAGACATCCGTGTCGGTCACGGCGATGGAGGTGATCATCGCCCTTTCATCGGCGGCGGGCCAGGTCGCCTTTACTCGACCGTCCGCGGCGTAGACTGCGACCCGGCCGGCGAGGGCGACGTAGAGGGTCGCGTCGCGGTCCACCGCCAGGCAGCCGGGCTCACCGTCGATCTTCGTTTCACCGAGCGGCCTGCCGGCGGCGTCGAAGCGGCGAATGGACCGGTCACCGGAGACGTGGACAACGCCGTTGGCGTCGATCGCTATGGCACGGCTGCGCTGAAAGCCCGTCTTGAAGCCTGGGCCGATCTCCTCGCAGACGATCAGGTTCGGATCGGTCTTGCGGAGCCTGGAGAGGTCGTAGTTGAACCGGGCGTCCCGGCCGCGGTAGCTCGACCAGACGGCATAGCCGATGGCGCCCAGGCTCGCCGCCGCCACCACGCCCGCCACGATGCCGACGGGAACACTCTGTTTCGCCGACCCCGACCGGCCCGTCGGCACTGCGGCTGTCCGTCTCGCTGCCATGAGCGCATTATCCGAAAAACAGGGAGCCTGACTCAAGGGACACGCACCTTCCATCGGCCCCGGCCGCGGCCCTGGGGGCTGAGTCACTTCCTCTTCGATACGTCCAGGCAAGCCATGTGCTCCAGGTCGCGAACGATCAGCCTGCCGCGCACGAGCGTCATCGGGCCCCAACTGTTATGGCCGGGCAGGACCCTCGCCCGGGCCAACTGCTGGTACGACTCGGGCGTGGCCTTCATCAACGTCAGCGTGCCGTTGTCATCGAGGGCGAAGATCAGGTCGTCCGCGATCATGTAAGGTCCGCCCTCCTTGCCGAACTTGTTCTCCGGCCCGCTGGTCCAGACGACCTGACCGCGAGTGGACAAGCAGACGAACTGCTCGTCCGTCCGGGTGCCGAAGAGGTGATTCTTGTAGAAGATCGGCGTCTGCTGGTACGAGCTGAACACCTTGGGCGGCAGGCGGAAGAGCACCTTGGGCACGTACCGTTCGGCCTCCTTGACGATCTGGATCATCATGCTTCCGGCCCCGTATCCGCCGGTGAGCAGGATCCTGTCGTCGTCGAGGGGCACGGGCGTCGGGACGTTGGCGATGCGGATCTTCCAGTCGGTCGTCTGCCAGAGGACCTGGCCGTCTTCGGCGGCGATGCCGATCACCCCGCCGCTGGCGCAGTAGACGTACATCCTCGTGTAGTCTTCCAGCTCCATCATCGCGACGGACGAGTGCGTCATCTTCCACGCGTTGGGGTTGGGCACCTCCCAGACGACCTTGCCCGTCCGGCAGTTGATGCTCGTCATGAGCACGTCCTTGCCCTTTAGCGCGACCTGCCCGTTGGCGTCCTCGGCCTCCGTGACCGCCCCGCCGACAGCGAGGATCGCGTTGCCGTCGTCGATCAGCGGGCACTGCCCGGCGTACCACGGCGGGACCTTCGCGCCGTAGTCGCTCACCAGGTCCAGCGCCCAGCGAAGCTGGCCAGTATTGGAGTCCAGGCAGGTCACGTGACACTTCGCGCCCATGGCCAGCAGGTGCTCCTCCGTGACGGCCGGCACCGTCCGCGACGTGCCGTGGTTCCGCTTGACGCGGAGGCGGTAGGAATACCGCCAGATGTCACTGCCGTCAGCCAGCGACAGGCAGCGGATGACCTCGGCCCGCCGGTCGGCGTCGTAGTCGTTGAGGTAGACGCGTCCGTCGAGAACAGCCGGAGCTGCAAACCCCTCGCCGACCTTCAGCGACCAGAGCACGGGCGGGCCGCCTTCCGGCCAGCTCCGGGCCAGCTCCGTCATGTCGTCGGAGATGTTCTCCCGGCTCGGCCCGCGAAAGCCCGGCCAAGCGCCCCGCAGCTTTGGGGGCTTGACGTCGAAGGTTTCGAGCTTGCCCTCGAGCTTCTCCGGCACGCTCTGGCCGGTCAGGCCGGCCGGGCGATCCGTGCCCGGCACGCGCGCGACCAAGTCGTAGCTGATCGGCCTCGTCAGCCACAAGGCGATCACCGCCACTCCCAACGCGAGCGTGACGCCGAACGACACCGTACCCGCAACAGCCGTCTTCATATACCCCATCATACCCTTCTTCGGGGCCTCGGCGAATGCCGCATGGTGAGTTTAACCCGCCTGTAAAGGGGTCGTTCCTGCCGGAGGTCGCGGCCGGGGGCTGCCGTCGCGGTTCACTCGTCGCGCAGCGCTTCCAGCAGCCGCCCGCGAAGGGCGATGGCCGCCGCGAGGTAGGTCCACAGGACTCCGCTGACCGCAACGGCGCCGAGCGTGGCCAACCAGGGCCGGTACGGCACCGCCGCATCCGGCGAGACGAGCGCCGGAAGGACCGCGACCACGGCGGAAATCACCCCCGACGCCAAACCCAGCGCCAGCAGGGCCCAGTGTTCGCAGAGCACCATCCACCGCAACTGCCCCTTGGCGAACCCCACGGCCCGCAGCAGGGCCAGCTCGCCGCGGCGCTCCAGGACGTTCCTCAGCACGACGATGCCCATCGCCAGGCTGCCCAGGAGCAGCCCCAGCCCGCCCAGGGCCGTGAAGATCGACAGATAAGTGTTTTGCACCTCGCTGAAGTCCGCCAATCGGCGGGCAGCCGGCGTCAGCTCCAGTCCGAAATCCTCGAGGGCCGTCGAGAACAGCCCCCTCGCCCGCTCGGCCCGGGCCGCGTAGTCCGCCCCGTGCGGCACGTCCATCAGGAACGCGCGATAGCCGCTCGTGGAGGGGAACAGCTCGCGGAACCGCCGCTCCGAGATCAGCAGGTTGCCCTGGAAGATCGAGCCGGCAATCTCGCCCACCAGCTTGATCCGCACGCGCCGCCCTCGCTCGTCCTTGATCTCGATCGTCTCGCCCACGGCCTTGTGTAGCGCCCATCGCAGCGTGTCGTGGTCGCCGATCGCCGGCACCACGTCCTCGCCGGCCGGGCGATCCAGCAGCGACCAGGGACTCCCCCTGCCGGCGCCGTCGATCGTCTCGATGAACGTGAAGCGCCCCTCCAGGCGCGGCGGCTCGACGCCGAGCAGCCGCGGGCGCTGGGCGCGGTTGAGGTTGAGGCAGCTCGCGTCGTCGCCTTCGTGCACGCGGAGCTGGACGACGCGGGTGCGGTCGATCGCCTCCCCGGCGAGGGCCAGCTTCTCGCGGCGCTGGGGGTCGTTCAGATCGAAGAGGACCGGCACGGCCGACTCGCCGTACAGCGCAAAGCCGCCCGTTCCGGAGGTCTTCTTCTCGGTGCCCTTGTCGGGGTCCAGGCGAAAGACCTCGACGGAGGCCACCAGGAACACGCCGCAGGCCAGCAGACCCGCCGTGGTGAGGCTCCGCCAGCGCCGCCGCCCGCACGTTCGAACGCCCAGGCTCGTCAGGTTCCTCGCCCGCCCGACCTCTCCTCGCCCGACGGCCGCCAGGAGCGCGTAGCAGAGGCTCAAGCTGCCGATCAGCAGCAGGGAGCCCGATCCGAAGAACGCCCCCGCGACGTCCAGTGCCCGCAGCGCCGCAGCCGCCACGACGAGCGCCACGGCGCCGAGGATGGCCACGATTCCCACGGCCAGGCCTGCGGCGAGCTTGGCTCGTCCGGCCGGCGGGGAGACGCGGCCTTCGGCGCCGGCGGCCAGCAGCTCGCGGGCGGTGGCCCGGCCCTGGAGAACGAGCGCCGCGAACATCGCCCCCATGGCCACGGCAAGACCGATGCCGCCGCCCATGGCGATCGTGGACCACTGGGCGTGGTATTGGATCGGTGACGAGACGCTGACGTCCCGCCAGACCGTTGCCAGGCCGTGCAGGACGATCCGCGTATACCCGAGCCCTCCGGCCGCCCCGGCGCAGCAGCCCAGCACCGCCAGCGCGCCGCCCTCGGCCAGCAGCAGCACGCGGACCCGCCACGGGCGAAACCCCAGCGCCAACAGCGTGCCCGACTGCTGGCTGCGCTGCTCGACGCCAAAAACGAACAGCAGCCCCGTCAGCAGGACCGCCGAGACGATCAGGAAGAAGCTCAAGCCCAGAAACAGCCCGCCGAAGTCGCTCGTCGGGTCCGCCGCCGCCAGGGCCTGCTCGCGGACCGGCAGGAAGTACAGCCCGATCTCCGCCGGATCCAGGCGACGAAGGATCGCTCGGGCGATGCGGTCGCTCGCGCCGGGCCCGCCGGGATACCGCACGGCCGTCAGGTTGCCGAAGCGATTGCCCCACATCGCCTGGCCGTCGCGCAGGGTCAGGAAGGCCTTGGGCGTGCCGCGGTGGGCGTCCCAGTACTTCTGGTACTTGTTGTCGGGGTCTTCCAGGAGGTCCAGGTCGATCTCGATGCCCGGCTTCCAGTCGCGGCAGTTGTCCACGTCGGCCAGGCCGGGGAAGTCCGGCATGAGGTTCGCGTCGCCGGCCGGCCCCGCGATCGGGACGATCGAATGCACGCGGAAGGTCGCGTTGGCGTCCACGAACGTCCGCATCGGGCCGATCGTGGAGTAGATGATGTCGAGGCGGTCGCCGACCTTCGCGCCGACGTCGTCGGCGAGCCACTGGTTCAGGACGATCCCGCCATCGGCGAGCCCGGCGGGAACGGGGCTCGGGGGCGAGCCGCGGCGCTGCGGGTCCATGGCCGTCACGATGGCGTACGGCGAGGCCCGCTTGCCGTTGCGGACCTCGTTGACGAAGTAGGTCAGGATGCGGAGGCAGTTGGGATCGGCCGCGGCGGCCGCGGCGCCCGCCGGCGGGTCCAGGAACACCCGCCCCGTGCGGAGCTCCAGCGTGTTCGCGTCGATCGTGCGGAAACGCAGATCGGCGTCGGGCAGCGTCCAGTGCTTCCGCAGCGCCCCGCCGGCCTCTTGCGGCGTGACGGGCCCGCCTGGCCCCCGCCGCCCGGCCACCAGAAGCGCGTTCGCCTTGCCCGTCAGGGAGAGTTTCTCCTGCAAGGTGAGCGGTCCGCGATCGGTGGCGCCGGCGTCGGCGGGCCGCCTGCTCCCCGCGAGCGGGAGGAATACCGTCAACGGCGGCAGTTGGTTCGCCCGCAGGCTGAACCGCCCGAACCCGTCGCTGCCCGCAATGGCCCGAACGGTCACGCCGCTGCCCTGGACCTCCTTCTCGCCCGAGAGCGGCGCGTCCTTCGGCAGGCCGCTGGGGACGGGGACCCGCACGTTGATCGTCGGCCGGGGCTTGTTCGCGTCCGCCAGGTCTTCCGCACGGATGCCGAGGTGTCCGGCGAGCGTGTAGTTGATGACGGCCTCGTCGTGGGCGGCGCCCGCCAGCAGGTCGCGCGCGCCGCCGGCCCGCCAGAACCGCGCATCGACCCAGACGACCTGCACGCGGTTGGCGCGGGCCGATCCGTCCGGCAGGGCGGCCGAGCCGTCCAGCACGAGCGCCGGCGCGACCAGGGCGTTCATCTCCGCGGACATGGCCGCGGCCAGATCGTTCGCGTCGGTGCCCGGCTTGGCGCCGAAGAAGCGGTCGAAGCCGGCCATCGCCACCTGGACTTTGCCCAGGCGGCTCAGCGCGATCTGGCGGAGGCTGTGGCGGACCGAATCGCCCACGACGAGCGCGCCGACGAGGACGGCCGTCGCCACCGCCGCCCCGGCCGCGACGCCCGCGTGCGTCCGCCGGTAGAAGACGATGCTGCGCGCGATGAGCCTGAAGGTGTTCATTCGCCGCCTTCCGCGTCGCGGAGCATGCCGTCGCGCAGTTGCATCACGCGGCCCATCCGGCCGGCCAGCTCCAGCGAGTGCGTCACCACGATGAGCGTGACGCCTTCGTCACGATTGAGCTCGACCAGCAGCCTGCCGAGGTTGTCGGCGGAGTGGTGATCCAGCGAGCCGGTGGGCTCGTCGGCCAGCAGGAGCCTCGGGGAGTTGATCAGCGCGCGGACGACGGCGGCCCGCTGGCGCTCCCCGCCGGAGAGCTGCCCCGGGCGGTAGGAAAGGCGATCCGAGAGGCCCACGCGGTCGAGCAGGCGTCTGGCCGCGCCGGCGGCCTCGTCGCGGCCTTTGGCGTCGCCGGCCGCCAGCGTCGGCAGGAGCACGTTCTCCAGGATCGTGCATTGCGGCAGGAGGTGGTGGAGCTGGAACACGAAGCCGATCTGGCGGCTACGAAGGCCGGCCAGGGCCTTGTCGTCCATCTCCGAGAGGTCGCTGCCGCCCAGCAGGACGCGCCCGGACGTCGGGCGGTCCAGTGTGCCGATGATGTTCAGCAGCGTGCTCTTGCCGCAGCCGCTGGGCCCGACGACGGCCAGCGACTCCCCCGCCCGGACGGTGAGATCGACGCCCTTCAGCACGGGCGGCGCATCGGCGCCGGCGGGGTGCGGGTACGTCTTGCTCACCTCGATCAGTTCCAACAGCGCGCCGTTCTGTGACATTCGCGACCTTCGTGATCTCTGGGGCAACGGAGACGAAACTCAGTCCGTCGCCGGTTTCATCAGGTTCTCGCACAGCCGGGCGACCTTCTCGGCCATTCGCCGGGCGCTGAACTTCTCGAGGACGGCCTGCCTGCCCGCCCGCCCCAGCTCGGCCGCGCGATCGGGCGCGCCGAGCAGTTCCTCGATCTTATCAGCCAGGTCGGCCGGGTCGTTCGGCCGGCACAGTGTCCCTCCCCCCGTCGCGCGGACGAGCTCGCCGAACGCGCCGTGGTCGGGCAGGACGACGGGCACGCCGCAGGCCAGGGCCTCCAGCACGAACAGGCCGAACGCCTCGCCTCGCCGCGTCGGCACGGAGACCACCGAGCAGGACTGAAGGAACGTGCTCTTGGCGGCGGGGTCGAAGTCGTCGTGGAGCTCGACGTCGTCGGCCACGTGCTCGGCCTCGAAGCGGCGCCGAAGCTCCTGGATGAATCCCACGTCCGCCCGGGTCATGCCGCCGAAGATGCTAAGCTTGAGCCCCTCCAGCCGCCCGGGGCGCTTCAGCAGGCAGAACGCCTCGCCCAGCGTGTCCAGCCCCTTGCCCGCGCACATCTGGGAGAGGAACCCGATGGTCGGGCAGCCCGGCGGCGAGGCCGCGGGGGCCAGACCGGCCGGGTCGATCGCGTTGTGGATCACGTGGATCCGCTCGTCGGGCACCTCCAGCCGGCGCTGCATCGCATCGCGATAGAACGTGCTGGGGGCGATGAAGGCGTCCACGTCGCGTGCCCGCTCGCGGAGGAGCTGCCACACCTGCGACCGGTGCGGCTCCTCGAGCGCCTCGACGTAGCCTTCCTCATCCTGGAGCGAGCAGATGACCGGCACGCCGAGCGCCTCCTTGATTCGCCGGACCAGGCCCATCAGCAGCGCGTTGGAGAGCGAAACGACGTCCGGGCGGTCGCGCTCGGCGAGGAACGCCACCAGCCTCTCCAGCTCCTTGACCTGCCGGCCGAGCTCCCCCCGCAGCATGGACAGCATCGTCTCGCCGACGTCCGCCGGGCGGGTCATCGAGGCCTTCTTCCCGGCCCAGCGAAGCAGCCTCCGGGAGTCGAAGATCCGATCGACCCATCGCGGCGTCCTGCGGAACAGGGCCGACTTCTGCTGTAGGTAGACGTTGACGCCGCCGAAGAAGACCTCCTTTCGGGCCTCGGCGTCCAGGGAGTCCTCGACCATCGGCGGCAGGTAGAGCGGCAGGCAGGACGCGTCGTGCCCGATCCGCCGCAGGCCCAGGACGACCGCCGCGTCGCGAAGGCAGTTCTCGCAGTAGAAGTTGTCGCCCGCGCCCGGGCTGAGGTGAATGAGCTTCATCCGATGGATTCCATCTTCTCACGGCCGGGCGGCGGCGTCATCGCTTCGGTCCGAAGGCGTACACACGGCCGTCGCTGCATCCGACGATGACGAGCCCGCCTGCCACGGCCGGCGAGCTCTCCACGGAGTCGCCGAGATCGTAGGACCATACCTTCTTCCCGTCGGCGAGCTTCACCATGTAGAGCCGGCCGTCGTTGGACCCCACCACGACCTTGTCTCCGCAGATCACGGGGGAGCTGTTGATCTCGGCGCGCGTGCGGAAAGCCCAGAGCCTCTTGCCGGTCTGTCGGTCCACGCAGTGGAGCCTGCCGTCGCGGCAGCCGATGACGACGCGGTCGGTGCCGACGGCGGGCGAGGAGACGAACGGATCGTCGCTCTCGTAGGTCCAGGCGATCTTCCCGGCGGCGACGTCGGCGCAGACGAAGCCGCCTTCGTAGTTTCCGACGTAGACTCTCTTGCCGTCGAAGGCGGGCGTGGCGGCGATGTACGCGCCGGCCTCGACGGTCTTGGCCTTCTTGCCGTCGGGCCCCACGACGTGGATGACCGCGTCGCAGCCGCCGAAGACCGTCCGCCCGCCCGCCACGGCCACGCCGCCGTTGATGTAGTTGCCGGACTTGTATTTCCAGATCCCCTTGCCCGTTTTGGGATCGACGCAGTAGAGGTTGTAGTCGTAGCTGCCGAACACGATCCGAAGCTCCTTCGTATTCGGATCGCGGAAGGCGTTGGCCGCGCCCAGAATCTTCTCCTCCGTCTCGAGCTTCCACCTGGCCTTGCCGGTCCTGGCCTCCAGTGCGTGCAGGAACGTATCGGACGAGCCCACGTACACCGTGTCCCCCAGCACCATCGGCGGGGCCTCGACCGCGTCGCCCGTGGCGAACGACCAGACCTTCCTGCCCGTGGCCAGGTCGAGGCAGTACACGTTGGCGTCGTTCGATCCGATGAAGACGCGCCCGCTGGCGATGACGGCCGAGGAGGTCACCGCCCCGCCGGTCTTGAACTTCCAGCGGAGCTTCAGCTCATTCGGCAGCTTCCCCGCCGCCACGCCGAGCATGCCGCTGTTGCCGCGGAACATCGGCCAGTCGGCCTGCGCGGCGGCGCCGGCCTTGCGCTGCCCAGCCTTCCCAGGGCCGCCCTCGGCCCCGGCCCGGCAGCTCACGACAATTGTCGTCACCACGGCCAGCATCACACCCGTTGCAGCAGCACGTTTCATCTTCTTGTCCCCTTGCCGCACACGAAGCCCATGACGCATCACCATCTCATCGTAGCACCCCCTCCCGCCCGCTGCAAACCCGCTCCCCAGGCACAGCGGCCCTCACCCACCTAGCGCCTCGCTCGCCCGCGACAGGGCCGCGACGGTGAAGATGATGGGGTACAGCCGCTCGAAGTACCACAGCTTGGCGAAATACAGGCCGATCGGTGCGGG
>CAYRVX010000040.1:20953-53476 GCA_964427875.1 uncultured Planctomycetaceae bacterium
GGTACAGCCGCTCGAAGTACCACAGCTTGGCGAAATACAGGCCGATCGGTGCGGGCGCGAATTCCGTGCCGCCGCGGGTGTGCTCGATCAGCCAGGCCGTTCCCGCCCGAACGGCCGAACGAACCGCCTCGACAGGCAGCGCCCCAGCGCCCACGCCGGGCGGGACCAGCAACCCGCTCAGGGCCTCCACCGCCAGGGCCGTCTCCTCGATGGACGGCGAGACGCCCGCGGCCCCGCCCCAGCCGCCGTCTTCGCCCGCGGCCGACAGCAGGTACTCGGCTGCCCGGCGAATCGACTCGCCGAGCCCGCCGCGGGCGCCGCTTCGGCTGGCCAACTCGCGCAGCGCGATCAAGACGCGGGCCGTGCCGTACACGCCGTTGGCCTTGTCCGGTGAGGCCTCGTTGCCGAACCACAGCGGCGTCCATTGGCCCTCGCCGCCCTGGCGGCGGCGGAGAAACGCGACGGCCTTCCCGATGGCGGCGGACGTGCGAGCTTGCAGAGGCAGTGGCAGGTCCCTCCGCCACGCCGACCACGCCAGGAGGGCATGAGCGGCAAGGTCCTGGCAACTGCGGTCGAAGGGCAGGCGGCCCCAGCCGCGGCAGAACGTGGGGACCCCGCCGTCGGCGTTCTGGAGGTCGAGCAGCCACGTGCATCCGGCGACCGCGGCCTCCCGGCAGCGCCGGTCGGCTGCGCCGAGCCGGCGCAGCGCCCGCAGCGCGCCGGCGGTGTCGTCGGCGTCGGGCACGCCGCCGGAGCGGTCCGTCCAGGCCCATCCGCCCGGTGCCGCCCGGGTGTACGCGTGCTCGCCCGCGTACTGCTGATCGAGCAGCCAAGTGCGGATCGCCTCCCGCCCCTCCGCATCCAGGGCGGCGTAGGGCAGCGCGTTGACCGACAGCGTAGTCACCCACGTGGCGAGGTCCGTGTCGATGGGCCAGGCCCCGCTGGGTCGCACGCCGGCGCGGAGGAACTCGACCGCTCGCCGCGCCACGCCCGAGCCCCCCTGCGCGGCGCCGGTCGACAGCAGGCTCATCAGGACGAAGCTCGTCAGCGGCGCGGCTTCCAGGAACCCGCCGCTTTCCGGTTGGATTTCGGCCAGCACGCGCAGCGTCCTGCCGGCCAGCAGATGGCGGATCGCGCGAAGCAGGGGGTTCCGCGTCGGCCGATGATGGTGGCGCGCCTGCCCGATGGCGATCAAAGCCGGCAGGGCGTAACTCACGACGTTCAGGCGGAGCATCCTCAGCGCGCCGTGTGGGCAGGCGGCCAGCTCGAACGGCAGTTGCGCGACGTGTTTCCACGCGTCCGGCCCGCGGCCGAGCCGGCCGGCCAGCGCGCACATCGCCAGGATCGGGGCCGAGAACGTCCTGTCCTCGCCGTATCGCCCCGTGACGGAAGAGGAAAGCTGCTCGGCGGCAAGCCCGCCGGCACGGGAGACGATGTGCGCCTCGGCGGCGGCGACGGCGCGGTCGTGTGGCTCGGCCGCCCGGGGCGCTGCGGCGAAGGCCGACCAGCACAGAAGCGTCGTGGACAGGTTGGACCTGCTGCGAACGGAGTCGCCCCAGCCGCCGTCGTCGTTCTGGTTATCGACGAGCCAGTCCAGGCCGCGGCGGATGAGCCCGTCGTTGGCATCCGCATCGGCGGCACCCAGCGCGAAGACCGCCGTCGCGGTGGACAGGGCGCTGTCGGACAGCTCGCCCACCCAGTGCCCGGCAGACGTTCGCTCGGCCAGGAGCCTGTCCGTTGCGGCCGACAGCGCCGCGCGCAGGGCGGGTCCGCCCACGTTGCGCCCGGCGGTCATGTCTGGTCTCTCCCGCGCATCACCGCTGGATACTGTCGAAGACTCTCCCTGCTTTTGCAAGGCCGCGCCGGCAGGGCGGATCGATTTCCAAGTCGGCGGCCGGATCAGCCGATACCATGACCATGAGCACCGTCACGCCGACAGGACCACCGGCTGCGCCCCCCGCTCCCGCTCCAGCTCCCGCTCCAGCGGCGCCGGCTGCGCCGCCGGTGATCGCCCATCCCGCCGGAGGTCCGCTGTCGCCCGAGCACCTGGCCGAGCTCGCCCAGGCCGATCAGCGCGCCAGGAAGGTCCGCAAGGCCGGCGGCGTGGCGATGTTCAACGGCTGTACCGTCGCCTTCTTTGCGGGGGGCTGCCTCCTGTTCGCCGCGATCTCCTCGCTGTTCGGCGAGCTGGATGTCGAGGCTCTGGTGATGGCGGCCGGGCTGGGCGTTGTCACGTGGAACGAGTTCCGCGGGCGGCGGCTGATTCGCCGCTTCGATCCGCGCGCCTGCCGCCTGTTGGGCTGGAACCAGCTTGGCCTGATGGCCCTGCTGATCGGCTACTGCGCGTGGCAAATCGCCGGCGCCCTGTTCGGTCCGAACCCTTACGCCGACGCGATGGCGAGGGAGCCCATGCTGGCCCCGACGCTCGGGCCCATCGGCGACCTCCACAAGAAGCTCACGATCGCCCTCTACGGCGCCGTGATCGCCGGCACGATCGTCTTTCAGGGCCTCAACTCCCTGTACTACTTCACGCGCCGCAAGCACCTCCTGGCCTACCTCAACCAGACCCCGCCCTGGGTCGTCGAGATCCAGCGCAGTTCGTCGGGCACGTGAACCGCCGGGCAGCGGGCTGATCGCCGGCTGCTTCGTCGTGGTTTATCCAAACGGCCCCGGATGCACGACAACCGGCTCCTTGGAACCCGATGACCGCGAGCGCTCCATCGCGTCGAGGATCTCGTTCATCCGCAGGCCGTTCAGCTCGCCGGCGTGCAGCGGGGTGTCCTCCTCGATGGCGGCGATGAGGTTGCGGTAGGACTCGGCCCGCCCGCCCGGGGCATCGGCGCCGACGTCCAGTTCCCGCTTGCCTTCGGCCGTGTGGGCCACAGGCGTCTTGTCGAGCACGATCACGGCGTCCCGGCAGACGATGTGGGTTGCCTGATGCCCGTAATCGCAGCCGGGCGGGAAGGACCAGGTCTTGGTGAACTCGCCAAACCGGCCCGCTTCGTAGTCTACGAGGAGTGTGGCCTGATCATCGCTCTTGACTCGTCCCGTGACGGCGGCGCCGCCATAGAGCACGGCCGCGGCCTCGCCCAGGCAGGCCCGCGCCAGCTCGATGAAGTGAATGGAGTAATCGAAGATCGCCCCGCCGCTGAGCTGCTGGTCGTGCATCCAGTGATCCAGCGGGATCCACGGATATGGCGTGCCGAGAAACGTGTGTACGAACGCCAGCGGGTCGCCGAAGGCGCCCGAGCGGACCCGTTCGGCCAGCTCGCGAGCCGGGGCGTTCATCGTCCGCATGAACGGGATGAAGCACCTGACGCCGGAGCGGCCGATGAGCCGGCAGATCTCCAGCGCGTCGTCCACCGTTCGGGCCATGGGCTTTTCCAGCATGAGGTGCTTGCCGGCCGCGCACGACTTTGCCACGTACTCCACCCGCGCAAACGGCGGCGTGCAGATGGCGACGATGTCCACCTTCTCATCCTCGAAGATTCGATCGGCATCCTCGACAGGGGTGGCGCCGGTTTCCCGGGCGGCCTTTCGGGCGGCTTCGTGGTCGACGTCGAACACATGGCGAACGTGCGCCTCCTCCGGCATCTCCTGGAGGCCCTTCCAGTGGCCGATCTCCCAGATCTTGCCGCACCCGATCACGCCGATCTCGTATCGCTTCCTGCTCATGGTCATGCCCCTGGTAGGCCCGGATCTCTCCTCACGCAGACGGCGCGGCAGCCCCAAGCGGACGCCGGCCGGGTCAGCTTTCCCATGTGATCTCGGGCCAGGTCCGCTTCATGTATGCGATGGCGCTGGCGGCGTACTCTTCGGGCCTGACGCCTTCTTTGCCGCACTCGATGATGAGCCACCCGTCGAAGCCCGCCTCCAGCAGCGGCCGCATCAGGCGCTCCTGGTCCAGCGCGCCTTCGCCGAGCAGGGCGGCCTTCTTGTCGGCGTCGGAATCGCCCACGTGCACATAGCGGACGCGGGCGGCGTGGTTCTCGTAGATCTCGTAGGGATCGGCGTCGATGAGGTACTGGTGCGCCGCGTGAACGCAGAGGCCCACGCGGCCCCAATCCAGGCCGGCGGTCACGAGGCGGTCCACGTCGGCGGGGGTCTCGATCTGGCACTTCAAGTGCGGATGCATCACCACGGAGACGCCGATCTCGCCCGCCTCGGCGCCGATCCGGTTGAACACGTTGGCCAGGTGGGCGAACTCCTCGTCCAAGAAGGCCCGCTCGGTGTCCCCCTTCCACAGGCCGCCGTTGAGCAGCAGGAACTCCCCGCCGACCTCTCGGAGGAACCAGCTCGCGGCTGCCGCTTCGCCGACGACGCGCTCCTCGGCCTCAACGTCCAGGAAGTCCTTGGAGTTGAAGTACGCCCCGCTCAGGGCCAGGTCCGCGCCCTCGATGACGGCCTTGAGCTCATCCGCCCTGTCGTAGAAGCCCTCGAGGTGATCGACGAACACCTCCACGCCGGATGCGCCGGTCCTGCCGATCGCGGCGATCTTCTCCTCGAACGACTCGTCACCTTTCCACATCCCGATCTGGCAGCCGATTCGCATGATGGGATTCTCCTCTCCGCGTCCGCCACATGGTCGGGCAAGCTTCCGCGCAACGCAACACCCCGGCGAAGAAAAGCTACCCCCGGACAGCCGCGCTCGCCGACAGCCCGTCCAGGAGCCGCTTGACGTGTTCGACGCGGTCCACTCCGACGAAGCGCAGCCACGTCCGTCCGTAGGCGCGCCGCACGTATCGGTCCCGCGTCAGGATGATCTCCCCCGCGCCGTCGCTTCGCTTCCGGACGATCTCCGGGACCAGCAGCTCCGGCGGGAAGCTGACGACCTTCCGGCCGGGGCTCGTGGAGATCAGCGCCGCCCGCTGGTCCGTGATCAGGTAGATCGTTCGACCGGCGCGAAGGCGGGCCATCAGCAGCCGGGCCATCACGATCAGAATCATTGGCAGGCCCGCGATCACTCCAGCGACGGCCGGAACCGCCCTTTCCTCGGGGCGCACGGAAGCCGCAGCGAGCCAGAAGGGAAACTGCGAGATCACGAACAGCATCACGAAGTGAGGCAAGGCGAAGCACAGCGACTTTCTGACGAGAGCGCCGGAGCGCGGCTGGGCACACCAGATGACCTGTTCGCCCGCCGGAAGCTCCGCCCGGATGGCTTCGGCCAATTCCCAGGGAAGGTCCAGTTCAACGTTCTCGCCCATGCGTCCCGTCCGGCCGGCGCCGATCACGCCCCGCTGAGGGCCTTGACGTGTGCGGCCGCGGCCGCGGCGAGGCCCTTGAGGTCGTAGCCGCCTTCCAGGACGGACACGACCCGCCCGGCGGCGTGGCGGCTGGCGATGTCCAGGCACACCTTCGTCAGATCGGCGAAGTCGTCGTCGGTGAGCGTGAAGCGCCCCAGCGGATCGCCCGCGCGGGAATCGAAGCCGGCGGAGATCATCACGAGGTCGGGTTTGAACTTCCCGGCCGCGGGTACGAGCTTGTCGGCGAAGGCGCCCAGGATCTGCTTGCGCCCGCTGCCGGCGGGGAAGGGACAGTTCAGCGTCGTGCCCTTGCCTTTTCCCCCGCCGGTCTCCTCGGCCCGACCGGTGCCGGGATACCACGGCGACTGGTGCGTCGAGAAGAAGAACACCGACGGGTCCTCGTAGAAGACGTCCTGCGTTCCGTTGCCGTGGTGGACGTCCCAGTCGGCGATGAGCACCTTGGCGAGCTTGTGCCTCTTCTGCGCGTGGCGGGCCGCGATGGCGAGGTTGTTGAAGATGCAGAAGCCCATGCCCTTGCCGCACCCGGCGTGGTGGCCGGGCGGGCGGACGACGCAGAAGGCGTTGCGGACCTCGCCGGCGACGACGGCGTCCACGGCGGCGCAGACACCTCCCGCGGCCAGCAGCGCAGCCGTCCAGGAATCCTTGCTCATCGTCGTATCGCCGGTGCTCAGGTTCCGCTTGCCGGCCGCGATCTCAGTCCGAACGGTCTGCACGTACTGCTTCGTGTGGCAGGCGATCAGCTCGGCCTGCTCCGCGTCGCGGGGCTTGACGCGTTTGAGGCGCTCGCTGAGCGGCTTGGCCGACAGCGCCGTCATGATCGCGTCGCACCGGGCGGGCTTCTCGGGATGCCAAAGTCCCGTGTCGTGCTTCTTGTAGACGTCGTCGTAGACGATTCCCGTCGGCGTCGCCTCCTCGCCGCCGGCCTCGGCGGGCTGCGGTACCGGCTTCTCTTCCGCCACGAGGACAGGCGCACTGCCCGCCACCGCCGTCGCCGCACACGCACGCCTCAAGAACCCTCGCCGGTCGAGATGATCCGCACTCTCATCGCTCATTGCCGTTTTCGCCTGTCGAATAGCGGCGATCCGATCGTGATTCCGCAGCGCCATTCTCGCACGATCGCCGAGTTTGCTGAAGGGAAAACCCCCGCCTGCGACCGTCCTCAAGGCTGAGGGCCGATCGCTGACGGCTTCTACCCCTTCGACAGCGCCTCGATTGCCTTGGCCAGCTTGTGGCGGTGCTGTTCGATGGGGGCGGGGTCCTTTGTGAAGGTGGTCATGTCCTTCGTGATGGCCTCGGGGACGGTCAGGAGGGCGGCGAAGGCGGCGCGGTCGGCGGCGGGGAGCCTGCCGCCGCGGGCGGTCAGCAGGCGGCGGAGGATGGCGAGGTACTCGTAGTCCTCGATGCCGTCGCGGAGCATCTCCCAGCGGATCGAATCGACCGGGCCGTCGAGGACGGTCTGCTCCTGGCGGCCGGTCGCGGCGGCCTCGGGCGGGTAGATGAACCGCCCGTCGCCGTTGCCCCAGGCGCGGCGGGCGCCCTTCGGCGTCGAGTACCCGCTCACCCAGCCCATCGGGTCCTCGTAGGGGTCCTGCGGGCGGCCGCGGTCCGGGTAGGCGGTTGGGCTGGTCCAGTAGTTCGTCTGCCAGACGAGGATGCCGTCGATGGACCGCTTCCACGTCTGCCACAGCCAGACGCGAAGTTCCGTGGCGGGGTGGTCGATGAACAGCCCGCAGTGGGGCGCCTTGGGCCCACAGCAGACGTACCACCAGAACTTCTCGCCGTGCTTGCGGCGCTCCAGGGCCTTTTCGTGGTTGTAGTTGGGCGTGACGGGGCACCAGAGGTCCGGCCCGCCGACGAGGGCGTCCTCGACCTGCTCGGTGAGCATGCGGCGAAGCTCCGGCGCGGCGGCCTTGAGCTTGCGGAAGCCGTTCATGACGAAGGCGTAGTCCTTCGGGTCCGGCTCGTCGAACCAGTAGACGTACGCCTTGTCCAGCCAGCCCTTCTCGCGGAGGTGCCGCGTGAGGGCGCGGCAGTAGCCGGTGAAGGCGGCCTGGTACTCCGGCGTGTCCTCCGTGTGGCCCAGCAGGCTCGGCTCGACGCGCGAGTGGAACGTGCCGCCGCCCATGCCCTGCACGTGCAGCATGAACGAGTTGAAGTGGTATCGGTCGATGGCGCGTTTCATCGCGGCGTCCCAGGCCGTGAAGTCGAAGCGCGGCTGAAGTTCCTCGGGGGGGACCGGCTCGAAGTCGCCGCCGCGGACGAGCGGCTTGCCCGTGGCGGCGTCGCTCAGCGACAGGTCATCGTACCAGGCCGTGCCCGTGGTCTTGCCCTCTTCGCTGTAGAGGCACGGCCAGAGCGTCAGGCGGACGGACTTCGCACCGTCTGCGAAGCGCGTGATCGCCCGGTCGAACTGCTGCCACTTTCCGGTGCCCGTGACGCGAATGTCGTTGTTGCAGCCGGACATCCACTTGCCCGCGGCGTCGTGATGGTTCAGCGTGACGATGAAGTGGTGGTCCGCGGCCGCACGGTAGTGGAACCGCAGGCGCACGCCTTTCGGCGGAATGCGAGTGAGCGGGCCGTAGGTCGCGCTCGCCGAGGCCGTCCCGCTGCGGTCCGCGACCTTCAGGCTGCTCTTGCCCGAGTGGGCGGCGTTTCGGTCGCGCGACCCGCCGCGCCAGTCGCCCTGCCCCGGCCAGGTGACCTTGAACGCATCGAGCGGCGCGGGATCGTACGGCGAGATGTGGTGTTCGGAGAAGTTGGCGAGGTATTTTTCCAGCACGGCCCGGCGCCGGGCGTCGTCGCGGACCTTCTGGTATCGCCAGACGTTTTGCGGGCTGAAGCCGAAGGCCGTAGTGCACGTCATCCGGTCGGGCAGGTCGAAGCCGTAGACTTCGACGCGAAGAGCAGCCCGGGCTCGGAACTTCTTCCCGCCGGGCGCTTCGGCCTCCAGGCGGATGGTGCCTTCGTAGGTTCCGGGCGCGGCGCCCTTGGGCACCTTCACGCGGACCCACAGCGGCTGGTTCTTCTTCGCGGCGAGGTCCACGGGGGCGGTCAGAGGCCCCAGCGGGTCGGGCCAGTCGCCGCGCACGCCGGTGTAGTCCGTCGGCTGGGTTACCGGCACGTAACGCACGCGAAGAATGTCAACGTTTGCGGCGGGGATCGTCGCGCCGCCGGGTCCGGTCAGTGGCCCGGCCGTCGCGCCGAAGCCCTTCAGCGCCTCGCCCGGCCGGACGACGAGTTGGGCCGCTTCCGCCTCGTTGCCGGCGGCGCGGATGAGGATCGCCTCTCCCCGGGCCTTCGGGGCGGGGCGCGAGCGCCCGACCTTCCAGCCGGAGGAGGCCCACCAGAGCTCCACCGCGGCGCCGCCGCCCGGAAGCGACTGCCCGTAGGAGGCGTCGTTTAGCATCGCGACGTGGAGCGTCGTCTCGGCCGTGAATTCGGCGTCGCCGGTGAGCCTCAGGCGAAGGAGGTGCTCTCCGGCCTGGAACAACGTATAGGGCACGCGGAGCCTCTGCGGGCCCGGGGGAAGCCTCACGCCCACGCTGGAGGCGTGCCGGGTGTTCCGGTGAAGCGTCGCAGCCTCCAGCTTGCCCGAGATGTCCTTCGATGACGTATTGGTGATGCGAGCGACGACGACGTTCTCCCCCCCGGGTACGGCGTCGCCCAGGGCCTCGATTGCGACCGTGAGGCGCGGATCGGCCTGCGGCATCGTCACGAAGTGCGTCTGACCGGCCATCGCAATGGGCGGGGCGTCCAGCCGGGCGGAGTAGGTGTACTGGCTGACCTGGAGCGACGGGCGTGCGGTGGCTCGGCCGGCCTTCGTCGCCCTGGCCGTCAGGCGCACCCACACCTGCCGCGCCGGCGTGAGCTCGGCGGGAACGTCGAACGACTTGCCGCCGAGCCCTTCGAGCGTCCCGGCCGCGAGCCAGGTCTTCCCGTCCGCGCCGGCCTCGACGAGAAGCTCCCCGCCGGCGTGCCAAGTGACCGAGACGTTCACCTTGGCGCGGGTCTGCCTGCACCCGGCGACCTCGTGGCGGTAGACGACCTCGCTGTCGGCGCCCAGGCACCAGCGGTTGGAGTTGAAGTGGCACTGCTGCCCGGCCAGTGGGCGGCTGTGGTTCCCGAGGCCCTGGCCGAAAGGCGCCGCGAACGCGTACTCGCTGCCGTCCTCACCGTCGGGACGGATGCTCTCGCCGGCGCCCAGGGCGATCTCGCCGCGACGGGCATACACGGGCACGGCCCGCACGACGCGGACGTCGTCGAAGGCCACCGTGCCCTTCACGTGCCACTGCCCGAAGTGAAGCCGCGCTTCATCGCCGCCCAGCCTGCTCGGCGTGATGAAGTACGACTGGTACTGCGTCCACGCGCCGGGCAGCTTGCCGAGGTCGCGGTTGCAGAAGCCCGGCCCGGAGATGGCCGTCCCGCCCGAAGAGCCCAGGCTCCTGGCTTTGAAGCGCAGCGAGTAGACGGCGAGCGGCTCGAGCTTCAACGGCGCCGATTGCCACGTGCTGCTGTCCTTTCCGGTTCCGGTGACGGCCGCGGCCCGGCTGCCATCGGCGGCGCCTTTCTCCAGCCGGCGCCCGCCGCCGTTCAGCTTCCACCCGGCCGGGGCTTCTTTGCCCTCCTCGAACGACGCGTTGGGCACAGCCACTGTTTGGGCCATCGTCTCTGCAGCCAACGCCAGCGCAAGAATGACAGAGCAACCTTTCATTGTGACGGTCTCCGATTCTCCCCGCGGGCATCGACTACGGCTCAACCGGCCATAGACGCCCGCCGTAATCCGGGGCGCTGCTCACACGGGGCGGTCACGAATTGCCGTCCAGCTCCGGGATCGCCCGAAGGGCTTCGATCAGAGGCGGCAGGTCCTCTCGCAGCGTGCTCCAGAGAATGTCGAAGTTGATGTCGTAGTAACCGTGGACCAGTCGGTGCCGCATGTCGATTATGTCGCGCCACGGCAATTGCGTGGTGTCGCGCCGCGTCTCGACAGACACATGGCTGGCGGCCTCGCCAATGATCTCGACGCACTTCACCAGCGCCATGGCGAACTGACGGTCACAATCCAGGTCTTCCCGCTTCCGGCCGCGGGCAAAGGAAAGGGCGTCCCCGGCCGCGTCGAGCATGTGCTGAAGGCGAACGCGGTCTTCATTCCGCATATTGCACCTCGGCTGTCGTGAGCACCTCGTCGCGGAAGTACCTGCTCAGGTCCTCGGCGGTTCGCAGGTCCACCTCTCTGCCTCCGAAGAACTGCGACAGTTCCCGGGCCATTCGCGAAACGCCGAATAGCCCCGGCACGTGCTCAGGGTCGAATTCGACCAACACGTCGACGTCGCTTTCCGGCCCGAAATCCCCTCGCAGGGCCGAGCCGAACAGGGACAGTCGGCGGATGTGGTTCTCGCGACAGAACTCCGCTATCTTCTCCTTGTTCACGTCCAGCTCGACGGCCATCGTCGTACCCCTTTCATGCGCGATCGCGATCATACCACAGCAGGTACGGCTTTGGCACGGCGTTTCGTCAGGGCCGGTCTTCTTTCTGGCGGTAGGCCGAACACGAGCGCCAGGGAAGTATGTTCAATAAGCACGAATCCTTGAAGCTGACGGGCAGGGGCGCCGGTGCCGTTGTGAAGGAGGTAGCGGATGCCACGAGGACATCTGATCACTCGCCGCGCTTTTATGAAGCGTACAACCGCCGCTGGCACGGCGGTGCGGGCGCCGCGGGTGGTTCCTTCTTCTGCGCTGGGCCTGGCCGAGCCTACCGCCAGCCCTGGCGGCTGTGACTCGCCGGTCACACGCTGGGCCAATCGCCTGAAAAGTGTTTCCACGCGCGGGAACCGTGGTATCATGTTGCCCTCGGGACTGGCGAGCGACGCCTTCGGCCCGGCCGGGATGAGGAACAGGAGAATCGCAATGCGTAACGATCGTCTGAGGCGCCTGATCTTGTGGCCGGCGTGTTTGCTGCCGGCGGGGCTGCTATGCTCGTGCAACGGGCAGTTGGAGACGGGCAAGCCGGCCGACCCCACGGCCTGGAGGTCCTTGTTCGACGGCAAGACGCTGAAGGGCTGGAAGGTGCCCGAGTGGGGCGGATCGGGCAAGGTGTACGTCAAGGACGGCGCGGTGCACATGGAGGAGGGCGACTTGTGCACGGGGATCACGTACAAGGACGCCAACGGCCTGCCGCGCGAGGACTACGAGCTCGCCCTGGAAGCGATGCGCGCCGAGGGAGGAGACTTCTTCTGCGGGCTGACCTTCCCGGTGGGCAAGGACCCGATCTCGCTGGTCCTCGGCGGCTGGGCCGGCATGGTGACGGGCCTGTCCTGCATCAATTACATGGACGCCAGCGAGAACGAGACGACCCAGTCGATCGAGTACGAGAACAAGAAGTGGTACCGCGTCCGTGTCCGCGTCACCAAGACCCACATCTTTGCCTGGGTGGACGACAAGCTGATCATCTCGGTCGCCCGGGAGGACAAGAAGATCTCCGTTCGCGCCGAGGTGGAGTTGTCGGTCCCGCTGGGCATTGCCACCTACCGGACGCACGGCGTGGCCTGCAACATCCGCATCCGCGGGCTCAGCGAGGCGGAACGAACAGAAGTTCCCGAGGAGCCGTAACGGCCCGGAAGGCGGCACGGCTGCTTCAGAACTCCAGCGGCAGCTCGACGGGCTTGCCGGTGCGCGTGGCCTTCCGCGCCAACCGGTAGGCTTCGGCGTACTGACCCGTGACGATGTCCCAGGCGACGACCTCATCGAGATAGCGTTTGAGGTTCCCGCCCATTCGCATTCTGGCGCCTTCGTTGCAGGCCAGCTCGATCACGTGCCGCTTGAGCATCTCCTTGGTGGTGAACAGCAGCCCGCCGCCGCTTTCCAGCGTCTGGGCGGTCAGGCCTTCCATCGGGGCGGTCGTGATGAAGGGCTTGTTCAGCGCGATGATCCTGGCCAGCGTCCCCGACTGCGTCTCATCGGTGCTCGGCAGCACGATGAAGTCGCACACGGCCATCATCTTGTAGTACACGTCGCCGCGCGGGATGAACTCGTAGTAGTGGGCCAGGCCCTTGCGCTCCAGGAGCTTGACCTGGGCCTTGTAGTTCTCGTACTCCTGCTTGTGGTTGGGATCGCGGATGGTTCCCGCGGCGAGAAGGTCCCACTCCTGGCCGGTCCGCTTCCTGATGGTTGCGGCGATCTCCTCCCACATGCTTGTGAGGATATCCCACCGCTTGTTCGACTGGATCCACCCGAGCAGCCCGACGAGGTGTTCGGACAGGTCCGCGGCCTTGTCCAGCCCCAGCTCCTTGCGGAGCTGGACGACCTCCGCGAGGGAGTATCGCTTGTCGGAGCGCGCGCCGTGCGGCACGACCATGATGTTGCGGGGCGTGGGCCAGCCCTTGCCCCTGAAGTTCCAATCCAGTCGCCACTTCTGGTAGTGACACTTGAAGAGCACGACGTCGGCGCGCTGGCAGAGCTTGAAGACGAAGTCGGCCTCGAAGTCCGTCAGTCGCCCGTGGATGGTATGCGGCTCGACGACCGTCGGAACGTCGCTGATCGCGTCGAGCAGATCAAGAAACCCCTCGTTGCCGTCCCCGTGGCCTCGTTCGTCGTAATACTCGTACAGCCCGTATTCATGCTCGATGTGCACCGCATACGGCTTGAGCTCGTGAATCTTGTCCGCCACGGGCCGCCACCAGCGCCGATCACCGAGGTCAATGACCGGAAAGACGCCCTCTCCGTCCCCATCGGTATGGCTGATGACAAGAACGTCCCGGTTGTCGTGCCTGTGTCGAATGAACTCCCTGGCTTCCTCGCAAAAGATCCCGATTCCGCAAAGACGAGGGGGATAACTACTTACCATCACTATCGGACTTGGCATACTTCGACACCTTCGCTCCTGCAGGCGACCTGACCGCTCGGGCGTCCTTTGCCTTCGCAGGCCGCTTACCGGGCTCCCTAGCTTTATCGGCAGGGCGCTGGTCCAAGATTTGCTCCATTTGCAGATCGTGCATCAGCAGCAGGCCCATCAGCCAGGCCAGTGTACTTTCGGCCCCCTGGTTCTCGTTGACGCGGTCGGGGTGCAGCCCGTCTCGGCAGCCGCCCGTCGTGAAGTCGTACAGCGGCTTCCGCAGGTCGTTGTCTCCCAGGAACCAGTTGAACGCCATGTGGGCATGGTCGATCCAGTGCTTTTCTCTCGTTACATGATAGGCCTCGATGCAGGCGTCGATCAGTGCGTGGGCCTCGATGGGCTGCTGATCGAAACGGGCCCGCTGGCCGCCGCGCATGTACCAGCCGTCGGTGCCGATGATCGAGAGCATGCCCGTGTCGTTCGTCTGGATCTTCATGAGCCAGTTCAGGGCCTTCTTGCCCACCTCGATCATGTCGCCGCGGTTCATCCACTTGCCGCTCATCAGCAGCGCATGAGGGAGCTTGGCGTTGGCGTAGGTGACCACGTCCTCGCACCAGGGCCATTCGTCGGTCATGTGATTGGTGAAGTGGCCCAGCAGCCGTTCGCTGAGCAGCGCCCGGTACCGCCGGACCTCCGTGTCACCTCCGAAACGCCGCAGGTAGGCCTGGATGCCGATGATCGTGAGCGCCCAGGCTCGCGGGGATGAAAAGCTCTCCACCGCCGTCAGCCCCTGATGAAACAGCCTGCTTGCCAACGCGATCATGGGCTCGTGCGGGCAGAAGGCCACGCCCATGCCCAGACCCCACAACGCCCGGGAATGGCTGTCTTCGCTGCCGGTCAGCTCCCCCCACGTCCGGTCGTACCTCATGAAGTTCCGAAACCGCCGGGCCTTTTCGTCCATCGCATGGGCCAGGAACGACAGGTAGACCTGGATGAGCGGCAGGACGGTTTCGTCCTGTGTCTGCTGCCAGCGCGTGGCCGCGACGATCAAGGCGCGAGCGTTATCGTCGGTGCAGTAACCGTGATGGCGGTTCGGGGTGGCGTATATGCTGTGTTGGAGGATGCCCGTCTCGTCGGTAAGGACCCGGAGGTGGCGCAGGTCCACCTCGGGCAGCTCTTCCTGCTTGTCGATTCGCCCGTCCCGGCGTTTGGCGACGACCTTGTGCTGTCGCTCCACCCACGCCTTGCCGGCGAGGGCGTACAGCGCGAGGTATTCCTGGGCGACCCGTTTCCAGACCATGGTTCGGCAGTAGTTGTACGCGCGCTTGCGCGTGGCGTGGCGTTCGGCTTCGTTCTCCAGCAGGTCGTTGACCTGTTCGCCGATGGCCTCGGCGCTGCGGAAGGGGACGAGCCGGCCCCGGCCGTCGGCCAGCATTTCCATGGCGTACAGGTAGGGAGTGGAGATCGTGGCCTTGCCGGCACCCAGGGCATACGCCAGCGTGCCCGAAGTGGCCTGGCCCTCGTTCAGGTATGGCGTGACATAAATGTCCGCCGCCCCGATGAACTCGCACAACTCCGCCAGCTCCACGAACCGGTCGTGGAAGATCACATGTTCCTTCAGGCCCAGTTCACTCACCAGCCGGACCAGCCCGTTCCGGTACTCCTCGCCGTTCTCCCGCTTCACGTGCGGATGCGTCGCCCCCAGTACGATGTAAACGACCTCGGGGTGTTTGTCGATCACCATGGGCAAGGCTTCGATCGCGTACTCGATGCCCTTCCCGGGGCTCAGCAGCCCGAATGTCAGCATCACCTTCCTGCCCTCCACGCCGAACTGGTCCTTATAGAAGCTCGGGTCGATGAACGGGACGTCGGGGATGCCGTGAGGGATCATGACGACCTTCTCGGCGGGAATGTCATATACCTCGTGGAGAATATCCGGGGCGGCGTTGCTCATCGCGACCAGGCGGTCCGAAAGCCGGCCGATCTCCTGAAGCACCGTGTGCTGCGCCTCGTTCGGCTCCTTCAAGACGGTGTGGAGTGTGGTGACCAGGGGGCGGCGCAGGCGCCGCAGCATGGCGAGAATGTGCGACCCGCACGTCCCCCCGAAAATGCCGTACTCGTGCTGCAAACAGACGGCCGATACCTGGTTGATGTTCAGGAACTCCGCCGCCATGCGGTAGTCCGCCTGGATCGAGTGGCGCACCTCGAACCGGACTCTCTGCGGATACGGATACCCTTCGGGAACGTCGTTCATGGCCACCGCAAAGACATCGTGGTTGCTGCGGCCCTCCAACGCGACGGCTTCGCACAGATCGTGGGTGAAGGTCGCCAGGCCGCAACGGCGAGGAAGGTAGTTGCTTACGAACGCGATCGGCGACTTTCTCGGTCGTACCTTCGATCTAGCCATCCATGTGCTCCCTCGATCCGAACCGGCGGTCTTCAGACGCCCCGACACGGACCACGGTATTGTAGAGTACTCTCCTTCTCTTCTCAAGGTTCCCGAAGCGATGGGGCGGGCGTCTGACTCTCGCCAGCCCCCCTGCGTCTGCTCCGGTTCCGCGAAAATTGCTCTTGAATGCCGACATGGCTTGTCTATAATGCCAATCTTGCGCGAAACCTCGGCGTTTGTTATCGTCTGGGACCTCTATCAACATACCAACAGGAGATCAGCATGCCCCGCAAACCAAAAAGCACCATCAATGAGCTTCGCCGCCAGCTTGCCGCAAGAGAGAAGCAGTTGGCGAGGGTCCTGAACCGGCGCAAGAAGCTGGTCGCCAGGCTCAAGGCGGTTGATGAGGAGATCATCGCACTCGGGGGGAAGATCCCCGTCGCCAAGCGAAGGAAGCGCCGCAAGGCAGCCAGGGCGAAGGCGAAGCCAGCCGTAAGGCGCAGACGAGGCCGCAGGGGCAAGCCGCTGGCAGAGTACATCCTGGGCGCGTTGAAGGGCGCCGAGGACGGCCTGCGCGTCAAGGAGATCGTACCCGCGGTCAGAAAGGCCGGCTACAAGACCAAGAGCAAGGACTTCTACGGAATCGTGGCCTCGACTGTTCGCGATGACGGCAGGTTCAAGAGGCTTCGCCGCGGCGTCTACGCCCTCGCCTAGCCGCCTGCGGGGACGGCGTCTCGGTGAGCCCGGCCGTTTCTTCGTCTTGACAATCGGCCCGAAGCCGGCTACAGTACTGCCACACTTGGGCCGTTGGCTCAGTTGGCTAGAGCGCCTGCTCGACACGCAGGAGGTCACTGGTTCAAGTCCAGTACGGCCCATATAACTTGAAACAAAGGGCTTAGGAGAAATCCTAAGCCCTTTGTTTCTCCCACGGGAGAAGCTGTTCTCGGTCGGCCGCCCCCAGTTGTCAGCAGCCCCTGGAGCCGGCCGGAATGGGTCCGATCCGGCGCATACAGGCCCAGGCTGTCACTGACCGCCCCAAGCGGGTAACATGTCCCGAAGCCCCGAGCGGGGAAATGAACAGGCACCCGAAGGGGCCAGGACAAGCCAGTTGCCGCGTGGCCGTCAGTGGATGCGTTCTTTGGTCGCAAACGGCAGGAACGGTCACTCAAGCTCGTGGCATGAAAGGGAATCCCAAATGGCAAGACGGACAGGGAGTTGGCCCGTGCGAACCACAAATCCCAAGAATTGTTCTGTCTTTCCTCTGGCCGTGCTGTTGCTGAGCGGAGTGCTGGCGGTTGCCGAAGAGCCGGAACCCGTGGCAGCGGTTCCCGATCTGACCAAAGGAGGCGAACTGGAAACGACCGGGTCCTACCACCTCGGTCCAACGGGTGCCCAGGGCCGGATGTACGTGAAGGACTTCATGACCCGTCAAGCTCGCCAGATCCTCATCATCAAGGTTGACGCCGGCTCGCCGGCCAGCGCCGTGCTCCAGGTCGGCGACGTGATCCTCGGCATCGGCAACAAGCGGTTTGCCGAGGACCCCCGCAAGAGTCTCGGCCGGGCCATCACGCAAGCCGAGACCGAAGAAAACAAGGGCATCCTGAAACTGCTGCGGTGGCGCAAGGGCAAGCAGGAGGTGGTCTCGCTGCAACTGAGGGTGATGGGCACCTTCAGCGAAACGGCCCCCTGGGACTGCCCCAAGTCGAAGAAGATCATGGACGAGGCACTGCGGTATCTTGCCAAGCAGAAGAAATGGAGCCGGTTCTCGCTGGAGGCGTTGGCGTTTCTGGCCTCCGGCAGAGGGGAGTACATCCGCCTGGTCCGGGAACACCTCCACGAGGCCAAGTGGGCCAGGCCCGACGTCAAGTGCGGGACCCACGCGTGGACCGCGGGCTACCGCAACCTGGTCTTGACGGAATACTACCTGGCCACCGGCGACAAGTACGTCCTGCCGGCGATCCGGGAATACGCCGTGAAAACCGCCATGGGCCAGAGCGGCAGCGGCACCTGGGGCCACAGTTTCGCCTTGCCGAGCAAGAACGAAGGCAAGCTCCATGGCCGCCTGGGCGGTTACGGCGAGTTGAACGCGGCCGGCCTGCCCTGTTTCCTCTCGCTGGTCCTTTCGAGGAAGTGCGGGGTCGAGCACCCGGAGGTCGACCTGGCCATCGCGCGGTCCAGCCGCTTCTTCCGCCAGTTCGTCGGCAAGGGAACGATCGGGTACGGGTTTCATCGGCCGAGCCTGGAGCACTACAGCAACGGGCGAAACGGCGATTCCTCGAACGGAAAGAACGCGATCGCCGCCGTGACGTTCAGCCTGCTGGGCGACCGCGACGCGGCGCGTTATTTCACCAAGATGGTCACGTCATCCTACCACGAGCGCGAGTACGGTCACTCGGGCAACTCCTTCAGCCAGTTCTGGGGCGCGCCCGGGGCCAACTGCGGCGGCCCGAAGGCGGTGGCGGCGTTCCGCAAGGAATTGCGGTGGTATTCCGCACTGACCCGGCGGGCGGACGGCAGCTTCGTGTACCAACCCCTGGGTGGCACGTATGGCGGGGGTGCCTTGAGTGTCACCGTCGCCCACGTCCTTGCCAATGCCTTGCCCCTGCGGAAGATCCACGTCACCGGCAAGGGGTTGGATCCCAACGAATGCCTCGACGACGCCGAGGTGAAAGAGGCCGTTGACGCCGGCCGATGGCGATTGGCCGACTACGATCGAATCAGTGCCGACGAGTTGATCGAGCGGCTCGATTGCTGGTCGCCGGGAGCGCGTGAGTGGATCGCCGAAGCGCTGGGCGAGAAAGAAGGCAACTTCGTCCCCCGCCTGCTGAAGATGCTGGCCAGCGATGACAGAGACAGGCGCGCCGGTGCCTGCACCGCACTGGGATACCAGCGCCGGCGCGCCGCGTCGGCAGTACCGGCCCTGTCCAAAGCGCTCTCGGACACCGATTCGACTGTCCGCGTCGCGGCCAGTTATGCATTGATGCGCATCGGGGAACCGGCTCGCAAGGCCGTGCCCGACATGCTCCAGGCGGTCCTGACGACAAAGGAGCAGGAGTCCATGCGGCCCACACAACAGGCGGTGGCCTACTGTCTCGGCCACAAGGGTACGGGGACCGCCCCGCTGTATTTCACGGGCATGTTTGCGAGCTGGCCCGAGGGCGAGAACCCGTTGGAGGGACTGGACCGCAAATTGCTGGTCCCGGCGATCACCGAGCTCTTGAAACACCCTTCGGCCCGGGTTCGCGGCTGCGCGGCGCAGGCCTTCAGATACCTCCGTGCCGATGACATCGCCGTCATGGCGCAGGACATCCATGACGTCTCCGGCAACCTGGCCCCGAGCTTCGCCATGTTCAACGACCTTCCCCGAAATCACGGCCTGGACCTGATGGCCAAGAATCGCTTCGCCGAGGGGATCCCGCTGTGCCTGGACACGCTGGACACGGACATGTGGGGCAAGCAGACTCGGTTCCCGAACCGCTTTGGTGTCCTGAAGGAATACGGCGGCGCGGCGAAATCCGTGCTGCCCAGGCTGAAGGAGCTCAGGTGGCTCCTCAGGACGCCCGAGCACCGCGGCCTCCTGGAGGAGACCATCAAGGCGATCGAGAGCGACAGGGACCCGGCCAAACTCACCAGTCTCGCCGATCTTGTGGACAAGCGCCTTGCCCGCGAGCTCGCATCGGCGAAATCAAAGCAGCAGCGCGTCAGTCTGTGCCGCAAACTGATGGATGACCATCCGGAGGACTACTTCCTTCAGGCCGCCGGGCTGAGGCAACTCGTCTCGATGCTTGGGGCAGGCGCTCTTGACGACGTCCTGGCCGCAGTCGGGAGCTCGGACGAAAGGCTCCGCACGACGGCCCTCACACTCGCTGCGGAGCTGCCCGGTCAGGACGTGGCTGACAAGTGCGTCGAGCAGCTCGCCACGGCGCGGGGCGAGAAGCTCGCGGGGATCCTGGACGTCCTGGCTCGGCGCGGCGATGCGAAGATGTTCCCCGTGGTGAAAAAGTACCTGAAACACGAGGAGCGGGTTGTGCGTATCGCCGCCATCAAGGCCGCCAGCGCTTCCGGCAGCAAGAAAGTGCTTCGGTCGTTGGGTGACATCCTGGCCAGGGCGGAAGGCGAGCGGGAACGCCGAGCTATCGAGGAGGCCGTTGTCACCGCTTGTCGAAGCACCAGGAACATCGAGAAAAGCACCGAGCGCGTTCTGGCCGCTGTTCCCGACGCCCCAGAGGCGGCGCGGTGCTCGGTGATCCGTGTGCTCGGACGGCTTGGCGGCGCCAAGGCCCTTGCGGCGGCGGCCACCGCCACCGGCGACGAAAGCGCATCCGTGCGGGAGACGGCCCTGGAGGTGTTGGCGACGTCACCGGATCGGAAGGCCACCGATGTTCTGCTGGCCCTGGCCGAGGAGGCCCCGCGCGGCAGGCGCAAGACGGAAGTCCTCTCGGCCTGCCTTCGGCGCGTGGTAACCGGGCGGGTCCCAAGCCAGCGGAGGCTTGGCGTCCTGGACCAGGTAGTGGCCCTGGGCGGGAGGGGGTCCACGTCACGAACGGCGCTCGACGAGCTTCCGTGGTCGCCTTCCGCCGGCTCGCTGGCCATGGCGCGGTCGTGGATGCGCAAGCGCGATAAGCGCTATGGGAACACGAGCGAACATGCCGCCAAGGTGGCCGTCGCTATCGCTCAGGGCATGGACATGAACGACCGGAGGCAGCGCCGGACCGCCATCGAGGCCCTCAAGGAAGTCCTCAGTGTCGCGAAGGACGAGAAGACGACCGCCGCCGCAAAGGCGTTCATCGCACAGTATGGCAACTGAAGGGGCGGTCACCGAGGTCGCTCTCCGAACGACGGAAGTCGAGCCAGGGAGTGAAGCATGCTGAAGCGTCGGGCGAGAGCCGTGCTGCTGGTGGGCAGCGTGTTTCTTGCGGCGGGCGGCTGCCAGAAGACGCCGGCCCTCGTGCAGGCCGGCGGTGTCGGGTCGCCCTCGCACGAGCGGCGGCCGGTCATCGGCATTACCAGCGCGTACATCCCCAACGGCGATTACGCGAAGGTCACCTCATCCTACACGCAGGCGATCAGGGAAGCCGGCGGCACGCCCGTGATCCTCCCCGTGATCGAAGATGAGGACGGGGCTCTCATCGGCGAGTACGTTCGCATCCTGGACGGGCTCCTGCTGACGGGCGGGGACGACGTGCCGCCCGAGGCCTACGGCGAGAGACCCCTCCCCCAGACCAAGACCCTCTCTCCCAAGCGGCATCGGTTCGAGAAGGCGATGGTCGAGGCGTGGCTGCCGACCCGCAAGCCGATCCTGGGCATCTGCAGGGGCCTCCAGGAAGTCAACGTGGTCTGCGGCGGAACGCTCGTGCAGGACATCCCCACCCAGGTGGGCACCAGCGTCATCCACCGAAAGCCCAAGGGAAGTGGGACTGCCATGCACACGGTGAACATCGAGCCCGGCACGAAGCTGTGGTCCCTGCTTTCGGGCGAGAAGGTCCAGGTCAACTCCAACCATCACCAGGCCGCCAAGGATATCGGGCGGAACCTGAGGGTCTCGGCCAGAAGCGCCGACGGCGTGATCGAGGCCTTGGAGTTCACCGACGGGAGGTGGGGGCTGCTCGTGCAATGGCATCCCGAGAGGATCAAGGACGCCAAGCATCGCAAGGCGATCTACGGCGCCTTCGTTCAGGCCTGTAGGGCGGGGAACTGCTCGACTCGCAGTAGTGGCTTGGCGCATTCTCTGAGGCCCGGCAATGGTTTCGTGGCCGGAAAGGTGATGTTTGGAGGGGAGCGTGGCTCTCTCTCTGCAACCCACAGCGTGTTGACCAATGCATGTGTCACCCGGGACATTCAGCGGGCGAGCCCATGCCGTATGATCCCAAAACTCGACCGGACCTGCGGGCCATGCTTGCCAGGCAAACTCGGGGCGCGACGGAAGGTCTGCAATGATGGATGGGCGCTGATCTCTACGCGGTCATAGCTCCTCGCGGGGGCGACACCATCCGATCGTTACCGAGGCCCTGGTGATTCCGTTCTCCGTGGTAGTGCGCGACGAAGTGCTCGATGGCACGCCGCAGATGCCCCTGGCCGAAGAAGATCATCTTGTCCAAGCACTCGGACTTGATCGATATCACGAAACGCTGCGCGTGGGGACTCAGATTCGGACTCCTCGGTGGCGGCCTGATCACCTCCACGCCCACCGTCCTGAGGATCTCAGCAAAGCGATCAACGTCCGATACCAGCGGAGAACTGTCTCTGGCATCACAAGCCTGTAGACTTCCCGAAGCGCCTTGCGGCCCAGGGCCTTGCCCTTGGCGGCCAGGCGACGGCGCCGGTCGTCGGTGGACCGGATCCGCTTGCCTTTCAGTTGCTCGCGGAGCACGCGGTTCTCTTCTGTCAGGTAGGCGACGATGTCCCGCTGCTGTCGATTCAGCCACCCAGCCAGTGCAATAACGATGAACTGCCATGTGTGAAAGACCATGGACGGCATTCTGCCGTCCCATCTGGCTTCAGGGCAGGCCGAACTGGACCTCCCAGGGCTCCGCCTGAGTATTGGGACCATACGCGGTTTCGCCTACCAGTAGTCGTTAGGGTTCACGGCGTGGGCTCTGGACGCCAGGCTCGAAACACGCGGCAGGACCGGTTATGCTGCCTGGCGGGTCAATCCCGCCGACCTGGTGACGTGGGGGTCCCACGTCGCCCGGCCTGGAACGGACATGATGAAAGTCAACGCCGCCGGCAGGTCGTCCGGCAGCGAGTGCGGGCGATCGCGCCATCGCCGGCGAATGGCAAAGTCGTGGCGAAGGAGCATGAGCGAACATCATGAGGCTGAGCAACGGGGAATTGGCTCAACATGGCCTTTTCAGGATCACGGCCGCGGCGGTGGCTGTGGCGGTACTTGGCGGCGGGTGTGTGCGCAGTGCCGCCGAAGGCTTCGAGGGTAAGCGGAGTTCGGGGCTTCTGGCCGCTGGGACGGAATGGGAGAACCCGTATCACATTGTTGATCCGGGCGTGCCCGGGCCGGCGCTGCTGATCACCGGCGGCGTACACGGCAATGAGCCGGCCGGTTATCGAGCCGCGGAGCAGATCCGTCACTGGCCCATCAAGCGCGGCAAGCTGATCGTAGTGCCCCGCGTCAACGCGCCCGGCATCAAGAGGAGCTCGCGATGGCTTCCGGGCGAAGGCAAGTCCACGCGGGATGCGAACCGCAATTTCCCCAAGAGCGGACAGCCGAACAGAGCCCGCACGCTTCCCGCCCAAGCGGCATGGGGGTTCATTCGGCGGCAGAAGCCGGACTGGGTGGTCGACTTGCACGAGGGGTACGACTTTCACGTCGTCAACCCCAAGTCCGTCGGGTCCAGCATCACTTACTTCGATACGCCCGAGATGAACGCCCTTGCGGAGAAGATCCACAAGGACGTCAACGCGGCCATTGCGGACCCCAAGCGAAAGATCGTACTCCGGAAGGAGGGCCCGATCGACGGCGGGCTGGTTCGCGCCACCATCGAGCGGGTGGGCGCCAAGGGGTTCTGCTTCGAAACGACGTTTAACCATCAGCCGCTGTCGGTTCGCACGCGGCAGCTCCGCATCATGGTGCATCGGCTCATGCGGGAGCTGGACATGGCGGCCGGGGAAGTCGATGTCATGACGCCTCGGCACAGGATCGACCGGACCCAGGTCGCCCTGTACGACGCGGGAGGGACCGGGGGAAAGGGAGTCGAGAATCTTCAGGGGATTCTCGAAAGGGGCGAGGAATTCGCGGTCAATCACGTCGGCCCGGCGGACATCGCCGGCGGCGCCCTGGAGCAGTTTGACGTGGTGATCTTCCCCGGCGGCAGCGGGAGTGCGGAGGCCAGGGCGCTCGGGGCCAAGGCCAAGGAGGCCGTTCGGACCTTCGTCAGGAACGGAGGCGGCTACATCGGCATCTGTGCCGGTGCGTTCCTTTCGTCGGCCAATTATGAGTGGTCCCTGGGTCTCATCAACAACAAGACCATCCGCGGCAAGCTCCATGAACGTGGAGGCGGAACCGTCAAGATGGAGTTGACCGGCGAAGGGAGACGAGTCTTCGGCGGCAAGCCCGGCCTGCTCGACGTGCGATACAAGAACGGTCCCATGCTCTTGCCGGCCGGCATGGCGGGGCTGGGGGCTTTCAAACCGCTGGCCATCTTCCGCAGCGAGATCTCGAAGTACGAAGAGCAGAAGGGAACGATGATCAACACGCCGGCGATCATTGCCGCGCCATTCGGCAAAGGTCGCGTGCTTTCCATCAGCCCCCATCCCGAGTCCGCGTCGACTCAGAATCTTCACTTCATCATTGAGCGTGGCGCTCAATGGGTTGCGGGCAGGGGGAAGCCGACCCCGGCCAGGCCGGTGGGCGCAGCGGCCAAGTAGGCAGTGCTCTCCATGGACCAAGGCGTCAGAGACAAGGGAGCTCGTAAATGAAGTGGTGGTTCCGGCGGAAGCTTTACACGCAGATACTTGTCTGCATTGTCGTTGGCGTGGCGCTCGGACTGATTTTCGGAGACGGGGTATCCGTCATCAAGCCCGTCGGGACCCTCTTCATCCGTCTGTTGAAGATGCTGATTGTTCCCCTGACCTTCCTGACCCTGGTGGCGGGTCTGACGAAACTGGACGGGATCAAGTCGCTCCGCTCTCTCGGCGGCATGACGCTGTTGTACTACGCGGCCTCGTCTCTGCTGGCCGGCGGGATCGGCATGGCCCTGGCCTTGATCGTGCAACCGGGCAGAGGGATGAGCGTTGAAGCCGTCAAGGGGGCGACGACACGGGCCGCCGAAATCGACTTCGTGGACAGCCTGGTCCACTGGGTTCCCACGAACCCGGTAGAGGCCCTCGCGTCAGCCAACATGCTTCAGATCATCTTCTTCTCCGTCGTCGTGGGCGTCGCCCTGCTGGCCATGGGAAAGAGAGCCGAAAGGCTGGCCGCGCTCGCCAGTGACGGGGCCGAGCTGATGATCCGTGTTACCGAGTTCGTCATGAAGATCGCGCCCTACGGCATCCTCGCCCTGGTGGCCAACATGACGGCCTCGGTCGAGATCGGAACGTTGAAGGAGGTGGGTAAGTTCATCCTGACCCAGCAGGTGTCCCTTCTGGTCCTGCTGGTGGTCGTCTATCCCCTTATCATTCGATTCATCGGTCGGCTGAGCCCTCTGGGGTTCTACCGCAACGTATCCCCGGCCATGCTGGTGGCGGCCAGTACGACCTCCAGCGCGGCGACGCTTCCCATCTCCATGGGGGTGGCCCGTGAGAACCTCGGTTGCCCCGAGAAGGTGTGGGGGTTCACACTGCCACTGGGCGCGACGATCAACATGGACGGCATGGCCTCCTGCATCGGTGTCATCGCGGTGTTTTCCTGCAACCTCTACGGTCTGCCGATTACACCGGGCCTCATGCTGCAGTTCCTGTTCCTCGGCCTGGCGCTGTCTATCGGCACGGCGGGGGTCAAGGGGGCCGGCATTGTCACGTCGGCGATTCTGCTCCAGGCCACCGGCGTGCCGACGCCCGTGATCGTCCCGATCCTCGCATCGGTTTGGCCTGTCCTGGACATCGGGAATACCTGCTGCAATGTGACCGGGGACCTGACGGCAACCGCCGTGCTGGCTTCCCGCTTCGGCATGCTCGATGAAGGTATCTTCAATGACCGGACAACACGCCTGAGAAGAGGGGAAACGGCTCTGGCCGGAGGGCCGGCCGACGGGGGCCAGGGAATCAGAAGCACAGCAGGAGACGAAGATGACGACCGTGGCAAAACAGGTAGTTGACACCCTCGAGGAACTGGGCGTTCGATACTTCTTTGGCATACCGGGGGGGAATCTCACCGACTACATGGAGGCCCTTCGCCGCAGCGACGTGGAGTTTGTGCTTGTCAGCAATGAAGCCGCCGCGGGGTTCATGGCGCTGGTTTGCGGGCGCCTTTCCGGCGCCCCGGGCGCGTGCTTCGGCACCTTCGGGCCCGGGGCGACCAATCTGAGCACCGGTGTCGGCTGCGCCTTGCTCGACCGCCTGCCGTGTATCGCCTTCACGGACGTGATGTCCGACGCAATGGTGAACCGTACGACTCAGATGAACATTGATCACCAGGCGCTGTTCGCGCCGATCACAAAATGGACTACCCGACTGCACGCCGACCGTGTGAGGGAGACTCTATACCGGGCAATGCACGTGGCTACGTCGGAGGTGCCGGGGCCCGTTCACATCGGCCTTCCCGCAGGAACGGGCTGTGATCCCGCCGGTGACGAAGACGTTCAGCCCAGGCCCGCCGCAGCCCCGCCCGCGCCGGATTCGGCCGCTCTGGACCGGATGGAACAGCTTTTTCGCGAGGCGAGCAAACCCCTCCTTGCCGTGGGGTGGACGGCCGTGCGCGCGGGGGTCCGGCCGCTTCTGCTGGACATAGCCGAGCGATCTGGAGCGCCGATTGTCCTGACCCCGATGGCCAAGGGGATGTGCCCCGAGGATCACCCCTGCTACGCCGGCGTGCTGAACCATGCCCTGAGCGGCCAGGTCGCTCAAACGCACCGGCAGGCCGATCTGGTGGTCGGGATCGGGTACGATCCGATCGAAGTCAACTACGAGGACTGGATACCCGATGTCCCGGTGCTTCACATGGATACCGTCCCTGCCGATCTGGACCGGACCCGATACACCTTGGCCTGTGAAGTCGTTGCAGACCTCGGCATCGCACTGGCGCGGCTGGCGGAAGCGGACCTGGCGAAAAAGGACTGGGACCTCAACACCTTGGCCGAGCGACGCAAAGCGATGTTCTCTCAACTCGAGCCGCCGGCGGGAACCTTTGGCCCGCGAGCGGTGCTGGCAGGCCTGCGGGAGGCACTGCCGGACGACGGCATCATGGCCTGCGACGTCGGAGCGCATCTGCACCTGATCGGCCAGCAGTGGCGGACCCCCGAGCCGGACTGTCTCCTGATGACCAACGGCTGGTCCTCGATGGGATTCGCCATACCCGCCGCGATCGCGGCGAAGCTCTGCAGGCCCCAGCGGCGCGTCTGCTGTGTCGTGGGTGACGGCGGCTTCCTGATGATGGCCGGCGAGATGGCCACCGCGATGAGATTGGGCGTTCACGTGGTATTTGTGCTGATCACCGACGGCAGCCTGTCGCTGATTCGCATCAAGCAGCAGCGCAAGGGTTACGCGGAGTACGGCACGTGGCTGCAGGGCGAGAAGTATGAATCGGCCCGATCCTTTTTCGGCGCGGCGGTCCTGCCAGCCCGCGACGAGCCGGCGTATCGCAAGGCACTGGCCGAAGCCTTCGACATGGACGGGCCGGTGATCGTGGAGGCCCTCGTGGACGGCCATGAGTATGACGACCTCCTGCTGAAAGGGAATCGATAGTGAAAGACGTCAGGATCGCAGTGTATGGGCTCGGAAACGTAGGCAAGGCGTTCGTGGAACTGCTCGCCGAACGGGCGTCGGAGATCGAAGGAAAGTACGGCCTCCGCCTGGTCCTCGCCGCGGCGGTGGACGTCGGTGGGGCGGCAGTGAGCGACTCGGCCGATGGCCTGCCGGCGATGGAGCTGCTTGCAGATCTCCGGCGGGGGCATGCAGTGGAGAACTTCGGCGAGTTCGGCCGGCCGGGCCTGACCGGCGCCGAGGCCATCGACGAAGCCGCCGCCGGTGTGTTGATCGAGGCAACGCCGACAAATCTGACCGACGGCGAGCCCGCACGGACGCACATCATGGCGGCCCTTCGAAAGGGCATGGAGGTAGTCAGCGCCAACAAGGGACCGATCGTGCTGTTCTACGAAGAGGTCCACGAACTGGCCCGACAGAACCAGTGCGGCGTGCACATCAGCGCGGCGGCGGCTGCGGCGCTTCCCACGCTCGACGTGGCACGGGTGTGCCTGGCCGGCACGCGCATCCTCTCCGTCGAGGGCATTCTCAACGGCACGACGAATCACATCCTGTCCCGCATGCACGCCGACGGCGCAGCCTACGAGACGGCCCTGAAGGAAGCTCAGCAACTTGGCATCGCCGAGACCGACCCCAGCAAAGACGTCGGGGGATTCGATACCGCCACCAAGCTGGTCATCATCGCGAATAGGCTGTTTGGCCCTCGTTTCCGGCTGGATGATGTTCCTACAGAGGGCATAGCTGAGGTGACGCCGGATGATATCGCCCAGGCCGAGAAGGACGGTGAGGTGATCAAGCTGATCGGCACGGCCGAGCTCGTCAATGATGAGGTACTACTCAGCGTTGCGCCCAGGCGACTGAAGGAGGATCATCCCCTTGCCTCGGTCAGCGGCTCGGAGAAGGCCATCAGCTACATGACCGATACGATGGACCGGATCACGGTCAGCGGAGGCAGGAGTTCACCGGTTGGGGCCGCGGCCGCGATGCTCAAGGACTTGATCAACGCGTATGTCTGATCGGCCGGCTGCACCGGACCAGGGATCTTCCTGGCAGCAGTTGGGCTGCTCCCGAGCGAGTTGGGCGGTATCGCTTGGGTCGGTGTCCGGCAGACTTGACGTTCCTGGCCCATCCGGAAGGCAGAGGAATTTCCGAGACGAGCAGGTCGCACACCGGCAAGCCTCCAGGACTTCGTTAGCTTCGCTGAGGCCGGAGCTCACCACGTGATCTCGTGCCGTCAAGGCCCCCAGATCTGCTCGGGGATTGTGGGGGCCCAAAGTCGCTGGACCAGCCCAGCCTCTCCGGGACGATTGGCCCGGCAGGCGATCGCGGGACCGGCACCTGGCGTTACTTCTCCAGGCACCTCAGCGCATGGGGCGTGAAGTGCATGACCTGGGCGAGGGCTTTGCCGTTTCCGCTGAAGCCGCGGCGGATCATCTCCCGCAGGCCGTCCCGCAGTATCCGCAAGTGCTCCTTGTTGCCGGTATGAGCGACCTCGTGGGCGAACGCCTCGGCCGAGAGGGCGAACAGCCCGTGCCAGGTGGCCGGCGACAGCGGACAGGCGGTGTAGCGAAAGGTCTTGCGATCCTCCAGCCAGCATTCGCGGGTCATCTGGTCCAGGCCGGCGGTGACGGCCCGCAGCGCCTCCCGGCTGCCGGTGATTCGATGGTATCGGGCCAGTGCACAGCACGTCAGGCCCTCCATGAACGGCACATTGCCGTGGCAGCGGCGGTCTTCGTGATAGCAGTGCCCCTTCGCCAGGCGAACCACCCATCCGCGGTTGGGATCCAGGTTCTTGCGCAGCACCTCCCAGCACGATGTCGCCGCATCGAGGTACTTGCCGTCCCCCGTCAGCTCGTACGCCGCCAGCAGGAGGATGATCGGCCAACCCAGCGCGCGGATGTGGTTGCCGTATCGCGTGGGACAGTGATGGGCCATGGCGTCGGCGATCGCCACGGCGACCTCGCGGGCCCGCCGGTCGCCGGTGAGGTAGTAGTACTCCACGTCGCCGGCGACCCAGACGTGCCCGAAGTTGGTGCTGTGGCCCATCTGGTAGGTCCGGCTGACCGGCAGCGGGGCGTTGTGATAGTAGCCGCCCGTATGGTTCAGGCAGTGCAGCCAGATCTCACCCACCCGGGGCGGCGGCCCCCAGGGGTTCTTCAGGTGCTTGTTCACGGCGTGCACGACGTCCACGTCGATGTGATGCCGCGCCGCCTGCTCGCCTCGAAGGAAGTACGCCCGCTCGCCCGTTCGCAGGTATTGCAGGAACATGCCGTGCGCCAGGTCGTACTCCAGGTTGCCCCAGTTGACGCGGCGCTCGCCGTACCAGTCGCCGTAGTTCAGCATGCCGTACTCGCGGATCTCCTCCCGGCGGCGGAGGTGGTCGCGGAACGCCTCGGCCACGGCCTTGTCGTAGCCCGCGTACTTCCTCTCGTCGGCCGGCGGCAGATCGCCGAGCGCCTTGGTCGCATCCACGTGGGCCGGCTCGCACGCCGCCAGGAGGGGCTCCTCCGCGGCCTGGAAGAACCGCCGGAGCTTCGCGGCGTCCGGCGGGCCGGCGAAGAAGGTCGCCCACATCTCGTGGCTCCGCGCCAGGCCGACCTTGAACGTGTACACGCCGTCTCGCAGGTGGTAGTAGAGCTTGTTCTCCTCCTGGAGGCCCTTCCCGTCGTATCGTCCCTTCGGGAACGCCGGACAGAGCCCGACGGAAAGCCTCCTGGCTTCGGGCGAGACCTCGATGCTCTTCGGCCAGTTCTGCCAGAATTCTCGGACCCCGACGGCCAGCCCGGCCGCCTCGTCCCCCATGGCCGCCCAGCCCGCGCCGCGGCCGTCCATCGGTCTGCCGTTGATCTCGTACCGCCGTTCGTCGATCTGGAACAGCCGCCCGGACGCGCCCGCCTTGCCGCCGAGCACACTGCGCGCCCTGCCGCGCCCGGCCAGGGAGATGCTCAGGTTCAGCGAATCGACCTTCGCCATCAAGGCGTCGGGATGGTTGTTGACGAACGTGTAGAACACGCGGGCGAAAGGCTGCCCGCGGAACGCGTGGACGCGAGCGACGTAGCCGAACATTGCGCCGTCGGCGCCCGAGTGGCTTCCCTCGATGCGCACGCACGCCCGGACGGGCCCGGCCTGCTCAACCGTCAGCTTCGCGGGGGCCTTATCGGCCCGGAACTCGCCGCCGTCGGGCGTTCGCAGCACGATGCCGGCCTCGGCCGCTCGCGGCAGGCGCTCTTGGTCGGCGAAGCTGCCGTCCCCGCTGCGGTCCAGCCACACCGCGTCCAGGAGCCGAAACGCTCGCCCCGACAGCCGGACCCGCATCGGCCCGGTGGTCAGCGTCACGTCGCCCTTGTCCTGCGAGACCGAGACGCCGTCGCGAATCCGGCTTCGCCGGACTTCCGGACCGTACCGAAGCGAGAGTGTCTTCCTTTGGCCGGGCGCGAGGTCCACCTGGAAGTCCAGCAGCAGCCATCGCACGGAGCCGTCCGGCCAACTCGCCAGCACTTCCGTCTGGAGCGGCAGCTCCCGCCGGTCGGCTAAGACCAGGCTCGTTGCACGGTGGTCCTTCAGCGCGCCCTGCTTGAACGGCACGCCCGACGTCACCGGCCAGCCTCTCCGGGGCACACCCGACGGCTCGGCAACCGTGAGCTTCAACGCCTCCGCGTGGAGGGCGGTGGAGCCGATCAGGAGCAATGTTGCAGCAGCCAGGCAAATGCCCGGACAACGACGTACGCACAGCGGCATCTGTCGACCTCCTTGCGGGCCGTAACACGTCGCCTTCCCGACCGTGGCCGGCCCGGCCTTCTCGACAGTATGGGATAGCCGCTCATCCCTGTCTCTGCAAATCCGGACCCGTATGGAGCGCGTGCAGGGCTGTGCGGCCGGCTGCCTCCCAAAGGAACCGCCGTGCCGGCGGTGCATTCAATGATCGGCGGAACCAGCCGAGCCCGCACGGCGGGCGGAAAGGGGCCGGGAGCAATGAACGAGCAGCGATCGGCGGCGGGAAGCAGCGGAGGGCTTCGGCGTACGTGTCACCTGCCCGTGGCCGTCGCGCCTGCGGGCCTGAGGCAGCCGGCCCTGGTGCTGGTGGCTCTACTGGCGGGGGCGTGTCACGATGCGCTCGCCGGGCCTTCCGGGGCGGCCTCGAAGGCCCGCCTGCCCGAGGGTGCGTCAGGCATCGCGGCGAAGTACCCCGGCGACCGGGGAATCGAGAAAGACCAGGCCGTGCTGTTCGTCGAGAAGTTCGACGCGCCGTCGCCGCAGGCAATCTTCAAGCGATGGGACAGCGTGAAGGCCAAGCCGATCATGTCGCTGTCGCCCGACGTGCCCGCCGGCAGCGGCGACCGGAGATCGCTGCTGATGACGCACGTGGGAGGCGGCGGCACGGGCGGGTACCTCTATCGGCGGCTCCTGCCCGGCCATGCGCTGGTCTTTGCTCGCTTCTACGTGAAGTTCGACGCCGGCTGCGCGCCCATCCATCACTTCGGCACTCACCTCGGCGGATTCAATCCGCCGACGCCCTGGCCGCAGGGCGGCGCGGGCCAGCGCCCCCGGGGCGACAGGCGGTTCACGACGGGCGTCGAGCCGTTCGGCAAACGCTGGAGCTGGGACTTCTACACGTATTGGCAGGGGATGCACGTCCACGGCGACGGGAGGTACTGGGGCACGCCGTTCCTCACCGGCGGGGCCAAGCCCAAGGTCGAAAAGGGCAGGTGGATCTGCGTGGAGATGATGGTGAAGGCCAACGACCCGCCGGGGGAGGCCAATGGTGAACAGGCCTTCTGGATCGACGGCAAGCTCTTCCGCCGTGACGGGCAGGTCGCCAGCCACATCGGCAAGGGCTTCCCCCGGGGGCGGTGGACGGGCGGCTGGTGGCGACCCGAAGCCGCCGCCAAAGGGGCGTTCGAAGGCTTCCGCTGGCGAAGCGTCAAGGAGTTGGCGGTCAACTACGTCTGGGCCTATCTGTATATCACGAAGGCCCCCCGCGGCCACGTCTCCAAGGTGTGGTTCGACAACATCGTCATTGCCACGAGGTACGTCGGCCCGATGGCGGCGGCGAAGCCCATGAATGCCTTCGTCAGCCTCAACCTCGAGGAGGCGCTGCCCAACGAACGGGGCCTGCAAGTGCACGTCGAGACGCGCGGCGGCAAGATCGCCGCGGCCATCGCCAAGGCCCCGAGCTTCAGCAAGGCGCCCTACAACGTCGATGCCTCGAAGCTGGCCCTGTCGGCCGGTCTCGTCAAGGGCGATATCACCGTCACGCTCGCGTCGGACGGCCACACCCCGCCTGTCGGGAAGACCGTCCGGGCCGTCTACGCGATTGGCGCCCGCGTTCACGACGGGTGCGTCACCGGCAGGTTCACGGGCACGTTCGGCGATGAGAAGGTCTCCGGCGCGGTCGTCGGGCGGCTGGCGGGCCGACCGCTGCCACCGGGCCTTGTCGGCGGGCAAGCCCGCCGAGGACGTAGAGCCGCCCGTCGGCCCAGCAGGGCGTCATGTTCACCGTCGCGTGCTTGTTGTCGTGGGCCCAGTTGATTCCTTTCCCGCGGAGCACCCGTTTCCAGAGCGTCTTGCCGGTCGCGGCGCTGCCCGGAGGGAGGCCCTCCGGGCCTTCTCCCGAGACTCTGTGCAACCGGGCACATCCTTTACACTTTGATCCGGGGACATGGTTTACATGT
>CAYRVX010000041.1:0-52758 GCA_964427875.1 uncultured Planctomycetaceae bacterium
TGAGCCTTGTACACACCGCCCGTCAAGTCATGGAAGCCGGGAGCACCCGAAGTCGGCACACGTCAGTGCTGCCGAAGGTGAGTTCGGTAACTGGGACTAAGTCGTAACAAGGTAGCCGTAGGGGAACCTGCGGCTGGATCACCTCCTTTCTAGAGGATTATCTAGATGCCGCGGCAGAGAGATCTGCCCGGCACAAGGTCAGCGCAGCCTCGTCCTCCGGAGCTTCGGCGAAGGAGGACAGCCGTGCGGCGACGCACGGCCAAGACGGCCCACTGTTTGGAATATTCAAGGCCCCGCGGCGCGATCCGCGGGGCTTTGCCTTGCGCCAAGCCGGTCGCCGCCCGGCCAGGCTCGGGACCTCACTGCGGGCGAAATCCGCAAGAAACGTCAAGCGGGCCGGCCCGGAGATGGAGATAATCGACGTCGAGGCGACCGCAATGCGTTCGGCGACCCGACAGGACTACGAACAGCGCATCTTGCGCGTGCTGCTCCACATCCAGCAGCACCTCGACGAGGCCATCTCGCTGCGCCAACTGGCCGAGGTGGCGCACTTCTCGGCCTGCCACTTCCACCGCATCTTCCGCGGCATGGTGGGCGAATCGCTCAAGCAGCACATCCGTCGACTGCGTTTGGAGCGTGCCGCGGTGCACTTGAAAAACACGGCCGATCCGGTCCTCCACATCGCGCTGGACGCCGGCTACGAGACGCACGAGTCCTTCACGCGGGCCTTCCGCGCGATGTTCGGCGAGTCGCCCTCGGCGTTCCGCAAGGCGAATCGGCAGCTCTCGTACCAGGCCGTGCCCTCCGGCGTCCATTACGTCTCTGGCGGCGGCATGCCCGACTGCCGCTTCGGAGCGGACGGGCCGCCGCCGGACGTGCGAATCAGGACGATCGAGCCGATCCGCGTCGCCTTCGTTCGCCACGTGGGGCCCTACGACGAGGTGGCTCCGGCATGGCAGCAGCTCATGGCCTGGGCCGGGCGCCGCGGGCTGCTCGGGCCCAACGCGGCCGCCCTCGGCATCGTGCACGACGACCCGGACGTCACGGCGGGCGGGAAGATCCGCTACGACGCCTGCCTGGTTGTGGACCACCGCTGCCGGGGCGAGGGGAACGTGGGCGTCCAGGAGATCCGCGGCGGAGAGTATGCCGTCACCACGCACTGCGGCCCGTACGGCCGCCCCGGTGAGACCTACGCCCGGCTCTGCGGTCGCTGGCTGCCCGACAGCGGACGCCGATGCGCTTCGGCCCCCGCCTTCGAGGTCTACCGCAACTCCATCCGGGACACGGCCCCGGAGGAGCTCCGAACGGACATCCACCTCCCGCTGGAGCCCGTAGCCGGTGCGTGGTAAACGAGTGAACCACGAGACGGTCCCGTAGAACAAGGGAGCATCCCATGGCCGCAAAGACCGACAAGCTGGACCTGTACAAGCTGCACCGGGACCAGTACGCCGCGCGGAAGAGCCCCGTGCTGGTGACCATCCCGCCGGTGCCCTGCCTGGCAATCGACGGAGAGGGCAGGCCACGCGGCGAGGCATTCCAGGCCAGCGTCGGCGGGATGTACGCCATGGCCTTCACCATCAAGATGACCCGAAAGTTCGCCGGACAGGACTACAAGGTCTGCCACTTGGAGGGCCTCTACTGGAGCGGCGGCAAACCGGGCTGTTTCGACGTCTCCTCCGACGAGCTGCACTGGAAGCTCCTCATCCGCGTGCCGGACTTCATCGGCGCCGAGGACCTCACGCAGGCCTCCGCCGCGCTGCGAAAGAAAAACAAGCCGCCGGACTTCGAGAAGGTCGCCCTGGAGACCATCGAGGAAGGCCCCTGCGTGCAGATGCTGCACGTCGGCCCGTACGCCGAGGAGCCGAGGAGCATCGAGCAGATGCGGCAGTTGGCAACGGACAACGGCCTGGTGTTCCACGGCCGGCACCACGAGATCTACCTGTCCGATCCGCGGCGCGTGCCGCCCGAACGTCTGAAGACGATCCTCCGCATGCCCGTCCGCCCAAGGGATGAGGCCTGATCGCTTCGTTTCAGCCACGATCACCGGGGCCGCGCGGCCGATTGCTTTCCGGACTGTTCGCCGGTAGCATATGGGCATGTCCTCCCAAGGCCTTCTTGGCGAAATGGTGCGGCGGATCCGGGAGATTGCCCTGGCGGACAATGCCGGCCGAAGCGGAGGTCATCATTTACACCCCCCAGGAAGTGCGAGAATGGCGCGAGGTCCCGCAGGCCTTCGTGACCACCGCCCTTCGCGAGGGCAGGGTCCTCTATGAAAGCAGAGGCTGATCTCGCGAATCCGGCGCCCTTGTCGCGTGTTGATCCAGGCCGCTGACGCCTATGGAATCCTCGGCCGTCTCGCCTCATGCACAACCGGCGACGACTGCGAAACGGACAAGCAGCATGGACTACAAGAAGGTCATCCCGTGCCTGGACACCCGCGACGGCAGGCTCGTCAAGGGCGTGCATTTCGTGGACATCCAGGAGCTGGGCGACCCGGCCGCGGCGGGGGCGGCCTACGCCGAGGCGGGCGCCGACGAGCTGGTCTTCCTCGACATCACCGCGACGCTGGAGGGCCGCAAGACGTTCCTCGACGCCGTCAAGCGTACCGTCGCCGGACTGGGCGACTGCCCCCTGACCGTCGGCGGCGGCATCGGGGGCCTCGACGACATGCAGCGGCTCTTCGACGCGGGCGCAGCGAAGGTGTCGGTCAACTCCGCGGCCGTACGCAGGGGCGAGCTCGTCGCCGAGGCCGCCGAGAAGTTCGGCTCCGAGCGGATCACCGTGGCCATCGACACGCGTAACAACAGCGAGATACCGTCGGGCTTCGAGGTGATGGTGGCCGGCGGGACCCGGCCGACGGGCAGGGACGCCGTCGAGTGGGCCCGGAAGGCCGTCTCGCTCGGGGCCGGCGCGATCCTGCCGACCAGCATGGAGACCGACGGCGTGCAGACGGGCTACGACATCCCGATGACCCGCGCGATCGCCGACGCCGTCTCCGTGTGCGTGATCGCCTCGGGCGGTGCGGGCGAGCTGGAGCACCTCAGCGAGGCCATCCTCGAGGCCCACGCCGACGCCGTCCTGGTCGCCTCCATCGCGCACTTCGGGAAGTTCACCATCCGGCAGATGAAGGAGCACCTCGCGAGCAAGGGGATCGCCGTCCGGCTGTAACCGGCTATTCCAGCGTGCCGACGCGGCGGGCAAGCTGGTACAATCCGCCTTCGGCCGCTGTTCGTCACTGCACTCAGGGAGACAAGCACATGAAGGACAAGGTGGAGATCTGGATCACGACCGACTGCACGGAGGTCATCAAGACGGCGCTGCTCAACCGCGGGATCGCCATGGGCAACGAGTACCGCTTCGACCGCGTCGGGTGGAAGATCATCGTCACCAGGACGGCGGACCTGTTTCTGGAAGTGCTCCAGCGGGCCCTGGAGCATCGGATCACCGCCGAGCACCCGGACGTTCAGCCCGCCTGGCGGATGGCCATCGGGAAGGATGAGCTCCTGCTCGTCCCGGCGGGAGAGGACCGGCAGAAGGAGCTCCTGCGGATCCGGGAGGTCATGGGCTTCCTGCGCGGTCTGCTGTACGACCTGAAGTTCGTCGGCCTCGCGCTGCGAAGCGTCCTGACGGAGGCGATCAACTCCAGGTGGGAGGAGAAGCTCCTCGCCGGCGACCTCGACCGGGAGACGAACATCGCCAAGCTGGTGGATGAGCTGAACGCCATGGACATCGCCGAGGCCGCCGCCGCCATGGAAGCCGCCGCCGCAGCCCGTACGCCGGCGGCAGAGGCACCTCAGCCGCCCGAACCGCCCGCCGAGGCGGAGCCGACCGAGGCGGCCGCAGAACCGCCCGGAGCCGAGGCCACGCCAGAAGAGCCGCCCGCCGAGACCGAGGCCCTGACCCCCCCGCCCGAACCGGCACGGGAGGAGACGGAGCCCGGCACCGCGGAGCAGGCCGACGAGCAGCAGCCCCCGTCCACCCCGAAGAGGCGGCGAAAGCGCAAGAAGAAGAACGAATAGCGCCTCCCACAAACGACCCCCGGCGCCAGGACCCCGTTTAGCCGGCCGGCCCTGCCTGCCGCCTCAAAGTTGTGCAATAGTGCGTCCCGGGCTTCGGAGCACGCCTCGACGACGGCTGGCGCAGCCCGGAAGGGCGTAAGGCTTCAGCCGGCGGCGTGAGCCGCCGGACTGCCGCCGCTGCTTCCCTGCCGCGCGATCGTCTCCTTCCGGGGCCATTCGACCCCATCCTGCCCGGAGACGATTCCACCTTGCGCCCGCGCCCGGTTTTTGGGGACACGCTCAGTCTTCACGTCCCGTGGCGAATGATCACGTACTCCTGGCCCTGACTGGTCGGAAACGTGATGACATTCGGATCGACCTGGCTGGCCTTGACCTTCTTGCCGCGGCTGGTGATCGTGACAGGAAGGCTCGCGCGGATTGTGCAGGCGTTGCCCTTTCCGGATCGAATGACACCCTCGGCCAGCTTTCCGTCCTTCCACCGGATATCGAGCTCGAATCCGCCGCGAGCTCGAATGCCCTTGATGTAGCCGCTCGGCCATGCGTCGGGCAGGGCGGGCAGCAGGTGGATCTGGCCCATGTGTGACTGCACGAGCATTTCGCAGATGCCCGACGCATAGCCGAAATTGCCGTCGATCTGGAACGGCGGATGCGCGTCGAACAGATTGTTGAAGATATTGCCTCGGATCATCTCGGAGAGCAGCTTGTGCGAGCGGTTCCCGTCGTGCAGGCGTGCCCAGATGTTGATCTTCCATGCCTTGCTCCAGCCGGTCGCGCCGTCGCCTCGGGCATTCATGGAAACCCGCGCGGCTTGGGCAAACTTCGGTGTTGTCAGCGAGGAGATCTGCCGACCGGGGTGAATGGCGATCATGTGGGACAGGTGTCGGTGGCGGTCGTCGGGCTTGTCCCGGTCAACCATCCATTCCTGAAGCTGTCCCCACTTGCCGATCTTCGGCCCCAGCAGACGTGCCTTCATGGCGGTCACCTTCTTCCGGAACGCCTCGTCGGCGCCGAGAGCCTTGGACGCCTCGATGAAGTTGGTGAAGAGGTCCCAGACCAACTGCTGGTCAAATGAGACCCCGTCCTCGTGGGGGCCGTGCTCGGGGGAGAAGCCGTCGGGCGAGACGAGCGTCCCGCCGGGAAGCTCCTTCAGATGGTCCTCCCAGAACTCGCACAGTTCCTTCATCACCGGGTATGCCCGGGTGCGGAGGTAGGCCTCGTCGAGGGTGAACGCGTAGTGGTCCCAGAGGTTCTGGGCGACCCATGCCGCATCACCCTTGGACCACTTCCACGTCGAGCCGCCGAACACGCCGTTCTCGGCATGCGTGAGCCATCCTCTTGTCTTGAACGCCCGTCTGGTCTCTTCCTTCCTCACTTCGCGTATCGAGTTCACCCATTCAGCAAGGGGCTGGAAGCACTCGGCAAGGTTGGCCAGGTCGACAAACCAGTAGTTCATCTGGATGTTGACGTCCGTGTGATAATCGCTTCGCCACGGCGGGTGGTTGCTGCTGTTCCAGAGCCCCTGGAGATTGGCCGGCATGGTGCCGGGCCGGGAGGAGCTGATCATCAGGTACCGCGCGTACTGGAAGAGCAGCTCTTCGAGATCCGGGTCGCTCTTGCCCTGCTTGTAGGCCTGCAGGCGTTCATCCGTAGGCAGCCGCAGGGCGGGGCCGGGCGTCTGGCCGACATTCAGGGCAAGGCGGTTGTACAGGCCCTGGTAGTCCTGAACATGCTCTTTGAGAAGCGCGTCGAAAGGCTTCTTCGACGCGGCGGCAAGCTGGGCGGAGATCCGTTCGTGAGGGTGCGGCCCCTTCCAGCCCTTGTCGCGCCGGTTCAGGTAGTTCGTGCCCGCGGCCACCAGGAGCGTGAAGCTGTCCACCTTGTCGAGCTTGACCGCCTGGTCCTCGGTCGTCAGGGTCCCGCCTTCATTCAGGACGAGGACCTGAGCCTCGTAGTCCAGGGCGATGTCGTATGGCGTCTTGCTCCTGCGATACTTATAGCCGGCCAGTGAGCCGGCCGACGTGAGCCTGCTGCCGCTCGCGGTAATCTTGCCCTTGTGCATGTCCGTCAGGGAGACCGTGCAGGTGTACGCGCCCTGCCGGCTGGCCGTGAAGCGGAAGACCATGACACCGGCCGGGGCACTGGCGAAGTACTCGCGCTTGTAGTGGGTCCCTCCGCTGGTGTAGGTGATCCGGTGCATCGCTTCGCTGATGTCCAGCTCGCGCCGGTACTTCTCCGGATCCGGGTGAGCCATCTCGACATGAACGTCGCCGAAGGCCTGGTAGGCTCCGGTATCCTTCTCGTCGCCGATCCACAGGGTGTCCTCGTTGAACTGGATGCGCTCCTTGGAGGCATCCCCGAAGATCATGCACCCCAGGCGGCCGTTGCCGACAGGCAGCGCTTCCTTTTGCCAGTCCCGGGCGGGTCTTGCATACCAGAGGGTGCGGTCAGCGGCCCTTTCATCGGCACCGGCCTTGCGCACAACGAACAGCGAAAGCACAACGGCAAATGCGGCAATGCCGACGCGGGCCTGAACCGATAAGCTCTTGTGAGTCATTTCCGGAGCCTCTCCTTCTTCTGTGTGGTAGACGTCAGAACTCGCCGGGGCGAAGCCTCGGGTCCAGCGGGTTGTTACCCGAGATTCCCCAGATGAACTGGCGCCCATCCCGACGCGCCGGGATCGTGGGCCTTTTCGACGATTCTATCACGGTTCGGGAAAGGAACAAGCGTCTTCCCGGCCGCAGCAAGGGCGCACTTGCCCGCCGCCGGACCGGAATTGCGCCCGAGACGGCCTTCGCGCCGGTCCCAACTGCCAGTTTGGTAGGCTACTTCATCAGCTCGTAGACGAACACCTTCCCTTCGTCGGCGCCTTTGCCGCAGCAGGCCAGCAGGCGCTCGTCCGGCGAGAGGGCGGCGGGCAGGGCCTGCACGTCGAGATCGATCTTGCTGACCTCCCGGCCGTCCGGGACGTTGAGGAATTGCAGGCTGTAGTCCTTCACCACAAACAGGATCCTGTCGTTGCGCAGGAGTCCGCAGAACCGCTTGTCGGTCTTCACCGTTCGAAGCTTCTTGCCGCTGGCCGTGTCGAAGAACGCGATTTCGCCGTGGAACGCCATGACGACCTGCCGGCCGTCGGATGAGAACAACGCGCCCCAGCCGCGAGCCTTCTGCTCGGGGTCCAGCCGCCACAACTCCTTGCCTGTCCGGGCGTCCACTACGACGGGGGCGAGGTCCATTCCGTTGCCCAGAACGTATCGCCCTCTGGGGGAGACGAACACGTACTTGTGACGGCTGGACTGGCCCGCTTGCCAGGCGATCCTGCCGCTGTCGGCGCGCCAACAGTCCGTGGTGCGGCCGTTGTACAGCACGACGTCCCGCCCGTTGGGCAGGAAGGCCACCAGGTGCTGCCAGCTCTCGTCCGCGGGGTGGTCGGTGCGGCGCAGAAGCCTTCCCTTCTGCGCGTCCCACAGTTGGATACCGTCCTTGGCAAGGACCACGATCAGCCGCCCGTTCGGCGAGAAGAGGATGTCCTCGACGCCGCCTTCGTTGCCGCCGAGGACCCTGCCCGTCTTCAGGTCCCACAGCCGCCACCCGTCCTCATGGCCGGTGACCAGCCGCTCGGCGGTCGGCGAGAAGCAGAAGCTGCGCATGTGGCCGCACGCTCGCCTGGGCTTGAGCGCCGCTTGTCCCGTCCGGAGGCTCCAGCACAAGGGCGAGCCCGGGTCCTTCGTCGCCACTGCGGCCAGGTAGCGGCCGTCCTTCGAGAAGCGCACCTCTCTCTCTTTCAGTCCCCCCTTGCAGTCGAACACGCGAACCTGGCGTAGGCGCGTCGGCACCCAATCGGGGATCGAGCCGGCCGGCGTGCCGGCGCCAACGCCGAGCTTCTCCAACGCCGCCCGTAGCTCCGCGAGCATGCGGCTCGCCTGGATCGCCTTCGTGTCCTGCTTGTCGTGCAGGGCGAGGAACCGCCCGCAGTACGACCGGGCCCGGAGGTACATCGCCGCCTTGTAGTGCGGCATGGCCCCGGCCGCCAGCTTGCGGTACCAGGACGCCAGCTCCAGGCAGATGTCGGCGGGCAGTTCCTCCAGCGGCTTGGCTGCAAGCGGCACGCAGGTCTTGATCGCCTCGTCCCCTGTCACAGCGGCCGGCTTTACCGCCTTGGCCGGGGCGTCGAGCTCCACCACGTAGGCCATGACGAGGCGGCGAGAGAGGTCCGGATCGCCGGGCTTGGACTTGAGGGACTGCTCCAGGGCCGCGGCCCGACGCGCCGACGCCTGCCGCCGCAGGAGCTGCTTGGTCTTCTCGGCAATCCCCGCCTTGCTCGACGGGGCGTGCCGCCCGGCCAGGTAACTTGCCCGCCGATAGGCGGCGAGTGCCTCGTCGTACTTCCCCGCCGCCGCCAGCTTATCCGCGTCGGCCGCCAGAAGCTCGACCAGCGCCTCGCCCGCAGCCTGCCGCTGCGCCGGCGTGCCCCTGCGGGCCGCGAGCTGTATCAGCTCGAACTTCTTCTTCCGGCACTCGGCTTTGCGCTGCGGGACAGCGCCCGCCAGGGCGTCCAACGCCTCGGCAGCCGTGTCGTACCCGCCGGGGAAGGTCCTGCCGAACTCGTAAGCCTTCTCCCAGAGCAGCACCTGGAGCTTCGGATTGTCCGACAGGCGGCCGGCGTCGGCCACGAGCTTGCGGGCGAAGGCTGCGTCGTCGTGCTTGCCGGCCGAGGCCGCAGCCGCCCTCGCCTCCTTGCCGTAGAGGCTCTCGTAGGATTGCTGGGCGTCCTGTGCGAGGGCACGCGGCTGTGCGAGCACGAAGAGGCACAAGCCCAGCAGCGTCATGCGAGCGTCCATCGCCATGTCTCCCCACGTTCGAAGCGGTCCAGCCGGGATTTTCCGGAGGACCTTGCCCGGCTACCCGGCCGAGGGATTTGTCGTGCATTGTACTGCCTCGCCGCTTGCGCACACCACGATTTTGGAGTTTCTTGGCCTCGTGACGGCGGAACGGCCCCTGGGACGGCATTCCGACGGCTCGGCAGGGGCGAACAAGGCGGTCCGCACGGTCGAGTCGCGCGGCGCGCGCATACCGATTCCGTAGGAGTCTGCGGCAGTGAATCGGTGGTCGGCTCCGGCGGTCATCGAGGCACCGGCGCTCGCGGCCGGAGTACCTCCAAACGCCGTATCCGCTCCAGGATCGCCGCGAACAGCCGGCGGGGCACGGCGACCTCCGCCACTTGTATGCCGGCAAACAGGTTGCCGGCTGCGTCCGCCTCAGGAGGACGCGGCCGTTTCACGGGCGACCCATTCCTCCCCCCTCCTCAGGCCTCCACCATCGCCCGCGCCGTCTCCAGCGACTTCCTGACTGTCTCGATGATCGGCAGGTCGTAGGGGCACTTGGCCTCACACTCGCCGCACTCGACGCAGTTGGGCGCCTTCTCGACGATCGCCCGCCCGGCCCCGGAGGCCACCCTCTCGCGGCTCAGACGCTTGAGGAGGCCGTCGAAGACCATCGCCGTCGTGATCGGCACGCCCTCGGGACACGGCTGGCAGTAGCCGCATCGGCGGCAGAAGAGCTTGCCCAGATCGGCCGCGACCTTCTCGGCCCGCGCGAGCTCCTCGCCTTCCAGCACGGCCCCGGAGGCGACGATCGGCGCGATCTGCTCGATCTCCTCCGGCCGCTCGATGCCCGGGATCGGCACGAGGTCCGGGTAGCCGTTGAGGAACTTGAACGCCAGCTCGGCGTCGTCGTACTGCCCGCCGCACATCGGCTTCATGACGATGAAGCCCAGGCCGTTGGCGCGGGCCTTGGGAATCAGCGACTCGGCCGGCTCGCGGGTGACCATGTTGAACGGGAACTGCACGGTCTCGAAGGCCTCCTCGTCGAGGAGGTCCATCGCGACGTCGATGCTGTGGGACGTGAAGCCGACGTGGGCCACCCAGCCCTTGTCGCGCGCCTCCAGCAGGCCCTCGAGGGCCCCGCCGGGGCCCTGCATCTCCTCCCACTCCGCCGGCTGGGAGACGCCGTGAAGCTGGTAGAGATCGATGCAGTCGGCCCCCATCTCCCGCCGCGCCCGCTCCACGTCGGCCAGGATGCCCTCGCGGGTCCTCTGTCCGCTCTTGGTGGCCAGCACGAGCCCGTCGCGCCGGCCGGCGATCGCCTTGCCTATCTTCTGCTGGCTGTCGGCATAGCCGGCCGCCGTGTCGAGGAACGTCACGCCGAGGTCCAGCGCCGCGTGGATCGTGCGGACGGCCTCGGCCTGCGAGACCCGCATGATGGGAATCCCCCCGAACCCGACCGCCGAGACTTCCAGTCCGCTCCTGCCCAGCACAACCGTTCGCATCTTCGCCGCTCTCCCGTCTTGATCCATCCGCTGCGTCGGTGATTCTCGCACGGGCAATCTACCCCCCCGCCTGGCCATCCGCCAGCGATTTGCGTCCTCCAACGTCCCCGTCCGCGTCAACCGCCTCGCCGAGATCCCCGCTTGCAGAAAGCCGATCAGGGGGTTACAGTTGGTCTCTGAAAGTGATCCGGTTCGCTTCGGTGTGCTTTGAGATGAGAGCGTGATGCGATGCAGGTAACGGTGAACCTCGTCTACGATCCCGACTACAAGGGCTACGTCGCCGACGTGCCGGAACTGCCCGGCTGCATGAGCCAGGGCAAGACGATCGAAGCGGCCCTGAGGAACGTGAAGGAAGCGATCACGCTGTACCTGGAGGCCGAGCCCAAAGGCCGGCGCAAGCCGGTGAAGCCCACGCTCACCACCGTCCTGGAGGTATGACGTGGGAAAGCTCGCGGGGATCTCCGGGCGGAGGGCGATTGCAGCATTCTGCCGCGCCGGCTACGAAGTCGCTCGCCAGCGGGGCAGTCACGTCATCCTCAGGCGTCGGGATTCTCCCAGCCTCGTGATCCCCCGGCACAGAAACCTTGCCCCCTTCCTGCTCCGCGCTCAGATCCGCAGAGCTGGGTTGACCGAAGAGGCGTTCGAAAAGCTGCTGTAGGCCCCCTGGCAATGGCTCCGATCTCCGGCTGACGGTCACGACGATCGCTCGCCGCCGGCCCCGACGTGCGTGGGGACCCCCGCTTCGGCTCAGTCCCTTCGCCTTCCGTTCGACGCGCTCACGATCTGCGACGCTTCAGCAGGACCGGTGCGGCCGCGCCGCATATCAGAAGCAGCGTCGCGGGCTCGGGGAACAGGGCATTGACGTCGTCTTGGGAAAGGGCACCGTCGTAGAGCCGGATGTCGTCCAGCAGGCCGTTGAAGTAGCGCCCCAGCGTTATGTGCCGCCCGAAGTACAGGTTCGAGTCGTTCTGCACGAGCGGGCCCTGCCCGCCGACCTTGTCTATCAGGTTCGTGTCGACGTAAACGGCGAGCGAATCCGTCAAGCTGATTCGCCCTGTCTCTTTCGCCGGCGAATCCCTTCGGGCGGCTCGCCTACTTGCGAAGCGCACTGCCGAAACAGACCACCTTTCCGTCACGGGTGGCCATGTAGAGTCTACCCGCGGCGGCCGACAGCCCGTCGAACGCCGGCAGCGACGACAGCGAATGCGACTTCACCAGCGAGCCGTCCTTGGCCGAGAAGACCTGGAGCATCGCGCCCTTTCGCCCCTCAAGTGCCGCCAGCGGATCCTTGGGGTCCACCACGTCGGGCGTCCCGGCCGCGAAGAGGTGGTTCCCCGCGAGCACCATGGCCCGGATGCGAAGCGGGATCATCTTCTGCCACTTTGCCGGCCGCCGGCGCACGTAGCCGGTGCCCTTCTCGACGCCGCGTCCACCTCTGCGGTACCTGTCGGTGCGTGCCTCTTTCGGCAGCCAGTCGATGGCCACGGACTTCTTGCCCCTCTCGTCGAGCGTCGGCTCGTTGTTGTTGTCATCGGCGAACAAGAGATAGCCGTGCTCGGCCGGGATAAAGAGTGGGCTCCACATGAAGCGACGATAGAAGTACTTCACCGCGTAGGTCGTGCTGTCGTCGAAGACGACGAGCTGCCCGCTCTTCGGCGATTGCTGGGAGAAGTAGAAGCCGGGCCAGCGTCTGCTGTACATCCAGTAGAGCCGATCGAACCCGGTGTCGTCCAGGAACCCCCCGGTGGCGACCAGGTGGTTGGCGCCCATGTCCAGCTCGCCGAGGCTGCTCTCGCGCGTGGTCGGCAGGCGGTTCAGTTCGGCGTCGAACTTGATCCGCTGCATGTACAGGTCTTTGCCGTCGGAGACGATCAGGTCCGGCAGCGCGCCTTCCATGGCAAACGGTCGGCCGACGTCCTTCGTGACGTCCGGCCAGGGGCCTTCCAGCAGGTGCCAGTGGAGCACCTTGCCGGTCTTTGCGTCCAGGGCGTAGACGAGGATCCCGCCGTCGAGAAAGGACGACCGCCCCGCCGCGAAGTAGACCACGCCGTCCTGCACGAGCACACTGCCTTGAACGGGCCAGAGCGACTCCACCTGCCCGAAGGACACCACCCGCCGCCGGTCCGGCGCGGCGCGGAAACGCCACACCATCTCCCCGTCGCCGGCACGCAGGCAATACACCGAGCCGTCCCGGCAGCCGAACAGCACCAGGCCCTGATGCACCGTCGGCGAGGAGTCAACGCGCCCGCCGGCGGTGAAGCGCCAGACGTCCTTTCCGTTGGCTGCGTTCAGGCAGCGAATGCGGTGGGCGTCTCTCTCCGCCACCCAGAGCCGATCCCCGACGACCACCGGCTGCGATCCCCGGCAGGCGAGCTCGACCTCCCACTGCTTGGTCAGTTCGGCCGGCACGGGCGTCTTCGTCGAGCCGCTTCGCTGCCCGTCGCGCCGATACATCGGCCAGTCACTCGATTGCGGATTGCGAACCTGCCTTGCCGGCAGGCAGGTTGCGGATTGCGGATTCGCCCGGCCGTAGGCGCTGCCGCGCTGGAGGTTGGCGTCCGTGACGGGCTTCAGCTTGTCAGCGGGCTGGGCCGACATCGCCAGATAGCCGAAGACCTTCACGCCCGGGTAGCAGAAGCACGGGCTGGGGGGCACGTAGAGCAGCCCGTTGGCCGGCGTGAGCCCCGTGAAGCACGGCGCGCGGAGCCAGTCGTGTCGCATGTGGTCGTCGCCCTCGACGTCCACGAACTCGGCCCCGCGCTTGGGCAGGATCAGGTATCGCACCGTCGCCTTGCTGCGATGGCAGCGGTAGTGATGGCCGGGAGAGATCAGCTTGCCTGCCGCCACCGTCTTCTTGACCTCGCCGGTCCGCAGGTCGCGGCCCTCGAAGGAGCCGCACCAGACGGTCCCGCCCGTAACGAACAGGTCCGTCGGCTGCGTGCACGCGCCCGCCCAGGCCCGCCTGCCGGGGTGCCGCCAGAGGACCTTGCCGTCGCTCAGCGACAAGGCGGTCAGGTAGAAGCGGCCTCGTGTCCTCGGCTTCCTCGGCCTCTTCCTGCCTTTCGCGGCGGGAGCCTTGGCTGCCTCTTTTGCGGCGGTGGGCTGGTCCGGCTGCCCGTTGCCGTGAAAGAGCACCACGCCGTCGCTGATGACCAGCGTGCTGAGGCCGCCAAGGGTCTGCCCGATCGGGTTGGCCGCCCGCCACGCCTCCCTGCCGGTCTTCGCGTCGAGGCAGACCAGCTCGTCCAGGTTATGGTAGACAACTCGTCCCGCCTGGGCGGACAGGGCGTACGGCACGACGCGGACGTTCTCTTTCCGCCACAGTTGCCTGCCCGTCTTGACGTCGATGGCCGCGAGCGTGTCCTCCGGCGAGTCCTTCCTGAAAGCCTGGGTCGCCCCCACCGACCGCTCCTTCGTGCTCTTCACGATCAGACGCGCGTCGGAGAGGATCATCTCGTCGGCGCCTCCTGTGCCCGGCAGGGCCTCGGTCAGGATCTCGCCGGTCGCCGCGTCCAGCACCGAGACGGGCGAGTCAAGGAAACGCAGCGTAACGTAGACGCGGTCGCCCTCCGCGACCAGGCGCCGCGGTATCGTGTGATGGATGCTCCATCGCCCCCCCCGGCCGGTGCCGAATTCGGGCTGCCACTGCCGCATGGGCACCTTCCAGAGCAAGACCCCGTTGGCCGCGTCCCGCGCGATGAGGCTGCAGCGCTGCGGCAGCTTCCGGTACACCCCGGCGGGCGCCTCGTCGAAGATGGTGAAGATGCGCCCGCCGGCCATGACGACGGCGCTGACGCTGCTGGGGAACTCGTGGCTGCGGCACCATCGCGGCCCGGCCACCCAGCGCAGACGCTTGGGAGGACCGATCCGCCGGTCGTTCGCCACCGCGTTGCCGCCGGCATCGTGCAGAAAATGCGACCACTCGTCGGCCTCCGCGGGCCGTGGCTTGACCGTCTTTCGCCACGTATCGCCCTGTCGAACGTACGCCACGCCATTCGGGGCGAGCACCCGGCGGACCTCCTCCATCGGGACCCCGCCGAGGTCGCTTGCGACCAGCAGGTTCACCAGTTCGCCAACGTACGGCAACTGCTTCCCGTCGAAATGATCGACGGAGACCTTGCCGTACACGCCGAGCGACTGAACGTGCTGCCTTGCCCGGCGAACCTTGTCCACGTCGGTATCCAGGCCGTGGACCAGATAACGCTCATTCCTGCGAAGTGCGGCAGTCAGTCTGCCGTCGCCGCAGCCGAGATGCACCACCAGGCCGCCTTTGATCCCGGTCTCCTCGACGATCCCTGCGGCCGTGTCCGCCGAGAGGGCCCGCACGGAGCCAAAGATGACAAGAGCAGTCCACAGAACGATGTGCTTTCCTGGATGGGTCGGGCTCATTCCTGTGCTCCTTCCGTCCGGCACGAACCGGCGCTCTTCCATGCGAAACCCGGGACCGGGCTGCTTGTGCCCTTTATAATGTGTATGAAAACCGCTCCGGGCGACAGGGGTAGGAAGGGCCGGTTGGGTTCCCGGCCCCTGCCCCCTGCGAACCGTACGTGCGGTTCTCCCGCATACGGCTCTCCGGTCAGTGGTTCACCCCGGAGGGGACTGACAGGCCGCTGCATGGGCTGTGGCTGTGGAGAACAACCCTTGCGCGGCAAAGAAGAGGTTCGGCCATCAGGCTGAACCATTTGCCTCCTTTCACGCCGTCTTCCAGCGCCGTCAGCATGCGGTCCGTCCAGACAGATGCTTCGACCCACGCCCAGCGGGCGCGGACCTCTCCGACTTGCTCAGGCCAGTGCTTCGTCAACATTGAAACCGTGGATTGCAGAACGTTATTCGGTTTCGCCACAGAGACACAGAGCCTGCCTGGCGACCACGCAGTTACGTTCGACCACAGGCTGGAGAACGTTTGCCTGGAAGGGACTTGCACCCTTCTGTATCGTGCACGCTTGCAGGCGCACCGGCAGGGGCGTCCCGCCCGTGCGCCTGCCTGCCGCAGGCAGGTCGCAGGGCCGCCCCGGCCCTGCGTTTCTGGCCGACTCCATGACCGAGACGGTCGCGGGACCCACGGGCAAGATGCCCGTGCCACCATGGCTGCCGCCAGAATCGGCAGTCACACACGTTTGTGCGAAAGCCCTGACAATTGATTGACAGCCGGCCTGGAAAGCTGTATGATACAGCATTACAGACGAGCCGAGTGAATCTGTTTGCCTTGCACCAACGGCACCTCATAGACTCATAGCCTTTCATATCTCCGGGCGGGCAGATTGGCGAGAACGGTCCGAGTCGTTTGTGCGTATGATTCTGTGTAGGGCGCGATGGTTTGTGTGCGCCAATTGCGCTTCGGGTTCTCCGGCCGCGTATGGCGGGCGGCGAGAACGGGTGCCCGGCATGGCATCAATTCTGGTCATCCAGGGAGCGGACAAGGACCGTCCGTTTGACCTGTACGATGGTGAGAACATCATCGGAAGGCAGCGCTGCGCCGTCAGGCTGACGGACAAGACCGTCTCGCGCCGTCACGCCTCGATCGCGGCCCGGAACGGCACGTGGATGCTGGAGGACCTCGGCTCGGCCAACGGCACCTATCTCAACGGCGTGAAGGTCACCCGCCCCATGCCGGTCAGCCGGGGCGACCAGATCCGATGCGGCGCGACGCTGCTGGTCTTCGGCGGCGGGCGCCCCACCGAGGCGGCCGTTGACCTCGACGAGAACGGCTCGCTCATCGACGCCGCCATCGTCGCCACCGTGCCCAGCAACGAGGACTCCGTCATCATCCCGACGCCCGAGGCCGGGGCCGAGGCCATCGAGAACATCCGCATCATCTACGAGCTCGCCGCCGACATCGGGTCGATCTTCAACGTGCCCCTGCTGCTCCAGAAGACGCTGGACAGGATCTTCGACGTCCTCAACGCCGACCGCGGATACGCCATGTTGATCGACGAGAACGGGGGATTATCGCTGTCCGCCGCCCGGCTCGGCGAGCGGGTCGACGAGCAGCGGATCCCCATATCGCGGACGATCATCCACGAGGTGATCTCCAAGCAGGTCGGCGTGCTGTGCTCCAATGCGATGAGCGACAAGCGATTCGCCTCCGGCAAGAGCGTGCACGATTTCGGCATCCGCTCGGCCATCTGCGTGCCCATCAACGGGCGGGAGCGGATTCTCGGCGTCATCCACATCGATTGCAGCGTCTCGGAGCACACGTACTCCACGGAGCAGCTTCGCCTGCTGACGGCCATCGGCTACCAGACGGGACTGGCCATCGAGAACGTCAAGCTGCACGAGGCCGCCGTCCAGTCCGAACGTCTCGCCGCCACCGGCGAGACCGTGGCGCTCCTGAGCCACCATATCAAGAACCTCCTGCACGCGCTGGGGGCGGGGATCGACGTCGTGGAAATGGGCCTCAACAGGGAAGACGTGCAAAGGGCCAAGGACGCCTGGCCCATGGTCCAGCGGAACCTGGAACGGATCAACGGCCTCATCCTGAACATGCTGGCGTTCTCCAAGAGCCGCGAGCCTCTGCTGGAGAACGTCAACGTCAACCACGTGCTGGGCGAGTGCCTGGAGCTCGTCGAACGCCAGGCCGACGAGCGGGAGGTGGCCATCATGAGGGACCTGGACGACGTGCCGCCCATCCCCGCCGACACCGCCGGACTGAACCGGGCCTTCCTGAACCTGGTGAACAACGCCCTGGATGCGGTCGAGAACGGCTCCGGCGTGATCACCATAGCCAGCAAGTACGATTCCATGCATCGCAACGTGATCGTCCGCGTGATCGACAACGGCAGCGGGATCCCGCCGGAGGACATCGAGCAGATCTTCACGCCCTTCTACTCCAGCAAGGGGCACCGGGGCACCGGCCTGGGCCTGGCCGTCGCGAAGAAGGTCATCGAGGAGCACCACGGGAAGATCGAAGTCGCCTCCGAGGTCTCCAACGGCGCGACGTTTACCGTGACGCTGCCCGCCCTGCCGCCGGCGGCCGCAGAGGACATCGACATGGACAAGACCATATCGTGACGCCCCCCGGCGCCGCGGTTCGGCCTCCCACGGTGGGAGCTCACTTCGCAGCGGATGTTTCGAGGTAACGCCGGACGGCTTTCATCAGGTCGGCGCCGAACGCGCGGGCACCCTCGGGGGTAACCGTTTCCCTGCCCACATTCGCGTAAGGGATCTCGATGGTCGATGACAGCAGGATCCCCTTCAGCTCGCCGGCCCAACGGCTGAAGCTCTTGCCGCTCTTGTAGTTCGCGCCCGTGTTCCATGCCTTGCCGAACGGCAGGTTGTCCGCGGCACGGTAAACGAGCGGACCGGTTCGCACGGCCTCCAGGATTCGCCCGAATTCGCACTGCTGGCGCCAGATGGCCTTCTCGGCGCTGCCGACCATGTAGACCACCTCATTGTGCCGGCCGCGAATCCACGGGCAGTGCAGGTCCAGGGCCACCTTCAGCCGTCCCGCCGACCAGCCCGGCACGAACTCGCGCAGCGCCTTGACCGACGGGTGAATGCTCTTGCCCAGGTAGTCGCGGTTGTGGTCGCGAGGCTTGCGGTTCTTGCCCTGGTCGCCTTGTTGGACGCCGTCTTTGTCCATGAACGGCACGGCCAGCACCTCGACGTTCTGGCGGAACCATCGCCCGTCGTCGGTGTCGGCCAGGACGGCGGCCAGGGCGCCCTCGAGGGCGTAGCTGGCCATCATCTCACAGGCATGGTGACGGCACGTCAGCAGCACGCGACGTGCGGGCCCGCCGGCGAGCCTGCCGACGTGGAGACGCTCGACGGAGCGGCCGGCCCGCGTCCTGCAAAGCTCCCGGACGGCCAGGTGGCTGCCGGCGGCGTGGCGCTTCAGGAACCGCCGGAGGTCGGCCTCCTGATAGGGCACCGCGAAGCAGAAGCGGACGGCCTTGGCGTCCTCGGCGAACGTGTAGCTAAAGGATGCCCCCTTCGCGCCGGCCTCGACCGTCTTCCTGCCCAGCCAGGACCACGTCCTGCCGCCGTCGGTGCTGACGGCCGGGCCGCGAGTGCCGACGGGATCTCGGCCGGCGAACCGGAACTTCAGCGTTCGCCCCGCCCCACCGCGAACACGGAAGTTCCAGTAGAACCACCAGCCCCGGGTATCCCGAAGGTCCTGCCGGACGTGTACGTCTTTGCCGTCAATCCTCTCCAAGACGATGTTGCCGCCCGGGTAGTTCGCGTCGATCCTCACCTCCGCCATAAGGCCGCCGCCTCCGCCCAGAATCGCGATCGTCATGAGTGAATTGCGCACCACCAGCTCAAGCTGCTCCACCACTCATCCTCCGGCTCACCTCGGCATCGACTTGCGACTCGTCCCAGTTCGGATGCTGCGACTTCACAGCGGCCCGGACCCAGGTTCTCGCGAAACGCCACGCTTGAAAGACCATCCCCATGCGCTCACCCGGTGTCTTGCGGCGCAGCGCATCGCCCACCAGATCATCGACGACCTCAATCTGCCCGTGGTCCAGACGCCGTTTCATGGAAGCGACACCTTTCCGGCCGACCCCAACGGATCACAACCCGGCCGCAACGAGCTCAGCTCGCCCCGCCGCTGAGCTCTTGTCCAGTATAACCTCCCTCCAAACCCCGGACCAGGAATCGCCGGGCCGCACCCGGCGCCGCACTGGCCGGGATTTGCTCTTGATATCGATCCGGGGACCCGATAGAGTATGTGTAGCCCTCACACATGAGAGAGACCCGTGCCCACGAACCTGGCCATAGACGACGAGCTTCTCAACGAGGCGCTGCGCATCGCCGGACTGCGTACCAAGAAGGAGACCGTCACACGCGCGCTGGAGGAGTTCATCGAGCGACGGCGACAGCGCGAAGTCCTCAAGTCACTGGGGACCGTGAGTTTCCGAAGGGACTGGGACTACAAGAGGGACCGCCGCGGCCGTGAACCTCGTCGTTGACACCTCTGTCTGGTCGCTCGTGGTGCGCCGACGCCGGGTCAGAGGGGACGATCCGTCGGTTCAGGCGTTCCGTGGGCACGTAGAGGCCGGTAATGCGCTCTTCCTCGTCGGACCGATCCTTCAGGAACTGCTGGACGGCGTGCGAACGCGCCGTGAGTTCGGACGACTGCTGGACATTCTCGAACCGTTCCCACTTCTGCCGCTGGAGCGAACCACCTTCGTGCTCGCGGCGGAGATACGCACCGCCTGTCGCCGCAGGGGCGTCCAGGCCGCCCCGGTCGACTGCCAGATCGCCGCGGCCTGCATGGAACACGGGTTCCCACTCCTGACAGCCGACAAAGACTTCATTCGTATCGCGAAGCACTGCGAGCTGATCCTTCTGCCCCCGTTGGTGAACGGAGAGCCGTGGCACAAGTGAAGACCGAGCCGGGGAGTACTCGCGCTACAGGATCGTCACGTCCTCGTCGTCCCCGCCCTCCTGCGAAGGCGGTCCCTCATCCGGGGCCGCTTCCTCCTGGGCGGCCTCCTCGGCGGGCCCGGAGGGCCGCGATTCGCGGGCCCGTTTGCGCCTGGGCTTCTTGGCGGCTGCCTTCTCTGGCGGGGCCGCTGCCGGCCCGGCCGGCTCGGTCGGTACCTCGGCCTCAGCCGGCTCGGGCTCGCCTTCCGGCTCGGGCGCCGATTCCCCGCCGGGCGGCTCCAGCCGCAGCGCCCCCTGGGAGCTGCCGTCCGTGACGACGCGGGCGACGCTGACAAGCCGGTCGCCCGGTCTGAGGCTGATGACGCGGACGCCCTGCGTGGCCCGGCCGATGACCCGCATCTCGTGCAGCCCCGTGCGAACGATCTTGCCGTTCTGCGTGATGAGCATCAGCTCGTCCGCGTCGCGCATCGATTTCATCGCGACGACCTTGCCGTTTCGCCGGGTCGCACGAATGTTGATGATGCCCGAGCCGCCGCGCCCCTGTAGGCGATACTCCTGGAAGCTCGTCCGCTTGCCGTAGCCGTTCTCGCAAACGCTGAGCAGCGTCGCCATCGGGTCCACCACGGCCATGCCCACCACCTCGTCGTCGCCGCGGAGCTTCAGGCCCCGCACGCCGGCGGCGGTCCGACCCATCGGGCGAACGTCCGTCTCCTTGAAGCGGATCGCCTGACCGTTCTTCGTCGCCAGGACGATCTCGTCGTTTCCCCGCGTCAGGCCCACCCCGATCACCACGTCGCCTTCGACCAGTCCGGTCGCCTGGATGCCCCCTCGCCGCGGGTTCGAATACGCCTTCAGCGGGGTCTTCTTGATCTGGCCGTTCCGCGTGGCGCTCACCAGGTAGCGGGCGTCGAACTCGCGAACGTTCACCACGGCGCAGATGCTCTGCTCCCTGCGCATCTGGAGCAGGTTGACGATGGCCCGCCCGCGGCTAGTCCGCGCCAGCGACGGGATGTCGTACACCTTCAGCCAGTGCATCCTCCCGTCGTTGAGGAACACGAGCAGGTAGTCGTGCGTGGAGGCGATGAACAACTCCTCGATGAAATCGCCTTCCCTGGCGTCGGAGCCGATGATGCCCTGGCCGCCGCGTCCCTGGCGGCGGTACGTGCTCAATGGCATCCGCTTGACGTACCCGGCGTGAGTAAGCGTGACGACCACGTCCTCTTCGGCGATGAGCTCCTCGATGTCGAACTCTCCCACTTCGCCGACGATCTCCGTTCGGCGCTCGTCGCCGTACCTGTCCTTGATCTCGTAGATGTCCTCGCGGATCACGTCCATCAGCCGCGCCTCGCTGGAGAGGATCGCCTCGTAGCCCTCGATCTCCTCCACCAGGGAGGCGTAGTCGCGCGCGAGCTTCTCGATTTCCAGACCCGTGAGGCGCTGGAGCTGCATCGCCAGGATGGCGTCGGCCTGCACGCCCGTCAGCCGCTGGTCGGCCTCGGCGGCCTTCGCGAGGAACTTCTTCGGCAGCAGCTTGCGGACCGTGGCGCTCTCGGTCAAACGGAGGAGCAGCTTCATCAGCCGCTGGCGGGCCGTCGGCACGTCGGGCGACTTCTTGATCACCTCGATGATCCGGTCGATGTCGGCCACGGCCAGGATCAGGCCCTCCAGCAGGTGCGCCCGCTGGCGGGCTCGGCGAAGCAGGAACATCGTCCGCCGCCGGAGGACCTCCTTGCGGTGCTCGAGAAACTGCACCAGCATGTCGCGCAGCGTCAGCGTGCGGTGGGCCCGGTTGACCAGCGCGATGTTGATGATGCTGAACGTCGATTGCAGCGGCGTGTACTGGTAGAGCTGGTTGACCACCACCTCCGGCTCGGCGCCCTTTCGCAGCTCGATCACGATCCGCATTCCCGTGCGGTCGGAGTGGTCCTGCACGTCGGTGATGTCCTTGATCCTGCCGGACTTGACCACCTCGGCGGTGCGTTCGGTGATCGTTGTCTTCAGCACCTGGTACGGGATCTCGGTCACGACGATCTGCGACTTCCCGCCGCGGACCTGCTCGGTGTGCAGCCGGGCGCGAACGGCGACCCTGCCCCGACCCGTTCGGTAGCCCTGCTCGATTCCCTCTCGTCCGCAGATGAGCCCGCCGGTCGGGAAGTCCGGGCCCTTGATGATCTTCATCAGATCGTCCACCGTCGCCGCGGGATCGTCGATCAGGTGCAGAAGCGCATCGCAGACCTCGTTGAGGTTGTGCGGCGGGATGCTCGTGGCCACGCCGACCGCGATGCCCTGGGAGCCGTTGACCAGCAGGTTGGGGAACTTGCCCGGCAGCACCGTCGGCTCGGTGCGGGTGTCGTCGTAGTTGGGCTGCATGTCCACGGTGTCGAGGTTCAGGTCGGCCAGCATCTCCATGGCCGGCGCGGTCATGCGTGCCTCGGTGTATCGCATCGCCGCCGGCGGGTCGCCGTCGATCGAGCCGAAGTTGCCTTGCGGATGGACCAGCGGGTACCTCAGGTTCCACTCCTGCCCGAGCCTGACGAGCGTGGGGTAGACCACGCCCTCGCCGTGGGGGTGGTAGTTGCCGGACGTGTCGCCGGCGATCTTGGCGCACTTTCGGTGCTTGCTGCGCGGCCCGAGGTTCAGGTCGTTCATCGCCACCAGGATCCGCCGCTGGGAGGGCTTGAGCCCGTCGCGAACGTCCGGCAGGGCCCGGTCGATGATCGTGCTCATTGCGTAGGTGAGGTAGCTCTCGCGGAGCTCTTTCTCGATCGCCATGTCCTCGATTCGCTGGTCATCGAGGAGCACCTGGGGCCCGCGCGGGGCGTGCGAACTGGCCGATTCCTCGCCGGCGCCGCCTGGGGTATCAACTGAGTCGTCTGCCAACGCTAAGCTCCGTCTATGCAAAAACTTGCAGCATGCAGCCTCGCCGGGTCCCGCCCGGCTCCGCCCTCCCTGGCGTCGCGAGGGGACCAGCAGACCTCCATTATCGCAGAACGTTGGTGCAATGTGTAGCAGATTCGCCCGGAAATGCCGTCCAAATGCACGATGGCGGATGAATAGAGGGACGCCGCCGGCCCGCCCGAGCAGCTCATCCGGGCTTGCAGGGGCGCCGATCGAGCACTGCGCCGGGGGAGCTACTCAGCCGGCTCGGAGTCGTCATCCGGTCCTTCGCTGTCGCGGCCGCCTCTTCGCACGAGCCGGCGGACGGCGTACGTCCGGGCGCCCGTTGACTCGAAGTAGATCCGCATCAGCAGCTCACCGATCAGCCCGGTCGCCAGCAGCAACAGCCCCACGAGAATCAGCATGATCCCCAGCGCCATCAGCGGGCCGTGCTCCTCGAACAGGTGGAAGCGCCCCCACTGGATGATCTTCCGCACGAAGCCGTAGCCGAGGATCGCGCCGCCGATGCCCATGCTCGTCAGCCCCCACTTGCCGAAGAAGTGCAGCGGCCGGGTGAGGTAACCCGTGATGAATCGAAGCGTGATCATGTCCAGCGCCACTCGAAACGTGCGCCCCAGCCCATAGCTGCTCCTGCCGGACGGCCGGCGCACGTTCTTGATGGGCACCTCGCAGACCTTCGCGCCCAGCCGGGCACAGACAGCCGGCACGAACCGGTGCATGTCGCCGTAGAGGCGAATGTCCTCCAGCACCTCCCGCCGGTAGGCCTTGAAGGTGGTCCCGAAGTCGTGCAGGTCCACCCCGGAGACCCTGGCCAGCAGCCAGTTCGCCACGCGCGAGGGGATCCGCCGCAGGAAGAGACTGTCCCCCCGCCGCACGCGCCAGCCGCTGGCGATGTCGTAGCCCTCGTCGATCTTGCCGGCGAAGAACGGGATCTCGTACGGGTCGTGCTGGAGGTCGCCGTCCATGGCGATGATGATCTCCCCGCGGCTGTGATCGAAGCCCGCCTGAAGCGCCGTCGTCTGCCCGAAGTTGCGGCGGAGGTCGATGAACAGCACGTGCTCATCGGCGCGGGCGGCCGCCTCGAGCACCTCGCCCGTGCCGTCCGTGCTGCCGTCGTTGACGACGATCAACTCGTACGCGTCGCCCATCTGCTCCATCACGCGGCCGATCCGGGTGCAGAGCTTCTCCGCGACGGGCTCCTCGTTGTAGAACGGCACGACGACGCTGTACTTGAGCCGCCTCTGCCGTGGAGACGCGTTCTTCTCAGAGCTGCCCATAGTGAACCAGTTCGATTCCGTTCCGCCGGAACGCTTCCTTCACGGCCGGGTCGCACAGCGCTTCCAGCTCGACGAGTCGGCTGGCAAGCAACCGCGTCTCGGCCGGGTCCAGGCCGCCGCCCGCGCCCGGGTGCGTCATGATCTCCGTGATGCCCAGCCGGACGCTGCGCGCCGCCCGGACGAGCCACCCGGCGTCGATCCGGCCAGTGTGCGCGACACCCCAGGTGGCGTCTGCATGCCGCACACCCGCCGCCAGCAGCGTATTGCAGCGCCCGTACACGTTGGTCAGCACGGCCACACAGCGCTGCTTTCCTGCCGGCGCCGGCCAATCCCGGCCGGGAAGCACCTCGCGGTGCAAACGAACGAAGGGAATATCATATCGCCGCGCCAGCCTGGCCACACGCGCGAAAACCGGCGTGAAGGCATGGACGTGACGGTGGCTGTCCAGGTGCGTCGGCCGAATGCCGTGGTCGAGCACCCATCGGATCTGCGCGTCGCACTCGGCCTCGATGGCATCGAGCCGGCGGGGATGAAGGACGCAGCCGACCAGCACGGCCGTGGCTGCGCTGCGCATGATGCCGTCGTCATCGGCCAGCGCCCGGCCGGGACCCGACAGCGGCGGCCCCTGCGAAACGTTCAAATGCACGCCGACGCCGAGCCCCGGCGCCTCTGTCAGTCTGCCGACGGCCGCGGGCGCGGCGGGCATGTTCGCCGTGATCGTCGTGGACGTGACGATCCCCTCGGCGTGCGCGCGCAGAATGCCCTCCGTGACCCCCTCGGAGAACCCCAAATCATCCGCGTTGACGACGACACGCTTTGGCTCCTGTCCTGCCGGCATGGACAAGCATTATCCCCGATGCTGCTGTGCGTCGCCAATGGGTCTTGCGTCAAGGCTTCAGTGAAACTCCCTGTAGATTCGACATTCCGGCAGCGCCCTGCGGAGGAAGGCGAGTTCGGCATCGATCAGGGGGCCGCTGCCGTAGAGATCGAGTAGGCGAAGGCCTTTCAGTTCTGCGAGCGCCTCGGGGTGGGTGAAGCCGGAACGCGAGAGGCCCAGCGCCGTCAGGTTCTTCAGGTGCGACAGGTGTCTCAGGTCCAGGACGTGTCGGCTGTGGCGGAGGTTCAATCCGGTCAACTTCGCCAGCTTGCCGAGGATGCGCCCATCCGACAACCAAGTGTGCCCAAGATCGACCCACTCCAGGCGGGTCAGATCCGCCAGGGGCCTCAGGTCGGTCACCGCATTGCAGGCGTGCAGGTTCAGCTCGCGGAGCTTCGCCAGCCTCGCCAGCGGGAAGATGCTCTTCACCGTCCAACAACAGTGTAGGTTGAGGCTCTGAAGTTCCGTGAGGCCCGCCAATGGCGCAATGTCGGAGATCTTCCCGCACCCGGACAGATTCAGTTCCCTCAGGTCCCTCAGTTTCGCCAACGGCGACAGATCCGTCAGGTGCTCGCAATTGGTCAGATGCAGCGCGGTCAGCTCGGGGTGCCGGGCCGCCACGTCGGCGAGGTCGGCGTCGCGCGTGTATGGGGGCAAGCCCAGGCAGCGCAGTTCCCCGAGCTTCGAGAGCGGCGCAAGGTCGCCGACCCTCTTACAGCCGCGGAGATCCAGCGTCCGCAGACAGGTTATCTGCGCCAGCGGCGTCAAGTCACGCAAGGCCCATAGGCCCCGCAGCTCCAGGCTCGTTAGCCGCTGCAAGTTGCTCAGCGGGGACAGATCGGTCAGCTCCCTGCAGCCGCTCAGGTCGAGCTTCGTCAGGCTCGAGTGTTCCTGCGCCAGCTTCGCCAGGTCGGCATTCGCGAAATGCGCGGGGTCGGTCGGCGAGCACGTCGTTTGGAGTGGTTGCTCAGCCGCCCGGGCGGGAGGCACGCGGAAGAGGACCCGGCAGGTCTCCATGTCGATCACCCTCCCATCCGGCAGCCAGAGGTGCTCCGGCGAGTTGGGCGAGGAGGACATGGGACCCTCCGCCCCCTTGAGCCGGTGGACAACCTGCGCTGTCGCCGAGCGGCGGATGCTCTGACGGCAGAACGTGAAATCAAAGCGGTCGGTGCTGCCGCTGACGCCACATGCGGGCCAGCCGAGTGTCTTCCACCGCAAAGCGAACCCGATTTCGCCGGGGCCAAGCCAGGCGAGGCTCCGGACGAGCAGTCCCGAATCGATCAACCGCCAGTGCTTCCCCGTCTCCAGCTCAACGATCCAGATGCTGTGGTTCAGCCCGATGCCCAGGAGATCTGAGTCGGGCGAGAAGACCAGGCGGCTCTCTCGGCCGTTGAGTCCAGCCAGATCCGACTCCCCGAGCTTCGGAGTGAGCGTCCTCGGGAGGAACGGTCGGCCGGTGGGATACCAGCTCACCTTGAAGCTGGCGGCAACCGGCTTGGCCGACAGCCCGATCCCGTGCCACAGGTAATCGACACGAGCCTGGGCGATGAGCTTGCCGTCGGGTGACTGAACAGGGTCCCCCTTGCGCACGGTGGCGACGAAGCAACCGCCCGCGGTCCCAGGCAGGAGCAGCCACAGCACGGTCAGCCCCAGCGATTTCGCAATTCCGTGGTGGACAGTCTGTGCCGACATTTGCCGCTTAAGCACGTGCCCACGACCATCGCGAACTTCTCGGGCCATTGTGTTGCCTCTCCCGCCTCTGTCAATGCGGTCTCCGGGGGCCATTGCAGGCACGATACTTCATTCCCCTTGGTGCAGGTGTGGCTCCGCCGGAGACGGGCAGCACCTCGCGGTGCAAACGAACGAAGGGAATATCATATCGCCGCGCCAGCCTGGCCACACGCGCGAAAACCGGCGTGAAGGCATGGACGTGACGGTGGCTGTCCAGGTGCGTCGGCCGAATGCCGTGGTCGAGCACCCATCGGATCTGCGCGTCGCACTCGGCCTCGATGGCATCGAGCCGGCGGGGATGAAGGACGCAGCCGACCAGCACGGCCGTGGCTGCGCTGCGCATGATGCCGTCGTCATCGGCCAGCGCCCGGCCGGGACCCGACAGCGGCGGCCCCTGCGAAACGTTCAAATGCACGCCGACGCCGAGCCCCGGCGCCTCTGTCAGTCTGCCGACGGCCGCGGGCGCGGCGGGCATGTTCGCCGTGATCGTCGTGGACGTGACGATCCCCTCGCCGTGCGCGCGCAGGATGCCCTCGGTGACGGACTCGGCGAACCCGAGATCATCGGCGTTGACGACGACACGCTTTGGCTTCCGTCCTTCCCGCATGGAACCGGACCGTGCGAGATCAACCCGCCCTAGTGCTCCGTCAATATCGATCTTTCGGGTTGGGTGCCATGGCCTCATCGGAGGGCGTAGCCCGAAGAGGTGGCCATGTCCTTGTACCGGAAGCATGCCCACCCGCTCCGCGTGAGGGCATGGCACCCGAAGAATCAATGTTGAGGAAACACTAGCGGCCGGCATAACAGAGGACCCTGCCGTCCATGGTCGAGAGGTACAATCGGCCGTTCGCGGCGGCCATGCCGTCCCACACCGGCGGCGATTCAAGCCTGTATTCGCCCAGCTTCTTGCCGTCCGCGGCGGACACGGCCCACAGCAAGGCGCCCTTTCGTCCCTCAAGGGCGGCGGCCTGCTCCCTGAGCTTCGTCTGAACGGCCGCGTCGTCCGGGCGGCTGAACGCCTGCTTCTCATCCACCACGTCCGGCGGGCCGGCAATGAAGAGCGTCTTGCCCGCCAGCACCATGGCCCGGACGTGAAGCGGCAGCCCCTCCTTTCGCCACTTGAAGCCGGCCGCGGAGAGGTCCGCCACCGGGAACTTCTCTCGGGCCCGCCAGTCGGCGGCGGCGAGGTTCTTGCCCCTCCTCCTGGCCTTCTTCTGCCCGCTCTTCTTCTTTTCCGCACTCGCGCCGGGGCGGGCGTTGATCCGGCGAGCGGCCTTCACCACGCGATCGATGGGCCCGGCCTCGATCTTCCTGTCCGCGGCGAAGAGCTGGTACTCCAGCACGGAGGACTGGCAGAGGTACTGAGGCTTCCGTCCGTACCCATATACCGAGGACTCATCGAGCACGAGGATCCGCCCGGCGGGAACGAAGCGGCCGGCACGGAACCAGCCGCCCCAACCCGAGGCGACGCTCCGGCCGTACATCGAGTAGGACCGGTGGAACCACGAGCCGTCCAGGAAGCCGATGGGCGAGAACAGGTGCACGCCGTCAGTTGCCTGCTCGGTGACCACCAGCGGGCCTAGCTCGCGGCGCTTGCCTTCCAGGTCGAACCGCTGGGATCGCATGTACACAGACCCCCCGTCGCTGGAGAGGACGTCCGGCAGCGCGACGGGCATGGTCAGGCCCTTGACCCTCACCTGCATGTTCCTGCCGCTCTCCGGCTCGCGGTCGTCGAGGAGGGTCTCCGAGAGCTTGCGGCCGGTCTTCGCGTCGAGCCGGCAGAGGCGCAGGCCCCCGTCGAGGTACATCGATCTGCCGGCGACGCAGTAGACCACGCCGCCCTGCACGAGCACGCTGCCCGGGACCGGCCAGACCGATTCCACCTGCTCGAACGCCGTCAGTCGCCGATCTTCCGGCGCCGCTCGGAACCGCCAGGCCAAAGCGGCGTCAGAGGCGCGAAGGCAGTAGACCCAGCCATCGGCCGACCCGAAAAGGACCCGGCCCTGATAGATCGTCGGCGGCGAGTCCACGCGCCCTCCGGCCGTGTAGCTCCAGAGCGTCCTGCCCGAGCTTGCGTCGAGGGCGTGCACCGTGTGCGAGTCCACGGACGCCACGAAGACCTTGCCCTCGGCGATCACCACGCTGCTGAGCTTGCGGCCGAGATCGGCCTGCCACGTGCGTTTCAGGTCCGCGTGAACGGACGTTTTCGTGCAGCCGCTCCGCGCCGGATCGTGGCGATAGGTCGGCCAATCATCCGATTGCGGATTGCCTGCCCGGAGCCTGTCGAAGGGCGGATTGCCCATGCGTGCGTAGGCGCGGCCGCGCTCGAGCCTGCCGGCTTCCGCTGCCGGCTTGCCCGCCGAAGCCTTGGCGAAGGCGGGCGCGAGGGCGTTGAAGCCGTACAACTTCGACTCGAGGTAGCACGCGCAACTGTGGGGCGGCGCGTAGACCAGGCCGTTGCACGGCATGATGCCGTAGACGCACCCGCCGCGAACCCAATGGTGCGTTGTCCAGTGTTTCTTGCGAAAATCGACGAACTCGATCCCCGTCCTCGACGGCAGCAGGTAGCGGTCCGTGGCCTTGCTGCGATGGCAGCGGTGATGGAACCAATAGATTTGCACGTCGGGCGGGAACTCGCTGGTGACCTCGCCGGTGCGGACGTCGCGCCCGGTGAATACACCCGAGTCCCCGCCGCCTGCGATCGCACCCGACCACGCCATCCCATCGACGACGAGCAGGTCCTCCGGCGACTGGTGGCCGCCCCGGTGATGTTTGGCCGTCCACAACGTCTTGCCGGTTTTCGCCGACAGCCCCGTCATGGACCGGTCGCCGCCGGCAAAGAGGACGACGTCCTGGTAGACGACCAGCGTCGGCCCGAAGCTCGTCGGGATGAGGCTGCGCCTTCCGACGGGTTCCGAGCTCCATATCTCCTGACCGCTCTTGCGATCCAGGCAGACGACTTTCTTGCCGTCGTGGAAGAACACGCCCTTCCGGTCGGCCGCCAGCGTCAGCGGGGCCGCCGGGCGCCGCTTCTTCCACAGGACGGCTCCCGTGTCGGCCTCGACGGCCAGGATCAAACGCTCCTGCTCATCCCACGCCCAGCCGCGGTTCGCCCGGGCCGTCTCATCCCAGCAGTACGAGTAGATCTGCTTGTACGGCTTCCGCGTCGCCGGGGCCTCGTGGATCAGCAGGAAGAGCACGCCTTCCGAAGCAATCACCTCCTCCGTGGGCTTGCTGCCTTGGTAGGTCCGGATCGTCTTGCCGGTGGCCGCATCCAGCGCGGTCAACGGTGCGTCGAGTCCGAGCGTGACGTACACGGTATCGCCCACGGCCACCAGGCGGCGCGGGAGCTGGGCGTGTCCGCTCTTGAGCGGCCAGAGATGCGGATGCCACGAGGCGATCGGCCGCTTCCACAGGATCGTGCCGTTGAAGGCATCCCGTGCAATGAGAGTCCACTTTGGCGGCAACTGGATGGATGCGGTCGAGCCCTCGTCGAAGATGTAGAAGATCCGCCCGCCCGTCGACACGAGCGCGCTCATGCTGGCCATGTGGTCGTGATGCCGCGCCCATCGCGGGCTTCCCACCCACTGGAGGCGTCGCGGCGGGCCGACGAGCGAATCATGCCCCACCGCGTTGCCGCTGGCATCGTGCAGGTAGTGCGTCCATATGTCGATCTCCTTCGGACGCGGCTTGATGGTCTTGGTCCATCTTCCACCCTTCTTCACATACGCCACGCCCTCAGGAGCCAGGACCCGAAGCACCTCTTCCGCCGGGACGCTGGCTGCGTCATCCGACACGACGAGACTGACGAGGTTATCGATGTAAGGCAGGCGCCCGCCCTGCCATGGCTCGACGGACACCTTGCCGTACAGCCCGAGCGACCGGATGTGCTTGCGGGCCCTCTCGACGTTGGCGGCGTCTCCGTCCAAGCCGTGAACGAGATAGCCGTCGTTCGCGCGGAGCGCCGCCGTCAGCTTCCCGTCGCCACAGCCAAGGTGAACCACGAGCCCGCCCTGAACGCCCGTAGCCCGGAGAATCGCCCGGGCGCCCGTGCGCTCGGGAGACTCGGCCCGAGCCGCTGCGCCCCTCGCCAAGCCGCCTCCCGGCGACAGTAAGATAATCGAAGCAATCCATAGCCTGGGAAAAGCAGCCTTCTGTGTTTCTCTCGACATGTCATCACTCCTTGGCCCCATGCCTCGCCAGACGGGGCGATCTCTACCAGCTCCCACGTCCCCAGTTTTGCCGCTCGATGATCGGAAAGCGAGAAGAAAACGTCCCACCCGCAGGCCCCCCCCGCCGGGAGAACGCAGGCGGTGCAGCCGCCGGGGGGCTACTCGTACACGAAGCGGGCTGTGGCTGCGCAATCCCTGTCGGCCGTTACCCTTACCCAGCGGGCGCTGAAGCCGTCCGGGAACTCGTGGCCGACCTTCCTGCCCGCGGGCACCTCGATGGCCTTGTACGGCCACCACGTGCCGTCGGCGAGGACGTCGACCTCGATGGTGAACTCGACGGGCCCGGCCGCATCGTGTGAAAGCTCGACGCGCTTCCTGTCGAATCCGGTCATGAGGTACGGGTCGGAGGGCGAGTTGGCCCTGACCTGCGTCTGCCGCCACGGCCCGCCGACGCCCGTGGGCTTGGGGAACTTCCACAGGTCGTCCACGGCGCCGAACCACAGGCCGACGCCGTCGCCGGAGCGGAAGAGATGCCCGTCCGCCTTGGCCGCGGCCCGCGCGCCCGACATGACGAACAGGCCCCGCCACGTGCAGAAGTCTGAGATCTGCTTTCCGTGCGTGGCGACCGGCCTCATGGCGGCCATCCCCGCCGAATCGGCCCGCGGCACCTCGTAGAACGTGCCGTGGCAGTTCAGCAGGTTCCGCTCTGTGACGACTTCGCGCAGGCCTCGGGGCCAGCCGGCTGCAAACGGCTTGTCGTACGCCGCGTGGCCCTTCGGCAGGCGATACGTCCGCCGGCCCTGCGAGATGATGACCGAGGCCGCGTCCACCGTGAAGTCCCGCTTGACGCCCGCCTTCTTCCTGACCACGGCGGCCTGCCCGGCGTCGTCCACGCGGCGGAACTTCATGTTCTCGTCCACCTCGTAAAGGACGGCCTCTGCGACGCTCCCGTCTTCGCCGGCGGTCCGGGCCAGGAACTGAAGGTTCCGGTTGCTCCCGCCGGCCGGCCTGATAACGCCCTCGCTGCGGGCGGCCTTGTCGCCCACGTCAGCCAGGCCCTGGAACAGCCTCGCGCCGCGATCGACGTCCGGCGGCTTCCCCCCGGCTCGCCTCGGCGAGGAGCAGTGGAACAGCGCCGTGGCCGTGCAGTCGCTGTCGGCCTTCAGGCGGATCCAGCAGGCGTCGAAGTCGGGCGGGAAGACGTGCCAGGTGTATGCCTCGGCCGGCACTCGGATCGTCCTGTACTGCGACCATTTCCCGCTGCCGTCGCGGTCGATCTCGAGCGTGAACGTCACCGGCCCAACGCCTGGCCGGGGCGATTCGGTCGCCAGATGCAGGCAGCGGCGCGTGAATCCCTTGACGAGGAACGGATCGGAAGGCGTCGCGGCCTGCACGCGGTCGTGGACCCACGGGCCGCCCCACCCGGCGGGCGGGCCCAGGCGGCTGAGCTCGTCGGCCTTGACGAACCACAGGTTGGACTGCGACTGACCGGCCGACGGGTTCCGCATGACCGAGGTGTCGTCCGAGGCGATCACCACCCGCCCGTTCCAATGGCAGTAGTCCACCACCATCCGAAGGTGCGTCGCGAGCGGCCGCAGGCCGCCGCTCTCGCCCGCGCGGAAGCCCCGCGGGAAGTCGTAGAACATGGCGTGCATGTCCATCATGCACCGCCGGGGCTCGATCTCGCGGATCCGCGGCCACTCGGTGTACCACCCGTGCGCTGCGTCGTAGCACTGGCTGGCCTTCGGCAGGCGATAGGTGTGCCAGACGCCGCCGTCCAGCAGCTTGAGGATCACCGACCGCCGGTCCCAGCCGGTCGCCCAGACGGGGCTCTCGTCGTCCGGCGAGCCGTGGATGCCGCCCGGGCCGGTGACCTCGCAGAACTGCCTGCGCTCGACGACGCGCCACTGCTTGCCGTCCCATTCGGCCAGCGCGCCGACGTTCTCCGTCCCCCTGGCACCCCTCTCGCCGTTGTTGGATATCACCACGCGTCCCTGGCCGGTGTAGCCGCCCTTGCCGTGGTCGCCCGGGGCGGGCCTGTCGAAGAGCTTCGTGACCTCCAGCGTACGGACGTTCACCTCGTAGACCTTGCCCTCCATGTCGTAGAAGTACACCTTGTCGGCCGGGTCCGCCAGGTGTCGCATCACGGCGGTCATTCGCCCGGTGAGCTTCTTCTTCACGTCGGCGGCGCGGACGTTTCCCTTGGCGTCGATGAAGTACGGACCGATGATCAACTGGCTCGACTCGCGGTGAACCATTCTCCCGGCGTGGGTGCCGCCGACGCTCTCCGGCCGTATGCGGAGCCTGAGTGCCTCGTCGATCTCGTAGAGCTTGTCCGGCCCGCCGGTGGTGTGGTGCGGCGGATAGGTGATGAACCACAGCTTTCCCGCCCACGGCGCCACGGCCCCGATGCCGCATTCCCCGTTCGCGCTGAACGCCGCCAGGTGAGGGTAGATCCCGCTGATGCAGAGCGGCTCGGCACGCCTGTCCGCCGCCACAAGTCGAGCGCCGGGACCGGCCAGAAGCACCCCGGCAAGGACAATCCCACACAGAAGCCAGACTGTGCAAACGTTCATGATGATCTCGCACTCTCTTTTCGCTGTCTGTAGGCCCCACACGGATTTAGACTACAAGACCTGCGTATCCCGTGTACACAGAAAGCTGGAAAGGAGCCCGGAGCGATGGGAGCGATCTCAGCCGAAGCCTGGAACGTCTGGACCATCGTGGGCTTTGCGGGTCAGGTCGTATTCGGCCTGCGCTTCGTCGTTCAATGGATCGCCACCGAGCGGAAGAGGAAGTCCGTCGTCCCCGTGGCGTTCTGGTACCTTTCGCTGCTCGGCACGGTCATCCTGCTGACCTATGCGATCTATCGGCTGGACCCCGTCTTCATCGCGGGCTTCAGCCTCAACATGATCATCTACTTCCGCAACCTGTACTTCATCCATCGCGGACCGAAAGCACAGACTGAAACCCCAAGGACCACGGACTAGCGGCACGGGGGCTTTCAGCCGTCCTCGTCGCGTTTTCCGGAGACCCAGGCCGGCCGCATCGGCTTGCCGGAGATGCGAACCGGCCGTCTCAGCTCGATGAGGTAGATCCGGCCCCAGTTCTGGGAGACGATCGCCCGGCCTGTCGCCCGAACGATGCCGAGCTCCTCGGGCAACGTTCGCAGGCGCGCCTTTCTCGTGGGCCGTCCCGGCCCGGTCTGCTCTTTTACTTTCAGGACGTAGGAGCCGTTGGGGTCTTCCCGGCAGGCGCCAAGCTCGGTGAGCCCGCGATCGCACGTGATCAGCCAGGCGGGCGCGGATCGGTTGATGTCCTCCGCACCGCCGGCGCGAACGCCCAGCCGGCCGAGATACAACTCCACGCTCAGCTTCTCCGTCCGGAAGACGGCGATCTCATCGTCGCCGACGACGGGGCCGGCCTCTCGCGAGAACGCGATCATCGCCTCACCGTCGCCGCTGCGCGCGTGCCGGCTGATCATGTGCGTGTGGAGGAACATCACCCCGAGCGTCGAGACCATGGCGATCGCCACGACGCGGCGAAGGCGCCACTGGAGGCTCCAGACCGTCCCCAGTGCCGCGCCCCCGAGGCCGATCACGATCAGGGCGTACACGACCCACCACGTACCCGGCGCGACCACCGCCGGCGCCTTCAGCACTTCGCCGACGGACTCGCCCAGGTGATCTCGCAGGGCGTAGCCCGTCGCGATGCCCCCCACCGCCAGCGACATGGCGATCGCGACGGCCGCAAAGACGTGCCGAAGGGCCCTGACCGCCGCCTTGCCTCCTCGGCGGCCGCGGAACACGGCCTCGACGCCCCATGCCCCGAGGATCGCCCCGCCCGCGTAGCATGGCAGCAGGTAGTCCGGCCGAAAGCCGTGCGCCAGGGAAAACGGCAGCACCACGGCGACGATCCAGCACAGCGGAAGGCAGAAAGGGCCCTTCCGGGAGAACCACTCCCGCAGCGGGGTGACGGCCAGGGCGCCGACGGCGAAGACGGACGCAGGCAGCAGGTAGTAGACCAGGTACAGAATCGCCGGCGCCGAACCGGCCTTGGGGGCGCCCTCGCCCGCGCCGGTCGCCCGCTGAAGGAACTCGAAGTAGATCAACTGGCGGAATTCCTCGCCGCCCCGCGCGAACATGGCGATCCAAAGCGGCACGAGCACGGCCGCCATCGCCAGGAGCCCCCAGCCGAACCACACCGCCCGCATCGCCCGCCGGAGACGCCGCAGCACGAGCCGGCCGGCCAGAAAGCACCTGACCGGCAGCTTGACGGCCCGCAGTCCGGGAAAGCCGGGGCCGAGAACGCTCGCCAACGCCAGCATGCCGCCCACGAGCACCAGGTTCACCACGCCCCAGCCCTTCGCCAGCGCCGCGAGGATCATGCTCGCCCACAGCCCGACCGCCCACTTCCACCGCTCCGCCCGGGCGCCGCGGTGAAACAGGAGACGATCCGCGCACATCACCGAGACGGTCACCCATAACGTCAGCAGCATGTCGGTCGCGGCGAGGTACGCCAGCCTGCTCATGTGCAGTGCCGTCGCCCACAGGCAGCCCGCCAGCAGGGCCACACGCCGCCCGTACCACCGCCGGGCGAGGAAGTACACGCAAACGGCCGTCGCCACGGCCGCGACGACCGTCGGCAGGCGGAACACGAAGTCGTTGTACGCGCCCGTCAGCTTCAGCGCCGCCGCCGTCAGCCAGGGGTACAGTTGAGGCTTGCTCGCGATCCGCCCCGTCTGGTTGATCGGCAGCAGCCAGTCGCCGCTCGTGAGCATGCCGATCGCCGTGCCGATCCGCTTCAACTGGGCGTAGGCATACAGGTTGCTCGGGGCGTGGGCGCCGATGGCAACGACAGCGGCCAGCAGACCGACGACCAGCCCCACGTCCGCCGCCGTCCGCCGCACGGGCGAACGGGCGTGCGGGTCCTCACGTACGTCGCCGTAGCGGCCTGGGTGCTGCATGGGGCCTCCCAATCCGGGACACTCGTGCCCCAGCCAACGCGGCCGGGCGCGTGTGAAAGCTAGGCGGCGACCGCAGCCGTGTCAAGACGTCTCGCCAGCCGCCCAGCCGGTTGCGTTGTGGCGTGGCACGGGCATCCTGCCCGTGTGTCCCACGGCCGTCCCGGCCGTGGAAGCCCTTGGCAGGGCCAAGATGGCCCTGCGACGCATGGGCGAGACGCCCATGCCACGGCCTTGGTCGCCACAACGCAACCGGCTCTCAGCCGCCCGACGAATCAGCTTGATCCGCCTTGTGCTCAGCGGACAATAAGCAGCAGCTCACGTCGGCCCCGGCCGAGCGAGAAAGGAAACGTTGACAGTGGCCACAGGCGAGCATGTTACACGTCTGGCGCCTTCGCCGACCGGCGCGCTGCACCTGGGCAACGCGCGGACGTTCCTCCTCAACTACCTCCTGGCCCGGCGCCGCGGGTGGCGAGTGCTGATGCGCGTCGAGGACCTCGACGGGCCGAGAATCAGGAAAGGCGCCACGGAGCAGATGCTCGACGAGCTGGGGTGGCTCGGCCTGGAATGGTCCGGCCCCATCGTGCGGCAGTCCGGCAGGCAGGCCGCGTACGAGGCCGCCCTTGGGCAGTTGATCGACGCCGGCGCCGCCTACCCGTGCACGTGCAGCAGAAAGGACGTTCAGCTCGCCGCATCCGCGCCGCACGCCGAGGACGGCACGGGCGCCTATCCCAACACGTGCCGCGGCCGGTTCGCCTCCGCGGCCGACGCCGCCGCCCGGACCGGCCGCCCGGCGGCCTGGCGAGTCCGCGCGCCCGACGCGGCGATCGCCTTCGTCGACGAGTTCGCCGGCCGGCAGGGGTTCGACCTGACCCGCACGTGCGGGGACTTTGTCGTTTTCCGCAGCGAGGGATCGGCCGCGTACCAGTTGGCCGTCGTCGTGGACGACGCCGACTCGGGGGTGGACACCGTCGTTCGGGGGGACGACCTGCTGGAGTCGGCCGCCCGGCAGATCCATCTGCGCAGGCTCCTGGAGCTCGGGCCCGAGCCGCGGTACTGGCATCTCCCGCTGGTGGTGGGCGAAGACGGCCGGCGGCTGGCCAAGCGGCATGGGGACACCCGCCTGGGGACCTATCGCCGCCGCGGGACCACGCCGCAGCGCATCCTGGGGCTCCTCGGGGCCTGGTCCGGGCTGCTCGGACGCGCCCGGGAAACGTCCATGGCCGAACTGCTCGAGCGCTTCGATCTCGCCCGACTGCCCGCCGAGCCCGTCGTCTTCACCCGCGCCGACGAGGAGTTCCTCCTGGCAACGTAGCGCGTCGATCAATACTCCTTGACGCGACCCATGTTCCGCTTGATGTAATTGAGGTGCTGAATGACGTTCCCCCGGATGATCACCCTGTAGATGGGGCCTTGCTTGTCGAGCTCTTCCACGGGCAAGACGATCAGGAGCTCCTCGAAGGCGGCCTCTGCGTTCCGCCAACTCCTGGCCTTCTCAAACTTCCAGGCGGCGTCGTACTTCTCCCGCACGAGCGCGTCGAGGTCCTTGACGGCCTTCTCGGCCATCCGCTCGTGCTCGATCTTGGCGAAGCTTCTGCTCTGCCTGTAGGCCCGGTGGAGCTTGAAGTCGCTGACGCAGCGGTACAGATCGCTGGGCTCCCAGAGGGCCCGGTCCGTATAGCTCCGGACGGCCCGATCGAGCGTTTCGGCGGCCTTGGTCCGGCTGGGCGTGCGGTACACCGGCTCGTTGAGTGCCCTGCTGATCTCCGCGTCCGTCAGCCGGGGCAGGCCGCTGGGGCCCTGCTCCTCGTCTCCGCCCAGCGAACTGACGATCATCGCCAGTCCGAGGAACACGACTCCCACCAGTATGATGCCGAAGAGGATGTACTTGAGCTTCTTGCTTTGCTCTTCCTCCTCCGTCCCCTCGGGAGCCTGGGCGGGCCCCTCAGCCGCCTCGGCCTCCGGCTTTTCCGGCGCCTTCCGGCCGGCCGGCGCAGGCGCGGGCGGGGCGGCGGGCCTGGCCTCGCCGTCCTCGGCCTCTGCGGGTGGCGTCGGGGCGCCCGACGCCGGGTGGGCCTCGCGATAGGCCGCCAGCGCCGCCTCCGGGTCGTCCCCCGGCGAGACGTAGAGCATCCGGGTCTCCAACCCGACCAGGAGCACGTCGCCCGTATCGAGCAGGAGCTTCTTCTTCCTGTACCGCTTCCCGTTGACCACCGTTCCGTTGGCGGAGAGGTTCACCATCAGCCAGCCGTCGGAGGTCAGTTGGAAGCGCACCTGCTCGCGCGAGACGGCCTCCTCCTTGAGTCGCACGTCGGCTGCGGCGGACCGCCCGAGGAGCGCGACGTTGGTCATCAAGACGGCCCGTTCGCCCTCCTGCGGCCCGCTGAGGAAGATCAACTCCGGCCGGGCGCCGTTCATCAGAACAAGCCCCTTTCGATGATCCGCAGGATGGCGGGGCCGAAGATGGCCAGGACAACGCTGATGAGGATCAGCAGGCTGGGGACGAGGATTCGCACGCTGGCGACGGCGGCGGCGTTCTCGGCGCGGACGGACCGATGGAGTCGAAGCAGGCTCGCCTGCTGGTGCAGCACCTCTCCGAGCGGCGTGCCGAGCTCCTCCGCCTGGATCACGCTGGCGACGATGCTCCGCAGGCTCTCCAGCGGGACGCGATCGGAGAGGCCCTGGAGGGCCTTCCGCCGGGTCGTCCCGAGCTCCATCTCCGCAAGCATCGTCTTCAGCTCGACGTTGAACGGGTCCTCGAACTCCTCGCGGACGACGGTCTGAACCGCCTCGGTAAACGTCGCGCCGGCGCCCATGGCCAGCGAGATCAGGTCCAGCGAATACGGCACGCGCTTGGAGATCAGACGCACACGCTTGCCGGCCCGATCGTAAAGCTGGTACATCGTCAGCCCGATGCCCGCGGCCAGACCTGTCACGAAGCTCATGAAGCTGAACTCGCCCAGCAGCGTCAGGTAGACCATCCCCAGCAGCAGCCCCAGGATGCACCCCGTCGTGAGCGCCAGGGCCAGGTATTCCTCCGGCGTGTAGTAGTCCGGGTTCCCGGCGGCGACGAGCTTGCGACGTGTCCATTCCTTCAGCCGCGGCATGGCAAGGCGATGGCTCAGCCCGAGCAGAAACCACATGAGGTGCTTGATGACGGCCGTCTCGAAGACGGTCTTGCGGTCCGTATGACCCGTGGCCAGGGCCGCCTCCCGCTCGGGCGAGAGCTTGACCTCCGCGGGCTGGCCGAACACGGCCACGATCAGCAGCGTCACGTCGATCAGGATGGCCGCGGACAGCACCCAGTCCCAGGCGTTCATCATCTCCCACCAGGGCCTTCCGCCCAGGAGGATCGACGAGCCCCCCCCGGCCGCCTGCATCCACTGCATCCGGGCGGCGGTGAGAGCGAGGATCGAGCTGGTGATCGCGTGGTTCATGCTAGATGTCGATCGAGATCGTCTTCTTGATCCAGAGGAAGCCGAGGATGTTCAGGACGATGATGATGCCGAGGATCAGGTTCCCCACCGGCTCGGTGAACAGCCTCGTGACGCCCGCGCTGTCGAAGGAGTAGAGGATCAGCAGGATGATGAGGGGCATGGCCCCGAGCCACCTCGCCGTGGCCCGGCCCTGCGCGGTCAGCGTCTGGACCTGCTTCTCGAGGCGCTGAATCTCGCGGATGCTGTCGGCGATCCTGTCGAGCGTCTCCCCGAGGTCGCCGCCGCGTTCGCGATGCGTATGCAGGGCCGAAAACAACAGGCGGAAATCGCTTGAGCCGATCCGCTCGGCGGCGTTGACCATCGCTTCATCCAGCGAGATGCCGTACTCGTACTCGCGGCACAGGTGCGTGAACTCCTGGCGCAGCGGAGACGGGCCGTCCCGGGCCACGAGGCTCAGCGACTGCACGAGGTTCAGTCCGGCCCGCACGCCGCTGGCGAGCGTCTGGATGCCACTGACCAGTTGGTCCTCGAGCTTCCTGAGGCGCCGCCGCCGAAGGTAGCGAACCATCGCGTGAGGCAGGAACACGCCGACCGCCGCGCCGATCCCCGCGCCGAGGGGCCCCCGGGTGATCGCGTAGCCCATGAAGCCCAGCACGAGCATGACCAGGGCGGTGCCCATCGTTATCAGCCGAGGCGAGATGTCCAGCAGCAGGGCCCGCCGGAAGATCAGGTCGTACTCCTCCTCGCGCCTGCGGATCGCCGCCCTCAGCGGGCGAAGCCCCACGAACACCGCCGCCGTGGTCAGGACCAGGATGACGATGCTGCCGACGATGATGATCGGCTGCCAGTGCCTTACCTCCGCTGCCACCGCCAGGATCACGTGAACACCTTGACGTCAAGAAAGTCGTTTTCGATCAGTTCCTCGCAGAACACCGGGATGTAGCCGGTGTGTCGCAGATGCATGTCTCTCGCCGCATCCCCGCGGGTCACCGGCAGATGGAAGATGTCCTCGGTGATGATCCGCTCGGTGTCCGGGTCGATGCCGACGATCTCGGAGACATGGGTCACGCGTCGCCGGCCGTCCGGCAGCCGGGCAATCTGCACGATGACGTCCAGCGCGGCGACCATCTGCTCCCGAATGGCCCGAACGGGCATTTCCACGGCCATCAGGACCATCGTCTCGAGGCGCATGAGCGTATCGGCGGGGTTGTTGGCGTGGATGGTGGTCAGCGACCCGTCGTGGCCGGTGTTCATGGCCTGGAGCATGTCGAGGGCCTCGGCCCCGCGGCACTCGCCGACGATGAGCCGGTCGGGCCTCATGCGCAGGGCGTTCTTGACCAGGTCGCGAATCGCGTAGGCGCCCTTTCCCTCGATGTTGGGCGGGCGGCTCTCCAGGCGGCAGAGGTGCTCCTGGCTCAGTTGCAGCTCGGCGGAGTCCTCGATGGTGACGATCCGCTCGCCCTCGGGGATGAAGCTGCTCAGGACGTTCAGCGTGGTCGTCTTCCCGCTGCCCGTTCCGCCGGAGATGATGAGGTTCTTCCGGCCGAGGACGCAGGCCCGCAGGAAGCCGGCCACCGCCTCCGTGATCGTGCCCCGCTCGATGAGGTCGTCGATGGTGAAGGGAATCTGCGCGAACTTCCGGATGGTGAGCGTCGGGCCGGAGAGGCTCAGCGGGTTGATGATGGCGTTGACGCGCGAGCCGTCGGGCAGCCGGGCGTCCACCAGCGGCGTGGAGCGGTCGATCCGGCGCCCGATAGGCGTGATGATACGCTCGATGATGCTGTTGACGATCTCCTCGGAGAAGAAGCTCCTGCCGGTGTTCTGGATCGCGCCTTCCTTCTCGATGTAGATCAGGTCCTTGCCGACGACCATGATCTCGTTGACGTTGGGCATCTCCAGCAGGTCCTGGAGGGGCCCGTAGCCCACGACGACGTCCTCGATCTCCTTCGAGAGCATCCTCCGGCAGATGTAATCTCGCAGCTCGGGGGTGATCCGCCCGCTGATGCGCTCCGCCTGGTTGCTCCAGTCCTGCTCGATCATGTTGACGTCGTCTTTGAGCGTGTGCGGGCGAAGGCGGAGCGGGAAGAAGCTCACGATGTCGCCGATGAGCCGGGCGATCGTCTCCTCATGCTTGCTGTCCAGCGTTTCGGAGTCCTCGAAGCCGTAGCTGTACATCAGCTTGCCGGTGGCCCGCCGGGCCAGCTCCGTCACCACGCCCCGCCAGAAGAACTCGTCCAGGAGGTACTTTCCCATCGACTCGTCCACCTGCTCGAAGTCCCTGTCGATGATCTGTGACAGGTGCCGCTCGATCAGGGCGAGGAGCTTCTCGTCGGCCACGCCGGTCTGTCCCGTGACGCGGAGGTTGATCCGCTCGAGCAGCTCGGCGTGCATCTGCTGTTCCAGCAGCAGGACGCGCTTCCTGGGCGAGATCGTCTTGTCGGCGACGGAGATGCGCCGGGCGCTCGGCTCCATCATGTAGAGGCTGAACTCGCCGATCCGGATCTCGTCGCCGTAGTCGATCTTGCTGCGCTGCTTGTAGGGGACGAGCTTGTTGGCGACGTAGGTCCCGTTGGTGCCCAGCGACTCGAGGAAGTAGCTGCCGGACTCCCATAGCACGCGGGCGTGCTGGCGGGAGACGAACGGGCTTCGCAGGGTGACGGAGTTGCCCTCGTCGCGCCCGATGGTGATGTTCTCTTCGGCGACCTTCACGACCTCTCGCCGGTCGCTGTACTGGTTGTAGACCCAGATCTCCACGCTTGAAGTCCCATGCTCCCGCCGTCGAGAGCCGTGCGGGGCAGCGAGGCGTTCGTCACTCCCAGCCCTCGACGGTCTCGACCTCGCCGCGAATCGGGCGGCTCGGCGCGGCGGCCAGCTTCTTCAACTGCGGGTTGATCCGCCCGTAGGCGGCCTTCTTGTCCTCGTTGGAGCTCAGCAGCTCCACCCAGCACCTGCCGGCGACGTGCGTGAGCACATTGGCCAGCTCGATGGACACCGTCGGGGAGACCTCGATGGTGATGCTGCGGTAGGAGCGCATTCCCGCCCGGTCCTTGGGCGCCCTGCTGATGGACCTGTTGGGCTTGAGGCCCTGTCCGCCAATGGCCAGCACGCGGACGCCCTCGGTGATCCGGAACGTCTTGAGGGACTCGCCGACGGGCAGCAGCCCCACGAGGTTGACCCGGTCGTTGTGGCGGAGGATGTCGCCGGGGACCATCCCCGACTCCAGCGGCACGGTAACCGCCACCTTGCCGCGGCCGATCACGTTCGCCGGTCTGGACTTGTCCACGTTGGTGATGTGGCCCCACAGCAGCCACTGGTCCTTCTCGATGACCTGGTTGACCGTGTTGCCGATGGCGAAGTCCAGGTTCTCCGCGTCCACCACGTTGCCAAGGCTGGTCTCGTACTGCTTGGGCACGAGCTTGACCACGAGGTCGTCGGCGGCGATCTTGTCGCCCGGTTCCATGTTTCGCGTGACGCGGAGCAGCCGGATGGTCTGCCCGCGGCCTTCCTGCCGGACCCGGTAAATGTGCACGTTGTAGATCACCACGACGATAATCCCCAGCCCCAGCGCGATGAACAGGAGCCAGACGTTGCGAACTCCGTTGCGTTCTTCCTCGGCCATGGTCCGTCACCTCATTGTTTCGGATTCGACGTCGTCGGAGAAACCACCGTCAATACTATTATAACTAACTTTGCCCGTTGCAGGTTCGTCCGCAAGCCAACGGTCGCGTACGCGCCCGCCTTCTCGAACGCCAGCACGCGTCGGCCCGTGGGGTCCGCGGCGTCGGTCAGCAGCTGGAAGCCCTCCGCCTTGAGCACACCGCTGTAGTGGGCCGCGACCTCGTCGTCCGAGCCGGAGAACTCGTAATGGGCCTGCTGCTCTGTTTCATCGGTCCGACGGCGCTGGAAGGCGTAAAGCATTTTGGCTCCGGCCGGCGGGGGAATCATCCCCGGGTCGGCATCCAGCCGGGCCAGCCCCACGGCCGCAAAGGGCTTGGAGAACACGTCCATGCGGTCCTCAGGCTGCCACTGCGGCTGCGTGGCCGGTCCCGGGAAGATTGCCGCATTCCGGCCCCTGGCCCGCGATGACTCCAGGCGGGACCGGACGACCCTCGCCGCCAGCCAGGCCGCAAACACCCCCAGGACCATCAGGCCCAGGCACAAGGCGGTCTTCCAGGCCCGGCTTTGCCGGCTGGTACCGCCCTTTTCCTCGGAAGCCGTTTTCATCAGGCCGGTGTTCTCACCAACCATGCAGATATAGGCTGCGGATCATCTTGGCCATCCCGTCGCCCGGCGCCGAAACGTCCAGCAGCACCTCGTCCAGCGTCCCCAGGAACTGCTCGCGGGTCACGTGCCGGCAGTCAGCCTGCCTGCGCCGCCATTCGACCCCGTCTCGGATATGGTGGGAATGGATCGCCCCCTGGTACCGGTTGAACATCTCCATGTCGCTGCGGAAGTTGGCCCGGACCCGGGCCCGCCGAGCATGCTGGAAGTGGCCGCGGTCCGGCAAGGGATGCAGGATGAGCTGATCGGCAAAGGTGGCGGCATAATCACTGTGGTTGCCCGCCGCGGCGATGAGCTGCTCGAACTCGTCGGTGTGCCCGCCGCCGCCGTCGACGTGGACCGACGAGGCCTTCTCGCGGAAGAACAGCACGTTGAGGCCCGGATGGTTCGGGTCGTCCACGTCGTTGGGGTCATCGGGATTCCGCCGGGGCCAACCGCCGTACACGCGCCGCCAGGACGTGTACCTCGCGGCCGCCTTGACGTTCTGCTGGTTCATCATCGCCCAGCCCAGGAACGCCGTCAGCGCAATGACCGACGCCAGCAGCGGAATGCACATGGCCAGTTCCACCAGGGCCGTCCCGCGCCGGCGCCGAACGCCGCGCCGAACAGCACGGGATCCTGCAACCCGAGCGTGTCTTGGTCTTCCTGCTTGCATTTTGCGTCTCAATCCTCGCCCGCCGTCGGGCGCACCGGGGCGTCAGTGATTCAGGTACAACTGGGCCATTTCCGGGTCCATGAAGGAAAGGTACTGATGAGCCGTTTCCACTTCCTCGGTCTCGACGCTGTCCACCTGGGCCGCGTCGGGGACGTCAGCCGCCAGCCGGGCCGCCCAGCTCTCAGGATTCGACTCCGGGCCCAGCTTGGTGACCGGCGCCAACTGCACGCGCCAGTCCTGCGTCCAGAGGTCCCAGCTCTTGTTGTTGAAGACCTTGGCCTGGGCGATCGTCAGCATGCCTTCCAGCGGATTGACGTGGCTGAACCGCTGCGGCCAGACCGGCGCCTCGGTCCGCTTGCGGGCCACGCCCAGGTACATGAACCGCTCGCGGCGCCAGCCCTCGTCGGGATCGTCGCCGCCGTAGTCGCCCGTGGAGGTGTCGATCAGGATCGGCACGGGCAGGCGCTCGAACTGGTCCCAGTTGGCGGGGTTCGACACCTCGACCGTCCCGCCGATGTCGATGCCGCCGAAGATGTACCACGCGTACATGTACACGGGGTGCCAGACGACCTGGCCGTTCGGGTCGCCGGGAGGGATCGTCTCCTTCGGGATGCCCAGTTCGTGGTCCTGCGTCGTCTCGTACTGGTAGCTGTCCTTCCAGACGTAGTTCGAGACCATGGGCAACCCCCAGGAGTTGGGGTCCTGCCAGCCGTTGGCCCACATCGCAATCGGGTACTGGCCGTTCGTCCGGAACGTGCCGGGCGTCATGAAGCCGCCGGAGCCCTCCGGGTACTTCGAGGCGATCTCGACGAGGTAGTACATCGTGGAGGTGACCTGGTTGTCCGGGTTCCCGCCGATCTGCACGCACAGGGGATAGTTCACGATCCAGTTGGGATAGTGGATTTCCTGGGTCTGTGTGGCCTCCCCGATCCCGCCGGCGGGGAACATGTAGTCGAGCTTGATGCCGCCGATCCTGCTGAGATAGGCGTAGTAGAACGTGTCGCGCAGCTTGCCGGGGTCCCGGTTGGTGCCGCGGGCCCACCAGTGGATGTGCCGCTTGGCCCATTCGTACGGGCCGTACGTCGTGTAGCCCAAGGGCTCGTGGTAGCCCTGGCGTCGCCAATGGCCCGGGCGGCCGCGATCGTTGGGGCTCCGTGCGGACCGCCCGACCCTGCGGGCCTGGACGTTCACGTTGCCGTGGCTGCCGCGCGTCTGGCCCGTGCCGGGGGTGCCGGGGGCCCACGTCCTGCCGGTCTCGACAAAGGTGCTGACGTAATCCCGCCATCGGTGCAGCCGCGCCCACGGGCCGAGGCGGTGCGGATACGCGAAATCCGGGATCGCGCCCCCCTTGCCGCCCGTCGGGCGCATGGTGGCCGTCTCGCTCTCCACCTTGCAATAGCCGCGGATCGGCGGCTGGAAGTCCATGTACTCGCCCAGGCGAGCGGGCATCTCCGGCAGGACCGGCGAGAGGAAGGCGGCCGTGGCGCTGTCCCTTCGCCCCATCCGGGCCGCCCGCTGCTGGGCCAGCAGGCCGCAGGTCTGGACGGCCGCGCGGGAGAACTCCTCCATCGTCACGGCCGCACGCCACAGCTTGCCGTGCGGCGGCGCGCCGGGAGTGCCCGGCTTGGCCCAGTGCGTGATGGTCTCCATGTCGAAGTTCGGCTTGTTGATGGCCAGGGCGAACGGATGGAGGATGTCCCGCTGGACCTCCATCCGCCCCCGGAGCGACTCGATCCCTTCCCGGAGGTACAACTCGGTCTGCGGCGAGACCTGCGGGTCGATCCGCGCCTGGCTGACGATGCCCGCCAGGGCCTGCTCCCAGGCGGCCACCTCCTCCATCGCCATCGCCGAGGCCAGAGGCTGTGTGTCCAGGACGGGCACCAGCGAGATCATCTTGGTCTCGCCGACGTTGTTCATGGCCACGACGTTCATGTTCCGGGCCATCCAGCCGGCGCCGGTGACGGCCACGGCGTCGGCCGCCCCCTGCATCTCCAGGCGGCGGTTGACCTGGTCGCCCACGTTGTAGACGTAGAAGACCAACCCGACCAGCAGACTCATGCCGATCAGTGTAATGATCAGCACCTGCCCGCCGCGGCGGGCGTGGCCAAGTCGCCGCCCGTTCCGGCCGGCAAGCCGCCTCGGGCCTACAGCCGTCTGACGCCTCGTACGGCTCATTTCACACCATCCTTTGGCCGAGTGCCTGATGGCTCTACGTGCCCCCTTTCAGCTTCTTCTCGGCCTGCTTGATCAGGTTCTGGATCTCTTCGGTGTCCTTGAAGCCCTTGGCCAGTTTGAAGTAGCCTAACGCGCCGTTGTAGTCTCCCTGGTCCAGCGCCTCCTTGCCCCGGGCCATGTTCTCCTGGTATCGCGTCTCCAGGACCAGTGCCTTGGCCTCCGCGATGCTGCGGATCTTCAGGGCCTGATTGGCAAGCTCGCGGGCCCTGACCCACTGCTCCCGCTTGAGGGCGGCCTGGGCTTCCTCCATGAGCTTCCGGTAGCTCTGGTCCGCCCTCATTGCCGCCAGGCGGGCGTCGATCAGCGCGGCGGACGGCTTTTCCCTTCGCGCCACCTCGTACGCCGTAACCGCCTCGGCGAACTTCCCCTCCACCCGCAGCTTGTCCGCCTTGGCCAGCGCGATCCGGAAACGGCATTCCTTCATCTTCGCCGTCAGGGAGTCGGTTATCTTCAGCTTGGCGGCCTTGGCGTATTCCTCCAGCGCCTCGGGCCACTGGGCGGCCGCGAACTTGGCGTCGCCGGCGGAGACCAACGCCACGTGCTCCTTGGCGCGGTCCAGCATCGCCAGCTCGTCCTTGGCCTCCTTGTTGTTCGGGTTGTGCACCAGGGCCTTCCTGAACTCCTCGTAGGCCTTGGGAATGTTGCCCTGCTTCTTGTATTCCCGCCCCGCCTCCAGGCAGATGTCCGACTGAAGGCCGTTGATCTCCTCCTTGATCTTTTCCTTGGCCTTCTCGTCCCGATGAATGCGCTGCAACGTCCGCAAGGCGACGATCAGCGCCTTTTTGTCGCCCGAAGCGCGGGCCTTCTCCACCGCGGCCTGCGCGTCGCGCAGGGTGCGGTTGGAGGCAAGCTGGCCCAGTTTGGTTGCGATACTCCGGCCGACGGACTTGGCCTCATCGGCGGGCAGCACCCGCGCCTGGTCGCCCTGGAGCATCTCCTGGGCAATCTGGTAGGCCTCCTCGGCTTCGAGGAACTTCTCCTGCTTGACCAGGTCGTCGGCCTTCTGGATCTGCGCTTGCAGCTTCCCTCTAAACTCCGTCAGGTCGACCTTGGCCAGGAACTGCTTCCTCTGGGCCTCCTGGCCGTCCGTCAGCGTCACGTCGTCGGAGAGCTGCCTGAGGATGCGCCGGATCTCGTCGTACTGCTGGCCCGCGAAGGCCTTGTCGGCCTTATCCATCGCCTCGGTGAACGTCCGGGTGGCGAGGTAGTAGCCGCGGAAGTTCTTCACGTAGTCCGCGGCCTTTTGTGCCCACAGGTACAGGGGATCCTCGGTGGACCGGACCTTCTGGATCTTCCTGATCCTCAAGCCCGCCTCGGTCTCCTTGCCGACGGCGTCTTCCCACTTCCCGTCGGCCATGGCCAGATAGGCCTCGGCCACGGGCAGCATGACCCACGCCCTGATCGCCTCCGCGGAAGTCGGATACCGCTGGCCGACCTTCCTGTAGTTATTGGCGGCCGTCTCGAACTCCTTCCGCTCGTACGAGCGCAGCGCGTCCCTCATGGCGTCCTCGGCGGCCTTGTAGGCCACCGCCGCCGTCTCGGAAACCTTCCGGGCCCTGGTCTTCTCCTGAACGACGTTGTAGATCCCCCAGCCGGCCAGGAACACCACGCCCAGGACCACCAGCGGCATGAGGAGATACAGGAGGAGTTTCCTGCCGGTTCTGGCCGAGGGGATGGGGGCGGTGGCCGCGCCTCCGGCGGCCAGCTCCAGCTCGTCGCCTTCGTCTCGCGGCACGAGGGGGGCGCCGTTGTCGTCGGCGGTCAGGCCCGCCTTGGCGGGCACTGCCGCGGCCGCCGCGGCCTTGCGCCGCCGAACCGCCTGGCGCGCCGCGCCCTTTGCACGCGGCGAGAACGCCATCTTGATCGCCCGGCCAAGCTGCTCCATGCTCTGGAAACGCTTCTGGGCGTCCTTCTGCATCATCTTCGCGATGATCAGCGACAGCGCCGGAGGCACGGCCGGGTTGACCTCCGTCAGCTCCGGCGCGTGCACCGACACGTTGCCGTGCCACTTCATCCACCGAAGCGCCTCGCTGTGTTTGTCGCGGACGACGTCGGCGAAGATCTCATTGAACTTCGGCCGCCCGGCCAGCATCTCGTAGGCGATGAAGCCCAACGAGTACTCGTCCGCCCGCCCGTCCACGGCGCGATCCCCCTCGAACAGCTCCGGGGCCATGTACCTCGTCGTCCCCAGAATCATCGACGTCTGCCCCGAGATGCTGGCGGCCACCCCGAAGTCCGTGATCTTCGCGCGCAGGCCCTCTCCAATGATGATGTTCGAGGGCTTGAGGTCGCGGTGGATGATGCCGGCCGCGTGCACCGCGTGAAGCGCGCCCGCCAGCCGCCAGATGATCTGAAGCGTCGCCTTCGGCTCCGACGGGCCGCTGGTGTCCTCCAGCACCGCCTCCAGGCTGTGGCCCGCGAGGTACTCCATCACGATGAACAGGCCCCGTTCCTCCTCGATCAGCTCGTGAATGGTGACGATCGATTCCTGCTCGTTGCCCAGCTTGGCCAGGATCTGCGCCTCCCTGCGGAACCGTTCGAGGAACTTCTCGTCGCCGGCGAGGTGCGAGGAGATCTGCTTCATCGCCACGAAGCGGTCGAGCAGCGGATCGTGGGCCTTGTAGACGATCGCCTGCCCGCCCATTCCGAGGCGTTCGACGATCTCGTACTTGCCGACCTTGGCGCCCTTCGGCAGCCCAATGCCGGCCTGCGCTGTCCGCTCTTCCGCCATCTATTCTTCCCGCTCGCCTCCCGACGCCTTTCCGGACTCGTCACTGTTGCTCGGGGGGAAAGGTCTCAATGTCTACGTAATCCTGCACGCCTTCGTTGGGCAGGCTGCACGACGCGGTGATGACCGTTCCGTACTCGCCCTCGCCGAAATCCAGCTCGACCCCGCCGGGGAACATTGCGAACAGCTTGGCCGCCGTCGGTATCCCCAGGTACAGCGTGTGCCGCACCGTCACTCGGAGGTCCTCGTGCTCGTCGTAGAGCTCGTCGTCGTCGTCCTCGTCCACCTCCGGCGGCAGGATCGACACCTCGGTGTGATCGATGGCGTAGCCGAGCTTTCTGGCCAGGCGCTCGTCCGCCCAAGCCGGCGGCTCCAGGCCCTGGACCGAAAAGAACCGCGACACCCCGTTGGGCAGCGAGTCGCCCGCGGGGGGGACATCCTCGCTGCCGCAGGAGACCGGCATCACGGCCCACGCCGCAGCCATCTTCAGCCGGTGAAGCTTGCCCGACGCGTCGGTGTTGTCCTTGAGGTAGTTGCGCGGCTCGTTGACGCCGTAATCCCTCGGGATCGTCACGGCCGCCGCGCGGGCGGCGCAGAACGCCGAGTAGTGAACGCACACGTTGCCGACCATCACCAGCGACGTCTGCGCCATCACCAGGCTCAGCAGCAGCATGAACGGCAGGGCGAGGGCGAACTCAATGATGGCCTCGCCCTCCTGGCTCCTTTGCCGGACGCGGTGCGGCCTGCCCGCCTGCCAGAGGATCGCCGCCAGGGCGGCGAAGATCGACCCGCACACCACCAGCAGCGCCGCGCAGAACAAGAAGAGCCTGCTGGTGACGGCCCGCAGGAGCCACGCATAGTGCCCCCCGGCCAGGTACAGCAGCCCCCACGCGCCGGCCAGCACCGCCGCGGCCAACAGCCCCGCCCCCGCCGCCGCAGGCCACCACCGGCCGGCCCGGGCCCCGCTGTCGCCATCTCTGCCGCGTTCCTTCATCGGCTCACCACCCTAACAGGAGTTTCTTTGCCACCGGTCCGCGCCACAGGACCTCAATCATCGCCAACGCCGCGCCGATGCAGAGCGCCAAGCCGAATGGGATCTTCGCGCTGGTCTTCGCCGCCGGGTCCACCGTGGGGCCTGGGGTGAACAGCAGCACCAGGAACCGCCAGATCCGACCCAGCGTCCGGCGGGTCGTCTTCTTCCTTATCATGACGATCACGGCCATCATCGCCGCCACGAAGAAGCCGTACAGCATCGCCGCCAGCGTGAACCGCCAACCGGTCAGGGCCCCCACCGCGCCCATGACCTTCGCGTCCCCGCCGCCGATGCCGCCGGCCAGCCACGCCACCATCAGGGGCAGGAAGCCCACAGCCAGGCCCCCTGCCGACCCGGCGAGGCCGAGCTCCAACGGCCCGCGACCCGTCAGCCCCCCGACGATCGTGTGGCCGGCCAGCCCCGCCAGGACACTCGGATACGTGATCCAGTTAGGGATCCTGCCTTGGCGAACGTCGGTAAGCGACGCCGTCAAGAGCATCACGGCCAACACATAATAGGGCCAGTAGGCCCACCACGCCGCACTCTGCGCGAGCATGGATTCTCCACGGTCCGCGCCGGCCTCGCCACTCCGCGGGCCCGCCGAAACGTCACGCTCGCCTTAGAAGCTGCCGCGCGGGTCGGTGCCTTCGTAGCCCTCGCCTCGAATCTCGGTGTAGGCCTCGCCGACCCACCTGGAGATGTCCTTCCAGAACCAGATGATCACGGCCAGCAGGGGAAGCGCGATGGCCGCCACAATCAGGACATACTCGACCATGTCGGCGCCCTGTTCATCCGAGTGCAAGGCCTTCAGCTTTCCGCCGATCCACTTCAGCATCTCAATCACCCTTGAGTCAGGTGCCTCAGATCAGGCTCCCGTCCGCGCTGACTCCTCACGGAAACGGAAGCAACTCCAGAAACGTCACCATACGGTAGTTTTCCGCCAGAATGGCCAGGAGCCACCCGAAGACGGTGATCGCCGGCAGCCCGACCACTGCGATGAGCAGCGCCCATTCGATGGTGGTCTGGCCGGTCTCGTCGCCGGCCATTCGCCGCAGGCTCGCCAGCAGATGGCTCATGGTCCGCCGTCCTGTTCCATTCCTATTCATCGGCATCGAAGAGCTTCTTGGTGAAGGTCCATCGGTCGCTGAGGATGCGCAATTTGGGCTCTTCGCGGAACTTGGATTTCCTGCCGGTCCAAACCAGCTCGCCCACGCCGTCCCTGCCACCTTCCGTGAGCTTGTACGTGAAGATGTCCGCCAAGCCGTAGTGCCCGTCGTCCGACAGCGGCAGGACTTCCGCGATCGCCGTCAGGCCCCTCCGGCCGTCCGGAAACCGCGTCATCTGCACGATCACATCGATCGCCGAGGCAACCTGAGCCCGAAGCGCGTGAAGCGGCAGGTCGATCTTGCTCATCATGGCCAGCGTCTCCAGCCGGTTCAGCGCGTCCATCGCCATGTTGGCGTGCAGCGTGGACATGCTGCCAGCGTGGCCGCTGGTCATCGCCTGGACCATGTCCAGTGCCTCGCCCCCCCGGCACTCGCCGATGATGATCCGGTCCGGGCGAAGGCGCAGGGAGGAGCGGAACAGCTCCCGAATGCCCACGTAACCCCGGCCCCAGCGGTCCGGCGGACGCGACTCCAGCGAAATCACGTGATCCTGCTGAAGCGCCAGCTCGGCCGAGTCCTCGATGACCACGATCCGCTGATGGGCCGGTATGAACGCACTCAGGACGTTCAGCAGACACGTCTTCCCGCTGGAAGTGCCGCCGGCCACCAGGATGTTCTTCTCGGCCAGCACACACATCTGGAGGTACTCGCGAACCTCCTCGGTCCAGGAACCCAACTCGACCAGATGGTCCGCGTCGAACATGACCTTGGCGAACTTCCGGATGGTCATGCACGTGCTGGTCCGGCAGAGCGGATAGAGAATCACGTGGACTCTGCTGCCGTCGGGCAGGCGGGAATCGATCAGCGGATGCTCAACCGTCAACCGCTTGCCGGTATATTGCAGCACGTTGTTGACGGCCGCCATGAACGCGCCCTCGTCCTCGAAGCTCGCGTCGGTCTTGACGAGCTCTCCTTCCCGCTCGACATAGATATCGTCAAACGCGTTGATCATGATCTCGGCAACGGAAGGGTCGTTCATGAAGGGCAGAATGGGCCCGAGAAAATGCTCGACCGTCGCCGCAAAGATGTTCGCCTTAGCCATCGCTAAGCCTCGTCGGCTGGCGCACACTCACACCTTCGTCCTGTCACTATCTCCAACGCATCCTCCGCCTGTTTGTGGCGGCCGAAATAGTGCACGCTCCGCACTTACTTGTATTGTAAGCCTGGGCCCCTGGTGCCACAAGGACAGTTTCCACGCTTTCTCCCCCGGGGAGGTTGCAGCAAGCCGCTCCGCCGCCTACAATTCGACATTGGCTTCGCAGAGACGGCGTTCGGAGAGGTGCCAGAGCGGCTGAATGGGCCGGTTTCGAAAACCGGTGAACCTTCGGGTTCCGTGGGTTCGAATCCCACCCTCTCCGTTGACCATGTTGAGGCGCCCGGCCGAACGTCAGGCCGGGCGCCTTCATGCGCGCCTCGATCCCCGCGAGGGTGGGATGCGAACCCGCCGCGGACGGTCCATCAGCGGGTAGCTGTGTCGTCGAGGTTTCACCACGCGGGGCTCGATCCGGCCGGGACGGTTGGCGACCTCGTTGGCGGCGATACGCTCCAACGCCCATATCCACGATGCGCGGGCGCCGCCCCCGCGACGACGGCCATCACCATCGCAGACGAGCCATCGGGCAGCGCGC
>CAYRVX010000042.1:0-52510 GCA_964427875.1 uncultured Planctomycetaceae bacterium
CCTTCAGCGACCGGCGGCGGTACAGGTCGTTCGTCCGGTACGGCAGAAGCTCCTTATCTTCGGCATAGGCGATGAAGAGAAGCCGGAACAGGACCGTCAGCGTCATCTCATACGTGACGGCCAGGTCCTGCGCAGTGGGCTTCTTGATCGCCCGGGCCTGGACGATGGCCATGGCGAGGTTCGGCACGACCGCCCCGTAGACCCGCTCACGCAGACGCTCGCCGAGGTCGGCCGCGTAGTCTGATGAGGTGCTCAGGATTTCGCCGAACGAGCCCCCCTTGGCCAGGGCGTCGCCCGAGAACAGCAGCCACAGGTAGGCCGCGCTGTCGGCAGGCAGCAGGTCCAGGTGGACCTCGATGAAGGTCTCCGTCCGGCCGCGCCGGCCCGTGCCGACACCCGCGGCCGTGGGGTAGATGCGCAGCGCCGGCCCGTGGTTCACAAAGACGTAGGGCAGGTTCTCCGCGTCGGCTTTCGCCAGGGCGTAGGAGATGGGCGAGACGCCGCCGAAGCGGGCGGAGGCCACGTCGGTGGCCTCGTGGCGGTCCAGGAAGACGGCCACGGCCGTCTTCTTCTGCCCGACACGGAGGATGGACGCCGGACCGGGGAGTTCCTCGATCTGGTAGCCCAGCGCCTCAAGGAGTTGCCGGCCGCGAAGGCCCAGCAGACCAGCCGCGCGCTGTTGGGCCGTCGGCCAGTCGCGCCGGGCAGGGACGCCGTGGGAAAGCTCGTGCGTGGCGAAGAGGCCCTCGTTCCGGAGGCCGGGCAGGGGCGATTCGATCTCCGGCACGACGGACTTGAGGAAGCGCGCCGCCGCGTGCCGGTCCGGCTCGGCCAAAGCGGCGAGACACAGCCGCTCCACCTGGCCCCGGTCCCTGTCGAGGTAAACGGGCGGCTCTTCGCCGCTGGGGCCGCAAAGGGCGGCCTTATCATCGTACAGGGCGACGAGCAGCAGTGGCACGGCCCGCCCACCGTGACGGGCCTTCCAGACGGCCCGCATGGTCGCTTGAGCGGGCTTCCGGGCCGCCTGCATGACGGCCACCTCCAGCGCCCCGCCGCCCTGGCCCAGCGCCAGTCCCACCGGCTCAAGCCCCCGCCCCTCTTGGAGGCGTAGCGGCCGAAGCTCAACGTCAGACAGAAACGAACCCGCGCGATCTCCCGTTCCTCTCTCCGCCATGGTGACTCCTACGAGTCAGCGGCCCCGGTTTGACTACCCCGTTCCCTGGCGCCGCCCATGTATGCTACTGCGCCAATGAGGAAACACAAGACCAAAGACCCCCGAAACACGAACGATGGCCTCCCCATCGGCAGGCTATAGGCTGGTCTCAACCGGCCGGCGGCCCCTAGGGCCTGCCAGCAAGGAGCTTTCTGACGGCCCCCGGGCGCAATCCCACTTGCCGACCCAGGCGTGCATGGCATCGAACTTGTGGCTTTCCTGGCAGGACCGATACGTCAGGTCGTAGCAGTGCCGGCAGCCGAAGTACTTCGCACCGGGCGGCACATAGAGCCTCCCGACTCGCCGCCGGCACGGTCGGCCGTCCACCACGAGCGGCCATGTGCGGACCTTGAACGAGCCCGAGTAGTTGGCTTGTCGGGGGAGGCTGGATGGGTCTGTTCTTGTGCGGAGACGACAAGCAGAATGACAAGCTCACGACCCACGATCCGCAAGTACTTCCCTTGCAGAGCCTTCGCTGTCCGCACGAACGGATTCCGAATCCGCTGCGGCTCCCGTCGCCCTGTCGGATCGAGTTGTGATGAGCCCCCACCGGTCGCTACGTCTGCTTGGCTGGCCGCCCGTGCATGGGACCATTTGCCGAGGCCCGAATCAGCATGCCCGTCATCAATTGGGTGGGAGCGGCGATCCTCCGAGATCGCCGCTCCATGAGTGCCGCCGGCCGTATGAATAGCAGGCTGCCTGCGCCGCCGACGGATTAGTGCTCCCAGCCCGCCGAGGGCCAGTGGCGACAGGGTGGCGGGTTCCGGAACGGCAGTGTAGATGTCCTGGTTGCCGTTCCGGTTCGTCCGGCAGGCGATTATTCCATCTGCCAAGAAACCTGCACCGTAATCGTCACCGTCGCTCGCAGTGACGAGGGTCTTGTCCGTCCCGTCCGGGGCGACCGTGTAAATGTTCCAGTGCCCGCCCTCAAAGCGGCTGTGGAGGGTTCTGAGGAAAGCCAAGACTGTCTGGATGATGCCCATGCTTGCGCCTCCGTCGATCCCCTGGAAGGCGGCATCCTACCACGGGCGGCGAGCCATGGCGATAGACGCAAGTGCTTTGGATCTAACGAGGGCGGAGGTTTCGGGAGGGACACCCCCCCGGGCTCAGGCGCCTGACCGACCGATTGGGCTTGCGCTCCTCTTGCCTTCTGTCACTCTTGCCGCGCTTGACACGAGAGATCGAACCGGGCCACAATACAGAGTGATCGCCATCCGATGGCCGCTGTTGGCCATGTCCGTCTTCGTCTGATCGATGGAAGGAGGTGCACGCATGGCCGTCATACCCTCGAAAACTATGCTGCTGATCGCCGCCTGGCCGGACAGAATGGTTGCGCCGGAGCTGATTATCTGGGGCATGACGCACAAGCTCCGTCAGATCCGGTGGTACAGCAAGCGATTCGTGGAATGCGCCTACAACTCGGCCGTCCGGGAGTTGGCGCTGCCCAGCAAGTGCCACCACTTCATCTTCGCCGATCGGGACATCCGTCCCAGCAGGCGAACCGAACCGTTCCTGCAGGCCGATGGGCCGCTGGTGGCCTGTGAGTACGACATCGACAACAACCAGTCCTGGGAAGATCCCAACGCGATGCACGCCGGTCTCTGGCGATGCGACCGCAAGGTTCTCGAGGCAATCAAGCCGCCGTGGTTCAAGCGGATCCTCGGGCGCGACGGGACCGTCGAGAAGTCCTGCGTATGCAACTACTTCCGAAACAAGGCGCTTGCGGCCGGCTTCAGCGTGGTCCGCGCCGGCTGGACCGCTCATGACCGACGATGATCGCCGCCGGCCCAAACGGTCCGCCGCGGTCTGGTATCACCTCTGAGTCTCGCGGCAGGGGCCCTGCCGGTTCTACAATATTTCTCGCTTGACATCCCTTCTGGGTCCGTGTATGGGTCAGCTTGTCGTGAGCATAGTGCCGGGTGACAAGCGGGCGCGGTGCTCTGTTGGGGTGATTTGTTAGGGCTGACGGGGAGTTCGTGTTTCTCCGCGGTCCCCCATCAGCGGGACCGAAGCTCGTTCGACGCACTTGGCGTTTCGGGGTCTGCCTGCATGTAGGTCTATGCAGGGAAAGGGCAGGTCATGGACAGGCAAGCGGTGTGGGATCGGTTCCAGCGTGTCATCGGCAATCTTGCGGGGCTTATTGACGGCCAGTCCGCCTACGAGCCCTTATGGAACTGGCACGGGCTGGAGATGATGGAACCACGGCTCCTGCTGAGCATCGGGACCCCGGAGGGCCTCGAGGCGACGCCCGGCTATGAAGAGAGTCACGAGGTGGAGTTGGAATGGCAGGACGTGGAGGGCGCGGAAAGCTACAACGTCTACCGCCAGGTGGGTACGAGCGCATTCGACCTGCTGACCTACGGCCTGGAGAGTTGTTCCTGTACTGACAAAGGCCTGGAAGCCAACACTCCGTACGGTTACCGCGTCACCGCTGTCGGTAGCGACGACGCCGAGGCCAACGTGGACCTGGAGAGCTACCACGCCGAGGTATCCGTCACCACTCTGCCCACGGCGCCCTCAGACGTGGAGGCCAGGTGGACGTCGGCCAACGAGATCGAGTTGACATGGACGGGGTCCCCAGGGGCCAGCGGGTACTACGTTTATCGGAAGGTGGATGAAGGGGAAGATCAGGAGATTGGCGAGGCGTCCGAATGCTTCTACACCGATACCGACAGCAGCCTGGACCGGGACAAGGAGTACATCTACACGATCAAGGCCTTCAAGACGATCCACATCGAGGGCGAGGACACGGATGTTGAAAGCGAACCATCTCTGGAGGCCCCCACACTCGTGGCCGAAGTTTCGCTGAACAAGGTCGCCCTGTCGTGGGGCACCGTCACCTGGGCCGAGCAATACCACGTGTATCGCGGCACGACCGCGGAGCCGGCGCTGTTTGAGAGATACGTGGCTGTTCCGGAGGAACCTGGGTACCTGAACACCTGGGAAGACTATTGGATCGATCCGAGCGGTGAGGTTACCTATAAGTATATCTACCGGGTGGTCGCGGTCAGCAAAAAGGGGAAGAGTACAGCCGAGGTCGAGGCGGAAAAGACCTATCCCCCCGCCCCCACCGACCTGACTGCCGAGCACGGGGAAGGCCCTTCCGTCGTGCTCGAGTGGACGAGCGTCGAGGGCTGCGAGTACAACATCTACCGCCGCCCGGCCGACGGTTCGTGGGCAAAGATCGTGGGACTGCATGACGCCAGTTCGTACACGGACACGGACAGCGAGAACCTGTCGCCTGGCACCAAGTACTGCTACTACGTCACGGCGGTTGAGGACGTGCAGGGCACTGATCCTGACAAGGAAGGTCCGCCGTCGCGGGCCGCCGCGGCAACCATCCCCGCGGAGTACAACCCTCCCGAGGCTCCTGCGAACGTCTACCACTCGGACGAGGATGGCCAAACCGCCGATGAGAGGACGCTATACTGGGACCGTGTTGCCGGCGCGGAAGGCTACGAGATCCGGAGATACACAGGCACCGTCTGGGTAAAAGTGGCGGACGTCGAAGACACCGGCGACCTGCGCTATCAGAGCTGCGAATTCGACCATGATTCAGGGTCGACGAGGATCGCAGCGTACACGACCGTTGACGAGCAGACGTGCTACAGCTGCTGGGTGGGGTCGACCAGCGTTGTCACCTGTGCCCCTCCTGCCCCCGACCACGACATCTCGGCCATCATCCTCACGGACGACGAGTACGTCATTGTGAACGACAACGACGATGACGGGGACATGATCCCGGATTTCGCCGACGGCTACGATCTGGACCCGGACGTGGACTTCGACGATTCGGGGATCACGGGAGAAGGGAACTTCGTCAGATTCAAGGTCCGATTGGGCGGCCTGGATACCTGTGTAGAGCACCCGGACAAGGTCCGCTTTCAGTACAGCTCGTCGGATCCGGACAAAGTGGAGCTCCCCACCTGCTCCTGTCAGGTCCATGAGCCGGCCAGCGGCACCATGCGAATCTGGAAGAAGGACGGCGCCGTCACGCGGACGACCGGTACGGGCGGGGATTTCGTCCCGGATGCGGATGGAGGCTGTGGGGAGTTTGAGCTCAGCGAGTTGGGTTTCGCATGCTCCTATGAAGCTTCGTTCGACAAGGTGGGGACGTTCTACCTGGAGGGGATCGACGCGTTCTCCTGCGCGGAGATCGACTTCGAGGTCGGGCGCTGGAACGGCAGCTCGTACACCTGGACGGAGGTCGCCTCCACCTCCGTGGCGGTCTTTGACGTCTCGCTCAGCGGCGACGAGTACGTACGCATCAACCACGACGACGACGACAACGACGGTATCCGCGACGACCGGGACGGCTTCAACGCCGATGGCATCTTGGCCAGCGACGGCGTGCACGAGTTGGACAATGACACCTATATCGACACGGATGCAGCGGAAGACGACCTGGAGGCGTTCACGCTGGGGCTTTCTTCGTGGGACGGTCGTGACAACTCGCGCTTCCGGATCTACTACGAGCTGGAGAGCGGAGATGAGTCGGACCCGATCGAGGTCGATCCGGAAATGCCGGCGATGGCCGGTGGCGAGTACACGTATCCGGACACGGAGGGCATCCTGCGGCTGTGGAGTGGCTCCGATGCTTCGAGCCGCACGATCGATCCGGCCGACACACGTCCGCAGAAGACGGGCTACCTTCGTGGCTATTCCGATACTTGCGAGGGCACGTTGGATGCCAAGGACCTCGGCGTCGACGGCTCCGCGTCGGGAACGATCTACGCGGAAGGCGTGGGCCACGGTTCAGGCCGGATCGAGCTGCGCATTGATCCAGACGGCGACGGTCCGGGCCGGTGGGTCACTGCCGAGTATCTTGATCTTTCGGTCATCGCGAACGACGAGGTGGTTGCGGTCAACGACGACGACGATGACAACGACGGCGTCGTCGACCTCGCCGACGGCTACGACCTGGACGAGGACTCGGGCCCGGTCCCGGCTTTGGACAACGAGAACTCCTGCGGGGATGACTTCGTCGAGGTCAAGGTAGCCTTTCCTGGTGATGTTGCCGAGAGGCTCGACAAGCTGCACATCACGTATGCCTCGGACTGCAATTCAGATCCCGCAGACGACGTATCTCGCTCGGGAGCCGGCACCCGGGAAGACCCGTACTACTGGTCCGTTTCCGATGGGAGCGTTCGGCTGTGGACTTCCACTTCCAGCGAGAGTACCGCGCGCGACAAGAACCCCTTCCTCGACGAGGGGAATCCCGGCGACTACGTCGGACCGGGAGAGTACTCCTACAGTGATCTGACGGTGATGGGGTTCAGCGAGGACACCCCCTGCCTGTCCTTCTACCTGGAGGGAGTTGCCGACACCGGATCATCCGGCGTACAGATCGATTTCCGTGTCGACCTGGACGTCAACTGGGACGACGGCTCGTGCGACCCGTCCTTCTCGGTGAAGGTGTCGGCCGTCGAGACGGACCTCGACGTCGACTCGAGCAACGGTGCCAGCATGGACGACGAGCAGGAAGACCAGATCGAGAACAACGACTCTTGCACCTGTATTGACACCTACACAGAAGTAACGCGGCCCGGCATGATCGTCCCGGTCAATGACGGCGATCTGGACGAGGACGGCATTCCCGATTTCGCGGACGGCTTCAACCGCGACGAGGTGGTGGACAGCGAATATCACGAGAGCACGGATGACGACCACGTCTTCCTGGAGGTCGACGGCGTCGCCACGTCCGACGTCGACAAGCTTCTCACCCCCGTGGAGATCACGCTGCCGGCGTCGCTCGACCTGGACAAGGCGCGGGTCAAGATCGAGTACGAGGCCTCGGACCCGGCCGCGATCGAGGTCACCGGCCTCGGGACGCGGTGGGACCCGTACGTCTACCGTCTTCCGGGCCAGAAGGCCGACGGGAGCTTCGACGCCGACGCCGGCTACCTGCGCCTCTGGACCCGTGCCGACGGGGCGTCAAATGACAACAAGCGCTCGGCCCGTCCGGTCTACGACCCCGGCACCGTCACGGAGAGGGGCTTCTACGTGCCGCCGACCTTCCCCGAGACCTGCGCCTGCGATATCACAGAGGACGATCCCGTTCATCTGAAGGACTACTACGAGCTGGAAGACTTGGAGGCCCTGGGCTTCAGCCCCACGAATCGCACGGTCACCCTCTATCTGGAGGCCGTCCGGGACGATTACGACGGCAGTTGCAGCTACTACGCCAGCAAACCCGATCACCGCATCACCGTGAAGGTCGATCCGGACGGCCGCGGGCCGATGGACTTCCAGTCGGTGGACACCGTCCTCGTGAAGACGGGGGCGGGGGACGTGGACATCGACTCGGAGAACACCTGCGGCACGTGCTCCACACTACGGACGGAGGACCAAGACCGGATCGAGGACACGGCCACCCGGCCCGGCAAGATCATCCTCGTGAACAACGGGGACAAGGACGGCGACGGGCTGCCCGACTTCGCCGACGGCTTCGACTGGGATTCCTCGTGCACCGATGACGACGGCAACCTCGAGGAGGCCATGGTCCCCATCGACTTCGAGATTCCCTCCTGGGTGGACAAGGACGAGGTGAAGTTCTCCTTCTCATACAAGGGGTCGGATCCCTGCGATCTGTCCAGAGTGTCAGGCACGGAGAACGTGGGCTACGAACTGCCTTCCGACGGCGTCCTGCGGCTGTGGACGTGCTGGAGCGGTTCATCCCGCGACCCGGACTCTGCGGATAACGGAGGCAACTACGTGACGCCGGACACGTACTATACGCTGGAGGAACTCGGGGCGACAGACAGCGGCCAGACGAAGATCACGCTGTATCTGGAGGCGGTCCAGCCGAGCGAGAAGCTCGGAGACGGGAAGATCGAAGCGTACCTGTCTTACAAGGAGTCCGGCTCCTACGGGGCTCACCCGATCCTCCTGGACGCCGTGCGGGTCACGGCCCTTGGGGACACCAACGCGAACGGTTACTCCGGCGCCGTGCGGTACTCCGACGGCAAGGTGACGCTCTCGTGGTCGGACCTGATCTCCGGCGGCTACAGCGGCCCATGGGGCCAGACGCGGACCTTCACGGATCAACTGGCCTTCGACTTCAACGGCGTCAACGGCAACGGCTTTACGGCCAACCTTCCGCAGTTGGTCCCGGCCGGCGGAGGCATTGTGGTCGTCCGGGGAGGCCAGTCGTTGTACTTCGACCGCAGGACCAACGGCAGCTACGTCGCTCGCTTCGACACCAAGACCGTGCTGAACCAATCCGGCAGCTACTGCCTGACCGAAGCGGGCGGCAGCAAATGGGAGTTCCACAACTTCTCCAGCTCCCTGCCCGTCCTCCAGCGCGGGTCGTTCAAGAGCTTCACCGACCCGGCCAACAACCCCACCAGCGTGACGGTCCGGGACGATGACGGCCGAATCAAATGCGTCAGCCGTGCTGCGGGAGACGAGATCTTCGTCTATGAGTACGACACCGAGGAGGGCAGTTGCACCAAGGGCCTCCTCAAGAGCGTGGCGCTCAAGCGCAAGGTCGCCCCCAACTGGCTGATCGTCGGCGTGGCCTCCTACGACTACTACGGCAAGGACACCTCCGGGGAGAATGACACGAACGGCAACCACGGCGATCTGAGAGCCGCAACCGTCTTCTACGGTCCTCGCGAGGGCGACGACGGCAACGCCGTCGACACGACGTACTACCGCTACAAGGAAAAGCACAACCCCAGGTATCCCAGCCGGATGGCTCTCGTCATCGAGCCGGACTCGTACCAACGGGCCTGTGAGGGCGTGGGCGATCCCCGCACCACTTCGTCCAGCCTGGACTCCTACGCCGCGTTTCGCTTCGACTATCACCAAGATGACGGCCGCGTCGAGAAGCAGTGGATCCAGGGCGCCGGCGCCAGCGAGGGCGTAAACGACGACACGGCCGGCAGATTCGAGTACACCTACGACTCCTGCAACACACCCGCCGTCGGCTTCAACATCTGGCGGCACGAGACGGTGGAGACGCAGCCCCTCGGCACGGAGAATACGGTCTATACCAACTTCGCGGGCCAGGTGATGCTGACCGCCACAGACCCAGACCCCACGAATCCCAGCTCCGGCGTATGGCACGTATTCAACCAGTACGACGAGTCCGGGCGCGTCGTCCTGACGGCCAATCCCTCCGCCGTCGAGGCATTCTGTGCTACGAATCCGGATCTGCTCTGTCTATCGGGAGGCAACTACGACGGCCTGTACGATTTTTCCGGGCTGATCCGGCACTACGACTACTACACATGCGGCACGGAAGATGGATACCTGAAGAAGGTCTGGGTTTCCCAGGGCGACGGCGAGACGAGCGAAAAGGCCACCGAGCTCGAGCTGAGCTACGGATACGACCACGGCCTGGTCCTCGTGGACACGGAAACCGTCTACCGCAACCCGAACGAGACCGGGCCCATCGTCACCGACTATGACTACGTGGAGTGGGAGAACAAGCTGCCGACACGGATCACCGTCAAGCTGCCGATGGTCGGTGAGGAAACGTCGGCCCCCACCGTCATCAGGGATTACGACAAGTACGGACGCCTCGAATCCCTCCGGGACGCCAACGAGGAGACCCATTCGTGGGACTACGACGACCCGACCGGGGCACTCACGGAGGAGATCATTGACAACGAAGGCATGTATCTGACGACCACTGTTGTGCCGGACAAGTTCGGCCGGCCCGAGAAGATCACCTACCCGACCGGATTCGTCGCGGAGTACGCGTATTCCGATACGGCCGCGTGCTCCGAGGTCACGGTCAGCTTCGCCAAGACCCTCAATATCTATCCCATGGAGTTCTACAAGTACGACCGCGGCAAAGGCGTGGTGTACTCGGGAACCATGGACCAGGGAACCCAGGAGGTGCGCTCCCTGACGCGGGAGCACCTCGATCGCGGCGGCCGCGTGATGAAGGTCCATGATTTTTACACGCTGAGCTTGACGTATGACGATCTGTGGCCCGACTGTGGAAGCCCCTGCGACTACCTTAAGACGTGCTACAAGTACGATGAGCGGGGCAGGCTCCAGCAGGTGATGGACCCCAACGGAATCTACACCAGGTTCGAGTTCGACGGACTGGATCGGCCGATCAAGACATCCATGGGCGATTCAGAAGTGAGCCTCGATCTCCTCAGCGAGAACCAGTATGACGGCGGCGGCGTCGGCGACGGGAACGTGACCCGGTACAAGGAGTACACCACTGCGACCACCTGCTATGTCACCAAGATGAAGTACGACTGGCGCAACCGCCTCGAGCAGACGCTGGCCCCGGACAAGGTCGGCACCATCCTGACGCCGAATAACCTCGGCTGGGTCGAGGAGGTCAAGACGTACCAGGACGATAACGGCGACCTGCCCGTTGCCACCACCACGCTGCTGGCGAAGAACACGACGTGCTACGACGACCGCGCCCGCGTGACGAATACCACCGAATACGGCGTCAAGGCCGGCGAAGGGTCCGGCGAGGAACGCGTGACCACCTACGACTACGACACGATCGGCCAGGTCACGGGAGTGCTGGGGCCGGACGATATCTACCACGAGACCTGCTACAACGGCGCAGGGATGGTGGTCGGCGAATACGACCGCGAAGAGTCCAAGAGCGGCACGTGCTTCTACGCCAAGGAGTACGAGTACAAGGAGAACGGGGACGGTCGGCTGGCATCCATCAGCGAGGGCAGCGGGCCCGGGAACACGATCATGACGTACAAGGTCTACTACGACACGACGTTCGATGGCTGCGGTGTGGATCACTTCCGCGTCACCGGCACCGAGTCGCTCAAGGCCACGAGCGAGGAGGACGACTTCGCACTCACGAGATATGAGTACAATGATGAGGGGCTCCAGCACAGGACCATCGCGCCGGACGGGACGAGAACAGAGACGACGTTCGATGCCCTCGGCCGCGCGACGAAAGCCGACACGTGCAGCAGCGGCGACACGCTGCTGGCCAGGAACATGACGTGCTACGACGGGGCCCGCCTGAAGGAGACGTACGTTTACCACGTGGAGGGCGGCTCCTGCGGCGCCGGCCAGATGACCGCCTACGGCTACGATCAGCTCGGACGCCTCGACAAGGTCACCAGCCCCGCCGGCAGCTACCGCGAGACCACCTACAACCTCGCCGGCGAGGTTACGGAGGAACGCCTCGTCGCCAGCAGCACGGACATCGAGAAGACCGTCTACACGCGGGACACCGCCGGGCGGCTCTACCTGACCACGATGGGGCAGTACGATGGTAGCAGCACTCGCACGACCTATGTGGCCACGTGGTACGACGCCCTTGGGCGCATCGTGAAGACCGTCGATTACGGCACCAACGATGACGGGACGCCCATCGAGAGCATAGAGAGCGATTTCGACCCCGAGATGGTCGGCGTTCAAGACTACAGTTGCGGCGGCCCTGACCCGAACGGCGACCCCGGAAGCCAGGTCGGCCACAAGTACATCGTCAGCGAGACCGGCTACGACGCGCTCGGCCGTGTCTCCACCACCACGGACAACAAGAACGTTGTCACCAAGACCGTCTACGAGGGCGAGACCGATCGCGTGGCGTACGTCATCGAGAACTACAAGCCCGGGTCGTGCTACTGGAACGGCGGCGAAGAGGATTACAGCTCGCCGAAGCAGCGCAAGCCCGACGAGTGCCGCATCACCAGATACACGTACACCGGCGCGGGGCTGCTTCACGAGCAGATCGCCGTGGACCCGGACGCCGGCGGAGACACCGACGACAACCAGACTACAACCTACACGTACTCCGACGGCGCCAGCGGTCCGAAGCGGAAGGATCTGCTCGTCGACGTGCTGTATCCCGGTGACGGCGACCCGGCCGACAGGCGCGTCAGCTACAGCTACCACAACGACAGCTCCAGGAAGACCTTCACCGACCAGCGCGGCACTGTGCACGAGTACGTCTACGACGACATGAGCCGCCTTCAGGCCGACAAGATCACCTCCTGCGGCAGCGGCACTGACGTGTCCGTCCGCTCCATCACCCGCGCTTACGACGATCTCGGCCGTCTCGTGAAGATCACCAGTCACGGCAACGAGACCGACAATCCCGACAACACCGACTGCGTCAAGGACCAGATCACGTTCGACTACGACGGCTGGGGCCACGTGGAGGTCGAGAACCAGTCGCACCTCGACGTAGTCGACGGCAGCACCGCGAACGTCGAATACGAGTACGGTGAGACCGGCCCGACCGCTGAGATGCTTCAGGAAGTGACCTATCCCGACGGACGGACGGTCCAGTACGGGTACGCGGGCGGCATCGACTCGCAGCTCTCCCGCGTCAGCAGCATCACCAGCGGAACCACTACCCACGCCACGTACAGCTACATCGGAGCGGGCTGGATCGTCGAGGTCGGTCATGGCAACGGCGTGACGCTCACGTACGATACCGGTGACTCGGGCGGCCACGACGGCCTCGATTACTTCGGCCGCATCCAGACGCAGATCTGGGAGAACTCTTCCTCGACCGCCATCGACAAGGTCGAGCACACCTACGACCGGAACTCCAACCGCCTGACGCGCGCGACGCTCGCCGCCGAGCAGGACCCCGAGCGTGACTACGACGAGGACTACGCGTACGATGAGCTCAACCGCCTGGTCCACTTCGAACGGGAGGGCGACGACAGCGGCGAGAGCTTCTTCCAACTGCCGGAGATCGAAACGAGTCCGCCGGAGTTCTCTGGGCATCGGACGGCCGCCAGCGGCAACACGGTCGTCATCGGCGTGCCCATGGCGACGATTGACGAGCAGGAGCGCGCTGGTGCGGTCTACGTGTTCCAGAACCACGGCTCCGGCTGGGAGCAGATCGTCAAGCTGACGGCCGACATTCCCACGGCCGAGGATCGCTTCGGGATGAGCGTCGACATCAGCGGGAACGCCATCATCGTCGGGACCCCACGTGACGACGACAACAGCTTCAGCGACTCCGGCTCGGCGTATGTGTTCCGCTACAACGGCTCGACCTGGGGGCAGGAGGACAAGCTGACCGCCGGCGACACCGCTGCAGGGGATTGGTTCGGGTGTAGCGTCGCGATTCACGGCGATACGGCCATCGTCTCGGCCGTGGGGGTCGGCACTTGGAACGGCTCGGCGTACATCTTCGAGCACGATGAGCTTGATGAGGAATGGGATGAGAAGACGGAGCTCACGCCGAACCCCAGTCACCAGAATCAGTGTTTTGGCGAGTCGGTGGCGATCATGGACGGCTGGGCGATCGTCGGCGCGCGCAGGGACGAAAGCGAAGCCGCAGATGCCGGCGCCGCTTACGTCTTCGAGGGCAGTGGCTTGAGTTGGAGCCAGGAAGCCAGGCTGGTGGCGAGCGATGCGTTTCAGTCTGATTATCTCGGTGTCTCCGTGGCGATTGTTCCCAAGGGCGACGACGGCTACACGGCCCTCGTTGGCGCCCGCGGCAGCGACGCCAGTGGGACAGATTCCGGATCGGCGTATATCTTTGAGTCCAAGGAGGAGGAGCCGGGCTGGGAGCAGATCGCACAACTGAAGGGCTCCGACACGGCGGCGGGCGATTACTTCGGGCAGTCGGTGTCTCTGGACGGTAACACGGCGATCGTCGGGGCGTACCTGCACGACCACGACAGCGTTACGGACTCCGGCGCGGCGTACATCTTCCGGCCGGACAAGACGGACGGCTGGTCGGACTGGACCGAGGCGAAGGAGCTGACGGGCGACGACCCGGCCGAGTCGGAGCGCTTTGGGATAGCGGTGGCGGTCAACGGGGATTACGCCTTCATGGGCAACTGCGGGGACGGTGGGACGAACGCCGGCTCGATCAGCATTTGCGTTTCCATCCTGGGCGGCCGCCTCGAGCAGGAGTGGGAGTACGACGCCCTCGGCAACTGGACGGAGACAACGACCAACGGCGTCAGGCAGGACCGCGAGCACGACGCGGCCAACCAGATCACCCATCTGGACGGCGAGGAGTACGACATCGACCACGACAAGGCCGGGAACATGATCCTCGTGCCGAAGATCCCCCTGCCGGGCTTCGCGCCCGGCCGCTTCGTCTGCAAGTACGACGCGTGGAACCGCCTGACGGCCGTGTATGAGGACGACGGCACGACGCCGGGTCACTGGGACGAGACGGACACCAAGGTCGCCGAGTACCGCTACGACGGGCTGAACCGCCGTATCACCAAGCTCGTGCCCAACGCCCAGTCCCCCGACAACTGGGACCGAACGGATTACTACTACAACGAAGGCTGGCAGGTGCTGGAGGAGCGTACGGTGTCCAACCTAACGGACCCCGAGACCGTCGCCGAGGACCCGCACGTTCAGTACGTCTGGGACGTGCGCTACATCGACGCCCCGATCTGCCGTTTCCGGGATGCCGACGGCAGTTCCGGCAACGGCCTGGAGGAGACGCTCTACTACACGACGGACGCGAACTTCAACGTCACGGCCCTGATCGATCCGGCGGACGGCGGAGTGGTGGAGCGATACCTCTACGACGGCTATGGCCGGGTGACCGTTCTCAACGGCGCAGAAGACGGCGACGAGACGGGCATGGACGAATGGACGATCGACGCCGACAACGTCTCGGACTGGGACAACGAGATCCTCTACGCCGGCTACCGCCTGGACGGCGAGACCAACCTCTACCACGTCCGCAACCGCTACCACCACCCGACGTTAGGCCGCTTCATCTCCCGCGACCCCGAAGGCTATGCCGATGGGATGAGTATGTACCAGTACGCGAGTTCGGCTCCGACGAACCTCACCGACCCATCGGGGCTCGACCCATACCTCGACCTTTGGATGATGCAGCGCGACCTTTCGAGTATGATGTACGGGCCAGACAGGACCGATTGGGGGAGGCTAGGTCCTCGGGCAGGCGAAATGAGAGAGAGGGCAAAGACCGTGCTATCGGCAATACCTGGCGCGATGCGGGGGCTTCAGTCGCCAATCGATCAGCTGGAGCGGATGCGAAGCAATGCTCCCAGCGCCGGCGTGCCGAACCCGCAGTACCTCTCTGCCGGGGACAGAAGCTGGATTCTGTCGAACTACGCGGACGCACGCGGCTGGCTGGTGCACAAGCACGCGTTCTTTGCCGACCGCTTCCCGGGCGATCCGATCTTCGCTCGGGAAGCGCGTAGGTATCGCTCGGCCATCCGGTACCTGGATGCTGCACACGCGCTCCTGGCGGCGCTTCAGGAGGCGAGCACACGGTCGTCTCGAAGGCGCATGGGTCTCTGGGATGTTGTGGCGCGGCCGTACAGGTTTCTATACAGGGAGACATCATTGAAGGGATCGGTGTCCGTCGCGGCGGGTCTTGCGATGGCCCCCCGTCCTGACCCGAGACACGATCTTCATTGGCGGACCGGCTTGACGCTTTCCGCGATCCTGACGATGGGCGCCACGGTGAAGCACTTCGCGGCCTCGGGGCCAAAGAGTGCGATCACCTCAGGCGGGAAGTACGACGTTGGGGAATATGGCGCCCTTCAGGGAAGCGCACCTCGTCTTGACGCGCATCACCTTGGCCAGCGTGCTGTCATGAAGAAGACCATACCAGGGTACGACCCGAAGACGGCTCCATCAATCCTGGTTCCAAGGATTGGGCATACAATCCGCGGTCCGCGAGGCATCGTCTCGCGAAGCACCAAGGGGATCACGTCCGGGCGACAGGCGCTGGCCCGAGATGTCCGCGAGCTACGGCGCGTTTACCCAGATATTCCGAACTCGCAACTCAAGAACCTCATCGAGCTCAACAAGCAGAAATACCCGATACTCCGGACGAGGCCATAGCCATGCACGACCAGGGATTCATTGCGGGCATCCGGAAGGAAGTCATCGACAGCAACCTGGAGACCTACAAGGAGCTCTTTGGGCAGACGAGTCCCGAGGCGGCTACGGATCCGCTCTGGCAGACCGCGCTACGGTTCTTTCGGGCACTTGATGAAACGCAGCGTGAGGCTCTGTTCCGCATAATCAGGCAGTTGATGGTGGATACCGTCTCGAACGTCTTGGCCATTCTTGACGGGGTGTCGTGGCTCGAAGGCCAAGAGGGCGACTTCGAACTGCTGCTGGCCGGCGAGAACATAGCTGGGAGTTTACAGGATCAGTTCTTGGCTGCAGAGGAAGAGGAAGCCGAATGACTTTGGCATGTGTCCAGTGAAGCAAGGAGAGCGGGTGTGGTACCCGCTCCCTCCTCGTTCTCTGCACGTCCATTCTCGGCGGGCACCTCGTGCAGGATTGGGCATTCGACGGCGTGGGCAACCTGCCTTCGCCGAAGCTACGGCAGGCAGGCTGGGCGAGCACCACCGTCAACGGCACGCAGCAGGACCGCGAGCACGACGCGGCCAACCAGATCACCCATCTGGACGGCGAGGAGTACGACATCGACCACGACAAGGCCGGGAACATGATCCTCGTGCCGAAGATCCCCCTGCCGGGCTTCGCGCCCGGCCGCTTCGTCTGCAAGTACGACGCGTGGAACCGCCTGACGGCCGTGTATGAGGACGACGGCACGACGCCGGGTCACTGGGACGAGACGGACACCAAGGTCGCCGAGTACCGCTACGACGGGCTGAACCGCCGTATCACCAAGCTCGTGCCCAACGCCCAGTCCCCCGACAACTGGGACCGAACGGATTACTACTACAACGAAGGCTGGCAGGTGCTGGAGGAGCGTACGGTGTCCAACCTAACGGACCCCGAGACCGTCGCCGAGGACCCGCACGTTCAGTACGTCTGGGACGTGCGCTACATCGACGCCCCGATCTGCCGTTTCCGGGATGCCGACGGCAGTTCCGGCAACGGCCTGGAGGAGACGCTCTACTACACGACGGACGCGAACTTCAACGTCACGGCCCTGATCGATCCGGCGGACGGCGGAGTGGTGGAGCGATACCTCTACGACGGCTATGGCCGGGTGACCGTTCTCAACGGCGCAGAAGACGGCGACGAGACGGGCATGGACGAATGGACGATCGACGCCGACAACGTCTCGGACTGGGACAACGAGATCCTCTACGCCGGCTACCGCCTGGACGGCGAGACCAACCTCTACCACGTCCGCAACCGCTACCACCACCCGACGTTAGGCCGCTTCATCTCCCGCGACCCCGAAGGCTACGTGGATGGGATGAGCTTTTACGAGTACGTGGGAAGCCAGCCGATAACGTTCCTTGATCCCAACGGGCAGGACAGGCTCGAAGCGAAAGTCAAGCTAGATGAGAATACGGGGAAAGTCTCTGTGGATATCTATTACGTGGACGAGCCCAGTTGGGAAGGTGGGATCTTCACGCTCGGCATAAACTACCTGGTCGGGGACGGGGAACCGGTATACGTAGGAACATTGGACAATGACAACCCATCACACATAAGGCTCAAGAATGGGCGCTATAGCACCATGACGGCTGTCAGGAAGCATTGCGATGCTGGTGGCACGGACTGGGAGGAATTCGGGAAGGGGGACTACACGTTCTCAAAGAAGCCAGAGGACAACCTGCCTACGCGAGGCACGCCCTCTTTGAGACAAGCGCACGTCTACAAGAGGTTGGCTGTCAGCGAACGCCTCAAAGACATAAAGCAATACGGTGGTAAGGGCTGGGCACCACTGACAGCTGACGTTCTCGCTGCGGACATCGACGAGGTGTTTGAGGCGACTGACCTCGCGGCCGAATGGGTAAAGGACCTCATGTGGTTCTATGCCACTGTCCCGGTGGAACTAGCTGCTTCGGTTAGGAAAGTAGGGGACGTTACGCGCTTGACAAGTAGCCTTAGGCAGTGCAAGAAGGTAACGGGTTCCCGCAGGTTCACGTTTGGCGGGGTGTCGGCTGCAGCCACCAGAGCCTACCCAGGCCTCGCCGGGAAGTTCCACAGGCACCACGTGGTCCCGACGTACGTCGCAAAGCATCTTGGGATTAGGAATGCTCTTACCTTCCGGCTTCCAGCAGCGTACCACCAAGTTCTTCACAATCACATAAGATGGACCCTTGGGTGGGGCAAGAATGCTCCGTGGAGACGCTGGCCCAAGGCGAGGGTATTTGCGGAACTGCGAAAGGTATACGAGAGATTCCCCTTGCCCAAAGGCTTTGAAGACGCTATGAAAGTTGCGGGTCTATAATGAAATTCGAGATACAAGTAGAGATCTCACCCAGTTCCATACAGCATGAATCGGCTGTTAGGGAGGTGCTCAGAAGCGATCCAGTACTGCAACTTGTCCTCTCACGGGCAGAGGAAGGGCAGGGAAGACTCCCAGACGAGCGCGTCTTCTTCGTGCACGATACTGATCGTGAGCTTCTCCAGCTCTTCCTACGAAGGCTGTGGGGCTACTGTCACGTACGAGGCGTGCTAGTCTTCTCAGTGCTGCCCAAGCATACGTTCGCTGCCGAAGAACTCGAAGATGCCGAGTACCTGCTGATGAGGGTCGAGGACTGGTGCGAGACCTTTGGCGATTACCACAACACGAGGTATGACAGACAGCGCTACTGCCCGGACTGCGGGGCGGGAGCAACGGTTCTCGAAGACCTTCGTTGCCCGCGTAGGCACGTGAGTTGGCTGAGGACCGGATTTGCGAAGCTGTCCGACAATGAGTTGGTGGCGACGCGCGATCTGCTCAGCGTGTGTCTCGATGCGGGGATCGAAGGGATTCGTCTACTGCCAGTCGTAGATCCCGAGGCGGGATCGCCGGGGGCGATAGAGGGGGTCTGGCACGTTCGCTGCGAAAGCGAATGCGGGCCTATCCCTGCTGGTAACCTCGTTCTCCCAAGCGAGCGGTGTCGCAGGTACTGCCGGGAAGCGCCTCATCGGCCCGGGTTCTGGCTTCTCAGTCAGCTACGGCTTCGCCGTGGCCAACTGGCGGGCGACATATTCGCAACACGTGATCATTTCGGGCAGTTCATGGGCAAGATTCTCCCGGGTCCACTTGTTGTGGTATCGCAACGGGTATACCATCTCTTGGTAAACAATGGTGTGACGGGAGTGAGCTTCGAACCTGTGATGGTCCTTGACGAACTGGACGACGGGTTTCCCTGTGGACACGAGTTCGAGAACCTCGGCGAGACCCCTGCGGAGTTGGACTTGATTTATTGACCTTCTCATAGCCAATGTAACAGTGTATAGCTCGGGGTTCCTGGGGTGCGGTGATGTGTTAGAGCCCCTAACAGAATGAGTTTTTGAGGAAGTTGTGGCAGATCAGAATACATCCGATAGTCATGAAGGCCTCATGGATGTCAGCCCGGCGTTCGTAGCGAACGCGGAGCCGGCGAGACTGATGCAGCCAACTGATTGTGCGCTCGACCACCCAGCGGAACACGCCGAGCCCACTGCTACGCTCTGTGTTCCGCTCCGCGATCAGCGGTTCGATTCGCTAGCACGACAGCATCGCGCGATGCCCCCAGGAATCGTACGCCCGGTCCGCGTAGAGCTGTCGAGGGCGCTGAAGCGGCCGACCGGGCTTGCCGCGAATCGGCGGGATCGCCTCCACCAACGGCAACAACTGCGTCACATCGTGCCGGTTTGCGCCGGTCAGCCGCGTGGCCAACGGGAGGCCGTTGGCGTCCGTGATGATGTCGTGCTTCGAGCCGCTTTTCCTGCGATCTACAGGGCTTGGGCCGGTTTCCTCGCCCCCCGACCGCTCGCACCGTCCCGCTGTCGACGACCGCCCGAGAGAAGTCGATCTTGTCGGCTCCGCGAAGCCGGTCCAACAGGACGCGATGGATCTTCTCCCACACGCCGGCGGCGTGCCCGTCGCGCAGACGTCGCCAGCACGTCATGCCCGAGCCGCAGCCCATCTCCTGGGGGAGATGCTCCCACGGGATCCCGGTCTTGAGCACGAAGAGAATCCCGGTCAGCGCAGCCCGGGTCGGCACCGGCTTGCGGCCGGGATACAGGAACCGGCGAGGCTTGGGAAGCGGCAGGAGCGGCTGGATCAGTTCCCTAAGGTCATCGTCCAACAGCGGTTTCGCCATGGGTACACCTGCTTGTTCATTCATGACTTCGGCGATTCTGCCACGATCACATGAGTCTCTCTGTTAGGCGCTCTAAGGTCATGGTGGCACCCGCGAAGACATCCCGCGGCACCCAGCGGATCCGCCTCATGCGCGACCGGCCCGACCAGTCATGGACGCTCGACGGCGTGGGGAACGTGCCTTCGCCGAAGCTACGGCAGGCTGGCTGGATGCCGACGACGGTGAACGGCACCACGCAGGTGCGGGGGCACAACGCGGCCAACGAGATCACCTCGCTGGCCGGCGACGGGAGCAACGTGGCCTACGACAAGGCCGGCAACCTGCCTTCGCCGAGGCTTCGGCAGGCAGGCATGACGGTCATCCCGAAGCTGCCGCTGCCGAGCTACACGCCGGGGCGGTTCGTCTGCCGCTACGACGCGTGGAACCGCCTGCGGCTCATCTGCGAGGACGACGGCACGACGCCGGGCGACCTTCTTGACCAGGCCGCGCCTGGCCTCCCGGTTCTGCTGTTTCGCCATCTTCCGTCGCCAGACGGACGGGTCTTGAGGCTCGAAGATGCTCGGATCAGGTACGTGCTCAAGCGGTTCTTGAGATTCCATCGCAGATCCTGCCCAGTTCCTTCCCCGCGATCCCCCCTGTCACCAGGGCAGATACCAACACCCCCAGCATCGCATGAACCGCACCGGCGTCAAGCACGTTCCGCTTCCCCCCTCCATTCGCGCCCTTCACAGCCCGTCTTCAAGGAGCTTCTTGACCTCGCGCGGGGGCAATCCCACCTTCCGACCAAGGTAGGCGTACATCGCGTCGAACTTGTGGCTTTCCTGGCAGGACCGATACGTCAGGTCGTGGCAGTGCCGGCAGCCGAAGTACTTCGCCCGCGGCGGCACATAGAGCTTACCGACGCGCCGTCCGCAGAACTGTCCGTTGACAGTCAGCGGACAGACAAACCACCAGCGGATGCCGCCGAAGTGCGGCTCCGTAGTCGTCAGGTGGATCGGCTCGTCTACCTCGTGCGCCTCGCCGCGGATCGTGATCGTATAGATCAGCCGGAAGATCAGACCAGTTTCCCCGACGGGCTCCAGCTCGAAGCCCGCTGAGGCCGACTGCTCCCCCGTGGACGTTCTGGTCCACGTCAGGCTGCCCGAGGCATACCCACGGAAGATCAGCCCATCCCGGACGAGCTTGTTGATGTCCAAGGGCAGGCATTCCTCCACCGTCAGCTTCGTCGTCTTCCACCAGCATTTCCCGCTTCCCGGTCCACCCATGTCTCGGCCTCCTCACCCGATTGTCCTAAATCGTCAGGAAGCGCCAGCCTTCTCATCGCATCGGACACATGCGCAACGTACGCTCGCGTCCGACCCTCTCGATCATGGCTGCCTGAGCCCCTCACCCTTGCCAGTGTTCACACCCGGCCAGCCGTACTTCCGGCGTACGGAAACGGACACGCGCACCTCATTCCAGCAACACGCGGCGACAACGGCCGTGTCAGAACGGGATATCCTCTTCCACGCCGAGGCCGCCATCGTGGCTCGACGGCGGGGTGCTATCCATGCCCGGAGGCATGGGCAGCGGCGCAACCCTCAGGTCGCAACGGGCGCGCGGCGGGGACAGACTGCGCCATCCCTGCATCCCGCGCGCCGCCCTGCTTGCTGCCAGATAGGCCGCCAGCCCGGCGCGCGTCACGCGCCACGCGCCCCCCACCTTCACCGCGCGGAGTCGGCCGCGCCTGATGGCCCGCCGAAGCGTTTCCCGATGGACCCCAAGCCGCAGGCTCAGTTCTGTCAGACCCACGCATTCGCGCGGGCCGAAAATCCGCTCTATCAGTTCTTCTTCCACGGGAGTATTACCGCCTGTCACTTTTCCTTCTCCGCAGCCATCTCCGGGGCCCAGTCTGTCGGAGAATGTTGATGGATGTCGAGCCAGCCCGCGCCGCCGCTGGCCTGCCGGCCCCGAAAAAGTGAAATCCGGAGAGAATCGCGCGACCGGTATTGGAACCATGAAGGAGGCCCCCCTGGGGGGGTGTCCGCCCCCGGCCCGGCGGCGTCCCGGCACGCCCGCCTGTCACCACCTCGCGGCCGTCCGGACGTCCACAGGGGCCACCAGAAGCCCGCAGGGACCATTCTGAGGGGCTCTGACGACTCACAGGGATTCCTGTCGCCCCTCCCCTGCCACCGGTCCCGTGCAGCACCCCAGTGGCGCTGCCGCGGCATCGTCCTGCCGTCACCGGTTGCATCGGCTCGGCCTTCAGGCAGGGCTTTGGCAGAACTTTGGCAGAGATCTGGCAGAGAAGATCGCACGAACGGGCGCAAGCTCACTCACGCCCGCTCGTGGATCAATCTCGTAAACGCCCGCTTTCACGCCGTTTCGCTCGCGGTCGCCGGCAAACGCTAACAGTCACGCATATACGTATTGTCGATTTTAAGTCCCCAGCGTCTGCCAATTCCGCCACCGGGCCGCCGGGGGCCCATTCTCAGAGGAACCCCCCCGCCGTGGCAAGCGATTCCTGCCGGCGATCGGGGGCAATCCATCCCCCATCGCTGTCGCGCCCCCCTTGATCCCTTGACTCACTTCCTGCCCGTCGTCCGATCCTTCCGCGCGCGCTTGAGTCTTATCACCACCAGCCCGCCCAGCGCCAGCAGCGACAGCGTGGCGGGTTCGGGGATGAAGATGTCGACGGCCGCGGAGTAGTGCCGCTCACCCGTCGCGTCGCGATAGAAGCCGCCGGCGAAGATCGCCTGGTCGCCCACGGTGGTCGCGGCCAGATAGGCTCTTGCCTGCGAAAGCGTCTGCGTGGTCCACATCCCCGTCTCGACGTCGAAGATGTCCACGGTGTCGACCCCTCCGTCGCCGCCGCCGGCGAAGATCGCCTTCGTCCCGAGCGTTGTCGCGGCCAGTCCATACCGCTGCCTCGACAGCGTGGCCGTGGACCACAGACCCGTGTCGGCGTCGTAGATATCCACTACGGCGCTCATGGGACTGCCGCCGGCGAAGAACGCCAGATTCCCCAGCGTCGTGGCGGCCGGGCCGCTGCGGGGAGTCGACAGGCGGGCCGTCGACCACAAGCCCGTGTCGGCGTCATAGATATCCACAACATCGCTAGGGACCCCGGGGCCGGTAGACCCACCCGCGAAGATCGCCTTGGTCCCTACGGTCGTGGCGCCCGGCTTCCGCCGAGCCTGCGACAGCGCGGCCGTGGACCATAGGCCCGTCTGGGCATCGTAAATGTCCACGACATCGCTGTTCTGGCTCGCACCCATGGGATTGCCGCCCGCGAAAAGCGCCTTGCCGCGCACAGAAGTGGCCGCCAACTCGTTGCGATACTGTGACAGGTTGTCCGTGGTCCAGGTGTCGGTCTGTGCGTCGTAGATGTCAACGTCGGTCCCGGTCAACATCCTCCCGCCGGCAAAGATCGCCTTGGTGCCCACGGTCGTCGCCGCCAGCGAGTGTCGCGCCGACGAAAGCGAGGCCGTAGACCACGTCTGCGTTTCCGCGTCGAATATGTCAACCACGTCGCTGTAGAAACCGCCGCCGGGATAGCCCCCGGCGAACAACGCCTTGCCGTCGACAGACGTCGCGGCCAGAAGGTACCTGCCCTGTGACAGCGTGGCTGTTGTGCGGGGCAGTTCAGTCGCGCAGACCTCCGTTGACCCCGCAAGGCAGGAGTGCCTGTCATCGTGGCCGTTGTCGGTCGGAGGTGTGATCGGCGATTCCGACATTCCCGGGGTCGCCGCAGCCAGTACGCCTAGCCATCCGAGAACAACAAGCTGTCTCATCACCCATCTCCCTTCAGAGACACCCAGCCCCCATACCACGAGCCCGATTGAGCGGAACGAATCCTCCGAAGGCGGGAACGTAGAGCGGTGCCTTCCCCACGCGCATCATACCGCGGAAGGCGCATCCGTCAAGGGAATTCGGCCATCTCCGCTTGCGGGGGTGCACGTCAGGTTTGTGGGTGGTGGGTTCTTTACCGCCCTGCCTTGGTTCCTGCCCGACTGGAGACGGTTCCCTCTCGGGCCTTCCCCAGGCCCGTGGGTGCGCCAATGACGAACCTGCCTGCCGGCAGGCAGGTGACGGATGTTTAATGCGGCGCCTCCCCAGGCACGTTGGGCGGCTTGCTGGGAGCCCAAGCCACGTCCCGGTCTCGGTGAGCGGTTCCGTGCCTGCCAATCTGACGTGCACCCGATCCAAGGCAGTGGATACCCATTGAGGTCGATTGTGTCCCCCCTCGCCGGTGGAGCATGCCTCCTCCGCGCCCCCATTGAGCGCAAGATCGTCTGCAATCACGCGATGGGGCTTGTTTGCCGCGAAGACGGCGGGGAGAGCGTAGACAACCGCGGGCCCGGCCGCCCCGCGCCGTGGTCACCGCGCCCGCAGGATCAGCTCGGCGATCCGCTCGGGCGACAGCTCGCGGAGTGAATCGACGACGAGGTGGGCGCGCCCGGCGAGCTTCGCTCGCTCGGCCGTGCCGGTCAGCGCGATGGCGGCCATGCCGGCGCGGCGGGCGGCCTCGATGCCGGCGGGGGCATCCTCGACGACGGCGCAATCGCCCGGCCGGATGCCCAGCTTGTCCGCCGCGAGCAGGAAGACCTCCGGGTGGGGCTTTCCGTGCGAGACCTCGTGGCCGTCCACGGCCGCCGCGATGTGCTCGGCCCCGGGCAGCCTGGCGAGGACCAGCTCGACGTTTTCCGGCGGTCCCGAGGAGCCGATGGCCACGCGAAAGCCGGCCTCGTGCAGCGCCCCCAGCAGCTCGGCGGCGCCGTCCATCGGGGGGAAGTTGGCCTCGAGGATTTCGCGGTAGGCGCGCTCCTTGAAGTCGTCCAGCTCGGCGAGGTCCGCCTCGCCGATGCGATCGGCCCACAGGCGCCGGATGATGTCCTGCGTGGTCCGCCCGAAGGTGGCGGCGAACTGCTGTTCGGTCATCTCGGCGCCGATGGACGCGGCCAGCCGCCGCCACGACTCGAAGTGCGCCCGGTAGCTGTCCACCAGGACGCCGTCCATGTCGAAGATCACGCCGAGGTCGGTCATGCGTAACTCCAAAGGGCGAACACGAGCCGGGATTGTACCGGCGAGGCGCCCTGCTGTTAAAGTCCCTTGAACGGGCCCGGGCGCTGCGTACCATCGAAGATGCACGCGACGCGCTCGCGGCGAGCGAAGGGAGCGAGGGCCCATGGCTCAGAGGACGCGCTACGCACAGGTAGGCTGCGGCGGCCGAAGCGGCCTGTACACGAAGGCCATCTGCGAGAAGTACTCCGAGACGTGCGAGATCGTCGCGATCTGCGACCGCAATGAGGGGCGCATGCGGGTCAAGAACGAGCAGATCGATTCCTTCGGCGGCCGGCCGGCGCCGATGTACAGGGCCGAGGACTTCGACAGGATGATCGCCGAGGCCAAGTGCCAGTACGTCATCGTGACGACCGGGCCGGACGTGACGCACAGCGATTACATCGTCCGTGCGATGGAGCTCGGCTGCGACGTGATCACCGAGAAGCCGATGACCACCGACGAGGTCAGGTGCCGCAAGATCCTTCAGACGATCCACGAGACCCGGCGGCACTGCCAGGTGACGTTCAACTACCGCTACGCCCCCCACCGCAGCCAGGTGAAGGAGATCCTCGATTCCGGGGCGATCGGCGAGGTGCTGAGCGTGGACTTCTGCTGGCCGCTCGACACGAGGCACGGGGCCGATTACTTCCGCCGCTGGCACCGCATGCGGGGCAACTCCGGGTCGCTGCTCGTCCACAAGGCCACCCACCACTTCGACCTGGTCAACTGGTGGATCGACGACCGGCCCGAGGAGGTCTTCTGCCACGCCAGCCGGGAGTTCTACGTGCCCGAGACGGCCGAGAGACTCGGGCTGGGCGATCACGGCGAACGCTGCCTCGACTGCCCGTGCAAGGGGCGCTGCCAGTTCCACCTCGACCTGGCGGGCAACGAGCACCTCAAGAAGCTCTATCTGGACAACGAGCACGAGGACGGCTACTTCCGCGACCGCTGCGTCTTCGCCGAGGAGATCGACATCTGGGACAACATGTCGGTGAGCGTTCGCTACCGCAGGGGCGCGGTGATGAGCTACTTCCTGCACTCGTATTCCCCGTGGGAGGGCTACCAGATCGCCTTCAACGGCCGCCGCGGGCGGCTGGAGCACGGCAGCGCGCAGTTCTCCTACATCAGCGGGGCCGACGAGACGGCCCCCGGCGAGCTGCGAAAGGAGGGAACGTACATCACCCTCATGCCCCACTTCGCCGAGCCGCAGGAGTTCCAGGCGGTCGAGGTCCGGACGACCGCCGGCGGGCACGGCGGGGGCGACGACCCGCTGCTGGCGGACATCTTCGACCCCGACGCCCCGCCCGACCCGCTCGGCAGGAAGGCCGACCACGTGGACGGTGCCTATTCGATCCTCGTCGGCGTGGCCGCTTACCACAGCATCGACACGGGCAAGGCCGTCCGCATCGCAGACCTGCTCGGCGATGCACCCATTGGCGGGTGATGCCGGCCGGGGCCGGCCAGATTCACTAACCCTCAGGCCGCAATGTGCCGATGTACGTCCTTGAGCGTTTATTATTGGAAACACGTGTTGACTTTCGGCAACGGCGGGGTGTAAGGTTTCGGCAACATCTCTCATGCAAACCGATCTGCGAGAGTTGATAGCACCTGTCCTGGAAGCACTGCCTCAGGCTGCGCTGGTGGTGACTCGCAGCGCCGAGGTCGTCCTTCGCAACGGCGGGGCCGATCGGCTGCTTCCCGACGGGCGGGACATCCGGACCGTGCTGGGCGGCGGAAGCCCGCAGATCGAGTGGGCCGCCGAGCTGGCTGACCTCGCGGCGGGCGGCGACGGGGCCGTCCACCGCGGCGTTCACCTGAGCGTGAAGGCCGGGCAGCAACTGGTCGTGGACGTTCACCTGCGGTCCATGGGCGCGCCCCCGGCAGCGGGCGAGTCGGCCGGGACGGCCGCGACCGGCCGACCCGGCATCGCGTGGGACCGGTACGTTCTGGTCCTGGTGGAGGACATCTCCGGGCGGATGTCGATGGAGCGCCGGGTGGCGGCGGGCGAGCGCCTGACCGCGGCGGGGACACTGGCGGCCAAGGTCGCCCACGAGCTCAACAACCCCCTCGACGGCGTGCTTCGTTTCATCGGATTGGCCGAACGGATCGCGCGCCCCGAGGCGGGCAGGTACCTCACGCAGGCCCGTGGGGGGCTGATGCGGATGGCCGAGATCATCCGCGGTCTGCTGGAGCAGGGCCGGCCGTGGCGGTCCGGCGGCGAGCTCGTGCCCCTCCAGCGGCTGCTCGAGGAAGCCCTGCGGACGATGCAGCCGCGGGCCCAGGCGCTGGGAGTGGCCATCGTCTGCGACTTCGACGACCGTGTCGACGGCGCGGTGGAAGGCAGCGCCTACCAGGTGTTCTGCAACGTGATGAAGAACTCGCTGGACGCCCTGCCGAACGGGGGGCTGCTGACGATCACACTTCGCCCGGCCAAGGAGAGTTGCGACATCGAGTTCGCCGACACCGGAAGCGGACTGACGGAGACGGAGGCCGAGCGGATCTTCGAGCCGTTCTACACGACCAAGCCCCCCGCCGAGGGCAGCGGGCTGGGACTGGCGATCTGCCGGGAGATCGTCACCCGCCTGGGCGGCACGATCGCCGCCGGCAGCCGGGCCGGGGGCGGGCTGACCGTGGCGGTACATCTGCCGCTTCACCCGACGTGGAAGCCGAGCCAGCAGGAGACCGGGCCATGATCAAAGGCGTCGATGGATCGAACGAGAGGAAGGCGAGCATCCTTCTGGTGGACGACGACCAGATCATCCTGGACAGCCTGGGAGGCTTCCTGGAGCTGGAGGGCTACGAGGTGACGACGGCGGAGACGATCGCCCGGGGCATGGACTGCCTCCGGGCGTCCGAGTTCAACCTGGTGATCACCGACGTCTCCATGCCCACCAGCGACGGCTTCGAACTGCTCCGTTACGTCAGGGTCAACCACGAGGAGATCGTGGTGATCCTGATCACGGGCTACGGGACGATCGAATCGGCCGTCGAGGCGATCAAGCAGGGCGCCTACGACTACCTGACGAAGCCGATCATCGACGACGACGTTCGGATGGCCGTCCAGCGGGCCCTTCAGCAGCAGCGGCTCCTGGCCGAGAACCGCCAGCTCAAGCAGGCGCTCTCCGACCGGTACAGCTTCCGCAACATCGTCGGTCAGGACTACCGCATGGCGAAGGTCTTCGACCTGATCGACGCCGTGGCGGACAGCCGGACCACGGTGTTGATCACGGGGGAAAGCGGCACGGGCAAGAGCATGATCGCCCGGGCGATCCACGCCCACTCGCCGCGGCAAGACAAGCGGTTCGTGGAAGTCGCCTGCGGGGCCCTTCCCGACACGCTGCTGGAGAGCGAGCTGTTCGGCCACGTTCGCGGCGCGTTCACCCACGCGGTGACCGACAAGCCGGGCAAGTTCTCCGCGGCCGACGGGGGAACGATCTTCCTGGACGAGGTCGCCACTGCCAGCCCGCAGCTCCAGGTCAAGCTCCTGCGCGTCCTCCAGGAGCGCCAGTTCGAGCCGATCGGCTCCAACGAGACCCAGGAGGTGAACGTCCGCGTGATCCTGGCTACCCATCACGATCTGCGGGCGGAGGTGGCGGCCAACCGGTTCCGGGAGGACCTGTACTACCGCATCAACGTCGTCAACATCCCCCTGCCGCCGCTGCGCGAGCGAATCGGCGACATCTCCATGCTGGCCGAGCATTTCCTCGCCAAGTACCGCGACGGCAGGAGCAGGACGGTCCAGGGGTTCTCGCCGGAGGCGATGGAGGTCATGCAGAGGCACGCCTGGCCGGGGAACGTGCGGGAGCTGGAGAACTGTGTCGAACGAGCCGTGGTGCTCTGCCGGCAGCCGACGATCACCGTGGAGGACCTCCCCCCCGCCGTGATGCAGGCCGCCGCCGGGGGCGCCCAGCCCGCCGTCTCCGGCAGGGCAACGACCCTCGCCGAGGCGCTTCGGGGTCCGGAGAAGCAGTTGATCCTCAACGCCTTGCAGTCGAACAACGGCAACCGGCAGGCCACCGCCCATGCCCTGGGGATCAACCGCACGACGCTCTACAAGAAGATGAAGAAGTACCAGTTGATGGACTAGAGCACCGTCACCTCTGCTTCTGCCGGGGGCAGGGCTTGCCGCGTTGTGGCGGCGCTGCGGCGATCAGGCGGCAACGGTGCATTCCCCCTGGAAGTTCAGGAGGTCCCTCGCGGTAAGCGGCTCGTCTTTCTCCAGCGCTTCGCGGACCCGCTGCATCCACCGCTGCATTGCCTCGACCGACTCCGGATCGAACTGAGTGCCGCTGCCCTCGATCAGGATCTCGACCGCCTCGCTGACGGACCGCGACTTGTGATAGACGCGATTCGACGTGATCGCGTCGAAGGCGTCGGCCACGGCGAGGATTCGCGCCCCCAGCGGGATCACCCGGCCGGAGATCCCGTTGGGGTACCCGTCGCCGTTCCACCATTCGTGATGGTGGCGGACGATGGGAAGCTCGCGCTGGAGGAACTGCATCTGGTCGAGGATCTTGACGGCGATCAGCGGATGCTGTTCGATGACGGCCCGTTCTTCGTTTGTGAGCTTGGTCACCTTGCAGAGGATGCTGTCCGGCACGCCGATCTTCCCGATATCGTGGACCATGGCGGCGCGTCGAACCACGTCCACGACCGCGGCGTCGAGGTCCATCGTCTCGGCGACACCGACGGAGTAGCGCATCACGTTTTCCGAGTGGCTCCGGGTGTACTTGTCCCTTGCCTCGAGGGCCTGGATCAGCCCCCAGATGCTCTGGACGAACATCTCCTTCGACTGGAGCGACATGTGGGCGATGCGGCCCTGGAGCTCCTGGATCTTCTCGTGATCCACCCGCTGGGCCGATTGGATCTTGTCGGAGACCTGCGACCAGGATTCCACGCGGTTGCGGCCGCTCCTCTTGGCCTCGTACAAGGCCATGTCCGCACAGCGGATGACCTCGTTGGCGGGCACCCTCGATTCCGGCGCAAGCTCGACCACGCCGCAACTGGCCGAGAAGCACAGACCTTTGCCCAGGGGGATGCTCTCGGCGGCGCGTCGGATCCTCTCCAACAGGACGAGCGCCCCGGCTTCGCCGGTCTCGGGCAGGAGCATGACGAACTCGTCGCCGCCGTATCGGGCCAGGATGTCGGAGGTCCTCTTTTCCCGGCGCATGCACTCGGCAAACTTCCGCAGGACCTCGTCCCCCTTGATGTGGCCGAGCTTGTCGTTGACGGTCTTGAAGCGATCCACGTCGAAGATGGCCACGCAGAACGGCCGGCTGTACCTCTTCGAACGGGAGAACTCCACTTCCAACTGCTCCTCGAACATCCTGCGAGACCCCGCGCCGGTGAGCGGGTCCGTCAGCGATTCCTGGCGTGCGATCTGATAGAGCCTGGCATTCGTCAACGTGGCGTTGAGGATTTCCCGAATGAGCCTGCCCTTATACAGGAGCGGCTCCCGGGCGCTCGCGGCGTCCCGGCTCAACGCGCACATGCAGAGGTGCCCCCGCGAGGGTCCCCCGCCGCGCGAGCGGTCGCCGCCCAGACCGGCGACCTCCAGAGATACGATCAGGCTTGGCGAGGGGCCGCCCACAGCCTTGCAGGCACAGGGCACTTCCCCGAAGTGGATGGCGTCATCCTCCGACGTGGGCGTGAGCTCTTCACGGGACGGCAGGCGCTCGTTGGGACAGGGGCAGTTGTTGCGGCTGACAAGCAGGAACTCCCCGTCTTCGTCGTCGTCAGGCGGAAAGAACAGCACGCTCCTGCCGGCCCGGAAGATCTCCGGCACCTGATTGGTGACCAGGTTAACCACCTCATCAAAATTCAGGCTCTTGAGCCAAGTGGTCAGCATGGCGATCTGCTCCGCCGCGCTCCTCATCGCCCGGTCGTTCGTGATCTGATGGGCCAGGACGTCTCGGCTCGAGAGCATCCCCACCGCGGCGCCGCTCTCATCCACGACGGGCAGGTGGCGGATCCGGCGGGACATCATGAGCTCCCGCGCATCGCCCATGGAGGTCTCCATGCGGCACGACGCCGGGTCGGGGACCATCACGCTTCCAACCCGGGCGGCCCGCGGGTCGACGGCCTCGGACGCCAGCAGGCCGAGCAGGTCACGTTCCGTGAGGATACCGATAACCCTGGAGTCGTCGTCGGTTACGACCGTGGCGCCAACGCCGTTCTCCTGCATGGCCGTCGCGGCCTTCAGGACGGTGTCGTCGCAGCGAACCGCCACGGTCTTGCCCTGTTGCGGGACCGCCTCTCGAACAGGATCGCTTTCGGTGCCTTTCATGATCCAAGCATTCCGCGCTTGCAGCCAATGGACCGAGGGCGCGCACTACCCGAAAAGCCTGATCCATCATCGAGCCGATGAGGCGGCGAGTTTGCCAAAAAATCAAAGAATTCCCGCCGGGTCCACGCCGACCCCGAGGCCCACGGACCGCGTTCCGTGGGTCGTCCCCCTCACGGATCGAGTGCTCTCCGGCGGAGCCGCGCCGGTCAATCGCGGTCGTACAGCCGGCCGAAGTACGCGTAATACCCCGCCGGGCCGGGCCAGCCGGCGTAGTGACGGACGTTGCGGGGGAAGGCGCCGGCCCCTTCGCTGCCCAGCCAGTGCACCACGGCCGGGTCGGCGCCGCGGCGCTCGACCTCCTCGATCGCCTCCGCGCGAAGACGCTGCACCACGTCGGGATGCTCGGACGCGACGTCCTCCAGCCGCCCCATCGGCAGCAGGCGGCACTGCTCTACCCTCGCGGCCACCTCGAGCGCCCACTCGCCGTCGAAGGCGCTGAACAGGATCGGCTGGCCGGGGTTGTCCCAGGCGTTGGAGGGCCGCCCGGCCACCGCCAGCCTCCGCGGCGCCTCGAGCCCGTCCCGCGCGACCGCGACGACGTCGTGGGAGTCCAGGCTGCCCGGCGCCTTGCCGCCGGCAATGGCCATCACCGTCGCGAAGATGTCCTGCGGCTGCACGATGATCTCACTGCGCCCGCAGCCGCCGCCGGGAATATACACGATAAACGGCGTGTGGGCCTCGCCCTCGCGAACGGGGTAGCTCTTTCCGAACCGCCCGTCCCGCCCGTCGTTGGTGCCGTGGTCGGCCGTCAGGAGCACGGCGGTGTTCTTCTTGAGCCCGGTGCGGTCGAGCGCGTCAAGGAACTCGCCCAGCCAACGGTCCACCGCACTGACCTTGGCGGCGTACGCGGCCCGGATGCGGCGGATCACGGGCTCGGAGAGGCCCTCGGTTGTCGAGAGCGTGAAGCTCCGCGGGTCGATCCGCCCGTCGTAGCCGGGCGTCTTGTCGTACGTTCTCATGAACCCCGGCGGGGCGTCCCACGGCTCGTGCGGGTCGAAGCAGTCCACCCAGAGGAAGAAGCTCTCGCGACGGGCGTTGTCCACGAGGAATTCCGACGCCGTGCGGAACAGCCGGGCGGTGGTCCAGTCCTCGTCGCACTTGCGCTTGCGGTTGGCGCGGGCATACGTGCGGACCATGCGGATGTACGAGAACTCCTCGAGCTTCCCGCACGCCTCGTCGAACAGGGGGTCTTCCGCCCAGTTGTCGAGCCAATCGAACGAATCGGTCAGCCACGGCCGGTCCACCTCCGCGCCGCGGACGAACGTCCACGCGTGGAACGGCCAGTCGAAGTTGTGCCCGCCGTTGACCAGGTGCGGCGTGTCGTGAATGAGCTGCGTGCAGTAGCCCATCTGCGCCAGCGACTCCGGCAGCGTGGGCACGTCGAACGCAAGCGGCTGCCAGACGTGGAACGGCCCGCCATGCCGGCCGGTGAACGCGTCCGTGCGATGCGGGATCGTCGGATACGCGGCCGTGTAGCTGTTGTCGAAGACCCACGACTCGGCCGCAAGGCGGTCCATGTTGGGCGTCCGGATCCAGTCGTTGCCGTGGGCGGCGATGTAGTCGTACCGAAGCGTGTCGATCACCAGCACTGCGATGTTCATTGGGTCTCTCCTGGAGTTGAGGTTCGCATCGGTGGTCCGGACGGGATTGTAACGCGGCGTGGTGGAGTTTGTTGAAAAAACGCCGCCATCCGCGAGAATGGACGCGTCTGCGAGGCGTTTAGCGGCGGGGCTTGCCCCGCGCGTCTCTTCAGGAAGGTGAGCAGGACATGAACGGCAGAGAGCTGTCCTCGGCGCTAAAGAGCGGGCGGCGCGTGTACGGAACGTTGATCACCAGCGCCTCGCCGCGCTGGGTGTCCGCCGTGCAGGGCCTGCAACTGGACTACGTCTTCATCGACACGGAGCACGTTCCGATCGACCGCCGGACGCTGGCGTGGATGTGCCAGGCGTACCGCGGCATCGGCGCGGCCCCGATCGTGCGAATCCCCAGCCCGGACCCGTACCAGGCGTGCATGGTGCTGGACGGCGGGGCGGCGGGCGTCATCGCGCCGTACGTGGAATCGCCCGGGCAGGTGCGGGCCCTTCGCGGGGCCGTCAAGCTCCGCCCGCTCAAGGGCCGGCGATTGCAGCGCATCCTCGCCCGCGAGGAGCAGCCCGAGCCGCGGCTCGCCGAGTACCTCGCCGAACGCAACGCCGCCAGCGTGCTGATCGTGAACATCGAGAGCCGCCCGGCGATGGATGCGCTGGATGAGATCCTGGCCGTCGACGGCCTCGACGCCGTCCTCATCGGCCCGCACGACCTGTCGCTGAACCTGGGCGTTCCGGAGCAGTACTTCGCCGCGGCGTTCGAGCAGGCCGTCGAGCAGATCATCACCGCGGCGCGGGCCGCCGGCGTCGGCGCGGGGATCCACGTCATCTATCCCGAGGCAATCGAGCAGGAGGCCCGCTGGGCCAGGCTCGGGGCGAATCTCATTCTCCACGGCGCCGACGTCATCGCGTTCCGCACGGCGATGCAGGCCGACCTGTTGAAGCTCAAGGCCGCCCTCGGCGACGCCGGCGAGGCAGCCGGTGGCGGGACCATCAACGTTTGAGGGCCAGCAATGTCTACCGGCGAGATCCTGATGCACGACCGTTTCGAGTCCCTTCGCCCGGGCGTCGTGAAGGCAGAGGTGGCCGGGGCGTTCCAGGAGATGCACGCCCAGCCCGCCTCGCCTCGCGACAACCTCGGCGGCTGGTCCACCCGCGCCGGCGGATGGGGGCTCCACAAGGACCCGTGGCGGATGGTCGAAACGCCCGAGGGGAGGTCCCTCGAGAGCATCGCGACCGCCCGCTGCGCCGACAATACGTCGATCGCCAAGGGCGATTACGACTGGCGCGACGTCATCGTCGAGACCACCTGCACGCTCCTGCCGCTCGGCGACGGATGGGGCGGGCCGGCGGGGGTGATCTTCCGCTTCCTCGACAGCCGGCGGTTCCATGCGGCCGCGGTGGACGAGGACGGCCGCGCCAAGCTGCTGATGCGCGTCGGAAACAACTGGGACGTGCTGGCCTCGACGCCCGCGGAAGTCGCCGAGGGCGAGCCGTTCGAGATCCGCGTGGAAGTCGCCGGGCCGCACATCCGAGCCCAAGTGGGCCCGGCAGCACTGGAGGCCGACGACGGCACGCTCACGAGCGGCTGCGTGGGCTTCATCGGCTCACGCCCGTGCCGCTTCGGGCCCGTCAAGGTCACCGCACTTCCCGGTGAGGCGGAGCGTCTGGAGGCGGTGCGGGCCGAGCGAAAGCGTCGCCTGGGCGTCAAGCGCGCGGCGCACGGCCGGCCCGTTGCGTGGCGCAAGTACGACACGCCCGGTTTCGGCTCCGGGCGGCGGATTCGCCTCGGCGACCTCACCGGCGACGGGCGGTGCGATTTCCTGCTGCTCCAGGTGGACTCGCCCCGCAGCCGCGGCGTCGGCTGCATGACGGCCATGAGCGCCGACGGCGAGGTGCTCTGGCGCCTCGGCGAGCCGAAGCCTCCGCCGGAGATGGAGGTCTCGGCCGACACGCCCGCGCAGATCCACGACATCGACGGCGACGGCCGCAACGAGGTCGTCTGCGTCTGGCAGGGCGAGTTCCGCGTGCTCGACGGGGCCACCGGCGAGGTGAAGCACACCGCCGGCCTACCGCCGATGGGGCCGCTGTCGCAGGAGTTCAAGGGCTCCATCAGCGACTGGGGCGCCGGCTACAGCGACGACGGGCCGACGATGCACGCCTCGGCGATCTGCTTCGCCGACCTCGCCGGACGCGGCTGCCCGCGAGACGTGCTGCTCGTCGACCACTACCACACGCTGGCGGCCCTGACGCCGCAGTTCCAGGAGCTCTGGCGCACCACCTGCGCTCACGGGCACTTCCCGCAGGCCTACGACTTCGACGGCGACGGGCGTCAGAGCGTCCTGGCCGGCTATCAGCACATCGGCCCCGACGGCGAGATGATCGGCCGCGTCTGCATGATGGACCACCAGGACGCGATCTACGTCGGCCCGCTGGACGCCGACGGCCGCGGGCCGGTGAAGATCCTCATGGCCGGCGGCGACGACGGGCTGCTGCTGCTCACTCCCGAATACGACATCCGCCAGCGCGTTATGGGCCACGTCCAGCGGCTGGCCGTGGGCCGCTTCCGCGAGGACCTGCCCGGCCTGTGCGTGGCGACCGTCCTGTTCCACGGCAGCCCCGGCATCATCTCCCTGTTCGACTCGGCGCTCAGGAAGGTCTGGACGAGGGACTACCCCGTCGTCGGCGCGACGCTCCAGCCGGTGAACTGGGACGGCAGCGGCATCGAGCTGATGCTGTGGAGCGGCATTCGCCCGTCGCAGGGCACGGCCGGCGGGCTGCTGGACGGCCAGGGCGACCTCGTCGTGCCCCTGCCCGACGACGGCGGCCCGGGCTTCTGCGCGCTGGCGCACGACTTCGACGGCGACGGCCTGGACGAGCTGATGCTCTGGGATCACGAGCGGATCCGGCTCTACCACAACGACCGCGACGCCCCCGCCGGGCCGGCCTACCGGCCGATCCGCCCGCCCCTGTGGAACATGTCCAACTTCCAGTCCTACTGGTCGCTGCCGAGATGGGTCAGATCCCCGGCATGACGTTTCCCCCGCAGACGGGCAGGTAGACGCCGGTGATGAACCTCGCCAGGTCCGAGGCCAGGAAGGCCACCGCGTTGGCGATCTCCTGGTCCTCGCCGCGGTGGCCCAGAGGGACGTTCTTCTCGTAGGCCGGCTGCGGCTTGACACCACCTTCCCGGTACTTGTCGCTGATCATCCAGCCGGGGGCGACCTGGTTGACGGTGATCTGATGCTCGCCGATCTCCCTGGCCAGCACGCGGACGATGGCGTCCAGCCCGCGCTTGCCGGCTGCATACGCCGACTGGTTCGGCCGGCACTGCATCGCGCACTCGGTGTTGGTCACGACGATGCGGCCGTAGTTCCGCTCGATCATCGCGGGGACGAACGCCTTGGCCATCAGCACGGTCTGAAGCACGCAGGAGCGGAACTGGCCTTCATAGTCCTCGACGGCCTGCTCGAGCACGGTCGTCCACTTGTACTGGCTGACGGCGTTGTTGACGAGGATGTCCGGGCTGCCAATCTCGGCGACGACGGCCTGCTTCATCGCCGCCACCGACTGCTGGTCGGTGACGTCGGCCTGGACGAGCATCCCCTGGACGCCGGCGGCCATCACGTCGTCAAGGACCTCCTGGGCCCCGTCCTGGTTCCGACGGTAGTGGACTATCGTATCGGCGCCGCACTTGGCCAGCGTTCTGGCGATCACCCGCCCCAGCTCGCCGCTGGCGCCCGTGACGAGTGCAAGGTGTCCGCTCAGGTCGATCTCGATCGCCATGTCTGTCTCCCTTCGTCGGCCGGTTCACGTTTAACCATGTTGCCCGCAGCCACGGGTGCAGGCAAGAGGCACGGCGGACCTTTCGTCGGGAAAAGTGCGGGTTTCTTGTGATGAACGGCCGCCTGCCCCGTCTAATACCTACGGTCATGATGGACAGTGTGGCTTGGACGACGATGACGATCGGCCGGACGAGTGACCCGGACAGGACAGTTGCCCAACGCGCGGCACGTGGCGACAGGGCGGCGTTTGCCGACATCGTCGCGGCCCATCAGGCCCGCGTGGCGCGGCTTGCGTGGCGGCTTCTCGGCTGGTCTCACGACATCGAGGACGTGGTTCAGGACGTGTTCGTGGCCGCCCTGGAGCACCTGCCGGGATTCCGCGGCGATTCGAGCCTGGCCACCTGGCTGACGACCATCGCGGTGAACAAGTGCAGAAGCGCCAGGCGGCGGCGCATCCTGCGACAGGGGTTCCTGTCGCTGGCGGCGGGCCGTTCGCGGCGGCACGAGGGCCGGGCGGCCGATTCCGCTGCGATGCGGCGGGAACGACACGACCAGGTCCGCCGCGCCGTCCGGCGCCTGCCGGGGCGGTTGCGTGAGGTCGTCGTGCTGCGGTACCTCGAAGAGATGTCCATCGAGCAGGTTGCCGAGATCCTGAGCCTCTCGCCCGGCGCCGTGGGCATGCGGCTGCACCGGGCCCGTCGCCGCCTGGCAGCGGAGCTGTCCGACCGGATCGGAGAATAGGCCATGAACGAGGACGATTTTGTCCGACAACTTCGCGAGGCGGACGAGGCGGCCGGGCCGCCGCCCGCGCCGCCGGCAGACCTGGCGCAGCGCGTTGGGCAGCGCTCGCGGCGGCGTCTGCGGCGACGGGTGGCGGCCGGCGCGGCCGCGGCGGCGATCCTCGCAGTGGGCGTGTGGCACTTCTCACCGGGCCGACGTGGTGCCGAACGCCCCGTTGCGGAGGAGCCTGGCCGCGGCGGCGCCCGCCGGGTGGGTCTGGACGAGATCGCTCGCCTGCGGGTGAGCCTGCAAGTGCTGAATGCCCGAGCGGAGGGACATGCGGCGACGGTGGAGAGGCTGCTGGCTCTGGAGCGGCGCCGCCGGCGCCTGGGCGCGCCGGGGCGGCCGCGGCCCGGCGGCCGGATCGAGGACATGCGCCGCCAGCTCGATCGGACGGCCCTCCTGACGCTTCGGCGGGCGGAGATGCTGCTGAGCGAAGTCGGCAACAAGCCGGGGGCCATGGCGGCCTACCAGCAGGTCGTCGAGATGTTTCCCGGAACGCCGTGGGCGGATATCGCCCGGCAACGTCAATCGATCCTGCGAGACAAGACGGGAGAAACGCTATGAATCAACGACATCGCAGTACGCTGATCGTGCTCGTGCTTGCCGTCTCGGCGGGCGCCGCCGCGGCAGCCCAGCCTCGCTACGCGCCGGCAAGCGGACCCACGCGCCTCGCCTCGCCCGAGCTGCATGCCTTTCGAAAGGCACGCATCATCTATGATCGGCTCGCCGCGCTGGGCAGGTCGGGAAGAGGGCGATACGCCGGTAGACCCTTCCCGATGCTGCTGAAAGACCTCCCGGACGAGATCGTCCGCCGCAGGCTCGCAGTACCCGACCGGGTTCCGACGTCACGATACGGCCGACTCACCGTCTCGATCAAGCGGGTCAGTTCCGAGGAGTACCGCCCGAAGGAGAACTTCGAAGCCATATGGGTCTCGATGACACTCACGCTTCGAGAAGGGCAGAACACCGGCGCGGGCGAGATCCTGGACGAGATCATCGATCGCCTCCGGACGCTGCTCAAGGAGCAGTACGAGGCGTACACGACGCAGCTCCGCGAGGATCTCTCCGCAACGACGGCTCAACTGAAGGCCGACCGGGCCGAGCTGGAGAAAGTCAGCGCCGCCGAGAAGCGCCTCCGCAAGTCGGTCTCGAAGGACGTTGACTATGAGGAGATGGATCACCAGTTGAAGCAGCACAGCCGGTCGGCGGCCGCGTTCAGACTCGAGCTGGCCGGCAAGCGGGCACGACTGAAGGCGGCGCTCCGCAAGATCGACGAGATCAGGACTGTAGCGCAGAAGAAGGCCGGCGACGACCCCGTGACGAGGGAGCTCAGGAAGCTGGTGGGCATCCTCGAGCAGGGGGTGAACAGGCTCGAGCAGTTGGTCCAGAAGGGGGTGGCGGATATGGCCTCCCTCCAGGCCGCCCAGGGGAAGCTGGCCGAGGCGAAGGTCCGGCTGATCGAACGGAAGGAGTCGATCATCCAGTTCGCCGGCGGCGATGTCCTGGCGAGGCTGAACGAGGAGCTCGCCGTGCTCGGCCTCGACACCGTCGAGCTGGAAGCGAAGGAGAACACGATCGAGATCATGTCGTTGGAGCTGCGCAATAGGCGGCAGTGCAAGCTGGACCACACCGAAGCCGAGATACGGATCGCAAAACTCGAGGAGGCGATCTCCAAGTACGAAGCCAAGCCCGAGCAGTTGAGGCAGCGCCTTGAGGCGTGCGAACCCCCCAGCCTGACCGTCGTGGCCAAGGGGCCCAAGACCCAGCCGGCCGGCGGCGGGAGCCGATCAACAACTTACGAGCCCTGACAGCCCCGCCGTCAGGCGGACATCCTGGGCGATCATGTGCTTCCTCTCCGGGGGGTAGACGCCCACGCAGACGCCGTCCTTGCCGCGGAGGTGCCTGAACGCGAAGGCGAAGGCTCTCTGCGGGTCCAGGCGGCCGGCGGCGAGGATCTTGTAGCCGACGACGGGCTTGCCGTCGATCTCGCGGATCGCGGCGACGTTGGCATCGCGGTCGGCCCGGCGATAGCGTTCGTTGACCGGCCGGTAGAAGCACTGGAAGTAGAAGTCTGTCGGCATCTCCCTGCGCTCGTATTCGACGTGCGCGTCGCCGCGGTGCGACGCCAGGCCGGCGGGCAGGGCGAAGCTGCGGATGTGATCCAGCCAACGGCGGAGCGTGTCGAAGCCGCCCTTGGCGAACTGCTCATCGGCCCGGCCGCCCTGGATGAAAACGGCCTTGGCCCCGCCCCTTGCGGCGGCGGTGATGGCCTGTCTCATGGCGCGGGGGTCCGGGTCCGGCTGGGCGATCCATATCCGCAGCCTGCCGCCCCTGTCGAGGTACCGGCCGTACAGCTTGATCCATCGGCGGTACGGCGGGGCGGCCACGGCCGTGATGCCCAGCGACGCCGCCTCGTCCAGGACGTCCACGATCCGCTCGTCGGTGTAGTAGGCCTTCATGTCCCCGGCCAGCTTCCTCCCGCCGCGGTGGGCGAAGCCGAAGAACGGGTTGCTGCCCAGGATCAGCCGGGAGACCTTCAGCTTGCCCAGCCTGATCGCGGGGAGCGCGCCGGCCATCGGCGTTTCCTCGACGAACTGACGCCCCGTCACGTTTCGCTTCTTCATCGGCCCTGCTCATGCACTCAACGCTGAGTCCTCGCGCCAAGTATCGGCGGGCAACCGCGAATCCGCAAGTTGCACGAGGCTGCGATTGGCGTATCCTGTAGCCAGGAACTGCTGCAGTCGCGACGTGCTTCGGAGAACAAGGGCATGCGAACACCGGGAAAGAGCCGTCCCTTCCGCCCGGTCGCCGGACTGGTCGCGGCCGTCCTGGCGGCTTGCCTGTCCGGAGCGCGTGGCCAGGAGGCCCCCGAGCCCGACGAGATCACGCTCGAAACCTACCTGCTCCAGGAGAAGCACTTCCCGGCGCAGAAGACGCTCAAGCCGTGGTGCGACGTGGGCGGCCGGGCCGGCGCGACGGCCGTGCTGGACTTCAACATCCCGCTGCTGAAACGGATGGTCGTCGAGCCGGGAGACCTGCAACAGGTCGTGCTGCGGATGAAGCTCTCCAAGGGCGGCGGCAAGGTCGGCGATGCGATGCTGACGTTCCACCGCATGCTGCGAGCCCCGAAGGGCGAGAAGCCCACGTGCTGCGAGGACTACCAGGGCATGCCGATCGTCGCGGCCCCGGCGGCCGAGCTCGTCAAGGACGGGTGGCTGATCGTCCCGGGCCTCGCCGATCCGCTCCGCAGGTACGTCAGCGGCGAGTGGCGCGACCACGGCATCCTCCTGCGACTGGAGACCGACGACACCAATGAATCGCTCCGCCTGCACGGCGTCTCCTCGCCCGGCAGCGGCTACTGGAACCGCAACCTGCCGATGCTGGACGTGACCATCCGCCGCCGCGAGAACCGGTTCCTGTTCGACTGGCCGGTCAGGCCGCGCGACGGCGTGTACTGCGTCATGAAAGATGGGCGCCTGACGTACGGTGGCAGGCGGCTGCGGCTGTGGGGAGTCTGCCGCGGGGCCTCGTACAACCCCAGGCAGGTCCAGCGCGTCAAGAAGATGGGCTTCAACGCGATCCGCCTTTGGAGCAACTACCCGTACACCGATGAGTCCGCCAGGCGCGGCGTCATCGACAACAGCGCAACCGACCAGCTCGACAAGTACGTCGCCGAGATGAAGGCCCAGGGCATGTGGGTCATGTGCCCGTCGCTGATCAACAACGCCTGCGGAATCCGACACGCAAAGAAGGGCCTGCTGGCCGACGACTCGTGGATCGCCGGCGGCGACGACTGGCAGGAGTGGAAGAAGGCCGTCAACGCGAAGGGCGCGCCGCTGAAGTTCTTCTACTACTTCGACGAGCGCCTCACGAAGATGCGAAAGAGGCACGCGGCAAACTTCCTCAACCACGTGAACCCCTACACGAAGAGGCGCCTGGCCGAGGAAGAATGCATCGCCATGTACGAGGTGTGGAACGAGAACGGCTTCCTGAAGTGGAACCTGGAAAGGGGCTTTGCGGGCTGGCCGGCCTACTTCCGAAACAAGCTGCGCAAGCGCTGGAACGGCTGGCTCAAGGAACGCTACGGCGACGAGGCCGGCGTCAGGAAGGTGTGGGGCAAGCTGGGCGGAGGCGAGTCGCTCGGCGATGGCACGATCGAGCTGGCGCCCCTTGTGACGCAGCGCAAGCAGTACCCCCGGCGGCGCGCCGGCGACTTCGTGAGGTTCCTTATCGAGCTGGTGGACGCCAGCAACCGGGACCTGATCGCCTACTGCCGGACGCTCGCGCCCAGGGGCGTCGGCGTGAACGTCGTGCCGTTCTCCATGGACACGCAGTACCGCAACAACATGCCGTGGATGTTCGCCAACGCCCGGGGCGAGGTCGTCTGCTTCGGGATGTACTACCACACGATGCAGTCGGCGCTGACCAGGCCCCCGACCATGGGCGGGCTCGACACGAACACGATCGCCGGCCGGGCCACCGTGCTGTACGAGGTCAACTGCGGCAAACCCAATCCCTATCGGGCGGAGTTCCCGCTGCGCCTGGCGGCCCTGGCGAGCTGGATGGACTGGGACGGCGTGTTCTTCCACTATTTCCAGGAGCCGCTGTGGTACTGGAAGCGGATGAACCCCGACGAGCAGTACCTCCTCCAGGCCCTGCCGTACAGATACAACTCCGCCGACGTGCACTTCGACTGCGATCCGACGATGTGCTCCTCGATGGCGGCGGCGGGACAGATCTTCCTGCACGAGCTGCTGCCGGCCGCGCCGAAGCCGCTGATCTGGCGCGTCGGCGGCAGGGCGACCTTCGGCTACGAGAACTTCGGCGGCGTGTCGATGGGGCACAAGACGTTCACCGACGGGGCGGCTGTGGAGTTCCATCCCGGGGCCGATGAGGGCATCAAGGTGGACGGCAAGGCCCCGCCGGCCGCCGGGCGCATCAGCGGACCGGTCGCCTCCGGCGAGCACGTCCTGTGGGACTGGCAGAACGGGCGCCTCATCGTCGATGCCCCGAGCTGCAAGGTGTACGTCGGCAGACCGGCGCCGATCCGCTTCTCCGACGGCATCGCGCTGAGCGGGATCGCCACGAAGTTTGCGTACTTCGCGATGGTCAGCGACGACGGGCGGCCGCTGGTCGGCCCCGACGCGTCGAAGCGGATCAAGATCACCGCCGGATGGAACAACCTCAACACAGGCTACGAGATCGATCCGAAGATGCTCAAGCGGACCGGCTTCGTGCACCCGGGCGAGCGGATGAACGCGGTCAGCAAGAAGGGCCATCCGCCGGCAATCGCCGACGTCGTGCCGTACACGCTGCACTTCCCGACGGAGATGGACTACCGCTTCGAGGGCTACGACTTCGCCCTGCGGAAGCAGCGGGAGGACGCAGGCCGCGGCACAAACGTCGTCCGTCACGACGGGCGGGAGGAGTTCATGGGCGTGCTGCATGTCACGCGGCGAGGCAAGGCCGCCGACGTCCCCGTAACGGCGACTCCCGATTGGCCGGCCGCCCTGTTCCATCCGATCCCGGGCCTCAACTGGCAGGACGACTGCGGGCGGACGCATGAGAAGCTCCGCAGCGCAAGCTTCAGATATATCGCCATCACCCCGGAGCCTGCCGGCAAGGGTAGGGAGACCATTTCGCTGTCCGGCGCGAGGGCCCTGTTCGATTCGCCAGCCGACGTGGAGCTGGCCTTCCATGACGGCCGCATGGTCAAGGTGTCGGTATCATTCACTCAGGCGCCGCCCCTGACGGAAGTGCTGGCCGCGTATGAGAAGAAGCTCGGGAAGCCGGAGAGCAAGAAGCTGGCATCGCAGGTCTACGGCACGAGCACGATCCGCTGGCGCGTCCGTCGCGGCCCGCAGACGCTGACGGTCGTTGTCACGGACCACCAGGGGTCAATGGCCATTACGTTCGAGCGGAGATAGCGGGATGAGCTTCAGCGTATACGCGGCGAAGGACGCAGAGGCCCGGCGCGTCGACAGCGACTGGGGCAGTCTCCGCTGGCTGGCGGGCAAAGCCGTCGGGAACGCCGAGGGCCTGACGCTTGGCCGGGTGACCATCAAGGCCGGCCGGAGCAACCCGCCGCACAGCCACGGCAACTGCGAGGAGGCGCTGTACCTGCTGGCGGGCAGGTTGGAGCACTTCGTCGGTGCCGACTCGGTCGTGCTGGAGCCGGGCGACACGATCGTCATCGCCCCGGGCGTGGCGCACTGGGCCAACAGCATCGGCGAGGAGGACGCGGACATGATCGTGGCCTATTCGGCCGGCGAGCGCGAGTTCACCAAGGTGTAGGGGCGGTGCCAGAAGGACCGCCAATAGGCCCGGTCGGTGGCGCAGACGTCGATGGGGTCCTCGCCGAGGTCAAACGACGGCGGGAGAATGCCGTACCGTTTCATCTCGCGGACATAGTGCTCGCTCGGGCGAAAGCCGGGCATGTCGAACCGCTTGATCTCCTCGATCTTCCGCTTGGCCGCCTGGATGTGGACGAGGATCTTGAGATAATCCGGATCGCTGGTGTCCTCGAAGACGACGTGATGGCTGACCGGCTTGGGCGGCCGGCGGCGGTCCTCGGTTACCGGTCGAGGCTTGGGACGTTGGGCCTCGGCCGGGTCGCCTGCGTATCCACCGGCCCGGGCGGAAAGCGGCGCCATCAACAGCAGCGACTTCCCCGGCCGCGTGAGGTCGTAGAGCCTGTGTCGAGAGAAACGGCTCAGTGGCCGAGTCCACGAGAGCATGTCGCCGTGGTGGGTGGCCGTCAAGGCGGTGACATGGTACGGCATCTGCTGCTTGCGATGGCACGAGCCGCAGCGTCGCGCGACGGCATCGACGGCCGGCGGCGTCGAGGGCCAGCGGTCGGCCATCACGCGCACCGGGCGGTTGTTGCCCCAGCACCCGCCGACCTGCCCCGTGCCGTGGGCGGCGTACGTCCCGGCGTACTGGGTGTTCGTGTCGATCCACAGGCGAATCACGTCCCGCTCCCGCGGCGAGAGGCGCACCTTGTTGTGATGGCGGTCGATCTTCCGCATCAGGGGCGAGGCGAAACTGTGCGTGCTGTAGGGGCGGTCGTTGCCGGGCTGCCTGCCGCTTCCGTGGGCAGGATCGCCGCCGGTGTCCTTCACCTGCCAGTGCAGCAGCAGTTCGTAGTAACTCAGCGAGAAGACCGGCCCACGGTCGCCGCTGAGCACCACGCCGCCCTTGCGGTCCCCGGCGTTGTGGCAGCGCAGGCAGTGACGGTCGAGAACGGGCTGAACGTCGCGGGGAAAGTCGATGATGTCGGGAACGCCGGCGATAGGCTCGATGCGGCTGGGCGCTCGCCGCAGCGCCATCGGCGTGTGACCGCCGCCGGGCGCCAGGGCGCGGCGCTCGTGGCATCCCACGCAGCCGAGGGTCTCGCCGGGCTGAAGCGTCACGAAGCTCCGCATCTGCTTGACCGACAGGTCGTGGGCATCCAGGAGCGCGACGTAGAGGCTCCGCAAGCCAGGCACCTCGAAGCAGGCCGAGCCGTCGGGCTGGACCGGCACCGTGCCGAGAATCCGCTTCAGCGTGGACGTGACCCCGTGACCGATGGGCTGGGAGCCGCCGCCGTGGAAATTCGCCGGCTTGGGCAGTTGCTCCAGGATCAGCAGCTTCCTGATCGACCCTCGCTGTACGCCGGCCATGCTTCGGCCCACGTAAACGTCGGCCAGCACCAACGTCGCCGTGGTCTCTGTGAGATCGGTTCGCCGGCCGATCACGCGCTGTCGGGGCCGGGTCATCAAGCACCTGGGCTCGTGCACCATCCGTTCGCCGGTGTGGAGCACTTCGGTCCGGCCCGCACCGTCCATCATGAGAACCTGGTTGCCTCGGGCCACAAGGAACGCGTCCTCCGAGAGGGCGTAGGGATCGCGCATGTCGCCCCGGCGAGAGACGTGCCGCATCTCGGACCGAGCGTTCGGCCCGGCCCGGGCGTCCACGGTCACGACCTGGCCGACATGCTCGTTGCGGCCGTGCCCGGGCGAGTGGATCAACACGATGCGGTCGGTGCCGGGTATCGGCTGGGCGTCTATGAACACCCCGCCCGGCCGCTGATTGCCGAAGTAGACCATCGGGTTGGTGCCGTCAGGGTTCATCGTCCAGAGGTGGTGGAAGCTCACGGCGTCACGATTGACGTACTCCCATCGCGTATAGAGCACCCGCCCGTCGGGCAGAACGGCCGGCGTGTTCTCCGTGAACGCGCCCGAGGAGAGCATGCGGATGTTCCGTCCGCTGGGGTCGCATCGGTGCAGCGTCGCGGTGGGCGCCAGCCAGCAGCCGATGTACCGCTTGCACCGCGTCGAGCAGAAGACGATGTCCCCGTCGGGCATGTAGGCGGGCTCGATGTCGTCCCACGGGCCGCGAGTGATCTGTCGCAGGTGAGTCCCGTCCGAACGAATCTCATAGAGGTTGTAGTGGTGGCCGCCGGCTTTGCGGTACGAGAAGAGGATCCTCTCTCCATCGTAGTGGACCTGCGGGTCGCGAACGGCGCCCCGGGCGTCGGCCAGCAGGACGGTCAGCTCGCCCGTGCGGACGTTGAGCCTGGAGAGCCTCCCGCCGTCGGCGCCGTGCAGCCAACGGGCAGGGTCGCAGCAGGAATAGCCGAAGTTGGCGTAGTAGTGCCCCGAGAGGTCCCGCCCCGGGTGGCGCTCGGCGAAGACGACCTCGGTCACGCCGAGCCGGGCCAGCCGGGTCGCCGTGTCGGCGCGCCGGGCGATCTCCCGCCGGCGGAGGGCCTCGTCCTGCCTCGCGTAGAGATCACGAAGCGCCTTGGCCCGCACGGCGTGGCGCGAGCGGATCTCCTTGCCGGTCAGCGCCCGGTTCCAGACGCCCAGTTCGTCGATGTAGCCGCGATAGCGAGATCCCTGCGACGGCGCGCCGGCCGAGTCCCCCACCCCCAGGCCCTCGGCAGTCAGCGTGCGAATGGTGCCGTCGAAGCGTCCGACGCCCACGGCCCGGCCGTCGAGGTAGACCGTCAGCGTGCTCCTTCCGGGGTCCGTGTCGTCCCGGCGGGCCACGCCCGCGACGTGCTGCCATCGGCCCGCCTGCACGCGCCCGCCCTCGGCGAAGACGTACTCGCCGTTCGCCTGGCCGTGGTAAAGGCTGGCCCTTCCGTTGTGGATGCCCAGATGATAGGCGTATTGCGACTTGCCGCCCCAGTTCAACACGAGGCGGTTCCACACGGCGAGTTGCGTGGGGTGAACCCACGCCTCAATGGTGTAGCTCGGCCCAAGCCGCACGTCCTTCGAGGTCGGTGCGATCAGGTACTGGGCATCGCTCGGCTGGACGCCCAGTGCTGCCGCCTTACCCGACGTTCCGGGCACGTCGGAGGCGAGCACGAAACGGACGGTCGCCTGGCGCCCCTGCCCGTTGCGCGGGATCAGGAGGTCATTGGCGCCTCCGGAGCGGTCTCTCAGCGAACCGTTGAAGTCCCAGAAACAACCTTCGCCGGCAGGAGGCGCGTCGGCGCACGCGAGCCCCGCCGACAAAATGAGAGCCATCCCCGCCGCGGGGATTCGCCGAAATGGCCTCGCCATGGCCGAGTTCTCCATAGCTCTGTCAGCTCCGTCCTCGCCGCCGAGAAAACCCTTCCTCTGGGAGCCTGACAATGCTCCATTATACGGGATCTCCGGTCGGCGCGAGATTCCAACTGGCCGACTTGCGAAAGGACCGTCCCATGGAACGCCTCGTCGCCAGCCCGTGCAGCGCGCCGGAGTGGACGCTGCCGGAGGTGCTGGCCGCCCACGCGGAGCTGGGCTTCATGAAGTTCGAGGCCTTCGTCAGTTGGGTGAAGTCGGCCCTGGACCTGACGGCCGACCCGATCGTGTACGTGGAGGTGGCCCGGCGGTACGGCATGCGCTACACGTCGATGCACCTGCCGCCGGTCGGCGACGACATCGACGACTCGCTCACCGGCGCGATCCGGGCGGCGCGGTTCGCCAGGGCGCTCGGGGCCGAGGTCGTGCTGTTCAAGGCGACCAGCCGGGAGAACTACATCCGGGCGGCGCCGATCTTCCTCGACGCGACCGCCGGTCTTGGGCTCACGGCCGTCATTCAGAACCACTGCGGCTCGCCGCTGAACGACGTGGACGACGTGCTCGAGGTGCTGGGCGGCGTGGGCGACGAGCGGCTCAAGGTGCTGCTGGAGGTCGGCCACTTCCACCAGGCCGGCATCACGTGGGACCGGGCGTACGAGCACCTTCGCGAAAAGGTCGCGCTGGTGCACGTCAAGGACATCTCGGCGGGCAAGTGCGTGCCGTTCGGCGCCGGCGAGATCGACTTCGCATCGCTGGCCTTGGCGCTCGAGGCCGACGGGTACACGGGCGACTACGTCGTCGAGCTGGAAGGCGACGAGTGCCGCGCCGACCCGCTGCGGTGCCTTCGCGAGGCCGTGGACTTCCTCCTGCCCCTGATCGAGGAGTGAGACATGACACGCAGACAACTCGGAACGGGCGGTTTGATCCTGTCGATCATCGCCGCCTTCGGATCAGGACAGGCGGGGGCCGACCTCGATGTGAAGGTCAGCCGGAACACCCAGCGCCTCATGCCGTACCAGGTGTTCGAGATCACGTTCCAGCACGTCGGCAAATACCACCGCCCCACGTGGGACGTGACCGTTGACGTGACCTTCACCTCGCCCGGCGGGAAGAAGATCAAGGTGGGCGGGTTCTTCTACGGCTCGTCGAAACCGCAGAAGCCCGTAGTTCGGGAGGGGAAGGACAGTCGAGGGCGGCGCCGGACCAGCGCGACCTGGCCGTGCGAGCCGGCCGACCTGTGGATGGCGCGCTACGCGCCCAGCGAGCTGGGCAAGTGGACCTTCGAGTACGTCTTCCGCAACAAGGCCGGCGAGTCCGCCGGCGGACGCGGGACATTCCGCGTGGTCAAGGGGCGCGTTCACCAGCGCGGGTGGGTGCGGATCGACCCGAGGAACCCCTTCCGCTTCGTCTTCGAGGACGGCCGGTGCTTCTTCCCCATCGGCTTCCAGGACGGCATATTCGACAACAACCACAACGGCTCGGTAATGGACGCCTCGTCGATGGAGGGCCCGTTCCGCCCGGACCCGCAGGGACGGCGCCCCAAGCCGCCGCCCGGCGCCCTGTTCGCCCGCGGGCCGTCGATGGGCCCGCAGAACTGGGACGTCCACTTCGGCAGACATTCCCGGGCGGGCTTCAATCTCTGGCGGTTCAGCCCGCACAACTTCTCGCTGCCGGTCTTCGACATCAACTACAGTGGCGAGTCCGACGCGCCCGGCCGCATGCGCTGGGAGCAGGCCGCCATGGTCGACGAGATGCTCCGCATGACCCGCAAGTACGGCATCCGGAACTTCTACGGCATCTTCGGCTTCGCCAAGTGCTTCAACAACGAGCCGGAGAACGCCGCCGCCATGGCGAAGGTCAAGCGGATCATCAAGTACTCCGTCGACCGCTGGGGGGCGCTCGTGGACTTCTGGGAGATCCTCAACGAGCAGAAGGCATCAACGGAGTGGTACGAGCAGATCATCCCGTACCTCAAGTCGATCGACCCGTACCACAAGCCGGTGGCGACGAGCTGGCAGCGCCCGGAGCTCGACGGCATCGACGTGAACGCCCCGCACTGGTACGGGCGGGAGAACGAGCTGACCAGCGACTTAGCCACGGCCGGGCGGGCGAAGGGCATGAAGCGGCACGGCAAGCCGGTGGTCTACGGCGAGCAGGGCAACGGCGGCGGGCGGATGGAGCTGACGCCGCAGGGCATCGGCGGCGTGTGGGACCCCGGCTCGGCGAGGCGGATGCGCGTGCGGAACTGGACGGCCCTGTTCAACGAGGTCGTCTTCATCTTCTGGGAAACGTCCTACGCGAAGGACGGGCATCACATGAACCTGTGGATCGGGCCCCAGGAACGCCAGTACGTCCGGGCGATGCAGGACTTCGCCGCCCGGCTCGACGCGGGGGTCAGGATGGCCGACGTCTCCCTCACCGGGCCGCCGGCCGGAGTGGTCCGCGCTTACGGGCTTCGCTCGGACAGGCGGGCGGCGGTCTATCTGCACCACTTCGGCTGCGCCCAATGCGCCAGGGACCGCTCCGGCGGCAAGCAGTCCCGTCACCGGTGGGACCACGCACGCGGGGCGGTCAAGGGCCTGAAGGTCGTCCTGGACGTGCCGGGGCCCGCAAAGGGCTACTGGTACGACCCGCGCGACGCGAGCATCCTGAGGCGGCTGGACGTGGCCGCGGGCAAACAGACGCTCGACGTCCCGGCTTTCGAGATCGACCTCGCACTGCTGATCACCGAGGCCGGGCCGCCCGACGTCGACGGCGACGGGAAGCCCAACGACGAAGACGACGATGACGACAACGACGGCGTCCCGGACGGCCGCGACGCCTTCCCGCTGGAGCGCGAGGAGTGGGCCGACGCCGACGGCGACCGCATCGGCGATAACATGGACGCGGACGTCGACGCCGACGGCGAAGCCGACGACCGAAACGGCAACGGCAAACCGGACAATAAAGAGGCCGACCTGGACGGCGACGGCGTCAAGGGCGCCGACGCGATGCCCTGGGACGCCTTCCCGCGAGACGCGAAGGAATGGCGCGACACCGACGGCGACGGCATCGGCGACAACGCCGACACCGACGACGACGGAGACGGCTGGACCGACGCGGAAGAAAAGAAAGCCGGCACCGACCCGCTCAACGCCGTCAGCTTCCCGCAGAGCGGGGGCTCCGGGTAGGAGGCGACCCTTGAGCAGCGTCCGCACGGGGCGACGGCCAGACGAGCTGACCATCCGTGACGCGGCCGGCGGTGTAGCATAATCTGCATGGCAAGCAGAAGGGGACGCGATAGGCGGTCCGGGAGAAGGGGGCGAGGACTGGCGGAATCCCACACTTCCCTTTGACTGGGACGCGCTGCCGCTTTACAATCAGGTGCAAAGGTCAATGCGTTTCCAATCGGCGCCGGGAGCCGTCATGGTTCCCGTTATCTCGAACGGGGAGATGGCGATATGTCTCAGAGTGATGATTCCGCCGACGCGCACCGAGTGACTAATGCCCAGGAGGAACGGGACATCACGACGGCGATCCTGCCCCGGTGGCTCGTGATCTCTTTATGCGTCTTTGGGCTTCTGTGCCTGATCGTCGTTCTCGGTCTGTGTCTATTCTGGCCCAAGGCCCAGTCGTGGTGCCATTCATCCGCCTCGCGTTTCATGGCCCTTGTGGCGCTGTCGATCTTCGCGGGCCTTTTCTTCTTCATCCTGTATCCGCAGAAGACTCAGATGAAGCCGTGGGCCGATCGGTCGATTCGCTTCGTCGGCCCGTTCGCCCTTGTTGCTACAATCTTCCTGTTCTTCAACTGGATCGCCCCAAAGCCCGTCGAGTGGGTCTACTACCCCGTGGGTGTCGTGACCAGTGTCGGGGATGCCATGCCAATCCAGCACCTGGACATCGGATGTGCGATCCGCCGGGACTCCAGGTTTGAGGTTCTCCAGGTGGGCGAACGCATGAATGACCGCGACGTGCGCGTAGTTGGGTTTGTGGTCCAGTTCAGACCGGGAGTAGGCGCTGTCGAAGCGTGGCTGTCGCCCTCATTGCACCACAAGGCGGTGCGGCTTCGCTTCGACCGGGCGGCTCCAGGCAAAGCTGTGGACATCACGATGCACCGCAGGAGCAACGGGAAATACCATCTTAAGGAGTGACACGATGAACCGACCACTGGCTCTGCTTTGCCTCGCAATCGCAGGAGGCGCAACGCTCGCCCTGTCTGGTGGGTCGGACGGTCTCGGACCACTGGTCTTCGCAGGGCACCAGGAGATGTGGGATCTGTGTCTAGCCTACAACGGAGGGCAGGGAGGGACGCTCAAGGTGAGCGATCCCAATCTTCAAGAGCTGCTTGATTACGGCACCAACGGGCTGCCCAAGCTCAAGATGCTCACGGTCATGCGGGAGCGCCAGGTGGTGAGGCTGAAGGGCAAAGACCGTAACGTCCATCTGGCGTATGCGTGCCGTTCGGACCATCACAACGGGTTCCTGCTTCGTGTCCCTGACCGGGACTTCCAGAACCTGGCCGAGGAGAAGGAGCGGTATCGGAAGTCCGGGCCATTCCGCTACGCAGCGTACAAAGCGGCGAGGGCCTGGCGCGCGGGGCAGAAGGCACCGGGCGAGCGAGTCGCTTCCTGGGCGCGCGAGATGGCGGACACCGCGGCGGAAGATCCTAAGGCGGGAACTTTCTATGTGGGCGCGATCCTCGCCGGCATCGGTACCGAGGTGTCCCCCTTCGCCCCCTTTGTCAAGGCCTACCGGGGACAGGCAGAGAAGGTCGCTCTTAGGACGCTCCAAGTCGCGGATGTACGTGCAAAGATGGAGCCAGGCATACCGTACTTGGCAAGGGGAACCCCCAGCTACGTCCGGTATCCGGGGCGGATCGATCCCAAGACCCGGGGAGTCTGGATCATCGGGGAGATGAAGTACCACCGTTTCTGGAGCGGCGACCGACTCTTCGTTGTTTGCGAGTCGCCGGACCACGTAGGGACACCGTTCGATCCCACCGCGGCTACGCTCTGGAGAAGAGCGGGGGCAAACCTACCGGAAGGCGATGATCACCCTCCGTACGTCCCGAAGCTGCCGAGCGGAGGATCTTCGCGCGGATCGCCTCCGCGCGTCCAGCCCAAGAGCAAGTAGGATGGTCCGTCGCGTCGCCATTCGCGATCGACCTGGGCCTGCTGATCACCGAGACCGCCCCGCCGGACGACGACGGCGACGGCTGGAGCGACGCGGAAGAGAAAAAGGGGCCTGGTTCAGATGCGGGTAACATTCCGCCGCCGCTTCGCCCGCAGGCCGCGG
>CAYRVX010000043.1:0-50939 GCA_964427875.1 uncultured Planctomycetaceae bacterium
TCTGCGAAGCAGTACTTCGCTGCGAAGCACGAGTTGGGCCTCCCCCGGGCGGCGCTGCGGGATGCGGGCGAAGCGGCGGCGGAATGTTACCCGCATCTGAACCACGCCCTCATTTGTCCTTCTTGCGGCAAGCGGTTTTGGCGTCCGACGCGGCCGCGCCCCGGGTGGGAGGATCCTCTCGCTCGCTCTTGAACGTATCCCTGCCCGCTCCAGGCGGGCAGACCTTATTTGCTGTTTTGCTGGCTCGGCCTGTCTGACCGGCGACTCGGTCCTTCAGCCGGTAGCTGCAACCCTTGATCGTGGTGATTTCCGCGTGGTGCAGGAAGCGGTCCAGGATCGCCGTGGCGGCCGGGACGTCCCCGATCAGCTTGCCCCAGTCCTCCAGCGGGCGGTTCGGGTTCGGGGGACAGCATACTCAACTCGGATTCTGACGACTGGTTGCGGACGCGAGGTTGAAGTACAATGACCTCGGCATGCTGATCCAGGAATTCCAGGCGCACGCGGGGGCGGTGGACGACGACCCGGAGGGCGGCGTCTCGCCGAACGTCCAGTACGGCTACAAGGCGACGTTCGGCACGTACAACGAGATGAGCAACGTCTACACCAAGGCCATGCGCCTGGCGGAAGTCGTTTACCCCAACGGCCGCAAGGGCTTCTTCGACTACGGCACCGACGATCCGAATGACAAAATCTCGCGCCTGGCCGCCATCAAGGACGACAACGGCAGCGGCGGCGAAGGCAGCGTGCTGGCGTCGTATTCCTACAACGGCCTGGCGCGACTGGTGGGGGAGACCTTCGAGAACGAGCCCGACGTGCGGCTGGACTACTACCGCCAGCCGAACGGCACGGCCACGCCCGGGACGTACAAGGGCTTCGACCGCTTCGGTCGGATCACCACGCAGGCCTGGCGTGCCTACACGGCCGGGGCCATCCGCGAGCAGCTCGACTACGGCTACGACCCTCCTTCGCGGCCATGCCGCTACGGCGGGGCATGCTACAACTCCAACCGTACTTACCGCGACAACGTCCTGGCCGACAACGCGAGCAAGAAGTTCGACGAGCTGTACGCCTACGACGACCTCGACCGGCTGATCGACTTCAAACGCGGCAAGCTGAACGAGGGCCGGACGGAGATCCCCTACCAGAGCCCAGCGGACCGCCTCCGCCGCGAAGAATGGACGCTATCGGACACGGGCAACTGGAACCAGTACAAGATCGACCAAAACGGAGATGGCGACTACGCCGACGCTGGCGACCTGGACCAGAACCGCACGCACAACGCCGTCAACGAGATCTACAACGCCACGGCCGGCAATGCCATCACCGAGGAATACGAACCGCAGAGCTCCTGGGCCGACCCGGCCCACGACAGCCGCGGCAACATGACGACCGTCCCGCAGCCGGGGGCCATGACGGGCACGTACACGTGCGTCTACGACGCCTGGAACCGCCTGGTGAAGGTCACCGACGACGAGAACCAGAACGCGGTCGTGGCCGAGTACCGCTACGACGGCCTGAACCGGCGGATCCGCAAGTACACGCCGGACGCCAGCAACTGGACCGTCACCGAGTACTACTACAACGCCGCCTGGCAGGTGCTGGAGGTCCGCAGAGAAGACGGCGTCTCTCGCTCGGGCACGCCGATCCCCGAGCCGGCCGTCTCCGCGACGGTGCACGAGCAGTACGTCTGGTCCGCCCGCTACATCGACGCGCCGATCCTCCGTGATCGCGACGCCGGTGCAGACGGCGACCTCGGGATCGAAGGCTCCGGCCTGGACGAGCGCCTCTACTACCTCACCGACGCCCACATGTGCGTCACGGCCCTGGTAGACACCTCGGGGGCAGTCGTGGAGCGTTACCACTACGACCCTTACGGCCGCGTCACGATCCTCGACGGCACCACCGGTGACCAGACCGAGTGGGACGAAGACGACGGCCAGGTCTCCGACGTCGCCAACGAGGTCTTGTGGTGCGGCTACCGCCGCGACACTGAGAGCGGCCTGTACCACGTCCGCCACCGCATGTACCACCCCCTCCTCGGCCGCTGGCTCCAACGCGACCCGCTGGGGTATGTCGACGGGATCAGTTTGTATGAGTACTGTCGAAGTAGGCCAGCAAGTGCCGCGGATCCACTTGGCCTGGATGCCTGGCTGCTTGTGAGTCAGTCACATGCTGGAATCATGGTGGAGGTGCGCAGCAAGGATGGAAAGCAGGTTCTCGGTTGGCTGTTGGCCAACTACCACGCCCATGGGTATATGGGCGACGGTACGGAGCCCAAGACCGTCAGCGGCGAAATCGTTGATGCGCCCGGACGCGTGCAACTCGTGTACACGCCTAACGTCGGTAAGGATGCTCTGAAGGGACCCCTTGGGTCCGGTTACCCCAACGTTCTCCCGATGAAGGGCACGCCTGAGCAAGATGCGCGTCTTATCAACTGGTTGCTGAAGGCCTCCGGCAACAACCAAGAGTGGTTTGTGAAGCTTGTCAAGGAGAAGGACCCAAACAGCGGGCACTACAATGCGAAGGAAGTCTGGGCATCTTACAGCGTGTTCCACAACCGGACGTGCATCCAGTTCACCTTCGACGCGGCATCGGAGTATCTTGGCCATCCCCTTGCTGCTGACGTTGACGGACGGTCGCCATACCGGCCAACGTGGCTCACTCCCGGCGTGCGAAGCAGAAGGGCCCTAATCTTGGCAGATCTCTACAAAGGGAACTTCGACAAGGAAGGCAACTGGACTGGTGCCGCAGACAAATATAACGCAAAAGCCTTCCGGGATGCCTTCAAGCCATTTGAGGGCATGATGTGCCCCTAGCGTGTGCTTCAGCGGGAATCGAAGAACAGGCAACTCAGTTCAGTTGCCAAGGCGTTGCAGGGCATTGGCCCATCCAGGTTGGAGATACCGTAGAGAAATCCACGCTTGAAATGCTCCCAGTGCGCATCGGGCGTGTTCTTGCTTCTTGCCGTGACGCAGAGGTGCAATGTCAGGCCCACTTAAATGACCCTGCGTGGGTAGTAGCCACCGTTCTGCTGGCTGCCAAACACGGTCCCTCGCGGTCGCGTTTGGGGATCACGGTCACTTTGCCCCTGTCAACACAGGGCTGTCTGCATATGGTGCCTCTTAAATGACGGGTGAAAACACATTGTGGTAATTGCGGTTACGATGGCGCGCATTCGTGCACGGTCATTAAAGTGGTGGCAAAATGCCTGCACCTCGGGGCAGATGCCGCCTGCGTGTGAACCAGCGTTGTGACGACGCGATCTCCAGGAGTCTGCGACTATGTGCGAATCTTCCGAAGTCCGGGGCGACGATCCGCTCCGCAGAATACGTCCGATAGCGGTGATTCCTCCCGTGGTTGTGATACTTGGTGCATCATGCTGGTGGTACATCTACCTTGCCGAGCTTCCTTTTACAGTGATTGCCACCGGTCTCTTCGAACCCACGCCCCAGCTACAAAGCATGATCACGCCTGGACCATGGACACCAGCTTCGAGCACAGGAGCAGAAGCGCGGGAGATACGGAGTTGTTCTCTGGAGTTGCGCTTTCATGTCTTCCGATTTCAGCAGGAGCGCACATCGACGGAAGCCCCTGTAACATTTTGCCCCGCCACCGTTCGCTGGAGGTTCAGACGCTCAAGGGTCGTCTTTGCGACCATTGTGGGCTTCGCAGCAGTGTGCGGTTTCGGCTGGCTCTGGTGGCTTGGTGCACAGAGACTGTGTGCAAGGTGGGCCCGCCACCGGGGGGATTAGGGTTTCGGGGACAGATACCGAAATGTGAAGATAGGTAAGCTTGCGTCCGTGTCACCGGGCACCCGAAAACCGGCCAGCGGTTTCGGGGACAGATACCGAAATGTGAAGATAGGTAAACTTGGGTCCGTGTCACCGGGCACCTGAAAGGCGGCCAGGGGCCGGCGCTTCAAGAGCGGCCGGTGATGGCTGTAGGGATCCTCCTATCCATCTGCTTCTCTGGCGGGAACGTATCTTGGCGTCCGACGCCGCAGCGCGCCCGGTGGGAGGATGCTCTCGCCGGCTCCGAAGATCCTTGTCTTCTTCGCCTGTCTTGTCTTCGTCGCCCGGCGTCGCGCCGCGCTTCGGGAGCGGAAAAGGTGTTAGGAGCCTTTTCGGCCTCTACAACGGCCTGGGCATGCTGACGAAGGAATGCCGGGACCAGGGCGGGGCGGCAGAGCCCACCGATCCCAACGTGCAGGACGATCCGAATGACACGGCCGCCGGCGGGGGGTATACTAAGAGTATGCGGCTCAAGGGTGTCAGATATCCCAACGGCCGGTACGTGCGCCACGCGTACCCCACCGCCCTGGACGAGGCGCTGCGCCGCGTGGCGCCCATCCGCGAGCAGCTCGACTACGGCTACGACCCGCCTTCGCGGCCATGCCGCTACGGCGGGGCAAGCTACAACTCCAACCGCACCTACCGCGACAACGTCCTGGCCGACAACGCCAGCAAGAAGTTCGACGAGCTCTACGCCTACGACGACCTGGACCGGCTGATCGACTTCAAACGGGGCAAGCTAAACGAGGGCCGGACGGAGATCCCCTACCAGAGCCCAGCGGACCGGCTCCGCCGCGAAGAATGGACGCTATCGGAGACGGGCAACTGGAACGAGTACAAGATCGACCAAAACGGAGACGGCGACTACAGCGATGACAACGACCTGGACCAGAACCGCACGCACAACGCGGTCAACGAGATCTACAACGAGACGGCCGGGAATGCCATCACCGAGGAATACGAACCGCAGAGCTCCTGGGCCGACCCGGCCTGCGACAGCCGCGGCAATATGACGACCGTCCCGCAGCCGGGGGCCATGACGGGCACGTACACGTGCGTCTACGACGCCTGGAACCGCCTGGTGAAGGTCACCGACGACGAGAACCAGAACGCGGTCGTGGCCGAGTACCGCTACGACGGCCTGAACCGGCGGATCCGCAAGTACACGCCGGACGCCAGCAACTGGACCGTCACCGAGTACTACTACAACGCCGCCTGGCAGGTGCTGGAGGTCCGCAGAGAAGACGGCGTCTCTCGCTCGGGCACGCCGATCCCCGAGCCGGCCGTCTCCGCGACGGTGCACGAGCAGTACGTCTGGTCCGCCCGCTACATCGACGCGCCGATCCTCCGTGATCGCGACGCCGGTGCAGACGGCGACCTCGGGATCGAAGGCTCCGGCCTGGACGAGCGCCTCTACTACCTCACCGACGCCCACATGTGCGTCACGGCCCTGGTCAACACCAGCGGGGCCGCCGTCGAGCGTTACCACTACGACCCCTACGGCGGCGTGACCATCCTCGACGGCACCACCGACAGCCAGACGGACTGGGCCGAAGACGCGGACCAAGCCTCCGACGTCGCCAACGAGGTCTTGTGGTGCGGCTACCGCCGCGACACCGAGACCGGCCTCGACCACGTCCGCCACCGCACGTACCACCCGGCCCTCGGCCGCTGGCTCCAACGCGACCCCCTGGGGTACGTCGATGGGATGGGGCTGTATGAGTATGCCGGTTCCTCTCCTATTGGTCTACTCGATCCGACGGGGACTCACATTGGTTCGTTGCCGCCAGAGTGCTGGCCTGTACCGAAGGGATCTGACGCTCAAGAAGCTGGCACAACGGCGGCCTACGTGGACGCCGGTGTGGAAGCGTACCGAGCCGTGCAGAGGAACCGCTGGTACCCCCCGGACTGGTCCGTCAAGTTTCCCGGAGAGAAGGGCTTCACGTGGGAGAAGGGGCCAATTGGTTTGTTGCGCCAGAACAGACAACTTCTTGACGAGGCCTGGAACAGATACCGCTACCATCAGATAAGGGCAGACGGGTATGCTGATCCCGAAGGGATGACGAAGGAAGAGCACCGTAGAGCGGCCGAGTACTGGAAGAGGTGGACTGAGAACTCCCAGCCCGACCCTGGTCTCGTGAATTTGGCTGCCGTCTGTGAGAAGATCAAACGCTGGGGAGGCGATCCGCACCGTACACTGTATGTTGCATGGCAGGAGGAGATAGATTGGAAAGCCAGAGAGCAGGCCCTCGTGATCTACACTGTGTGCATCGGGGGTGTGTTCCGGTCCAGGCCGTACACGACTCATGCAAAGGAGCGAATGGCTACGCGCAACGTCAGCCCACGGTCAGTGGAACAGGCTATCAGGAGAGGCCGGAGATCACCCGGTAACAGGCCAGGGACTACGGTCTATGACCTTCCAGCCTCCAGGTCAAGCACTGGAAGAGGAGTAAGGGTAATCGTTGATGGAACAGGCACAGTCATAACAGTCATTGACAAAGGATCGAAGTACGAGTAACACATTGGGAAGCGATGCAGCCAATAGAGTTTATTGCCGCCTTGCGTGCCTTGCTCCTCCAGTTCTTGGAGGGCGAACTTTCGGGAAAGGAGATGGTGTCCTCGTACGACGGCCTAATGGCCGACGACTTGCCGGATTGTCTTGATGGCTATACCTACAGGCTGCTCGATGAGTTCCACACGGAATTTGCGCTATTCGTACCGAATGAGGAGGTCCGGAATGAGGAGCCAGCCTATTACTACGGCCCAGCGGAGTTGCGTCTGAAGGTCTGTCAGCTTCTCAAGAAGCTCAGCAGTCCGCGCAAATGACCGCGCACGGTGAAGCGGACCAGGGACTTCGTGGGTCCGATTTGGGAGTGAATGGAGCCCGACTGAGCAGTAGACTTGGGCAATTCTCGCGGCGTTGAGGTCGCGAGCAAGCGGCGTTGATTGGCAACTGAAAGACGAGGCTGTCCGATAATTACAGCCCGTCCAGGATCCTGTCACCGGGCAGTTCAAAACCGGCCAGGGGTGGGCACTTCAAAACCGGCCAGTCGTGTACGTGTTCCTATAGCTCATTCGCCCTCCTTCGGGCAAGTGCCTTCTGCCCCGGTCCGGGGCTCGGAGGCAACGCTCTTGGGGCGGGACCTCGACGAGCGCCGAGAGCCTCCTGCCTCTCGCTCGCTCTGAACAACCTCTTCTTCTTTCCTGGCTCTGTCCCTGAGCCGGTAGCTGCGGCCCTTGATCGTGATGATCTCCGCGTGGTGCAGGAAGCGGTCCAGGATCGCCGTGGCGGCCGGAACGTCGCCAATCAGCTTGCCCCAGTCCTCCAGCGGGCGGTTCGGGTTCGGGGGACAGCATACTCAACTCGGATTCTGACGACTGGTTGCGGACGCGAGGTTGAAGTACAATGACCTCGGCATGCTGATCCAGGAATTCCAGGCGCACGCGGGGGCGGTGGACGACGACCCGGAGGGCGGCGTCTCGCCGAACGTCCAGTACGGCTACAAGGCGACGTTCGGCACGTACAACGAGATGAGCAACGTCTACACCAAGGCCATGCGCCTGGCGGAAGTCGTTTACCCCAACGACCGCAAGGGCGGCTTCGGGGGCTGGTTCCGGCCTGCCTCGGGCGCCTACGAACTGGTGGCCTTCGACAAGGGCACCAAGAAGCCCCGGTGGTCGGAGACGGTCCCCATTCGCGTCCGGGCGATGGTGGCTGCGGGCAAGACGCTGTTTGTCGCCGGTCCCCCGGACGTCGTCGAAGCCTCGGATCCCTGGGCTGCATTTGACGGCAGGAAAGGCGGCGTCCTGCGGGCGGTCTCGGTCGGCGACGGCAGCAAGCTGGCCGAGCATGCTCTCGATTCCCCACCAGTCTACGACGGCCTGGTCGCGGCGGGCGGGCGGCTCTACTTGAGCGCCCTGGACGGAAAAGTAGTCTGCCTGGCCGCAAAACCTTGATACCATCACGAAAGGAGAGGCCGATATGATCTCGACACGCGGAACAGCAGGTGGCCTTGGGCGATTCGTTCTGGTTGTCGCGACGGCAGCGGCGTGTTGGGAAGCCGGCGCAGCCACCGGAGAGCCAGCCCGGGACATCCTGGACGCGACCGGCGTCAAGGGTGGGCTGGTCGTTCACCTCGGCTGTGGGGACGGCAAGCTGACGGCCGCGCTGCGCGCGAATGACAGCTATCTCGTCCACGGGCTGGACGCCGACGCCGGGAACGTCGAGAAGGCCCGGGAGCACATCCGCAAGCTCGGCCTGTACGGGAAGGTGTCCGTGGCGCCGCCGGCCGGCAAGCGCCTGCCCTACGCCGAGAACCTGGTGAATCTCGTTGTAGTCGAAGACGTGGCCGGCGTGGCGATGAGGGAGGTCATGCGCGTGCTGGCGCCGGGCGGCGTGGCGTACGTGAAGGGCCCGAACGGGAAGTGGACGAAGACGGTCAAGCCCCGGCCTGACGACATCGATGAATGGACGCATCACCTCCACGACGCCGGCGGCAACGCCGTGGCGAACGACAGCGTGGTCGGCCCGCCGCGTCACCTTCAGTGGACGGCCAAGCCGCTCTGGGCCCGCAGCCACGGGTACACGCCGAGCGTCAGCGCGATGGTCTCGACCAACGGGCGCCTGTTCTCCATCTGCGACGAGACGCTGACCTGTGTGGACGACACGGTCCCGAGCACGTGGCGGCTCGTCGCGCGCGACGCCTTCAGCGGCGTGCTGCTGTGGAAGCGCCCCGTGCCGCAGTGGGGCTCGGGGGAGTTCAGCGGCACCAGCAACACGGGCCGGCCGGTCACCACCGGCCGGTTCACCATGCCGCCGCACGTGGGCAAGCGTCTGGTGGCCGTGGGCGAGAGCGTCTATGTCACGCTCGGGGCGCGTGCGCCGGTGACGGCCCTCGACGCGGCGACCGGCGAGGTGCGCCGCGTCTACGCCGAGACGGCCAGCGCCGACGAGGTCCTCTACACCGGCGGGCGGCTGATCGTGACGATCAACCCGCCCGAGAAGGCCAGGCCCCCCGTGCCCGACAAAGGCGAGAGCCCCGCGCCCCCACCGGGAAAACACGTCTGCGCCGTCGACGTGGAGACCGGGCGCGTGCTCTGGAAGAAGGGCCCGTTCACGGGCATCCGCGCCGGCAGGGGCCAGGACCCGTTCGGCAGGCTCGAGCTGGCCGCCGGCGACGGGAAGGTCTTCGTGCTCACCACGGAAGCGATCGAGTGCCTGGCCGCGGACAGCGGCAAGAGGCTCTGGCGGCTCGACCGCCCCGCGCTGCCGGCCGGGGCCGTGCGGCGGCTTGGCTTCGCGGGGATGTTCGAGTACCTCCTGACGGTGATGGTCTACCACGACGGCGTGGTGCTGCTGGCCCAGCCCGAGCCGAACACGCACCACACCTACCACACCATGCCCGGCTCGCTCTACGCCTTCGGCGCCGCCGACGGCAAGCAGATGTGGAAGCACCCCTACGGCGGCTGGGGCCACTGCACGCCGCCGGACGTCTTCGTCGTGAACGGCGTCGTCTGGACCCACGTGCACGCCGAGACCGAGCACGGGTCCGTCTGGGGCAAGGGCTTCAAGGCCAAGGACTCGAGCACCGTGGACTACCGCATCCAGGCGCTCGATCTGCGGACCGGCAAGGCCCGCAAGGAGCTCGGAACGAAGGTGGTGTTCAACGTCGGGCACCATCACCGCTGCTACCGGAACAAGATCACCAGCCGGTTTCTGCTGGCGTCCCGCCGCGGCGTGGAGTTCGTGGACCTGGCCACCGGGGAGAACCACCAGCACCACTGGGTCCGCAGCGGCTGTTTGCTCGGCAACCTGCCGTGCAACGGCCTGCTCTACGTCGCGCCGCACCCCTGCGGCTGCTACATCACCGCCAAGCTCATCGGCTTCAACGCCCTGGCGCCCGCCCTGGCCAAAGCTGCGGCGGGCAGGGCCCGCGCCCCTCGCCTCCAGAAGGGCCCCGCCTATGGGGAAATCCGCAATTCGCAATCCGCAATCCGCAATGGAGATGACTGGCCCACGTACCGGCACGACGGGCGGCGCAGCGGCGCGACGGAGTCGGCCGTCGCCGCGGACCTGGCGGTCGCCTGGCGGTCGAGCATCTCCACCAGGCCCAGCGGCCTGGTCGTCGCGGACGGCAAGGTGCTGGTGGCCGGCGTGGACGCCCACACGGTGCACGCTCTAGGCGCCGCCGACGGCAGGGCCGCCTGGAGCTACACGGCCGAGGCCCGCGTGGACTCCCCGCCCACGGTCCACGACGGCCTGGCGATCTTCGGCTCGGCCGACGGGCGCGTGTACTGCCTCCGCGCCTCGGACGGGGCGCTGGCCTGGCGGTTCGACGCGGCTCCGCGGCGGCGCCGCGTGGTCGCGTTCGACCAGTTGGAGTCGCCCTGGCCCGTGCCGGGCAGCGTCCTGGTGCACGACGGGAAGTGCTGGTTCGCGGCCGGGCGGTCGTCGTATCTCGACGGCGGCATTTGCCTCTACGCCCTCGACCCGGCGACGGGGAAGGCGGCCCGGCAGAGGAGGATCTACAGCCCCGACCCCAACACGGGGAAGATGACGCCCGAGACCCACGGCCACTCGATGGAAGGGCTGCTGAACGACATCCCCGCGACCGACGGCGCGAACGTGTTCATCCGGCAGATGAACGTTTCGTCTCCCGACGCCCGCGGCGGGCAGCACCTCTACACCACGGGCGGGTACCTCGATCCGACCTGGTTCAATCGCACGTTCTGGAAGGTCGGCCGGGCCCAGACGTCGGGCCTGATGGTCCTCGGCAAGGACGTTGCCTACGGCGTGGAGATCTACCCCTCCCGCAGCCGGGAGACGGTCTTCAAGCCGGGCGTGAAGGGCTACCGGCTGGCGTGCTACCCGCTCAAGGCGCGCCCGGGCGAGGCGCGCGGCAAGCAGCCCAAGGCCCGCCGCCGGCAGAGCGGGCCGAAGGCCCTCTGGCAGCAGCGCGTCGGCATCCGGATCACCGCCATGGTCCGCGCGGGCGGGACGCTCTTCGTGGCCGGCTCGCCGGACGTGGTCGACCCCGAGGACCCCCACGGCGCGTGGGAAGGCCGCAAGGGCGGCGTGCTGGCCGCCTTCGACGCAGGCGACGGCAAGAAGCTGGCGGAGTACAAACTCCCCTCGCCGCCGGTCTGGGATGGCATGGCCGCGGCCGGCGGGCGGCTGTACCTTTCCACCAAAGACGGAACGGTCCTGTGCCTGGGCGGCCGGTAGGGCGACAAGAACGCAGACGGCGTCTTGCTTCGAGAATGCGGCTCAGGGCCTCGGTCCCCGCTCCATCACGGGGCATTCTCGGCAACGCGCCAGCTTCGCCTCCCAGGAGTCCTGTTCCTGGCCTGCGACACAATTGCCCGTGACGAGCCAGCAGAAATCCCCCGCCTGGTATTCATATGCCAGGCATCGGGATCGGACGTCCCCGTTGCATTCGACGATCTCCCAGCACGGCGAGGGGTTGGGGCCGTCCTTCCTCCGTTTCAGAAAGAGCAGAAGGCCGGTGAGTCTCTGCACGTATGGAGGCAGCCGCCGCCATCCCTGCTCGTAACTCTGGACCGCCCTGATCGAGATGCCCAGCAGCGCGGCCAGTTCGCTCTGGCTCTTGCCCAGGGCCTTGCGGATGCGCTTCAAGTCCTTCGCCTTCGCCCCAGTCACCGGACATCTGCGCAAACCGACCACCTGGGCCCCGGCGACCTTCGCGGGGACATCCTCTCGAAGGGCTTGTCCCTCTTGCTGTACCGTCTTTGACCAGGTTTCTTCGTGCACGGTTCACCACGAGATGGTGCAACATCCATGCCACGCATCCCAGGATGGGCTGGAGATGCCGAGGACCGCAGGGGCACGGCCACCCGTGAGGCCAATGGGATCAAAGCCTTACGGCGAATGCCGGCCACCCGGCAGCCGGCGGGATCGGCCGAACAAAGGCAAGCAAACACCAAGGCAACTCAGAGATATGCGTATGACTGTGTCATACAGCGTATGCAGCCGACGTACGGCGGCAAGCCGTCAGCGGCTTGGCGGACTCGCCATAGGAGCCCTGTGGAGGAGATGGGCCTGTAGCCCGGTTTCGCTCCCCTCTGGCCCGTCGCCCGGCACGCGTGTGGTTCACGACAGTTTTTCATAAGGCCACATCACAACGCCGCCGTCCATCACGCGGACGTTCTCGAAGCCGGCGGCCTTCAGGATCAACGCGGCCTCGTATCCGCGCAGCGAGATCTTGCAGAACGTGACGATCTCCTTGTCTCTCGGCAGATCGTCCACCCGCCCGCGGAGCGCCCCGAGCGGGATGAGCGTCGAGCCGGCCAGGCGGACCTGGTCGTATTCGCCCTGGCTGCGGACGTCGAGAAGGACGAAGTCCCTCCTCTCCTCCAGCATGCGATGCACTTCCTCCGCGGAGACGCCGATCATGTGGCCGTCGAGCTTGTTCCGGGCGACGTTGGCGGCGGTGATGATGTTGTCCATGGCCGGCGCGTAGGGCGGGGCGCAGGACAGGTCCGCATTGGCGAGTTGATCGACGGTCATGCCGGCGGTGATCGCCATGGCGGCGACGTCGATGCGTTTGTCGCCCGCGCCCGGCCCGGCCGCCTGAGCGCCGAGAAGGCGCCTCGTCCTGCTGTCCACCACGAGCTTCAGCAGGAGCGGCTTGGCCGTGGGCATGAAGTGGGCCCTGTCGGGCGCGGGGGCCAGGGCGGTGGTCACCTCGTAGCCCGCCTTGCGGGCGGCGGACTCGGTCAGGCCCGTCCTGGCCACGCAGTGATCGAAGACCTTGCAGACCGTGCTGCCGAGAACGCCGGGGAAGCGGTCGTCCCCGCCGCAAAGGTTCACGGCGGCCACGCGCCCCTGCTTGTCGGCCGTCGAGCCCAGCGGGAGACAGCAGGGCTTGCCCGTAACGAGGTCAACCGCCTCTACACAGCCGCCGGCGGCGTAGATGTCCGGGTCGGAGGTGCACATGCGCTCGTCGACCTTGACGGCGCCTGTGGAGCCGATCTCCAGCCCGGCCTCCCGGGCGAGCTTGACGTTCGGGCGGACGCCGGCGGCGAGGATCACCACGTCCGCGGGCAGCGTGGTCCCGCCGGCCACGACCGCGGCGACCTTTCCGTCGCCCTCGAAGCGTTCCACCTCCGTGTTGGTGAGCACCTTCACTCCGTGGGACTCCATGTGCTGCTCGACGAGCCTGGCCATCTGCCAGTCCAGGATGCTGAGCGTTTGAGGGAGCCTCTCGACGAGTGTGACCCGGCAGCCGCGCTGCACGAGCGCTTCGGCGACCTCGACGCCGAGGGGCTCGCCGCCGACGATGACGGCGTCGTGCGCGTCGGCGTCTGCGAGGGTGCCCCGGATGCCTTCCGCGTCGTGGACGCCGTGGAGCGTGAAGATCCCGTCCATCTCCGCGCCGCCGATGGGCGGCACAACGGGGCAGGCGCCCGTGGCCAGCACGAGCCTGTCGTACTCCAGCCAGGACTCCTCTCCGTCGGCCAGGCCCCGCACGCGGACGCGCTTGGCGGACCGGTCGATCTCCGTCGCCTCGGTCCGGTTCATCACGCGGACGTTCTTGACCTTCTGGAAGAACCCCGCGTCCCGGACGACGCCCACGGGCGTGGCCATCAGCTCCTTCTGCTCCTTCACGACGTCGGAGACGTAGTAAGGCAGCCCGCGCGCGGCATAGGAGAAGAACCGGCCCTTCTCGACCACGGTCACCTCCGCATCGGGCTTGAGGCGCAGGATCTTCGACGCCACCTTCGGTCCGGCGGCCACACCGCCGACAACGACAACTCTCATTGCATTACGCGTTTTCGTGCTCCTTTCGCTATGGGGCAGCACCCGGTGCCGATTTCCACGCCGCTTTGGCCGTCCGTCGCCGCGAGGGCGAGCCCCTTCACACGGTCAGCTTCACGTACAGAGCAGGCAGGACTCGCGGAAGCTGCCGGATGTCCGAAAGGATGGCGAACCGGCGTCGGGGGAACATGATCTCCATGTCAGCTATGCTGTTCTCTTCCGTGGAAATGCCGAACGTGTGGACGTGCCGGCGCGAGTTCTCCTCGCACGCCATGCGAACGTCGTACTGGGCGTATCGCGTGTTGGGGTCGTATCCGTCATCCATCGGGCGGCCGTCGGTGATAAGGATAATCAAACGACTCCTGGCGTGAACGCGGGCGAGGCGATACCCCGAGTGACGCAGCGCCGGCCCGATCCGCGTGCAGTTCAGCGGGTGCGCCGCCAGGATCCGACCCATCGCCGGCCGGTCCCACTTGGCGTCGAAGTCCTTGTAGACGAAGTAGCCGCACTTCCGGGGTCCGTTGGTGTTGAAGCCGCAGATCGCGAACCGATCGTCCAGGGCGGCCAGCCCCTGGCCGAGAATGAGTGCCGCGTGCTTCTCGACCTCGATGACCCGCTTGCGGTCCCGGACCTCCTCGGCGGTCGAGCCGCTGGCGTCCAACAGGATCAGCACGGCCAGGTCGCGCCGGTTGATCCGCGGCTTCTCGTAGAACCGGACCTTCGGCCCCGGCTCCTTGTGCCTCTGCACCAGGTACTCCACGAGCAGATCGACGTTGACCCGCTCGCCCTCGTGGAGGTATTTTTCCCGTCGGGCGAGGTTGGGCTTGAACCGCTCGAATACGCGCCCGACGCGGCGGGCCTGCTCGGCGATGTCCGCCGGGATGGACATGGCGCCCGCCGCTTCCGGGGCGCTCTCGTAAACGAAGCAGTGGTCTCGATAGTAATCGCTCTCCTCCTGGCTCCACTCGTCGTAGACGTAGCAGGGCCCGGCGACGTCGGCTTCCTCGGGCTCCTTCGCGGCGTCGCCCGAGGCCGCTCCGTCTGAAACGGTGCCCGCTTCCTCGCGCGAAGGGGCGCCGTCGCGTTTCCGCCGATGCTCCTGAGCCGCGCGCCTGAGGTCGGCGACCATGCTGTCCCGCGGCGGCCGCGACGCCTCGCCCGGAAACAGGAAATCCGGAAGAAAGGCGAACGTCCGCAGGAGATCGCCGTCCAGCCCCGGATAGGCCCGCAGGGCCAGCGCCGCGAGGCCCTCGTCCAGCCGCCGGGCGGTGTCGAAGAAGTTCACGGAGTCGTCTGCGAGGCGCCGGACGGCCTCCGCCGCCGCCGTGGGAGCAGCATCCCGGTCGGCGGCGTCACGGAACAGGCGGTCGGCGGCGGTCGTCGGCGGATGCAGCTCGAACTCCTGCCGCAGGCCGAAGTCCAGCAGCCTCCTGGCACCGGGCCAGCGCCTCCTGATCCGGCGGAGCACGCGAACGAGCTCGGCCACCTGGAAGAGGTTCAGGCGCAGCGTCTCGCTGCCCACAACGTCGCGGCATGAACGGAAGTCCCTGTGCCCGTGCACCCGGGGGAAGCTGTCTTCGGCGATCATCCCGGCGGCGACCAGGCACGTCAGCAGATACCACTTCCGATTCAGGGAGGCGTCGTCGAAGTAGCGGATTCTGGCCGGCACGTACAGCCAGCGATACAGGCACACCACGACGCTGCGGCGCTCGACAAGGTCGTCGCTGTCCAGTTGGCCGAGCTCGCGGACCTCGACCTCCCCACCCGTCAGCGCCTTCAGCAGGCTTCCCATCACGCGCTGCACGTCGTCGAGGCGGCACTCCCGCGTGATATGACGGATGTAGCTCTCCGACGTCTTTAGCGCCCCCTCCATGAACGCCAGGGCCTTCTTCTTGTCCCGGTGCAGGATTCGCAGGGCGACGGCCGTGTACAGGCCGATCTCCTCCGCCCGGAGCCTGTCGATCAGCCGCCGATAGCCTTTTATGAACGAGACGGCCAGGTCTTCGTCGGCTTCCCTCAGTCGGCGAACGTGCGAGATCAGGTCGCGGAGCTGTTGGGGCCGATCGCCCATACCGCCGCTGCCGAGCGTCCGGAAGAGGGTCATTCCGTAATGCAGCCGCGAGCCGGCGAGCTCGTGGGCGAGCTGGACGACGTCGCTGAACAGGCCCGGCAGGTCCATCAGCCATCGGGTGCGGGGATTCAGGGCGCCGAGGAACTCCTTGAGCACGTGGTCGAAGCAGGTCTGGTCGGCCCGCTTCATCAGCTCGAAGAACTTCACGGTGACTTCCTGGCGCTGCGGGCCGATCCATCCCTCGTCGAGGAGGCCCTGGATCGCCCGGGCGAAGATCTCGCGATATCCCCAGCAGACGCTCCGGAGCGAGAAGCCGTGCTGCCGCTGGGTCTCACCCGCCGTGGTTTTCCTTGACGCTCGGCTCATCGGCGCCGTCTTCCATCAGCTCGCCGAAGTACAGCTTGGTGATGTTGGCGATCGACTCCATGACCTCGGCTTCTTCCGTCAGGGTATGCGTGATGGCGGCCTGGCAGGCCTCCAGGGACGCCAGCCCCCCCCTCATCAAGCGCCCCACGTATACGAGCAATCGCGTGCTGACGCCCTCGTCGAGGCCGAAGCCCTTCAGTTCCCGGACGCGAGCCCCCATTTCCGCCAGCGTGCGGCTGTCATCCTGCGAAAGCCCGGTCTCGGTCTGGATGATCCGCGCCTCGACGCCTATGGTCGGATGAGAGAACATCAGGCTGGCGAATCGCTGCCTGGTGGAGTGCTTGAGGTCCTTGACGATGCTCTGGTAGCCGGGGTTGTAGCTGAGCACCATCATGAAGTTGTCGTGCGCCCGTATCACCTCGCCGGTCTTGTCCACGTACAGGATCCGGCGATCGTCCGTGAGCGAATGGATGATGACGGTCGTGTCCTTCCTCGCCTCGACGATCTCGTCGAGGTAGCAGATCCCGCCGTACCGGACGGCGAGGGTCAGCGGGCCGTCCTGCCAGATCGTCTGATCGTTCTTGAAGAGATACCGGCCGACCAGGTCGGCGGCGGTCAGGTCCTCGTGGCACGATACCGTCACGAGAGGGAGCTTCAGCTTGTAGGCCATGTACTCGATGAACCGCGTCTTGCCGCAGCCGGTCGGGCCCTTGATGATCAGCGGGATCTTCGTATCAAAGGCCGTCTTGAACACTTCCTCTTCGTCGTTCTCGGGGACGTAGTTCGGCTGAGACTTCACGCGGAACTGATCGATGATCTCCACGGCCTTCATTGCCTGCTCTCTAAGGGCGCACACCCCCCCCCGGCTCGACGCGAAGCCCGCCACGGCCGCAGGCAAACGCGAGCGACGGCGCCCTGCCGCAGACGCCGGCTGCTTCCGCGCCCCTACGTCGAGGCGCCCATGCGCTTGCCTATCATCTCCATGAACGACTTGTCGTAGGGCTTGCCGATGAGCTTCTGGCAGGTGGTGAACATCTTGCAGCCGGTGCCGCAGTAGTCGATCTTCTTCATGGCGGCACACTTCAGGACCGGACAGGGCTTCATCTCGACCATCTCGGCGCTGGCTTCCGTGCCCGAGGCGCAGCCCTTGCACTTGCCGGCCTTCATGAGCGGGCAGGCCTTACAGGCAAGCCCGCAGGCGCCGATCATGGCCTTCGCGGGTGCCGGCGGCAGCGGGGCGGCGGCCTCTTTCTTGCAGCCGGCAATGGATGCACCGACGACCCCTGCCGCCACGGCCGATGCGCCGCCGGCCAGAAACTCACGTCGCGAACGTATCATATTCCTGTTCCTTTCGCTAAGCGTCTACGATCAACCGGAATCACCCGTCTCACGAGATCCACGATCCTTGTGGATCCTCTTGGTCTCTTATAGGGGCTGCGGCACCCGGCCGCAATAAGCGATTTGGCGCCGGCGACGCCCCGCGAAGCCGCTCAGCGGTCTCCTCATTGTCCCGGAGAATCTCCGCTGGACTGCCTCGCTGCGATGGAGCCGGCTTCCGGGCTGGCTGCTGCCGCCCTGAAATACGTCTTGCCGTCGCGGGACGACTGGGCCAGCAGGCCGGCGGCGGTCAGGTCTTGGACGTACTTGACGACCTCGTTGCGGTGCATATCGAGGCCGCCGGCGATGTCTTCCAGCGAACAGGGACGCCTCCGCAACATCTCGAGGATCTCTTCCCGGCCGGCAGCGAACTCTCCCCGGCCATGAATGCCCCGAAAGTCCGCGACGACCTCCCCCGGCGGATTGAACATCGCGGCCAGCTCCGCCATGCGCTCCTGGGACACGGCGGCGGCGTAGGTTTCGGCGGGCGGGCGGGCCACGGTGTTGAGCTGGATGCGGTCCGGGCGGATCCGCTCGACGCAGCGGGCCAGCTTGGCCGCTTCCGCATCGATCGACGTGTGACCCGCCAGCAGGAACACCTCCAGCCAGTATTCCCCGTGGAACTCGCCGCGAAGGGCGATCAGGCCCTGAAGCATCCGGTCGAAGGAGATGTCCGGATGGGGGCGGTTGACGGCGTGGAACATCGACTCGTCTCCCGCATCCAGCGACGGCATGACCAGGTTCGCGCCCAGCAGCTCTCTTCGGACCTCCTTGCGCCAGAGAAGCGATCCGTTGGTCAGGACGCCGACCGGGACGTCGGTCATGGCCCGAATGCGCTCGATCAGCTCGCCCGTTCGCGAGAACAGCGTCGGCTCGCCGGACCCGCTGAGCGTGATGTAATCCGGGCGGGTGGAGAGCTTCGCCCGGAGCTCCGCGAGGACCTCCTCCAGCGGCACCCACTCTCTCCGCTCGACCGTCTTACAGGTCGTCCGCCCGAGCTGGCAATAGACGCAGTCATACGTGCAGGTCTTGAACGGCACGAGGTCCACGCCGAGCGACCGGCCCAGCCGACGCGAAGGCACGGGTCCGAACACGTAGTTCATGGCGATACCTGTTGTTTCGGCTTCCAGGGTCCGATCCGGCGACTCATTCGTCGCACGGCCGGACGTCGCAGGGGGTATCCCGTCCGCAGCACGGCCTTTCCCGGCTGCACGCCGTCTCGAAGCGCCCGGGGGCACCGCGGGACGAGCCCGGGCCCTTGGTGATGATCGCGGCCCCCGTCCCGATGAGTCGGCGCACCGGGCCGCTGCACTCGGGGCAGGTCTTCAGCGGCCTGTCCGTCATGTTCTGGAACTTCTCGAACCGCAGCCCACACGTTCGGCATTCGTACTCATAGGTAGGCATAACGAGGTTTTCCTAACACAGCCGCGCCGCCAGGCGGCACGGCATGCCGAAGACGAGTTCCCGAACGCGCTGCGAGTGAAAGGACACGCCGGTCCACTGCTCGCCGGTCAGCTCTTCCAGATGTTGATACGGTGGCATCAGTGGTCACAGGCATCATCTCCCGTTTCCAGCATTCCGCACGGATTCATCCGCGAGCCTCTTCCCGACGAGTCCGTAGCGGATAGCATCCACAGGGCAGACGTTCAGGCAGCGAGCACAACTGAAACACTCGGCGGGGAACGTCTTGCCGGCAACACGGTCTCTGGCGGCATCGAGGGGGCAGACGGTGACGCAGGCGCCACAATTGGTGCAGCGGCGACGGTCTATCTTCACGCGGAAGATGCTCGCGCGCTCAAGAAGCCAACTAAGCAAGCCGAAGGGGCAGACGAACTGACAGAAGGGCCGATAGAAGCCGAACGACACCACCAGTGCCACCACGATGGTTGCGCCAACCGAGACGGTCTCGATGTCGAAGTTGAACAGGTTGAAGGGGTTCATGTAATGGTAGATGACAAACCCCTCTCGCCCGCCCACGATGCCAAAGAGCAGCAGTAGCATGACGGCAAACAGCAGGCTGCGGATGGTGTTTGATACCACAAATGGGACCCTGCGCTTCTTGAGCTTCCTCAGAATCGGGAGGTGATAGATGAGCTCCTGCAGCGCGCCAAACGGACAGGCCCAGCCGCAAATCAGCTTGTTCCCGATGACGGCCAGGACCGCAAAGAAGACGAATGCCCACACCTTGTCGGCAACCGATGGATACAGCCCCACCAGGCTCTTGAAGACCTTGACCGTGCTCTCCATGGGATTGGGCGACTTGCCGAGGGCAAAGCCACAGACCGCCACCGCCAGAGCGAGAGTAGCAACGTACGGCCACCGTGGGTACCAGCTCTTTCGTTCGGCGACGGGTGTTCCGTCAGGACGACCCAGCCGGACAAGGTAGACCAACCCGAAGAGAACCAGCGCCGCAAGAACATAGTACTTCAGAGTCGTCTCACGGTGGCTCAGGATGTGCTCGATGGCGTGGTCAAGTTCTTTTTGCGTGACGCCCAGCGCCTTGACGGGTTTGCCCTTGGCAGTGTCCAAGGGCAAGCCCAACTCCCGCGCGAGGTTCTTGCCCGTGACGTTGAGCCGCGGCACAATCCGCTTTATGCTCATCTCGACAGTGAATTCCGACGGAAGGGGCGGATCGGCCTCTTTCTGCCGCAGGGCGCCAACGACCACCAGCGCAACTGCGGCCAATAGAGCAACGACAAGCCAGAGCCGCTGCCGACCGGACAGATCGGCAAACATCCTCAAGGGTCCTTTCCTATCGCGGTGCTGCTGTTGGGAACGGGCTCAGTGGTCACAGAGGTTCTCTCCGGTCTCCAGCGTGCCGCTGAGATATGCCGAGACGAGCTGCTCGGGCGTCTCCGCCGGCGCGCCGATGACCACGGTGATGCCGTTCTGCGCGAAGAGCTGCTGTGCGCGGCGGCCCATGCCGCCGGCGATGATCACGCCGGCGCCGTGTTCGTGCAGCCAGGCGGGCAGCGCGCCCGGCTCGTGAGCCGGCGGCTCCTCCAGCACCTTGCCGACGATGTTGTTGTTCTCGTCCATCTCCACAAGGGCGAACTGCTCGCAGTGTCCGAAGTGCGAGGACAGACGGCCCTGTACCAAGGGAATCGCGATCTTCATGCCATGGCTCTCCTGAGGTTCATCTCCACGGGCGGCTTCGCCGGTGTCGACGCGCTCGGGTGCGAGGATCTTCTCCACGACCTCCGCAAAGGCCTGCGCCGCCGGCGAGTCGCCCGGACGGTCGGCAAAGGGAACGCCGGTGTCTCCAGAGGCCGCAATGTCCGGATCGATCGGAATCCTGCCAAGGAACGGCAGGTGCATCTGCTCCGCCAGCGCCTCGCCGCCGCCGGATGGGAAGAGGTCTATCTCCTGGCCGCACTTGGGGCACAGAAGGCCGCTCATGTTCTCGACGATCCCCACCACCGGCAGGGACACGGCCAGGCAGAACGAAATGCAGCGCCGGACGTCCGCGATGGACAGCTCCTGGGGCGTCGTGACGACCACCGCGCCGGCCGGCGGGCCCACGAGCTGGGCCACGCTCAACGGCTCGTCGCCGGTTCCGGGGGGCGAGTCGATCACGAGGTAGTCCAGCGGCCCCCACGCGACGTCCCTGAGGAACTGGCGGATCACGCCGAATTTCCTCGGTCCCCGCCAGATGACGGGCTGGTCGCGGCCGGCCAGCAGAAAACCGATCGACATGACGGAGAGGTTCTCGTTCATCTCGACCGGAGTGATGCGGTCCTTTTCCAGGCCGACGGAGCGGTCGGTCAGCCCCAGCAGATGAGGAATGCTCGGGCCGTGAACGTCCACGTCCAGCAGACCGACCTTCCTGCCGGCGCGGGCGAGGGAGACGGCCAGGTTCGCCGCCACGGTGCTCTTGCCCACGCCCCCCTTGCCGGAGAGCACGAGCAGCTTCTTCCCGATCCTTTCCATCGTGCTGCGGAGCTGCTGCTCCTCGATCAGTTGCTGCATCTTGTCGGCCCCCCGGTCCGACGGGGGCGCCTGTGGACGCGTCTGCTCGGACTGCTGTTGGGACATCTTGTCCTTACTCCTGCCGCCGCGCCGTTGGTGAGCCGACGGCATCTGCCAGGGCCTCCCAGAGCCGCCGCATGTCCTCGGCGGCCCCGTCGGCGGCATATTCCACGGTGGACTTCCCGCGGATCTGAGCTTCCGTCACGGCCCGGTCGTAGCGGACCCGGCCGAACACCTTGAGCCCGCGGCTGGCGGCTTGCTCTTCGATGGTCGAGGCGATCTGCTCGTTCAGGTCCCACTTGTTGACGCAGACGCCGGCCGGGATGCCGAAATGGCCCGCCAGCTCCGCCACGCGCCCGAGGTCGTGCATGCCGCTGAGGGTCGGCTCCGTCACGACCAGCGCGAAGTCAGAGCCGGTGATGGACGCGATCACGGCGCAGCCGATCCCCGGCGCGCCGTCGATCAGGACGAAGTCCAGCCTCCGCTGCTCGGCGATCTTCTTTGCCTCCGTGCGGACCAGGGTGACGAGCTTGCCGGAGTTTTCCTCGGCCACGCCGAGCCTGGCGTGAACCATGGGCCCGCAGCGGGTGTCGGAGACGAACCATTGGCCGTTGACGGCCGGGGCGAACTCGATGGCGTTCTCGGCACAGAAATACGCACAGACGCCGCAGCCCTCGCAGGCAATCGGGTCCACGCGAAAGGTCTTGTCGACCTTGCCGTTGCCCGGGCCGTCGAAGTAGACGGCGCCGAAACGGCAAAGCTCTTCGCACTTCCCGCAGGCGGTGCAATGGCCGGACATGATCCGGGCCCGCGAGCCGCCGGTGAAGCTCTCGCGCCTGCGGACCGTCGGCTGGAGGACCAGGTGCAGGTCGGCCGCGTCCACGTCGCAGTCCGCCAACACGGCGGCCCGGTCCGCCAGCGCCGCGAAAGACGCGACGATGGAGGTCTTTCCCGTACCGCCCTTGCCGCTGATGATCACCAGCTCCTTCACGTGACCTTCTCCAGGAGCCTGGCGAACAGCGATCGGTACTCGTCCATCGCCTCTCCGGCCAGCACGCCCCGCGAGTAGGCCTCGGCAATCTTCCGATCGTCCGGGACCTCTTGCAGGATGCCGATCCGGTTCCGCTGGCAATAGGACCTCGTCTCGCCGTCTCCGAGGTCCGCGCGGTTGATCACCACGCCGAAGGGCAGCTTCAATGCCCGGACCATCTCGACCGCCAGCTTGAGGTCGTTCAGTCCGAACGGCGTCGGCTCGGTCACCAGGATCACGAAGTCCGAGTCCCGGACGCTTTCGATCACCGGGCAGCTCGTTCCCGGCGGCACATCGAAGATCACCAGGTCGGCCGCGGGGGCGGCCGCCTTGACCGCCCTTATCACCGGCGGGCTCATGGGCTCACCGACGTTCAGCAATCCGTGGACGAATCGGACCGCCCCGGCCGATCCGACCTCCACCGTTCCCGTTTCGTGGAGGACTTCGCTGATGGCGCCGGTCGGACACACCAGCGAGCAGCCGCCGCAGCCGTGGCAGAGCTCGGCAAAGACCAGCACCGCCTTCTCCATGGCGGCGATCGCGCTGTACTGGCAGATCTCGCCGCACTTGCCGCAGTGCGTGCACTTGGCGTCATCCACCTGCGGGATCAACGTCCCGACGGGCGTGGAGCTCTCGAACTGCGGCTTGAGGAAGATATGGCCGTTCGGCTCTTCCACGTCGCAGTCGACGTACGTGACGGACCGGCCATTGCGGGACGCGACGTATGCGAGGTTGGTCGCCACGGTCGTCTTGCCGGTGCCGCCCTTGCCGCTTGCCACAGCGATTCTCATGGGGTCCGCTTCCAGAAACGCAGCGGGGATGCCATCCCTTATGCCGCCGCGAGGTCAGCCTTCCTGTTCCAGTTGCCTGATTCGCTCCTGGATCTGCTGCATCTGTTGGCTCATGGCCTCGGCCTGCTGCTTCAACATGGCCAGCTCGTCGCCGCCGGCCGGGCCCTGGGCGGCTTGGGGAGTCGGCAGGAGAGGTTGGGGCATACCGGCGCCCGTTGCCATTCCTTGGCCGCGGCCCATCCCTGCGCCCATGCCTCGGCCTCGCCCGCCGCCTCCGCCCATGCCGCCGCCTCGCCCGCCGCCTCCACCCATGCCGCGGCCCATGCCGCCGCCTCGCCCGCCACCTCCGCCCATGCCGCCGCCTCGCCCGCCGCCAGCGCCCATGCCGCGGGGCATTCCCCGACCCGCGCCGCCGCCCGGCATGGGCATTCCCACGCCCGGTGCGGGAGGCTGTGGGACGCTCGCCGGCGGGACGCCGCCCGGTCCGGGCGCGCCAGGCATGCCGAAATGGCCGGCGACGTTGGGCTCACCGGCGGCGTTCAGCCCGCCCGCCTTGAACTGCTCGACCACCTCTGCGACCGTGCCGCTGCACCCGATGATCACGCCGATGCCGGCGGCAGCGAGTGTCTGATAGGCGTTCGGACCGCAGTTGCCCGTCAGAACGAACTTCACGCCGTTCTCAGCCATCAACTGGGCCGACTGGATGCCCGCCCCGCCGCCGAGCGTTACGCTGGTGTTCTCGATGGCCTGGAAGCTCATGTCGTCGGTCTCGACGATGATGAAGAACGGACAGCGGCCGAACCGGGGGTCCACTCTTCCGTCCACCGACGGCTCCGTCGCCGTGACTGCTACCTTCATGCTGGTTCCTTTCCTCTAATCGCCGCGACGAGGCGGCACGTGGCCTACCCACCGCCCCGATCGTCGCGACGACACAGCAAAGCTCTATTCCGTTTTCTCAGAGGCCTGAGACTCCAGCTCCTCGATTCGCTTCCGGATGCCGGCAAGGGCATCCTCGAAGTACTCAGCCTGTCCCTTCAGGGCGTCCAGTTCCTGCTCCGTCGCCACAGCCGGGCCGAACGGTGCGGCATACGGCGCCGGGTAGGCCGGCGTCGCGCCGTAGACCGGCGGGGCGCCGTAGGCCGGCGGGGCGCCGTAGGCCGGCGGGGCGCCGTAGGCCGGCCAGCCCATGGCCGCACGCTGCCAGCCGGTCAGGCCGGTTGCGTGGAACCAGTTGCGCCGCCCCCAGCCGCCGCCCCGGCCGCGGCCCCAGTAGCCCCGTCCGCCAATCGGGTTCATGTATCCGGGAACCGGATACCCTGCACAGAAACCTGCTGCGCGTCCTGTCATCGGGCCCAGACCACCCGGGCCTGTTCCATCTCCACCAGGCATGATGCTTCTCCTTCACAAGAGGGTCATTCTCTGGTCATCGCCGTTCCGCACTTCGGGCAGGCCTTCTGATTGCACGGCTGCCCGGCGGCATGGGAGGCCTTGTGGCCGCACTTCGGACAGACACAGTTTCCGCCCGGTCCGGCGGCAAACGGGCCGCCCATTCGCCCCCGTCCGCGTCCGCCGCCCTGCGGCGGGCCTGTTCCATCTCCTCGTGGCATATCTGCGTTCCTTTCGTCACCCGGCGATCGTCAAAGGCGAGTCGGAGGAAGCTTGGTCGAGGTCGGCGGCACGTATCACCACCGGCCGCGGCCGCGGCCTCGCCCGAAACCACGGCCCCAGCCGCGAGCGAACCCTCGCCCGAACCATCCGAACGGCCGGCCCCAAGCGGGGGCGTAACTCGCACCGTAGCCGTATGCCCCATTATAGCCGTAGGCCCCACCGTAGCCGTAGGGCATGATCCCCTGCGCGTACGGCGCCGGGCCGTAGGCCCCGGCGACAGGCCGGTTCCAGAAGCCTCCACCGGGAATCGGGTTCATGTAGCCGGGGACCGGATAGCCGGCGCAGTATCCGGCGGCACGGCCGGTCATCGGCCCAAATCCGAGCGGTCCCGTTCCATTACCTGCTGGCATCGTGATCACTTCCTTTCCTTTTTCTCTGGGGGTCTCGGTTCCTTCTCCACTGGCCCCGGCGCCCCCCCGCTGCGCCGGGAGATCTCCATCCGGGAGCTTCATCAGGCAGAAGCCCATTCCGCGTCCTGTCATCGGGCCTCGTCCCAACGGCCCGGTTCCGTCAAATCCTGGCATGGCTCTTGTCCCTCCCGCGGCCGGTGCCCACGTAACTCGACCTCCGCAGGACCAGGCTGCCGACCTGACAGCCAAGGTCCCGGGCGATCACGGGGCACTTGGCCTTGAGGATGAAGAAGATGTCCTTCTCGGCGGCGCTGAGCGTTTCGTAGTTGCCCTGGCCCTTCGCGATGACCAGTCCGGCCCGATCGAACCGCCGGCGGAAAGCTCCGCTGCAATCCTCGAGGATCGTGCCCGGCCCATCCGAACCGTTATCGATGACCTCCACCAGCCCCGTCAGGCCGGTCGCCTCGGCGTCTGTCATCGTCGCGTCGTTGATTACCGGAGAGCCCTTGACCGCAACCGTCACCTTCTCCAGCGGCAACTGCTCGATCAGCAATCGGTCGAAGACAATCTCACCGGCATTGTCGGCCAGGTAGAGAATGTCCCTTGCCCCCGAGACCGCCTCGCCGAATGCCTCCACGTCCCCGTCCAACGAGGCTTTCAGTGCGTGGTCGATGGCCTCGCGAACGTCCTGCTCTTCCACGTGGCTGTTGACGCCCAGGTCTATCACGTTGCCCGCGATCGCCAGGCGAACGGCTGTCTCCAGGGGATTGGATGAATCCTCGACGCGCGCCTTGAGCTGCGGGTAGATCTCCAGGGCCGCTCGGTTGAATCGGTCCTTGACCTCGCGGTACGGATCGTCCCGGCCGGTCAGCTCGCGGATGAGCCGGTGAACGTACTGGCCCATCTCCGGCGGCGAGCGGCGCAGGTCCATCTCGCTGGCCGCCCGCAGGATCTCTCGAAGCAGTTGCTCGTGGACCGCCTCGTCGTCGGTCACCATGCGGACCGAGTCCAGCCCCTGGCGGACGAAGCACGGAATGCATTCAAAGAACGTCCTCATGTCCGGAGCCTATCCCCAATGCCCCTCGACATTGGCCCTGTCGGCCCGCGTGAGCTTGCCGGCCTTGAACTGCTCTATGGCGTCGCTGACCGAGCCCCCGGCGCCGACGTAGATCTCGACCCCGGCGGCCTGCAGCGTCGTGAATGCGTTGGGGCCTACGTTGCCGGTGATCACCGCGCCGACGCCCAGGTCCACGACGTTCCGCCCGGCCTGAATCCCGGCGCCCTGAAGGGCATTGAGGTTCTGCGCGTTGTCGTGCGCCGCAAGCTCGCCCGTATCGGTATCGCATACGAGGAAGAACCTGGCCCTGCCGAACCGGGGGTCAACCTGGCTGGCCATATCCGTTCCCTGAGAGGTCACCGCCACTTTCATGCTCGTTTGCTCCTTGTGCTATCGGTCAAGGCCTGCCTCGACGGCGCCCGCCTCGAAAGCGCCGGCGCCGGCCGCAGCAGCCCGGCATCAGGAACGCTTCCTCTGTCAGCCGGCCGGTAACGAATGCCTGAAGCACGTCCTCCACCGGACCGCAAGTCTGGGGAATCACCTGCACGCCCGAAGAGACCAGCATCTGCTCCAGGGGGCCGGAAATGGCGCCACAGATCAGCACGCTCACGCCCAGATCCACCAGTCGCTTCGTCCGAAGCGCCAACTGCATCTCCTCTATGGCCCTTTCCTCCCGCCTCATCTCTCGGGTATCTTCGATATCCGCCAGGAGCAGGCGCCTGGCGACATCGAAGACGGGCGAGACCCTGCCGTTCCAGGTTGAGATGCCGACCTTCATCAACAGGGCACAACTGCGAAGCCTGTGCCAAGCCGGCGGCGATGGGCCGCATTGAAAGTAAAGGCCCACGTTTAAGGAGCTTGCAAAGTGTCCCCCTAAGCCGCCCCCAGGCTGATAGATTGGCATTATGCAGTGCTTTGGGGAGGGTATCATTGCATCCTGCATTCGTCCGAGCCGCCATTACAGGATGCAGCGAAGCGCCGAGCAAGCATTCGAGCGGCGCTGCCGTCGTCGCTTCCCAAACAGCCCTCTTCGGCGCGCATCCGGCAGGCGGCGGCGCACCCGATCACTCTCCGGGTATCCTCAGCGTGAAATTGGCCTGGTCCCGCCAAAGCTGGAGGACGACCGGCCGGGAGCGGACCCGCTTCTTGTACAGGTCGGCGAAGGTCCTCAGGTTGCTGACTTGCCGGCCGTTGACGGCGCGGATCACGTCGCCGGTCTTCAGGCCGATCTTTTGCGCCCGGCTGTTGGGGGGGACCCGGACCACCAGCACGCCGTTCCTGTCGCCCAGGCCGGCGGCGGACATCTCGTTCATGTTCTCGATGTCCTTGATCTTCGCGCCGAGCCAGCGGGCGGTCTTCGGCGTGCTGTAGCGTCGGCCCCATCCGCCGCTGCGAATCCCCGCCGCCTCGAGCGTGCCGGGCAGGGGCGGCGTTCTGGCGATCTTCTTCAGCTCCGGCTCCTGCACGCCGAACCGGTCCATCGGGAAGTTCCTGAACCCCAGCTTCAGCGCGGGCGAGCCGTCCCGGGCGCGGTAGTCCCCGGCGGGCGGATCGACGAACATCGCATCGGCGACGATGGAGTGGCTGTCGCCCCCGAACTTCGCCAGCCTTCCGGCCGGTCGGGGCTTTGCGCCCGGTTCGTGGACGAGGTTGTAGTCCACCCCCTCGCGCTGGTCGGTCTGTCGCATGCCGGCCGGGGCATAGCCGTCGCGCCAGATGATGTTGTGCCGGAAGCTGCTGCGGCTGTCGGCGTACCACACGTGCGGGCAGAACGTGTAGTCCACGACGATGTTGTTGTACACCTTGCGGTAGTAGCCCTCGCGGAGCTTGATGCCGCCGGCAAGGCACAGGTTGTTGTAGAGCTCGTAGTTGCTCGAGCCGTCGTCGAGGTCGATGTCCCAGCCGTGGTCGCAGCGCCAGCGGTTGTTGCGGATGACGGTGGTCTTGCGGCAGTCCCACTTGGGCATGTCGGGGTGCCGCTTGACCCAGCCGGCCGTCACGCTGCGATTGGGATGCCAGAAGCGGTCGCGGCCCCAACTGTTGAACGCCCCGTGGTCGCCGGTCTCCTTGACCGTGTCGAACACGTCGTTGTACTCGATCCGGTGGCCGCCGAAGGCGCCGTCGCAGATATTGATGCCGGCCCGCGGGCAGTCGTAGATGCTGCAATGGCGGATGGTGATCGACTCGGCCATGCAGATATTGACGCCGGCGGTCTGCTTCTCGACCCGCCCGTTGCGGTAGATCAGGCAGTTCTCGACGAGGCAGTCGGCGGGGTAGTCGGTACTCTTGGGGCCGGGCGTCTTGTCCATCTGCTCCAGCGTCTGAGTCTGGTGATACTCGAACAGCGGCGAGCGCAAGGCGTCGGGAGGGCCGACGAAGCTGACCGCGCTGGCGCCGGCGTTGGCGATGTGGCAGCCGGTGATCGCCACGCGTCGGTTGTACTTGTTGACGAACACGGCGTTGCCGCCGACCTGGTCGAGAAGCGAGTCGCGGAGGGCGCAGTCCTCGGCGCCGTTGAAGAACACCGCCCCGCCGCGATACGTCGTCCAGTCGCTGCGGAGAAGCGGCTCCTTGTTGTCCATGAAGCTCCGCGCCGCGTGGGTGAACGTCAGGCCCTTCAGCGTGACGTGCCGGACGGGCTTGTCCTTGTCGCCTCGGAACTCCACCAGGTTCCGCAGGCGCACCGCCTCAACCTTCGCCTTGTGCAGTTCCACGTTCTCAGGCGGGTAGAGGTACAGCACGTTCCTGTCCTCGTCGAGGTGCCACTCGGTGGGCGCGTCCAGCTCCTCGAGGATGTTCTCGACGAAGCGGTACTTCTTGTGGGCGCCCATCTGGCGGTTGTTCTGCCAGCCGCCGACCATCTCGAGCCGCCCGTCGGGCCTCTTGCCGGTAATCCTCCAGTGCATGTCGCCCCATAGCGATCGGTGCATCGCGTGGACGAATCCCCCGGCGGGGTCGGACCACCGGGCGACGCGCTTCGGCGAGGTGCAGTCGGCCGAGAAGCCCTGGAAGTACTGCGCCTCCGGGTCGTAATTCGGAAAGCGGGCCATGTGCTGACGGTGCCCGTCGACGAAGAGCTGATCGGAGGTGAAGCCCTTCGGCACGCTCGCCTGCATGATGCCGGCCCCGTGGGGCTTCCAGGTGAGCCTGGCGCGCTGCCCCCCGCTGATGACCACCTTCGCCCCGGGCGCCGCGGCGTACGTGACCGGCGCGTCCTTCCCGCCGGAATCCTCGGCGGTGAATACAACCGTCTCGGGCAGGTAGTAGACGCCGCTCTGGAAGAAGACCGTCAGCGGCTCGCGGGTTCTCCCGTCGTGCCGCCGCGCCGCCCGGCGCGCGCCGTCGAACGTCTTCAGCGGCTTGGCCCGCGAGCCGGGACCGGCGTCATCGCCGGCGGGCGAGACCCACAGCTCGGCGGAGTGAGCCGAGGCCGCCATGCCACACAGACACGTTGCCACCCACAGCACGTCACTGCAACTCATGGGAGATCTCCAACTCGCTTTCAGCGGCCTGCTGCCGATGCTCCCGATGCCTCACTGGACGGGCGTCAACTCGAGCTTCCAGAGGTTGACGGCCTTCCACTCGTCGGGCTTGGCCGGACGCACGAGCAGGTCGTGCTTTCCGGGCTTGTCGAAGTTGACCTCGCCCACCTCGATGGTTTGGCGCTTGTCCCAGTCGCCGGTGGCGGGCACGTCGGCCTCGAGCGTCCGGCCGCCGGCCTCCAGGGCCAGCCTGCTCGCTGCCCTGGCCGCGACGACGGCAGTGACTCGGTACCGCCCCGCCTGCTTGATCTGCACTCGCCAACGGGCGCTCGCCTGGGGGTCATTCCAGCGACCGATGTTGTCCTCACCGGCCACCTTCTGCTCCCGCTTGATCCGGGGCCCGGCGAGCCCGGCCTCGGCGGCGTCCAGCGTCAGGTCCTTGCTCAACACCGGGGCCTTCGAGGGCTTCGCGGCCGGCGGCGGGGGCGGCGCGACGGCCGCACTCGGATTCAGCGACGTCTTGAAGCCCGTGAGCTTGAAGACATAGGCGTGCTCGCAAGGCCGCTGCTTCTCGCTGAGCGAGGGCAACTCGATGACCAGTTGCTTCGCCTCGTTGACGCTGTGCTTCAGCGGCTTGTCGTAGCCGAGCAGGTTGACCTTGCCGCCCTCGGCGCTCTCGACCTTGGTGGCCGTCAGCGTCAGCGAGTCGCCTTCCGGCCAGCCGAGGGCGATGGCGTAGACCGCCTTGTGGTCCTTGGAGCGGCTGTAGCGGATGTCCGCCGCGGTGTACGTGACGCGTCGGACGAAGCCGCCGCCCTTGCCCAGCCGCGTCGGCCCCTCGCCGAACGTCAACCACGGGCGCGTGTTGTAGATCGCCTCGGCGTTGACCTTCAGCCACCGGCCCATGCCCAGCAGCGCCTTGCGCTGGTTGTCGGGGATGGTGCCGTCCGACTTCGGGGACATGTTCAGCAGCAGGCAGCCGTTCTTGCTGACGATGTCGATCAGCGCGTGGACGACCTCGCTGGTGGGCTTGATCCGCAGGTCCTTCGTGTAGCACCAGCTTCCGGTGCTGATCGTGTCGTCGGTCAGCCAGCAGAAGTCGGTCAGGCGGTTCATCCGCCCCTTCTCGAAGTCCTCCACGGAGACCTCGGGCGGATACTGCCGCTTCTTGGTGGTCACGACCACGTCCCGCCCCCACGCCTTGGCGTTGTTGAAGTAGTAGGCCAGGAACCGCAGGTGGTAGGGCTCTTTGATCTGCGTCATCTGGCCGTCGAACCAGATCAGGTCGGGCTGGTACTTATCGATGACCTCGCCGAGCTTGGCCTGAAAGATCTTGTTGAACAGCTCCTCGGGGATGTTCATGTAGAGCAGTTGGAGCCTGGGGTCGTCGCTGGTGGTCGGCCAGCCCTCGACACGGGGATACCAGGTGCGGGTGCGCTCGTGGTGGAAGGTGGTGACGAACTTCATCCCGCGCCGGCGGATCGCCTTGGCCAGCTCGCCGGTGATGTCGCGCTTGGGGCCGGTGCTCCCGGCGTTCCAGGGCGTCAGCTCGCTGGCCCACATCGAGAAGCCGTCGTGGTGCTCGCAGACCGGCCCGGCGTACTGGGCCCCGGCCTTGGCGAGCAGCTCGGCCCATTCGTCCGCGTCGAAGTGCTCGGCCTTGAACATCGGCACGAAGTCGTGATAGCCGAACTCCTCCGGCTCGCCGTAGGTCTCCACGTGGTGCTTGTAGTAGCTGCGCCGGCCCTTCTTGGTGTGCATCCACTTGGGGTACCACTCGTTTCCGTAGGCCGGCACGCTGTACACGCCCCAATGCCAGTAGATGCCGACCTTGGCGTCGCGGAACCACTCCGGCGCCTCGGCGTGCTTCGCCAGCGACTTCCAGTCGGCCTTGTACGGGCCCCGCTCGACGCCCCGGTCCATCTTCTCGAGCTGCTTCTCGATCGCCTGCTCGTATGCCCGGCGATTGAATGCCTGGCCCGAGGCGGCCGGCGCTGCGAAGAACGCCGCCGCCGCGGCCGCCAGAACCGGCAGGAGGAGGTCCATTGCTTTCCACATTTCCATGGCAGGTCTCCTTGCTGAGTCTCATACGATCGGATGCGGGCCGTTCCCGGTTTCCCGCGTCGCGCTTCATGATACAGCGCCTCCTGTTCGCTTGCCCCGGGCGTTGCTCCGAGATCGTCGCGTCAATTGGCCCGAGGTCCTGCCCCGCTGTGATGGCCCAGGCCGAGGAGCACCCAGCGGTCGCGGTCCGAGACCAGCCAGGCTGCGGCGTAGGCCAGCGAGTGCTCGATCGGTCCGATGGCCGCCGCCGAAGGCCGCGGCGATGGGGTTGTACAGCGGCACGTCGACGGTGATCTCGTCGCCGTCGATCTTCGTGATCTTCCGCTCGTGCTCGTGGCGCGCTGCGTCCAGCGTGGACCGGATGCGGTTCATCTCCCTGACGTACAGCTCCATGATGAACCGCTCGTCCGCGTCGCTGAAGCTGCCCCGCACGAAGCACCGCTTTCGGCCGTCGGCAAGGCGCAGGACCACCGCCGGCGTGACGGGCTTGGGCCCCCTGAACGGATTGCCCATGTGGTTGCCGAACCCCCGGAAGCCTATCAGGTGCGCCTTGAATTGCCGCGGCGCGGCCGAGGGCAAGCGTCTGGCCGAGTTTTCCGCCTTGCCCGCCGGGTCCAGCGGATCGCGCAGCGTCCAGGTCCGAGCCACCATGCCCTTTTCGACCTCGATGACGTCCACGCCCCTGCGGGGCCACCACCCCGCCGTCCGCCGCTGGTACCCCGCCGCGTGGGGCCCGCCGGCCGGACCGGTCAGGGCAAGCAGCGCCAGGAAGATCACGCGATTCCGCTCTGTCATGGCGATGCTCCCGTCTTGGCGTCCGATGGTTCAACCCGCACGACGAGCTTGCGTTCCACCTGTACGGGTATTCGCCCGAGCGGGGTCCTCGATCAGCCAGACCGCCATCTGGCCCACGCCGCGGTTCTGCCATGCGTAGTACGGCACGGCCGTGAAGTCGGCGGGCCTCTTGCCGCCGGCCAGGCCCTTGCCGCGAATGACGGTCACCCCGCCGAGCAGGCCGGCGCGATGCTCGGCCTTCAGGGCCGCATCTCTCGGCAGGACCAGGCTGCCCGCGTTGAGTCCGGGGTTGTCCGCGGCCTCCACACAATACACCACGGGCCCGCGCATCAGCGCGACGCGGCCGCGATCGTGCCGGACCTCCTTCCGCGCGTAGACGCGACGGACGGGCATGGGCAGCGACAGCTCTATGGTGTCCCCCGCCCGCCACGTCCGGGTGACGCGGAGGTAGCCCCGGTCGAGCCTGGTCGCCGCCAGTGGCTTGCCGTTGACCCGGACCGTCCAGGCCGGGGGTTTGGCCGGACCGAAGCGGTACAGGTCGCTGGGGAAAGGCCCGGCCCCGCGAAGCCAGCCGGGGATGCGGAGAGACACGTCGAACGCTGAGGGCCTGGCCGGGGTGAGCGTGACTTTCACCGCGCCGTCCCACGGATACCGTGTGGTCTGGGCGATCTTGACGGCCTCGCCGCCGAGCTGCACGCTCGCCGAGCCGCCCACGTACAGGTTCACGTGGATTCCGCGACCGTCGTGGGCGTAGATCCACCGGCCGATGCTGGCGACGAACCCGGGCAGCTTGGATGGGCAGCAGAACAGGTATCGCGTTCGCACGCCGCTGTGGGGCCCCTTGCGGCCGCCGGTCCCCGCGGCCAGAACGTTGGTGTAGAAGTACTTCGCGCCGTCCAGGCTGATGCCGCTCAGCCCGCCGTTGTAGGCCATCAGCTCGACCAGGTCGGCGTGGCGCCCCTGGCCGGTCAGCAGGTTCAGCCGATGGTTCCACTGGCCGTGGGCGATGTTGGAGCAGCATTCGCAGTAGCAGCGGGCGTTGTCGAGAACGTAGTCCTCGGCGAGCTGCTCGGCGTGGGCGGGGCCCCCGACGCCGGCGATGAGGTAGATGCGCCGATCGACCACGCTGTGCCAGAGGCTCTCCAGCGCCCGGCGAGTCCTGGGCTCATCGAGGTAGCGGCACAGGTCGGTCGCGGCGCTGTAGAGGTAGTGGATCCGCACCGCGTGGCCGTAGGCCTTGCGCTGCTGAACGAGCGGCTTCCACGACTCGCGGTCACCGAGGTCCGGCGGACGGGCGTGATGGCCGTGATGGACGATGTGGTCGGCCAGCGCCAGGTACTTCCGCTCGCCGGTGACCTGATACAGCTTGATCAGCCCCAGGGCCGCCTGGGGGTGGTCGGCGTAGTCGATCGGCTTGCCCGGCGGGAAGCGGCGGTAGACGCAGTCCGCCATCTTGATCGCGATATCCAGAAACGTTCGCTTGCCGGTCGCCCGGTGGTGCGCTGCGGCGGACTCGAAGAGGTGCCCCGCGCAGTACAGTTGGCCGATGCCGTAGGGCCATTGCTCGATCGTGCCCTTGAATCGCTGGTCCGACCCGTACCCCAGCCGGGCCTTGGCGGCGTTGACGGGGCTGTTGGGGTGATCGTCGGGCAGCATGAACATCGTGTTGATATACCCGTCGGGGGCCTGGGCGGCTGCGTAGAGGTCGATCAGCTCATCCAGCTTCTCCTCGAGCTTCGTGCTGCGCCGCCATGCGAGCGTGTAGCTGGCGGCCTCCATGATCTTCCAGAGGTCCGAGTCCGGCGAGTTGTACATTCGGGTGCGGCCGGCCTTCTTCCGGCCGGCGACGAGACGGACGTTGTCGATCTTGCCCTGCTTCTCGGCGATGGCGAGCAGGTCGGGGATCGTCACGTCCTGGATGGTCTTGATCCGGGGCGACCAGAAGGGGTCGTCCACGCGGACCTTCTCGAACGGCACGGCCTGAAGCCGCCCGTGGGCGCCCGCCGGGCGCGAGCCCGGGCCGTCGGCCGAAGTCTCCTCCGTCACGGCGCCTCCTATCATCAGCAGCCACAAGGCGGCCTTGGTGAGCCACCCGATCGGTCCGTTGCAGATTCGCATTGCCGTCACTCCATGGCGCGGGGCCGCGAGGGCAGTCGCCCTTACCCGTACTCGCCGGCACCGGCCAAGTCCAGGTTGATCTTGCCGGCGAGGCAAAACGTCCGGCCCGACGCGCCGGTGGCCGCCTATACCGAAGGCACTTCGGATCTCTGCCGGAGGAAGAGGAACTCCACGATGGGCACTGGATTTCGTGTACAATGGGACCCAACATCGCGCTCTTGCGGGAGGATCTGCGATGAGGACGGAACCGTACCCGTCCCAGCCGTGTCGGGCACTGACATTCATGACGTTTGCGTGGGCGTGTCTTGCGGCTTGGAGCCTTGCGTCCCCGGCGGTTGGGGCCGAGAAGCCGAAACCGGCCGGGTCGTTCGAGATTCCCGCCTGGACCTTCGATCGCGGCAACGCCAAGGTCTACGCGAACCCGGACCTCTATGCCGACTACCGAGACAAGTACCCCGAGCTCGTCGCCGGCGACGGGGGCCAGGCGCCCTGGGTGGTCGAGTACGACGTCGACTTCCCGGTCGACGCGGCCTACACGCTTCACATTCGCTACGTAGCCGCCGAGCCGAGACCGCTGGAGCTTCGGCTCGACGGGCGGAAGGCGGCCACCTGCTGCCAGGGCGTGACCCGCGCGGCGCAGCCGCATCCGTATAGCACCACCACGCGCAATCCATACTTTGTCCCCCCCGAGAGCACGTGGAACCGTTACGGCGCCCGGTGGGACGAGGCCGGCAAACTGTCGGTCACCAAGGGCAAGCACACGCTGAAGCTCACCGGCAATGGGCCGGGCCCCAACGTGATCGCCTTGCGGCTGGAGTCGCCGGTGGCGTTTCCGAAGGATTGGAGGCGACCGGAGCCCAAAGTGAAACTCAGCAGGATCCCGCCCGTTTATCGCACGGCCTTCCTGCCGCCGGGCAGCGTGAACGTGGCGGCGCTGCGGTTGGCTGCTGAGGATATGATCGCAACCTTCGGGCCGCGCTATCCGAAGGGGCCGGGGCACCTGAAACAACTGGCCGAGCTGGAAGAGAGACAGAGGGCGGCTGAGGGCGGCACGCCGGAGCAGAAGCAGAAGATTGAGGACGCGCTGAAGTCGCTTCGGCGCGAAGCCATGCTGGCCCATCCGCTGCTGAGCTTCGAGAAGCTGTTGTTCGTCAAGCGGATGACGTACTCGTCCAGCCACATCTACAGCGACCATTGGGACGGCAGCCGGACGATGGGCGGCAACCTCTGCATCCTCTCCCCGGTGGCTCCGGACGGCCGGGTCACCGAGATTGCGCCGCAACTGGCCGGTGGGCTGTTCGGCCGCTTCGACCTGTCCTTCGACGCGAAGAAGGTGGTCTTCGCCTACAAGAGGTCGAAGGACCAGGGCTACCGTATCTACGAGATCGGCATCGACCCCGAGGCGAAGCCCGGGACAGGCGGCACGGGCCTGCGGCAACTGACGTTCGACGCACCCCAAGGGGCGCGGCTCAAAGCGCGCTACGGGGAGCGATATCGCTATGAGGATTGCGACCCGGTCTATCTGCCGAACGGCAGGATCATGTTCACGTCCACGCGGTCGCAGCGGAGGGTCTTCTGTTTTCCCTCCACGGTCACGTCATTGTACGTGATGGACGCCGACGGCGGGAATCCTCGCTGTCTCTCGGAGGGGCCGGTCAACGAGATCGCCCCCGGCGTGATGGACGACGGCCAGGTGATCTACACGCGCTGGGAGTACGTCGACAAGGGTTTCGGCAACGTGCAGAGCCTCTGGTCGATGTATCCCGACGGCAGCCATTCGGCCCAGGTGTACAAGAACGACCTCGTCCTGCCGGCCGGGCTGATCAACGGGCGCAGCATACCCGGAAGCAGCCGGATCGTGTCGACCGGCGCGCCGCACTGCGGGCTGTCAGTCGGCCCCGTCGTGCTGGTCGACAACAGCATCAATCGACGCACCGCCGCGGGGATGACCAACATCACGCCCGAACTTGGCTATCCGGGCATGGGCCCACACCCAAGCGGAAGGACGTTCGGCTACTTCAAGGAGCCCTATCCGCTGTCGGAGAAGTACTTCCTCGTCTCCCACAACCCCCATCCGAAAGACCGCGAGCCGACGGGCTACGGGATCTACGTGTTGGATGCGTGGGGCAATCGGGCCGAGCTCTACCGGGACCCGGAGATTTCGTGCTTCCAGCCGACCCCGCTGAGGCCGCGCCGCAGGCCCCCGGTGATCCCGTCGTATGACCGGCAGAGCGATACGAAGGAGAAGGCGCTGGGCACGCTGTTCATGCAGGACGTGTACCAGGGGATGACGGGGATCCGGCGCGGAAGGGTCAAGTACCTGCGGGTGATGGAGGCCATCGGGGTGTCCTGGGATGACGGGTGGCGGTCGGATCAGCAGCGCGACGGCGCGGGCTTGCAGGCATCGGCGGTCAGCCTCCGGTGCGACGTCAACATCAAGAAGGTCCACGGGCTCGCAACGGTCCACGAGGACGGATCCGCCCACTTCACCGTGCCGGCCGAGAAGAACCTCTTCTTCCAGGCACTGGATGAGGATTACATGGAGCTGCAGCGGATGCGGACGTTCGTGAACCTGATGCCGGGCGAGAAGAGGTCCTGCATCGGGTGCCACGAGCACCGCACGTTGGCGCCGGCGCAGAAGTCCGCCCGCCCGACGGCCTTGAGCCGCCCAGCCGAGACGCTCCGTCTTCAGCCCGGCGACACCCGCCCTCGCTGCGTGCACTATGCCCTGGACATTCGCCCGATCCTGGACAGGCACTGCGTAGGCTGCCACGGCGGCCAAGGGCCCCGCGGCGAGTTGGACCTCTCCGGTGAGCTGACCAAGCTATACGACCGCTCCTACGAGAACTTCATCGACAAGGGGCTGGTCAGCCACCTCAACGACGGGTACGGCGCCGCCAACGTCGCGCCCGAGCAGCCGCTGACGTTCGGGTCACACCGGAGCCGGCTGGTCGAGCGGATTCGCAAGGCCCCCTGCAAAGCGGACCTCACTCGCGAGGAGTTCATCAAGATCGTCACCTGGATCGACTCCAACGCCCCCTACTACGGTACGCACAGGGGCAAGAAGAACATCAAGTGGAAAGACGACCCGGACTTCCGGCCCCTGCCCGCGGCTGGGAGATAGTCAGGCCATGGCGGAAGGATGAAGGAGAAACCGACGGTGATCAGAAACATGATGAGAGACTCGCGTGGCCTGTTCCCGGCCTCGGTGGCGGCACTGGGCCTTGCGACCTTGGCGACGATCGCCGCCACGGCGGCGTCTGCTCTTGAGGGGCAGCCGCGCGGAGATGCCGCAGTGACGGCCGCGGGCCATCCGGCCGAGGGAACGATCGAGCCGCTTCTCGGTGAGCCGAAGCTTGATATGCAGCAGGTCCACAAGGGGGGGCGATTCCCGAATGTGGTGGTGGCCGTTGATGGTACCGTGCTCGCTCTCTGGAATGGAGTCAAGGTGCGGCGAAGCGAAGACGGCGGCCGGACCTGGGGACCCGAGATCATCGTCGGCAAGGGGTTCATGGGCGGTGGCGCCATCGCGAACGAGGCCAATGGAGAGGTCCTGGCCTTTGTTGAGAAGCACCACCCACCGGCCCCGCTGACCGTTTATCGCAGCAGGGATCACGGCAAGACCTGGTCTCCAATGGAAGTCGCAATCAGGCCGGATACCAACGGCAACGTGCCCTCGATGCACATGAACGAACACGGCATCACGCTGCGGCACGGCAAGCATGCCGGGCGGATCATACGCCCGGCTCGCCACTACGCGGGCCGCAACCATCGCAGCAAATGGCCGGAGCATTACACTACTGCTATCTACAGTGACGACGGTGGGAAAACGTGGAATACCAGCAAGCCCTTTGCGGAGATGGGGACCGGCGAGGCCGCGATCGCCGAGCTCTCGGACGGCCGACTCTACTACAACTCCCGCGCCCATTGGAACAAGAACAAGCCGCCTCTGCGCCGGCGCTGCGCATGGAGCGCCGACGGCGGCGAGACGTGGACCGACTGGCAGATCGTTGAGCCCCTGCCCGACGGGCCGCAGAACACGAACTACGGATGCATGGGCGGACTGGTGCGCCTGCCGGTCAAGGACAAGGACATCCTGATCTACAGCAACTGCGACAGCCCTGGTGGGCGCAACCGCGGGACGGTCTGGGCCAGCTTCGACGGCGGGAGGACCTGGCCTTTGAAGCGACTGGTGCATGAAGGCGGTTTTGCCTACTCCTCGCTCACGGCGGGACGGCCGAAAACGAAGAGTGAAGGCTGGATCTACCTCAACTTCGAGGGCGGCCCGAAGGGCGGTTCCACAGTGGCACGGTTCAACCTGAGTTGGCTCTTGAAAGGCGAGAAGACCGGCGACGGCGACCTGCCGAAGTGGCTCCCCCGCCATAAGGCCGCGGCGTAGCCGCCGACCTCGCGCGTCTCCGGCGGCCGGAGGTACTCCCGGACGAGCCAGCGCGTGTACCGGACGAGGTGAACCGTCTCGCCGTCGCCGACGCGGAGGGCCGCGGCGTCCATCTGCCGGCGAAGCTGGCTCCGGGTCATCACCGGCCCGAGGGCCGTGCTGTTGGGCAGCCGGAGGAGCTGCGTCGGCCGCAGCCGCCGTATGTCAACGGGCCGCTTCGCCACGGGTCCGTACCTCCCGGTTCAGCCAGGCCGCGTACTCGATCAGGGACACCCGCCGCGGCCGGCCCGCCGTACACGGCGCCCCGGCCTTGACATGCTCACGAACCGTCCTGGACGAGACGCCGAGGAACTCGGCGAGCTCCCTGACGCTAAGGGCCGTAACGTCCACAGGCCCGCCGCCGTCGCGGGCCCGTTGGGCCGGTCTGGCCAGGGCACGCTTGCCCTTGCCGGCCGCAGGGCCCCGCCCGCGCTTCTTCCCGCTCGCCTTGTCCGTGCGCTTGGCCATGACCTACGTTGCCCGGCGGCCGCGCAAGAGAACGGCCGCCAAGGGCCTCGGCCCCGTGCGGCCTCGGTGGTAGCTTCCATCGCTGCCTTATCTTACCATGATGGATAGTCCTGGGGTAGAGCAGCCTTACCTGCGCACGGTCTTGAAGGGAAACACCTCTCGAGCTTGGTGGGAACCGTTCTCGTCCTCGCGCGTCTAAGACGGCGAAGGGAGGTCTCGCGTCAGAAGGATGAACGTCGTGCGCAAGGCTCTGATCGGGCTTGTGTTGCTCTCGGCAATCGCGGCTTGATGGAGTCCGGGAGGTTGGTAAAATCCTGGGCCAGGGCAGGACACGACGCGCCGGTCGTGGGTGAGTTGCCGTTTGGGAAACGTTGCCTGTGGCTCCCACATAGGGGCGGGAGAATGACGTGAAGAACCTATGGCTTACAGGCGGGATCGTCCTGGTGCTTTCGACCTGCACGTGGGCAGAGCGGATCTACGATCGGCCCTACCTCGGCAAGTTGGGCCGACCGTGGGACAGGTTCTCCGCCCGTTCGCTGGCGGCGCAGGCCCGGGAAGGGCTTCCGGGCGTGGTGGCCGCCGCTGACCTCATCATCTTGGGCACGGCCCAGGGACTCCGTGAGCTCCGGTCAGGTCAGCCGCCTGATCCTGACAGGGTTGAGGCCCAGGAGGCTACCGTACGAGTAACCCGGGTCCTGAAAGGCAAGACCGAGCAGAACGAATTCAAGCTTCGGTGGATCCCGTCTGCGACGGGCATACGCGACGGCGCCCGTCATGTCTTCTTCCTGAAACTGAGGAAGTCCGCCGATCCGCTGGTGCAGAGGGCGATGTACCTGTATCCGCAGCGACCCAGCACGATGCGGATGGTCGGCCTCTACAACTGCTCCGAGGACACCGGCCTGGCGGTGCTGGATCATCTGATCAACGGGACCCGGCCCACTGGCCTACCGAAGAAGCTGTTGGCGGAGTACCAGTCCAGCTCCTACGGGTACATGTACTCGGGCGCCGTCATGGCGGCTTCGGTGAGGATCGAGATCGGCCAGGAGGTCCTGAAACGAGTCATCGCCGAGAGGCGGCGCGGGCGGTTCAACTTCGACCTGTTCAGCACGGCGGCGCACGCCCTCGCCGCAAAGAAAGGAGACGAGGGCCTGAAGCTGCTTCTGGGGAATATCCCCGCTCCCCCAGGGTACGGGCGGATGGCCGAGAGCATGGTGTTCGATCTCGTCGCCGCTTACGGGACAACCAAGCTGGTCCCGTACCTCGTGAAGTTCGCCCGGGAGAATCCCAGATACGGCGTCAGTGCTGCCTTCGCCTTGGTCGGGATAGGCGGGCATCAGGCCCGCCAGGGCATCCAGGCTCTGCTGGCTGACCCAGCTGTGTCGAAACGGACGGAGATCCTACGGGATTTCGGAACCAGGAGGGTGCCCGCTGCCGATCTGCTCCGCCAAGCCCTGACAGCCTGCCGGGCAACCACCACGAAGGCTCTTGTCCTCCTCATGACGGATAAGAGCGCGTCGTGGGACGATCGGTGTAGTGCCGAAGAGAAACTGATAAGTAGGCCGCCTCAGGAGGTGCTGCCGGTGCTTCTACCTCATGTTTCCAAGGGCATGCCCGCGGGCTACATCTGGAATAGTGGCGGAAGAGAATCGGACAAGCGCGCCCCAGTAGCATGGCAGGTGTACTACGCCGTTTCCAGGTCATGGACAAATCACGTTGACAAGCTGCCAAGGGAAAGCGGCGGCGAGTTGCTGCTCAGACTGCTTACTAAGGCATCCGAAGACAAGGGGAAGGTCCGCATTCTGCACGACCTCGCCCTCCGGTGGACGCCCCGTGCCGAACCGTCTGTTGCCGATCTGCTGAAGAACGCAAATCAGAAGATCACAGTGAGGACAACGGCCGGTCTTGCTCTGATTCTGCACGGGAAGGAGAGGTACCATGAAACCCTTCTCAAGTTCGCCGGTCAGGGCAGCCATGCAGACCGGAAGAAGTGGTACGACCTGCTTGCCGATCCAAGGCACAAGAAACGTAGCGGAATTGACCCGCGCGTTGTCGTTCTGGGATTCGATCTGATTGAGGCGGAGCAGCGATTGCTGCCTGACTACGTCCACGGCGCTTACTTCCTTGCGGTCCGGACGGGGGATTACGTAGGCCACGAGTTCAAGCCCGACCAGAAGCATGCGCGCTATCAAGGGAAGCATGGTCTCACGGACGAGTTCTTTAAAGACACCGTCAGAAACGCCCTTCGCTGGTGGAAGCTGAATAGAGGTGAAATGCAGAAGGGCCTCCACCCAGGCGTTCCAGCGGCCGCGGGCAAGCCGTGAAGCTGAACCTTGACGTTGGCCCGCGTGCCCTCGCTGTCGGGCTCAACAGCACTCCCTTCGGGGGAGAGTCCCTCTACGCCCCGCCTCCAGGCCCGGGCGGCGGTACCGCCGGGTCCCACGGAACGCACCCTGTACGCCGGCGCGCCGCCAGGTCGGCTCGCTCGACCGTGCCCGGCGCGGTGTACGCCCGGAGGTAGCGCGTCGGTAGGTCGGCCCAGGTGTACCCGCGGAACAGCCGGGGCACGTCGAGGTAGCGCTCCAGCATGGCGACCCGCCGGGCTACGCTCGCCGTCCAGAACCGCCGCGAGCAGGCGAAGCGGGCGACGGCCTCGGCGTCGTCCTCTGTGCCGCGGACGGCCAGGGCGTCGAGTATGTGAGTCGCTAAGCTCTCCGTCCCGAGGCTCTCCACCGCCCAGAGGTTCCTGCCTTCGTAGAACAACTGGCCGACATCCTCCCGGGCGCGGAGGTACCGGCAGACCCGGCCGCGGTAGTTCTGGTAGCTCATAGGCCACGTCGCCGCCGGCGCTGCCGGCATGGCCCGGAACGACGTGCTGTGCAGGACGATGCCCCACTTGTTCTCCGACCGCCGGCGCCGGAGGTCCACCCGTCGCAGGTCCTCCATGAACTCGGCCCAGTCCTCCGGCCGCTCGGTCGGCAGGCCGACCAGGTTGTAGACCTTGAGCTTGCCCCGCGGCGCCACCGAGTGGAGGTACGGGTAGCCCTTGCCCGGGCCGAGGCGCATGCGGTACCAGTCGCCGCTTGCCGGGCTCACCGCTTCGCCTCCCGGCCCGGGCCGACGCCGAAGATGGGGCCGAACACCTGCCAGAAGGCAAGCCCCGGGGGTGCCGACAAGCTCTTTCCAGTTAACGAGTTAACGAATCAACGAACCAACGGATACGCCGTCAGCCATGCAAGGCCGGTCCGTTTGACTACTTGAGCCAAACCGACTCACACTCCCAGATCGTCAGTGAATCGACATTCGCCTGTCCGCCGGTGGCGAACGTTGACAGCGAGTTGTTCTTCGGGTCGATCGGCATCGAGAAGGACATCACGACGCGCCCACCGTTGGCGAAGACCTCTATGCTCGCCACGTCGGCCACGATCCGCAGCTTGATCCTCCCACCCTCCATCTTCAGTGGTGCGGAGTTGCCCAGGGCAGTCAGCTTCTGCTCCTTGGCGCTGTAGGCGATCCTCTCCCCACGGATGTCAAAGCCGACCTGCTTCGCCTCGCCCGGCCTGATCACGGCGTCGATGTCCCACAACTTGCCCTTCAGGTTCGCCAGCGGGTTGTCACTCCCCTCAAGCGTCAGGTTCGACCAGGTGCGCTTCCTGCCGTGGACGTTCTCGATCTCTCTGACGGGATACAGGAACAGCCGCGGGCCGTCCTCGGTCGTCCGCAGCGTGACCACGCGGGGGATGGTCATCTGCTGGTTGAACGGCATGGAGGGAAACCTGGCCCGGCGCATCCAGCCGATGATGAGCCGCCGGCCGTCGGCCGCCGGGATGTCCGACCAGGTCTGGGCGGCGTAGCAGTTGCGGCCCCATTCGGTCTTGTGCGGGCCGCTCTCGCGGGTGAACGTCCTGCCGTCGAAGCGGCCGATGAGGTACGTGCCGTTGGCGCCCCAGAAGATCCACCGCGAGCCGTCCTTGCCGCCGTGGATCGGCCTGCCGCGGGCATCGAGGATCGGCAGCTCGAAGAGGTCGGGGCACTCCCCGGCGCCCGGGTGCTTCAGCTCGGAGAGCCTGGCCCACTGCTTGAGGTCGCCCGAGGCCAGCAGGGCGTAGTCGTTCCCGCGGAGGTAGAGCGCCATGACCCACTTGCCGATCGGCTCGTGCCAGAAGACCTTCGGGTCCCGGTTGCCGCCGGCCAATTGCTTGAGCACGGGATTGTGCTCGTGCTTCTTCCACGTCCTTCCCCCGTCGCTGCTGTAGGCCAGGCTTTGCCCGAACGTCTTACCGGCCGACGTGTAGATCAGGACCAGCGCCTTGTCCTTGCCTCTCTGGAAGCCCGCGGTGTTCTTCCAGTCCACCACGCCGCTGCCGGACCAGCAGGCGCCGTTGTCGTCCGGGAAAACGGCGATGGGCATGTGCTTCCAGTGCATCAGGTCCCCGCTGACCGCATGCGACCAGTGCGACTGCTCGCCGGAGCCCCTGCCGCCCGGGAACCGGCAGCTCGCGGGGTTGTGATCGTTGAACAGGTGGTACCGGCCCTTGTAGTACACCAGCCCGATGGGATCGTTGATCCACCCCTTCTGGACCGTGTAGTGGAACTGCGGGCGATATGTCTCATGGTACAGTCTCGCGCCTTCCCCGCGCCCTTCCGCCGCCGTGGCGAACAGACACAGCGCCGGCAAGACCGTTCCGCAAGCGATCGCCCAGTTCATCGCGCTCTCCCTTGGTGCTGAGTACCTTCGTGCAGCCCGGGCCACCGACGGCCCTGCGCAGCGGCTGCGGTGTGTCGCATCGCTGGTGTTCCGTCAGCTTTGAACTCTTGGGTGCCATGCTCTCACGCGAGGCGCAGCCGAGCGGGTGAGCATGCCCTACCGCGGCATGGCCACCTCCCGCCTACGGCGGGATGAGGCCATGGCACCCGAGAAACAACCTTGACGGACCACAAAGGTTCTATTTGCCACGGCGATTCTACCCTCCTTTTGTGCGGCAACAAGGTTGCTTGCTGTGCTCGCGAGGGGCGATACTGCGTCCTATCGATGGAATGAATCCTGATGCGTCACACGTGGAACTCTTGGACAGGCAGGTCGCTTGTGATCCTGATGCTGGGCCTTGTGGGTGCGGAAGCATGGGCCGGGCCGCCCGAGCCGCGCGGGCTCCGTGCGGCGGGCCACGAGCGGGTTGAGCTGCGGGGCGGGTTCTGGGGCCCGCGCCTCAAGACCCATCACGAAGTGACCGTTCCCCACGCGTTGGACCGCCTGGAGCAGGCCGGCCACGTCGCCAACTTCGACCTCGCGGCCGGCGTGGGCGAGGGCACGCTCCGCGGGCACCATGCGTTCGACTCGGACCTGCACAAGGCCCTGGAAGGCGCGCTGTACTCGCTGGCCCATCGCGACGACCCCAAGTTGCGACGGCGCGTGGAGGGCGTTGTCGATCGCATCCTGGTCGCCCAGCAGACCGACGGGTTCCTGATCTCGTGCTACATCGTCAAGGACCCCGACAAGCGGTGGGAGAATCTGCGGCTGGAGCACCAGTTGTACAATGCGGGGCACTTCTTCGAGATGGCGGTCGCGCATCATCGGCTGACGGGGCAGGCGAAGGTGCTCGGCGCGGCGAGGCGATTTGCGGACCACATTGACGGCGTTTTCGGGCCCGGCAAGCGGTATGACGTAGGGGGGCACGAGGAGGTCGAGCTGGCCCTGGTCAAGCTCTACCGCGCGACCGGCGAGCGGCGGTACCTGGAGCTGTCGCGGTTCTTCCTCGACGAGCGCGGGCACGCACACGGGCGGGAGCGAAGGCCGTTCGATTCCAACAGCGTTTCGACGGAACTGCCGAAGTTCAAGCCCCCGCTGACCCCGGCGCAGCGCCGCACCGTTCGGCGCGCCCGCAACAGCATCCGCAACGGCCGAATGCAGGACCACAAGCCGCTCACCCAACAGGGCGAAGCGATCGGCCACGCCGTCCGGGCCGGATACGTCTACTCGGCGATGGCCGACATCGCGCGGTTCATGGACGCCCCGGAATACGAACGGGCCCTCGACCATATCTGGCAGGACGTGGTCGGCCGCAAGATGTACATCACGGGGGGCATCGGCACGGCCCAGTACCACGATGAGGGCTTCGGCGACCCGTACCTGCTGGGCAACCGGACGTACTGCGAATCGTGCGCGGCCATCGCCCACGTGCTCTGGCAGCACAGGATGGCCCTGCTGAAGGGCCAGGCCAGGTACGCCGACGTGATGGAGCTGACGCTGTACAACGGCGCGATCTCGGGGATCTCGCTCGCAGGCAACGCGTTCTTCTACCAGAACCCGCTCGAGAGCAGGCGCGGCGGCCGGCGGCGGCCGTGGATCGGCCTTGCGTGCTGCCCGACCAACCTCACGCGGATCATCCCGCAGGTCGGCGGGTTCGTCTATGCCCAAGGCAAGGGGCGGGTGTACGTCAACCTCTACGCCGCCGGCGAGGCCGCGATCAAGCTGGACGGCGGCGCAACGGTCAAGCTGGCCCAGCAGACCGACTACCCGTGGGGCGGCCGCGTCCGGCTGACGGTCACGCTGGAGAAGCCCGCCGAGTTCGCCCTGTGCCTCCGGCTCCCCGGCTGGGCGCTGGGCCGGCCCGTCCCCAGCGACCTGTACCGCTTCGGATCGCCGAAGGTCCCGCCCGTCGGCCTCAAGGTCGCCGGCAGGGCGGTAGCCCCCGCGCCGCAGGCCGACGGCTACGTGCACCTGAAGCGTCGCTGGCAGGCCGGCGACGTAGTGGAGCTGGACCTGCCCATGCCCGTCCGCCGCGTCTACGCCCACGAGAAGGTCGAGGCGGACAAAGGCAAGGTCGCGCTGATGCGCGGGCCGATCGTCTACTGCTTGGAGGCCGTGGACCACGCCGGCGCGGACTTGTTCAAGCTCTCGCTGCCGCCAAAGGCCAAGGTGGCCGCCGAGCACCGGCCGAACCTGCTGGGCGGCGTGACGGTCCTCCGCGCGGCGGGCCGGGACGGCCAGCGGCGCCCCGTCGACCTCACCGCCATACCCTACTACGCCTGGGCCAACCGCGAGCCGGGGGCGATGACCGTCTGGATCGCAGAGCAGTGACACGGCCACTCGCGGCCGTCTCCCGAACCGGAAAGGAACCTGCCATGAGAACGACACGGTTGCTCACGCTTGTGCTGGCGACCTTCTCGGTTGGCTGTCCGTTCCTTTTCGCGGCGGAGCCGGCCTCGGTCGTGGAAGCCCGGCCGTTCCCGTTGGACCGTGTGACCCTGCTGGAGGGCCCCTTCAAGAAGGCGATGGAGATCAACCGGGCGTACCTGCTCAAGCTCGAGCCGGACCGGTTCCTCTGGCCCTTCCATGAACGGGCGGGCATGGAGATCAAGGGCGAGCGCTACGGCGGCTGGGAGAGGAGGGACGTCGTCGGCCACACGTCGGGGCATTACCTCAGCGCCTGCTCGTTGATGTACGCCTCCGCGGGCGATGAGGAGCTCAAGAGGCGCGTGGCCTACATGGTCGCCGAGATCGCCAAGGCGCAGGCCAAGCACGGAAACGGCTATGCCGGATCGGTCAGGACCGAGGTCTGGGCGACGACGTTCGCCGGGAAGATCAAGGTCCACAAGTGGGGGCTCGGCGGGGGGTACGTGCCCTGGTACGTCCTGCACAAGACCTACGCGGGCCTGATCGATGCGTATACCTGCACCGGCAACGAGCAGGCGCTCGAGGTGGCCTGCAAGTTCGCGGATTGGGCGAAGAAGGGCACGGACGGCCTGACCGACGAGCAGTTCCAGAAGATGCTTCTCTGCGAGTACGGCGGCATGAACGACGCCATGGCCGGCCTGTACGCCATCACGGGCAACCGGGAGTACCTGTCTCTCGCCAGGCGCTTCGACCACAAGCAGATCTTCGGTCCGCTGGAGGCCCGGCGCGACGAACTGCAAGGCAAGCACGTCAACACGCAGCTTCCCAAGATCATCGGCGCGGCGCGCCTGTACGAGCTGACCGGCGAGAAACGCTACGCGACAATCGCCCGCTTCTTCTGGGACCGCGTCGTCGACACGCGATCGTACGCGCCGGGAGGCGTGGACTTCCACGAGCACTTCCGCGCGCCGGGGGAGGAGGCGAAGTTCCTGAACTGGGACAGTTGCGAAACGTGCGCCGTGTACAACATGTTGAAGCTGACGCGCCACCTGTTCGCATGGCGGCCGGACGCCAGGTACATGGACTACTACGAGCGGGCCCTGTATAACCACATCCTCGGCTCGCAGGACCCCAACAGCGGCGGGGTGACCTACTTCTACTCGCTGAAGCCCGGGCACTTCAAGATCTACAGCACGCCGTTCGACTCCATGTGGTGCTGCGTCGGCACGGGCATCGAGAACCACTCCAAGTACGGCGATACCGTCTACTACCACAACGAGGACACGCTGTGGGTGAACCTCTTCATCCCTTCCGAACTCGACTGGAAAGAGAAGGGCGTGACCGTCCGGCAGGAGACGAGATTCCCCCGCCGGGACACGACAACCATCACGGTGTCCACGAAGAAGCCGCAAGAGTTCTCCGTCAGGATCCGCGTTCCGTACTGGGCGACGAAGGGAGCGGAGGTCCGGGTAAACGGCCGCGAGGCCAAGGCCCGGGCAAAGCCGCAAAGCTACCTGGCCCTTTCCCGCGCGTGGAAGGACGGCGACAGGATCGAGGTCCGCCTGCCCGTGGGCCTGCACCTGTACCGCGCCCGCGACGACGAGGGCCTCGGCGTCGTCATGTTCGGCCCGCTGGTCCTGGCGGGCGAGCTGGGACGTGAGGGGATGCCGAAGACCCTGCTCTGCGCCGGCAACAGGCAGTACTCGGGCGACCCTGTCCCGCCCGTGCCGGTGCTCGTCACCGATTCGACGGATCCCGCTTCCTGGGTCAAGCGAACCGGCGACAAGGACCTTAGGTTCCGAACGCGGAACGTCGGCAAGCCGAGGGATGTCTCACTCATTCCGCTTCACGAGCTCCACCATCAGCGCTACGCCGTGTATTGGAGGCTTCTCACGCAGGCCGAGTGGCTCGAGGAGAAGGCCGCCCGCGAGGCCGAGCAGCGCCGCCGCGAGGAGCTCGAAGCCAGGACCGTGGATCTCGTCACCCCCGATGCCCAGCTCGAGCGCGCCCACAATCAGCAGGGCAAGACGTCCTACTCAGGCGCGGCCTTCGGCCGCAGGTGGCGGGACGCGAGGGGGGGCGGATGGTTCTCCTACGACATGAAGGTGCTGCCCGACCGGCCAGTCTGCCTGACCGTCACGTACTGGGGGGGCGACTCGGGCAACAGGGTGTTCGACATTCTCATCGACGGCCGGAAGCTCGCCACGCAGAAGCTCAACGCGCTCAAGCCGGGCAAGTTCACGGACGTGACGTACGTCGTTCCCGCCGATCTGACCAAGGGCAAACAGAAGGTGACGGTCCGGTTCCAGGGCCACCCGGGCAGCATTGCCGGCGGCGTGTTCGGCTGCCGGATCGTCCGAAGCACGAAGTGACCCGCGCCTGCCGAAAACGTCGGCCCGCTTCCGAAAGGGATCGAAACAAAGCACTGGCGCACGACGAGCAGCGTTCGCTGGTTGAGCGAAGGAGTGAAGATATGGTTGGGCAAAGCTATTGGGTCTACCTTGCAGCTTTCTGTGCCGGGTGTCTTGCCGGCACGCTCGCAGCGGCAGACGATCGGGCCGAGCTGGAGAACCTGCCAGTGGTCGACATCTCGCAACAGACCCGGCGGCACGTGATCGTGGCCGCAGGGACGGAGCGGGTGTACCAGGGCCATCCCACGACGCTGTTGATGCCGGATCGGAAGACGATGTTCTGCGTCTGGTGTCGGGGGCACGGCGGGCCGGCCGGTCCAATGGCCCGCAGCGAGGACGCCGGACTCACCTGGAAGCGGTTGGACGATGAGCTGCCGCCGGGCTTCAAGAAGCACGGGAACTGCCCGAGCATCTATCGAATGGTCGATTCCCACGGCAAGGAGCGGCTGTGGGTCTTCTCGGCGCGGCCGCGCATGCCCCGCATTGTCAGCGAAGACGCCGGCAAGACGTGGAAGGAGACGGAGCCGCTGGGGTTCGAGTGTGTCATGACGTTCAGCTCGGTCGTTAGCCTGCGGGACGGCAGCTACCTCGGCCTGTATCACCGCCGCGCGGGCAGGTATGCGCTCCAGGTGCTCCAGACACGAACCACCGACGGCGGGTTGTCCTGGTCCGAGCCCCGCGTGGTCGCTGAGGTCAAAGGCAAGGCGCCCTGCGAGCCGTTCGCATTCCGCTCGCCTGACGGGAAGGAGCTTTGCTGCCTGATGCGGGAGAACACGCACCAAGGCCGCAGCCTCATGATGTTCAGCAGGGACGAGGGCCGGACATGGACAGCGCCGCAAGATACGCCCTGGGGACTGACGGGCGACCGGCACATGGGCGTCTGCACGCCCGACGGACGACTGGTGGTTGCCTTCCGCGACAAGGCACACGGCAGCTCGACCCACAACCACTTCGTCGCCTGGGTCGGCACGTATGACGACATCCGCAACAGCCGCGCGGGCCAATATCGGATCAAGCTTCTGCACAGCCATGCCGGCGGCGACTGCGGCTACCCGGGCATGGAACTGCTGCCCGACGGCACGATCGTCGCGACCACCTACATCAAGTATCAGCCCGGCAAGAAGAGGCATTCCGTCGTCAGCACGAGGTTCAGACTCAAGGAAACCGACCCGCTCGTCCCGAAAGCGGAAGCTCAGCGCAAGGCGCGCAACGCGACAGACGCGGCCAGGCGGAGACAATTCGCCGAGCGGCTGATTGACCAGGTCGCGATCGGCGAGAAGGCCGCCGAAAGCAAGCATAACCTCCAGGGCAGCCAAAGCCAGGCGGGGGCCCACGGAGGCAAGAGCTGGCGGGACGCGCGTCGCGGCGGGTGGTTCAGCTACGACCTCAAGGTCCTGCCCGATCGGCCGGTGACGCTCATGTGCACGTTCTGGGGCAGCGACGCCGGGCGCACGTTCGACGTCCTGGTGGAGGGAGAGAAGATCGCCACGCAGACGCTGAACAGGAACAAGCCCGGCCGATTCTTTGATGTCGAGTACGAGGTCCCCGCGGAGCTGAGTCGCGGCAAGGATAAGGTCACCGTCAAGTTTCAGGCCCCCCCTGGCGGCGTCGCCGGAGGCGTTTTCGGCTGCACGATCTTGAGACGTAAGAAGTGACCGGCGCGTTGGGGGGATCGAGGGCCATGGCTGTCATTGAGGATGTTGGTGAAGCGCGGCTCCGCGGGCCTCGCGCTTCGGGCCGGGCGCCGTCAGCTTCTTCATCGCCTCGCCCATGCCGTTGCCGATCAGGAAGTATGTCTCGGCGT
>CAYRVX010000044.1:0-50737 GCA_964427875.1 uncultured Planctomycetaceae bacterium
CTGAAACTCAGACAAGAATCACTCGACTTCGTTCTGCCAAGTTGACGCAGAGCCGGCAATATGACACCCGCTCTGGCCTTGGTAAAGGGCAGAATTGATCCATTCAGCGTCTGATTTCAGTCGTCCCAGGGCAGTTCGGGCTGCCGGCACCCCTCGCGGCGGACATGTTCGAGGAAGTCCGGATCGACCTCGTAGGTGATGCCGCCATCGGCCCCGCGGAGTCTGAGACCCTGCGCATGCGTGGACACTCCATGCACGAGAACCGGTTCCGGGGACGCGACACAAAACTGATGTCCCCGGAGCCCCCCGGAACTCCCTTCGACTGCCCCGGTCCGGGGGAAGAGAGACGGACCCTATTCCGGGATGTCCGTCGTTGCCGTGGTGGCCGGCGCCAGCCGAACGATCGACACACGCCGGTTGGCCATGTCGCTGAGGAACAGCCTGCCTCCGCTGAAGGAGGCATAGGCCGCCCAGGCCAGCGAGAGCCCGTCGTCGTCGGCGTTGCCGTATCGGCCGAGGCGGGTGATCAGGTTGCCGCCTGAGTCCAGCACGTTGACGGCGAAGCGGAGGACGTCCGGCACGAACAGGCGGCCGAACTCATCCAGAGCAAAGCGGGCCCCCATGCACGTGCAGGACGGGTCGCCCCAGTTCAGCGCGGACGATGGGACGGGGCCGAAGCCGTGGAAGCGCCACAGCGCGCCCGTCACGCCCACGTCGGCGTTGAGGTAGCCCGTCTTGTACGCCGCCGCGCCGGCGGGGATCTTCATCGCATCCCGCCCGTCCTTGCCGAGCTCCTTGTAGGCCGGATGGAAGCTGCCCCCCGCCGCCGGGAACTTGAACACCGAGCCCCAGTGGTACAGGTACGCGTTGTAGTACGGCCGGTCCCACGGCGCCGGGCGCGGCTTGCGCCACCAGACCCATCCGGTCTTCGGCAGCAGGTTCACGAAATCGGCCGGGTAGATCGCATCGGCCGGCTTGACGTTGGCCGAGACGTACACCGCCTGGTCGCGACCGACCGCGATGCCGGCGCCGCCGTTGGGGATGTTCCCGACCAGCGCCTCGCGCTTGAGCTTCCCGTCCGGCGCGTAGACGACCACCCGCCCGTGGCCGTAGAACTTCATCTGGAGGATGTAGATGTCGCCGTTGGGCGCAATGGTGTGCCCGCGGAAGCCGATGTGCGGGCCCTTGCTGGCCGTGTCGATGGGCCCGATCTTCGGGCCCCCGGTGCCGGGGAAGCTCGCGGGCCTTCCCTGGCTGTCGTAGCGGTGCAGGAAGACGCGCGGCGGGTAGCCCTCGATGACGTAGACGAAGCCGTCGCGGTCGACGGCCGCCTCGCCGCCCTTGCCGAGCAGCTTCATCCCCCCCGTCCTCAGGTCGAACTGGTACTGCTGGTTGGTGAACTCGGTGAGGTAGAGCTTGCCCCGGGGCGCATCGGCGGCGACGAACATCGGCTGGCTCAGCCCCCTCGTCGGGCGAAGCGGCTCGGCGGCCTCGAAGCGCTCGCCGCGGTCCACCACGCGCCGGAGCTGGAACTTGCGCCATTCGGCCGTCGCCAGCCAGAGAATCGGCGGATCGGCCCCGGCGTCGAGCGCGACGACGGGCTCGCCCTTGCCGTCCATCCGGGCCAACTGCTTCGGCGGCTGGCGGCCGGGACGGTACGCGCTGAGCTTGAGCAGCGCGAACCCCTTGATCCGCCCGCGGCTGTCCGCGGCGGCCGTCGTCAGGTAGATCTGTCCGCGCGGATGCACGAAGACCTGGAGCGGATCGTCCACGGCGAACGCGCCGACGCGCTCGCCGCCGGGGCCGTGAACGACGACGCGGTCGTTGCCGCGGTCGGCGATGTACAACCGCCCGGCCGCGTCGACGGCCAGGCCCTGAGGGTCGCTGAGGTGCTGCTCGTCGCTGCCGGGCCTGTCGGGCTCGCCGATCCACGCCTTGGGCATCTGCTTGTCCATCGGCCGGACGCGGGCCACGGCGTGGCGCATGTGCTTGGCGCTGCCGAACCGCCCGCCGGAGACGTAGATCCACTTGCCGTCGCCGCTGACGGCGAGGTGATCGAACCAGCGGACGAAGCCCTCTCCGCTGCCGCCCATGAAGCCGCGGGCTTTGCGGATCGCCGGGCCGATGAAGCCCGGGTCCTTCGGCGCGCCGCCGTCGGGCTCCAGGAACAGCAGATGGCGCGGCGGGCGGTGCTCGGCGATGGTCCCGACGGCCGAGAAGAACACCAGCCGCCCCGCCGGGTCGAACGCCATCGTCTGGCACTTCTCGCCGCTGGTGAAGGGGTGGAGGTTCTGGCCGTGTGCGTTGTAGACGATGGGCAGGCGGCGTCCGTCGGCGAGGGCGAGCTGGCCGATCGGCGCGAGCCGCTCCGCCGGCAGCGACGCCGAGTAGGGAATCAGCGTGCGGAGGTAGTTGCCGCGGCGGTCGTAGACCCGCAGGCCGCAGCCGCCGTGCCCGTACTGGCTGTCCAGCACGAACAGCTCGCCCTTGGCATTGACGGCCAGGCCGACGATCTGCCGGAACGCGTGCGGATCGAAGGCCACGTGCCTATCGAGTGTGCCGGTCAGGCCGAGGCCGACACGCACCTTGCACGCGCCGGCCACCGGTCGGCCGGCGTCGTCTCTGCGGTCCCACGCAAGCGTCTGGCGGAGCGAGCCCGCCTGAAGGGGCGCCGGGGCGCCGGCCCCGAGGCGGCCGGCGGCAAGGTGGCGCACGACCCGCCCGGCCGCGTCGAGGACCGCCACCTCGACGTCCGTGGCCTCATCCACCGCAAACGATATCTTCGCGCCCTGGGCGTCGGCGGCGGCCGTCGGCGGCTGGGTGAACTTCGCCCGGGCGATGAGAAGCGCCGGCAGGCACAGGGCAATCGCAGTCGCAGACATGGCGGTTCTCCATGCATTCGCGGGTCACGATACGGTATACTGCCACGTCCCTGCAATGAACACTTGACTGGCATCGCGAGTTCGGAGGCGCGCCCGTGATCGACACGCGGTCGGGGTTGGCACTCGTACTTTCGCTTCAGGGCCTGGCGCTTGGCCCGACGCGCCCGGCCGGGGCCGGGGGGGCCGCGACGATCCTCGACGAGGGCAGCTTCTGGCGCTTCCACGTGACGATGCGCAGGCCGGTCGTCGGCCAGGAGGTCCTGCCCGTCAAGGTGGCCTATCGCCACTACCCGGGCATCGAGCGCGTCGAGACCGCCCCGCCGCCGGCGGGATGGGCGCGGCGCGGGTTCGACGACGCGAACTGGCCCCGCGCGCGGGCGGTCGGCCGGCGGAGGGGGGCCATCGAGGACGTCGCGTTCGCGCCCGGCGTTCGGTTCTCCGTCGCGCAGCTCTCGCTTCGGGGGAAGTTCCTCGTGAGCGACCCGTCGGCCGTCAGGGGCCTCAAGCTCTCGATGACCTACCGCGGCGGCGTCGTGGCGTATCTCAACGGGCGCGAGATCGCCCGGCGGCACCTGCCCGCCGGGAAGCTCGACGCGAACACGCCCGCCGCACGCTACGGACCCGAGGCCTTCGTGGACGCCGGCGGCAAGGCGATTCCCGGTCCGTATCACGCGGGCAAGCGCATCCAGGCCGGCGAGAAGGGCCTGGCCGAGCGGATCGCCCGGCGGGACCGCAGCCTGGACGGCGTCGCCGTGCCCGTCGAGCTCTTGCGGAAGGGCACGAACGTGCTGGCCATCGAGCTGCATCGAAGCGACTACCACGCCTCGGCGAAGAAGTGGTTCAGCGGTCCCGACTACCGTGAGCGCGCTTCGTGGGTGCCGAACGGCCTGCTGGGCGTGGGCCTCTCGGCAGCCGGCACGGGCGTCGCGGCCAACGCGGCCCGGCCGGCGGGCGTGCAGGTCTGGAACCACGACCTCAACGACCGCGCCCACGTGCTGGACTACGGCGACCCCGCCGAGCCGCTCCGGCCGGTCCGCATCCAGGCCGCCCGAAACGGGGCCTTCTCCGGAAAGCTGGTCATCGGCTCGCGGCGGCCGCTGCGGAACGTGAAGGTCGTCCCGGGCGACCTGAAGCCCGCGCGGGGCGGGCGGGCGATTGGCGCTGCGTGCGTTCAGGTCCGCTTCGGCCACCCGGACGGGCGGGCCTACCAGCGCCCGGACTGGTTCGACGGCCTGCTGGACGCCCCGCCGAGCGAGGTGCCCGTCCACGAGGCCGGCGGGGCCGTGCTGCCCGTGTGGGTCACCGTCCACGTGCCGCGCGACGCCGCCGCGGGCGACTACCGCGGCCGCCTTGCGATCTCCGTTCGAGGCGCCGAGCCCATCGCCGCGGCCGTGCACCTGCACCTGGCCGACTGGACGCTGCCCGGCCCGCGAGACTTCCGCGCCTACGTCGGCGTCTACCAGTCGCCCACCAGCCTCGCGCTTCAGTACAAGGTCGACGAATGGTCCCAGGAGCACTGGAGGCTGATGGAGAAGGCCTTCGCGCTCCTCGGGCGGATCGGCAACAAGATCGTCAACATCCCGCTGTCCAACCGCACGCAGTTCGGCAACGATCGAGGCATGGTCTACTGGGTCCGCAGGCCCGACGGCGCGTTCACCTACGACTTCAGCGTCTTCGACCGCTACCTCCGGCTGGTCCGGAAGCACCTCGGCGCGGTGGATTTCGTCGTCCTTCACGTCTGGCACTCCGGCGGGTGGAAGACGCGCGAGGCCACCCAGCAGAACACCGTCACCGTCGTCGATCCGAAGACCCGGAAGCGCGAGCGCATGCAGGTGCCGCCCTTCGGCACCCAGGAGAGCAAGCGCTTCTGGAAGCCGGTGCTGGACGCCATCCGGGAGCGTCTGGCCGCCGCCGGGCTGGAGGAGGCCATGTGTCTGGGCATCCTCTCGGACGGCACGGCCCCGCCGGAGGTCTTCGGGGCATTCGACGAGATCGTCCCGGGCGGTGCGAAGTGGATGCGCGGCTGCCACACGCCGACGCGGCAGACGGCCCCCTACCCGCTCAGGGGCGGCGGGCTCGTCGTCTGTCACGAGTACTGCTACGGCATGGCCATGGCCGACCCCGCCAGGGCCCTGCCCGCCATCTGGCGGCAGCGCGCCCGCCCGGGCGTGGCCTTCATCCGCCACAACTTCGACGACCGCCTCTCCCTGCTGAAGTACCGCACGATGGTCGAGCGGGCCCTCTACTGCGGCACGCGAGGCATCGGGCGGATCGGCCTGGACTACTGGGACGTGATCAAGGACGTCCGCGGCCGGGCCGGCAACGTCTACAACCGCTGGCCCCATTCCACCTGCGCCCAGCGCTCGCCGAACCTCTACCGCCTGGCCTGGGCCTGCCCCGACGGCCCCGCCGCCACCGCCCGCTACGAACAGTTCCGCGAGGGCCTCCAGGACACCGAGGCCGTCGTCTACGTGGCTCAGGCGCTCGGCGAGCACGCGGACCAGCTCGGCGGCGACCTGGCCGACGAATGCCGCCGCCTGCTGATCGACCGGATGCGCTATTGCCGCCGGCGCGCCCCCGAGACCAGCGGCGAGGTCTACTTCCGCAGCTACCACCACGGCTGGCAGGATCTGACGAGACGCCTCTACGCCGCCGCCGCCAAGGCAGCCGGGAAGCTGCGAGCCGACCGACCCGCGCGGCCGATACGATGACGCATCGCTCGATGACATGAACAGACGCCTGCGCCAATATCGCCCACGGACGTCGGCGGGAACGAGCCGCCTTGCGGGCTGGGTCGCGCTGCTGGCGGCCGTCTGCGGTGCCCGCGGACCCTCGGCCTTCGGGGCCGATACGCCCTCGTGGAAGGGATGTTTCCAGGATGCGCCGGCCGACTCGCTGATCCGTCGCCTTCAGCCGGCGCCCGGCCGGGCCGTCTCGCAGCCGGGCGTCGTCCTCGCCGCGAAACATCGCTCGCTGGCCGACCTCCGCGCCGTGCGGATCGACGCCGCGCTGACCAACACCACGAAGTCTGCCGTCCGCTGCGGCGAAGTGACCGTCGCCGACTGGGGCTTCCGCCTTCAGGATGCCGCCGACGCCGCCCCGCGTTACCAACGGCTCACCTACCGCCGGGACACCTGGTACGGCTCGACCTACTGGACCGGCCCGGACTGGACCCGCGTGGGAAAGGACTGGCACCATCCGGGCATCCACACGCCGAGCGTGCGCCGTTTCACCGCGCCGCGCGGCGGCCGGGTGACGATCACCGGCCGCGTCTACAAGGCCGACCTCAACGGCGACGGCGTGCGGGCGAGCATCCGTCACGGCGGGCGAACGGTCTGGACGGCCGACATCAAGGGCAAGGACGCCAGGGGCGCCGAGTGCAAGCTCGCCCTGACCGTGCGCAAGGGCGACGCCGTCCGCTTCGTCGTGCACAAGCTCGGGCGCATCTTCTACGACACGACCCGCTGGGACCCCGTCGTGGCCTACGCCGACGGCACCCGCTGGGAGGCCTCCAAGGGCTTCTCCACGAGCCGACAGGGCGAGGGCGGCTGGTCGTACGAGATGGAGCTGGGCGAGCCCGCCGACCGCCCGCGCCCGCACGTCTACGCAATCAGCCGGGACCTCGCCCTGCGAGATGAGGTCGTGGAATCGCCCCGCCCGGTCAGCGTGAACAGCGGCGAGGCGTCGGGATTGTTCACGGTAAGCGACGCTCGCGGGCGCAGCGGGATCGCCCTGGCCGTCGGCGGCGCCGAGCCATGGCGACTGCGCTGCTGTCTCGACGACGGCGAGTCTTTGCGCGTCAGCCTGGCCGTCGGCGGAGAGAAAGCCCCGCTGTCGCTGAAGCCGGGCGAGTCGGTCCGGCTGCCGCCGATCATCCTGGGGGCGTACCGCGGCGACTGGCATGCCGGCCTGGGGGCCCTTCGGCGGATCCTCGACCGACAGGGAGGCGAGCTGGGCATGGAGCAGCTCAAGGCACGACTCGCCGAGACGGGGTGCGACGACCTGGCCCTGGCGGCGATGGTGCAGGCCGAGTGGCGGCGAGAGGACAAGCTCACGGCAGCGCCTGCCACCTACGCGGCCGCCGCGGCCAGGCACGTCGAAAGGGCCAGGCTCCTGCTGGCCGACCTCCGCCGGGACAGGCCGGGCGCTTTCCTCGCCGAGCAGGCCCGGCGGCTCGAACGTCTCGCCGCCGAGGCCGGGCGCCCGGACCTCGACGCCGAGGCCCGGCGGTCGGTTTACCACCGCGTCCGCCGGCTGAAGCGCCGGATCGCCCTGGCCAACCCGCTGATGCGCTTCGGGAAGCTGCTGTTCTGCAAGCGCGTGCCGACCTCCTACAGCCATCTCGTGATGCAGTACTTCGGCTGGCGGGCGAGGGCCGGTGGGGGGCTGTTTGTCCTCCAGCGGCCAGGAGTCTCGCTCCAGTGCCGCGACGTCACCGCCGGCAGGCTCGACGACGGCTGCGTGCTCGAGCCCTGCCTGTCCTGGGACGCCAGGCGCGTCGTCTTCTCCTACGTCGAGTGCAGGGGCAGGAGCCACCGTCCCGGCGAGGTCGGCAACGGCGGCGACGGCTACTACCACGTCTGGCAGGTCAACGTGGACCCCTCGGCTGCGCTCGGGACAGGCGGCAGCGGCCTGAGGCAGCTCACGGACGGCCCATACGACGACCTGATGCCCGCGTATCTCCCCGACAGCGGCATCGCGTTCAGCTCGACGCGCCGGCGCGGCTACGCGCGGTGTTTCGGCGGGCAGTTCAGCCGGCGGTGGCACGTGTACACGCTGCACCGCATGGACTCCGACGGCGGGAACGTGAGGATGCTCTCCTGCCACGACACGAACGAGTGGTTCCCTTCGGTGACCCGCGACGGGCGAATCCTGTATGCCCGCTGGGACTACATCGACCGCGACGCGGTGACCCACCAGAACCTCTGGTCGATGCGCCCGGACGGGACCAACACCGCGACTCTCTGGGGCAATGCCACGGCCAGCCCGCACTGCTGCTTCCAGGCCAAGGCGATCCCCCGCAGCGGCAAGTTCGTCTTCACGGCCTCCGCCCACCACTCGATCACCGCCGGGTCGATCGCCCTCGCGGACCCCTCCGTTGACTACGACGGCCACGACGCCATTACCCGCATCACGCCCGAGGTCCCCTTCCCCGAGGCCGAAAGCCGAAACATCCGCGAGTACTACTGCGCCCCCTGGCCGCTGTCGGAGAAGTACTTCCTCGTCGCCTACAGCCCCGTGCCGCTCCAGTGGGAGCCGAGGGCAAACCCCCCCAACGCCCTGGGGATCTACCTGCTGGACAGGTTCGGCAATCGCGAGCTGATCTATCGCGACCCCCGGATCGGCTGTACGAACCCCATCCCGCTGGCGCCCCGCCCCGTGCCGCCGGTCCTGCCGAGCGCCCTGCCGGCCAAGGCCCCACCGACCGGCGAGATGCTGCTGATCGACGTCTACCAGGGCCTCGGCGACGTTCCGCGAGGCAGCATCAGGGAACTTCGCATCGTCCAGATCTTCCCGAAGACCACGCCGCGGGCGAACGATCCGCGCATGGGCGTTGCGGGCGAGGAGAACGGCCGGGCCATCCTCGGCACCGTGCCGGTCGAGCCGGACGGCTCGGCGCGGTTCACGCTGCCGGCCCTGACGCCGATCCTCTTCCAGGTGCTGGACAAGGACGGCTTCGCCTGCCAGACGATGCGCTCGGTGACCTACGTGCAGCCGGGCGAGTGCATCTCGTGCGTCGGCTGCCACGAGAACCGCATGACCGCGCCGGGATCGGCCGAGGTGATGGCCGGGCGGCGGCCGGCATCGAGGATCACCGCCGGGCCGCGCGGCGGCCGGCCGTTCTCCTACGCCGAGACCGTCCAGCCCGTCCTCGACAAGCACTGCATCAAGTGCCACGGCGGCAAGGCGCCCAAGGCGAAGCTGGACCTCACCGGCGCACCCAGCGGCGCCTGGACGCGGTCGTACGTGTCCCTTACGCGCGACCCGAAGCGCATCCCCCGGTACGCCGCGCGGAACCGGATCCAGGTCTCGCCCGTCGGCGGCGCGCACGGCGCGCTCGGCAGCGGCCTGATCAAGATGCTCCGCAAGGGGCACAACAAGGTGCGCCTCAGCGCAGACGAGATGCGCCGGCTGGCGGCGTGGATCGACTGCAACGCGATCTTCTACGGCAGCCCGGACGTGCGCCACCACGCCAGGCAGCGCCGCGGCCAGCCGGTGCCCATGCCGGAGATCCAGTAGGACCCCAGGCCGGCGCCGAGGAGACAGACGCAATGAACAGCTCTTTTCGCAAGATGAACGGGACGTTGGGGTCTTCGGCGCCGCTGCTGCTCGGCGCACTTGTTGGGGCTGTCGCAGCGTTCGGGCAGGAGGGGCAATGGCCCTCGCCGCTGACGTGGAAGCCGGATGAGCGGGCCGTGAAGAGCGGGCTGTACATCGCGCCGCGCCCGCCGGCCAGGCGAGAGCGCGTGTCGTTCACCGTCGCCGAGCCGTCGGGCGTGCCCCGGAGAGATTGGCCGGTGCGCGGCGCCGTTCCGCTGTTCCGCGGCGAGCTGACCGACCCGTCGAGGATTCGCCTGCTCGACGACGCCGGCAAGGAGATGCCGGTCCAGGGCAGGGCCACGGCGTACTGGCCGGAAAGGACCATCCGCTTCCTGTGCCTCGACTTCCTCACGAGCCTGGAGGCCGGCGAGACGAAACGCTTCACGCTGGAGTACGGCTCAAACGTTCCGCGGGCGGCTGCTGTGCCGCTGAAGGTCTCCGCCGACGGCAAGACGATCGACATCCACACCGGTGTGTTGGCCCTGACCTTCCGTACCGGCCGGGACTTCCTCCGGATAACGTGCCCGGGCGCGAAACCCGCCTTGCCGTCCGTGGTGACCGGCAAGGCGGTCGTCTGCCGCAACGAGAAAGGCGACGACCCCACGGAGCACCCGCTCGTGGTCGATGAGATGCGCCTCACCGAGCGCGGGTGCGTGCAGGCGACGGTGCATCTGCTGGGACACTACGGCGTTGAGAAGGCCTTCCAGCCGGCGGTCCCCGAGGACAGGGACGTCTGGCGGTACCCCGTTTCGATGTTCTTCCGCGTCTACGGCGGCACGGGGCGCGTCTACATTGAGCACACGTTCGGCTACAACGGCGACGAATACCACGACTTCGTACAAAGCTGCGGGCTGACCTTCCCGACGGGCCGGCGGCGAGGCAGCTTCCTGTACGGCAGGGACGACAAACAGGCCGCCGAGGCCCCGCTGGGTGTGCGCCTGAACCAGTTCGCCCACGACCGGTGGGCGCTCACGGGAAAGGCCCGGGCCGCAGGCAGGCGATTCGGCGGCTGGGGCGCGATCGACGGCGGCGACCTGCGCGTCCTGCTCGCCCTGCGGGAGGCCTGGCAGAACTGGCCCGTCGCCATCCGCGCCGAGGGCGACGGCGACCTGACGTACGAGATCCTCGGCGAGCGGGCGGACCGGGCGCTCGACCTGCGCTACGAGATCGACGGCGGCCAGCCGTGCCGCGAGATCGGCTCCCATTCGATGTTCTACGGCGACAAGCTGACACTGTACTACTCCTCGAGCAACACGAGCATCATGCGCGGCCGGGCGCGGGGGCTGAAGAAGATCCACGAGCTCCTGCTGGATGTCTCGACGGGCGGGCCGAAGGCGGCCGCGGGCGCGACGGGCCGGGCATTCCAGCAGCCGCTGGTCCCCTGGCCCGGCCAGCAGCGCTTCAGGGACACGAAGGCCTTCGGTCACATCGGTGTCTACGGCAGCGAGAACTGGGAGTTCCTGAAGCACTACTTCTCGGTGATGTTCGACGGCCTGACGATGACGCACGAGGCGAACGGGCTGTACGGCTGGGTGGACTTCGGCGACCTGCCGATGTGCAACCGGCCGAAGGGCGGCAAGTTCAAGATGGAGATGGACGGCGGCGTGGGCTGGTCGAACGCCGAGCGCGCGCTGGCCCCGTACTTCCATCATTACGCAGCCGGGGGCGGGCGGCGGTTCCTCGACCTCGGGCGGGCCATGGTGCACCACACGATCGGCATCGACACCGAGCACCCCGGCGGCGACGACAAGCACGGCGGCTACCACCGTCACAACCAGGTGCACTGGCGGCACAAGGGCGCGGGCACGCGACAGGGGGGCTACCGCGGCTGGCACAACTACTACTGGCTCTCCGGCGACCCGGAGGTCGGGCGGCTGATTGTCTCCGAGGGCCTCGACTCGCCCGCACAGCGGACGATCATGGACCTCCGCGCCGAGAAGAAGGAGCTTCGCATCGGCTACGACTACCAGCACTGCGCCAGCCACCTGCTGGCCCACGTGTGCTGGATCACCACGGGCGACTGGCGCTACGCCCGGGCGCACCGGCCGATCGTGAAGCTCTGGTGGATCGCCGGCGATCAGTCCAGCCCGACACGGCAGGGCTGGGTGTTTTTCAGCGTCAAGGACGGCCAGCCGACCGGCTACCGGCTGGGCAAGCCCGGGCCGCAGTTGGGCTACTGGCTCACCTACGGCGGCGACGACCTGCTGCTGGACTGGGCCGCCCTGACCGGCGATCCCAACGCCGTGGACGCCATTCTGATGCAGGGGAAGTTCCACGGCAGAGGCAGCCTGAAGGACGGCCCGCAGCAACTGTACCACTCGCCCGAGGCGCTGTACCTGGGCCTGGCCTTCCTCCAGCCGGACCATCCGCACCTGAGGCACCTGCTTGCGGCGCGGCTCTGGCGGCACCCGAACCTCAAGCGCTTCCGGCAGAAGGCCCTGAGGACCGACGGCACGTACGCCTCGGCCGAGGACTGGGACCGCTACGGCGCGTACCTCTACTGGAAGAACGGCTTCTCCATCCACGGCGCCCAGGGTCTGGAGGTCCTCCACCTGATCCGCGCGATGGAGCTGCTCAAGGTGCCGCCCGGCGGCGGATAGGCGAGCTTGATCTGCTCGCGGAGCCCGCTCACAACGGGCCGCCGGTTCACCAGATGGTTCGCACCTCGGGGTATCGGGCGATGTTCCTGTCGGGGGTGATGATGGGCAGCCGGTGGACCGCGGCCGTCGCGATGAGGAACCGGTCGCACGGATCGCGGTGAATCGGCGGCAGTGTCGCGGCCAGAATCGCGCACTGCCCGGTGATCGGCAGTTCCCGTATTCCGTGGCTCTCGAGAGCTTCCTTGTACCATTGGTCGGGTGGAAGGGGCAGTTGCAGCTTCCCTTGGAGATGCTTGAGGGCGATCTCGAAGGCCGACATGGGGCACACGGCCAGGCCGTCCGCCCCAGAGGAGATCGCCGCCACCGCAGCGTTGCTGAGGGAATCCTGGTCGGCTGCCAGCCACAAGAGCGTGCACGTGTCCAGCAGCACCATCACCGCAACTCCTCCGGCCAGGCCTGCTCGTCCAACGGCGCGCAGGGGTCTTCGTTGAAGACCACCGGGCCGAGGCGCGGGTTCATGCGCAACGGATCGGCTTGCCTGTTGCCAATGGCAACCAACTTCGCCACCGGTTTGCCATTGCGGCAGATGATCACCTCCTCCTGGCCCTGCTCCACCTTGGCCAGCAATGAAGACAGCTTGCTCTTCGCTTCGTGCGTATTGATCGTGATCATGGCCGGCACTCCATCGGACTAAACTTAGCTAAGTTAAGTATACCCCCGCGGTGCGCATGGGGCAAGTGGTTCTCGGCCCACTCCCTGTCGAGGGGATTGGCGGGCCTGGCCGAGCTGAGTTCCGGCGGTGCGTCGAGGAGCTTTGCCGCGGACGGATCGAAACGCAGCGCCCAGACGTCGCCCTTGATCGTAATCACGTACAGCAGCTTGCGCTTGGCGTCCCGGCACCATCCCTGGCCGTGGACCTTGAACTGCCGGCTCGGGCCGTCGCCGGCGTCGAGCAGGAAGTATCGGTCCTTCGCGCAGTCGTAGATTCGCAGGTAGTGGCGGGCCCTCTCGCGGTCGCCGCGGAAGTACGGCTCGGCGAAGGCGACCCAGTCGGCGCCCTCGACGTAGGCCATCTCGCGCGTGTTGCGGATGAGGCCCAGCTCGGCGCCGGCGGGGGTGAGCTTCTCGATCTTCCGCGTCCGGAAGTCGAACGTCGTCAGGCTCGCATCGCCCGCCTTGTTGTAGCCGCCGCCCCAGCCGAGGATCAGCCGGTCGCGCTTCGAGTCGTACGTCATGCCCTCCGAGTCGCAGTATGGCTTGTAGAGCTTGCCGACGGGCTTGAGGTCCACCCAGCCGGCGTCTTCGTCGTGCAGCCAGAGGCCCTGCCGGTCCTTCCTGGCATCGGTGCCCCACGCGACCACGCCGTGCGGGGTGGCCTCCAGGACTGTCGCGGACCAGATGTACTTGAAGGGCCGCTGGGCCCGCTGGCGCCGAAGCCAGTCCATCCGCACCGGGTCGTAGCAGTACCCCCTCGCCGAGATCATCAGCCCGGTGGGCGGATCGTACGCGTAGGTGTTGTAGGAATGGACGCCGGACCACGGGCGGTTCAGCAGCGACGAGTCGAACCCGCCGTTGCCGTTCCGGCCGTACGGCTCGTCGGCGTCGAAGCCCTCCACCATGCGATTCGAGACCGGCGAGTAGTGGATCACGCTGCTGGCCGAGCCGACGCAGTGGCCCCCGCCCCACAGGAGGATCTGCTCGTTGGCGGCGTCCCACACGGCCGTGCCCCAGTCCCGCTGGCGGCGCCCGTAGGCCACGTTTCGCGGCACCGGCGGGAGCTTGACCCACCGGTTGGCCGGCAAAGACGACAGGCCGGCGTCCTTCGGCGCGTCGGGCACCTCGCAGTAGGCCGCGAGGAATCTCCCGGTGCGGTAGAGGCGCTGGCCGGGCTTCCGGCCGAGCTTCGCCCGACCCGCTGCGTCCGCCTTGGCGATGTCGGGCCTGAGCAGCCAGGTGGTGCTCTTATACTTCCGCCACCGCGATTCGGGCACTACCAGGGCGATCCGGCCGTCTGCGGTGACGGCCAACGCCGGCGGGTTGAAGTACTGGGCGTGGTAGCCGTAGAACTCACAGGCCGGCGGCGGAACCCTCGCCTCGCCCTTCCTGTCCGCCCAGGCGCCGAGCAGGTCCCAGCGGTCGGCCGCGGCGTCGTACACCCAGAGCTGCCGCGGCTCGAGGGGGCGCCACGTCCCGGTGCCGTAGTCGGGCGAGTTGGTCTGCACGTATCCCTCGTAGAGCGCGACGCGGCCGCTGTCGGGCAGGTACGCCAGCGCGTGCCCGGCGCGGGGGCTGGGGGCAAGGTCGGGGCCCATCCGCCGCCAGGCGCGCTTTGAGAGATCCAGCACCCACGTGTCGTTGAGGAGGTAGTCCTCGTGGTCGCCGCCGAAAACCACGAAGACCTTGTTCCTCGCGTCGAAGACGAGCGGCGAGTTCCGGCGCGACGGCGGCACGGGATACTGCATGTGGGCGGCTTCGTCCAGCTTACGATGGAGCAGCCGCGTCGCGCGCAGCGCCTCCAGCGTCCTGCCGCCCGCGAGCAGGGCGCAGATCGATTCGACATCTCCCGTGAGCTCCATGAAGCCCGTTTGCCTGCGGGCGTCCTTGAACCGCTCGATGAGCGCCTTGCGCTCGGCGTCGGTGCCGCGTCCGGTCGGGTCGCGGTACCAGGCCAGGCGGATGCGGCCGGCCACGTCGATCGCCGCCTCCGTTGCCGCGACGAGCGCTCGGTGCCGCCGGACGACGGGTGCCGGCGGCAGCGGCAGCGTGGCCCACTTGCCGGTATCGAGGTCGAGCACGGCCGTTCGCGACCAGCCGAGGTTGCCCGGCCTCTTGTCGGCCCCGAGAACCACGAGCTTGCGGCCGGCCGGGTCGATCGCCACGGCGTGCCAGCTCAGGCCCTCCAGCGCCGCGACGGTCTCGGGGCCGGCCCACTTCCTGGCGACCACGTCGAACGTGTACAGCAGCCCCGGGTACGAGAGGCAGTAGAGCTTCTTCGTCTTCGGGTCGAAGGCCGTCTGGTAGTACGGATGAATGCCTCGCCTCGCCTCGGGCTTCGCCGTCGCGAAGTCGCTCCACGTTGTCTGCCTTGGGTCCAGCGCGCGTATGGAGGCGCCGGTTCCCGGCTCGCCGCCCAACAGGAGCATCTTGCGGCCGTCCTCGATCGGGACCAGCACGGCCCCACAGCACCGGCCGGCCCCGCCCTCGGTTGCCTTGACCCATTCATTCGGCGGGGGCTCACCCGCGCGGGCGCGTCCACCGGTCGCCAGGGGCAGCGAAACGCAGACCAGGCACACGGTCATGAGCGTCATGCTGAAGGGCTTCATCGGATTCGTCCTCGTTGCTTTGCCTCGGCGTTCGAGCGGCGGACCTCGTCGATGGCGGAGCGGGCACATCGTCCATGGTTGGGCGTCCTCGTCGGTGCGGCTTGGCCGCACCGGGACCGCGTCTCGGTATGATACGGCCAACTGCGCCGGTGCGAGAAGGCCTTTCCCGTTGCATTCGGCCGGGGGGGCCATAGACTCTCGGCATGATGAAGGCGACGGCGATCATCCCGGCGCGATACGCGTCGACGCGCCTGCCGGGCAAGCCCCTGCTGGCCGAGACGGGCAAGTGCCTGATCCAGCACGTCGTGGAGGCCGTTCGCGGCGCCCGGCGGATCGGGCGGATCGTCGTGGCCACCGACGACGAGCGGATCGCCCAGGCCGTCCGCGACTTCGGCGGCGAGGCGCTCATGACCCGCGCGGACCATCGCTCCGGCAGCGACCGGCTGGCCGAGGCCGTCGAGCTGCTCGAGCTGGGCGACAACGAGATCGTCGTGAACGTCCAGGGCGACGAGCCGGAGATCCCCCCGCAGTGCGTCGACCGCCTGGTGGACCTGCTCGCCGGCGGCGACGCCCCGATGGCCACGCTGGTCACGCCCCTGCCGACCGATCAGGCCGGCGACCCCAACCGCGTCAAGGCCGTGCTGGACGGACAGGGCCGGGCGCTGTACTTCTCCCGCGCCGCGGTCCCGCACGACCGCGACGGCGCCGGCGGCGTGGCCTACAAGCTGCACCTGGGCGTCTATGCCTATCGCGCCGCGTTCCTCAAGCGCTTCACGCAACTGCCCCCCACGCCCGCGGAGACGGCCGAGAAGCTCGAACAGCTCCGCGCGCTGGAGCACGGGTACTCGATCATCGCGGCCGAGGTCGCCTACGACGGCGCCGGCATCGACACGCCCGACGACTACGCCGCGTTCGTTCGACGAATGCGGAAGGCATAGTCTCGCTGCGCCCGGCAGATCACGCCGCCACCGGCGCCGCCCGGCGGGCCAGCAGGCGGTGGAGCAGCTCCACGGGGCAGAGAATCACGCCGAACAGGACGATGCCGCTCAGGACGCTCACACCGCCGGTCAGCACAAGCCCGGCGAGGACCGCGGCGAGGACGACGTAAGCGGCGAGGAACTCGCATCCGGCCGGCGGGGGGTCCTTCCGCCGGAGCTGGAGCCACAGCCGCGACAGCAGCCAGACCACGGCGGCGATGACGATCACGGCGGCGGTGCTGTAGGCGCCGTCGATCAGCCGCTCGTCGACGGCCAGGATCGTCACGACCGGCTCGCCCGACGGGCCGTGGAAGTCCCGCTGCTCGCCGCCGGCCGGCAGCGTCACCGGCAGCGAGAACGTGCCGCGTGCCACGGCCAGGCCCGGGCCCCCGAGGGTCACGAAGCCGGCGGCGTCGCCGGGCCGGGCCGGCTCGCCACGCGGCGTCGGCACCCCGGCGATCGTAGCGATGCCGTTGGTAGTTGTCACGAGCCTGCCGGTGGTAATGGTACCTGTGGCAACAGCACCCGACCTGTCTGCGGCGGCGGCCTCGCCGCCGGCCGGCCGCCGACCACGCAGCTCTCCCGAGGAGCGGAATGCGCCATCGGTGAAGGTCGTCACGCGCCGGCCGTTGAGCTCGATGCGCCCCGCGGCCTGGGTGCCAAGCGTGACCGCGCCGCCGTTGAGGCTGAAACCGTAGTCCTGCGCTCCGGCCTGGCCGCCCCGCCTCTGCCCCTGGGCCGCCTGCTCCTGCTGCCGGGCCAGGTTGCCGTAGTACCGGTCCAGGCGGTTGTCGCCGAACAGGGCAAGCTGGCCCTTCAGCTCGTCCTGGCGCTGCTTCTGGTAGCGGTGCTGCTCCTGGCGGAGCTTGACCAGGACGCCGGCGATCTCCGATCTCCTGTCGGCATCCCCGCCGGTCACCAGGATCCCCTGCTCGCCGAGGCCCAACGCGTCGGCGAGCGGTTGGGCCAGCTTCGTGCCGGCGCCGACCTCCAGCGCGCCCGCCCTGATCACGGCCTCGTTGCTTACCATCTCGCGGGCGATCTCCTTCTTCTGCCCCTCGGCGGCGCTGCGGACGAAGTTGGGCACGGTATTGAGATAGCCGTTGCGGACGATCTCGGCCACGCCGCCGTTGAATGCATCGTTGTTCAGCCAGACGTTGACGTTGTCGTCTGCGTGGCGGAGCTCTCGCTCCTGTTTGTCCCAGGAAGCGATTGCGGCCCACTGCCCGCCGACCACGAGGTCCAGGTCCTGCCGGAGCCGGAGGTTCGACTTGGCGGACATCTGGGGGGCGTTGGAGACGATGGTCTGGCGGGCCTCCGCGATCTCCGACGTGATCAGCGTGTTCAAGCCCCGCCAGTTCTTCCGGGCGAGGGTCTTTCCCTTCACCGAGCCGAAGGAGACCAGATCGTCGTACGACCTGCGGAGCCTCTTCAACTGGTCCATCCGCGCCCGCAGGGCGATGATCTTGCTCTCGACGCCCGCGACGACGGGCGAGAGGTTCCCGCCCGGCTGCATGTAACGGTAGCCCTTCGGCAGGCGAAGCGACCAGGTCGTCCGGATGACCTTGATCTTCCGGACGCGGATGGCCGGCGGCGCGACTTTCGCCAGCAGCCCCAGCCGCCCGGCGGCCCGGCCGGCGAAGTACATCTTCACGTCGTACGGCAGCCCGCCGGGGGAGGTCTTGACCAGCGGGATCAGCACCACGTCCGCGCCGGCGTTCGGGTCGATGACGGGCTTGACCGGCTGGGAAGCCACCGTCGCCGACCACAGCCGCAGCTCCCCCGGGACCTGCACGTGGAGGAACTGCTCCGTGCGGTTCTGGAGCGCCAGGAGGGCCTCGTAGCGGCACCGGCCGCTGCGGTCGATCACCGTCGTGAGGGCCATGAGGTCCACGACGGCCTGGATCCGTGCGGCCGCCTTGGCGGGGGTGACCGTCAGGATCGCCGACCAGTCGTCCGTGAAGGACTGGAGGACGAACTGGAGGTTCCTGCGGATGGGCTCGCTGAGGAGCTTGGCCTGCTCGCCGGGAGGAAGCGCCACGAGCCGCTTGCTCTCCAGCAGGCCCAGCTCGTGGCGGGAGGCGTTCTGCACGGCGAGGATCGCCCGGTATCCCTCGAGGTGGGCGCCGGGCACGTCGGTGATGATCCGCGGGAGCACCAGCGAGCTCGTGGCGGCGCTGATGGGGGTGGCGAAGTTCACCGTCACGTCGAGGATGCCGGTGACCTCGTTGATCAGCGCGACGGTCCAGACGGTCCGCCCGGCCTGATTGCCTTCCCCGCCGCGCTTCGTGACGCTCCGCAGGGCCGGCGATCCGACGGCCACGAGCGAATCGTACTTGCTCGGCAGCGTGAAGTCCACCCGGTCGATCGGCGTGCCCTCGATCCGGTATCTCAGGCGGTAGGAATACCACGCCGACGTCGCCTGGACCGTCAGCCCGCCGAAGACCTCCACGCGGACGTTCGTCTTCTGCGGCCTGACCTTCAGCCGCAGGGAGAACGTGGGCTTCTCGTAGCTGTAGGCGAACTGGACGCTCTTCGCCTCCCGGCTGTCGAGCCAGCCGCGGACGGCCCGCGGGGCGATGGGCCGGAGGTTCTCGCTGGCGGCCGTCTCGGCCTCCAGCGACGCGGCCACCTGCACGGCCAGGCGACCCGTCTGGTCCGACAGCACGTTGCCGTCGGCGTCGAGCATCGTCACGGCCGGGACGGCCAGCTCGTCCGGCTTGACGTCCTTGCGGACCAGCACGAGCGCGACGTTCGTCGCGGCGACGCCGGTGCGGAAGTTCACGTGCAGCCGCCGGCCGGTCGGCGTGGGCTGCTCGTAGTGATCCTCCACGACCGGGCCGATCGCGCTGAGCAGCTCGTAGCCGTCCGGCAGGGCGAAGCTCGCACCGAAGATCCGCCCGCGCTTGGTGGAGAGGCTCGCCTGGACGAGCAACTGCACCTGGTGGCGGTCCACGCGGACGAGCTGATCCACGCGGGCCGTCGGCGTCACGACGTGGCGGGCGAGCTGGACGGTCAGCGAGAACGGCCGGTACGGCCAGTAGTAGGTCGCGACCTTGACGGCGGCGGTCCTGCCGGTCCGCCTGCCCACCGTGCCGTTGGCGCTGCGGCGGGCGCCCGCGACGTCGGTCACCTTCAGCGTGATCCCGCCGGCGGCGTGAAGCGTGACGGTCCCGCTTTCGCGCCCCACGTCGGCCGCCCGCGGCAGCGCCAGGCGGGCGGGCTTGTCCAGCGCGGGCAGCTTGCCCACCCAGCGGGCCGTCAGCTCGTAGGCCTTCGTGGCCGGGCGGTGCAGGCGGACCTCGATGAGCTTGAACTGCATGCCCTCGATCGTCCGCTCGCCCGCGTCGCGGGAGTCGCGGATGTTCGCGCCGGTCAGATCGGTCAGCGTGGCCCCGGCCGGCAGAAGCAGGCCGAACCGCTCGTTCTCGCCGGCCGAAAAGCTGTAGCGGACCTTGCTGACGCCGACCATCGCCCAGTGGAAGGCGTACACGTCGTGGGCGATCGCGGCCGAGAGGGTCCTGTCGGCCGCTCCCACGCCGACCTTCGGCGACCACTTCAGCGTCACGTCGCGCTGCATGCCGAGCGGGACGGTCCAGCGAACGCCCTTTCCGCCGGGCACCGCTCCGCGCGAAACGGCGCCGTCCACGCCGGGCGCCTCCAGCTCCAGGTCGTCGGCCGGAAGGTCCACCGTCATGATCGCGCCGGGCAGCGGCGGCAGAGACAGCGTAAGGCTGCCCCGCCGGCCGAGTTGCTTCGGCGTGGTCACCGCCGTGATCTTCAGCTCGCCCGCCGTCTCGCCCGGCAGCGTCAGGACCATGCCCTTCGGGCCGACCTGGAGGTTGGCGTCCTTGCCGTCGAGCGTCGCGGCGGTGACGGCCAGGTTCTTCATCGGCACGGCCAGCACGACCCAGCCCTTGCCGAAGGTCTTGACGCGGGCCGTGAGAGTGATGTTCATCCGCTCGCCGACGAGCGTTGCGGCGTAGCGAACGCCGGCGAGGGAGACGTCCACGGGCCCGCGGGGCAGGTCGATCCTCTGCTCCGGGTGCGCCCGGTTCCACAGCTCGACGTATCGCCGGTAGGGCACGAGGACCTTGCCGTCCTCCGGCAGGCGGGTGGGGTCGTCCTCGTAGGGCACGATCACGGGCGGCAGGGCCGAAGGCGGCGCGGTGGGCTTGGCCGCCGGCTTGGCCGGCGACTTGCCCTTGACCACTCTCCCGCCCGCCTCGGCGGTCGAGGCGGCCAGCAGAAGCGCGGCGATCAGCACGGCGGCGGCGGTCGCGACAGCCGGCTTGGGCGCCGGCGTGCCGCCGAAGATCCGCCGCCACAGCCACCGCACGCACCCGATCACCACGTACACCGGAATCAGCCACACGGCGCCGAAGAACGCGCCGTTGGCGAGGTGCGCCGCCGTCGGCCACCATATCGCCACCAGCGTAGAGACGCCCAGCACGGTCGCCACGAATCCCGCGCGCCGGCCGATCGACTGCGGGACCAGCAGCAGGCCCACCAGCAGCACCGCCGCCAGGCCGAGCCAGTCGGACGTGTCCATCGTCGTCATGTCCGCCAGGGAGATCTCCAGCTCCGCGTCGCCGAGGGAGGTGAAGTCGGCCGCCGGCCCGGCGTGCGGCGTGGCCACCAGCTCGACCGGCAGCGTGTACCGGCCGCGGGCGCGGTAGTACGTGTATCCGGCGTACAGCTCCGTCGGCTTGCCTTTCCTGGGGACGTCCGGCTGGGCCGGCGGCTTCTTGGGCGGCGCCGGCGTCGGCTTGAGGGCGTGCGCCATCGAGCTGAGCTTGTCGACCGCGGCAAAGTCCTCCGCCTCGGGGACCTCCTCGGTCTCATCCGCGTCCTTCGCGGCCGACGGGGCGAGCCCCTCGGCGTAATCGAGCCCTTTCCCGGCCGTCTGCATCATGCGGAGGCTTCCGACGGCCAGGACGGCCTCGGAGACGGCGAACAGCTCCTTCAGCCCGTCCAGCAGGCGCTGACCGGCCAGCCTGGGCCGGTAGATCGCGTCGGTCTCCATGTCGGTGTACTGCCCGGCCACGCGGTAGCCCGGCGGCGGGATGACCGTCCACTTCAGCTTGTTGACGTTCACCCCGCCGAGCGTAGCGCGCCCGAGGGCGACGCGCCCGAGGTCGCCTGTGGCGTCGGGCAGGGCGAAGACGACCTGGACCTCGACGGGCTCGGCCGAGCGCGGCATGGCCACCAGGTAGCTGTCGGGGGCCTCCTGCTTGGGCTTGGCCTGCGCGCCGGCGACCTTCACCGACCAGAGCTGCGCGCCTTTCGGCAGACGGATCGCCAGGAACTGCATGCCGGCGTTGGCGACGCGGAAGATCGCCTGCGTTCGCTGGCTGCCCCGCGCGCCGAGGTAGGTCGTGAAGGTCGCGTCGGCGGCCAGGGCCGGCGGAATCGTGTACTTGTCGTACACCTTGGCGGCCAGGCCGATCTCCGCGGCGGCGCCGGCCACCGTCGTCGGCGACTCCAGGCGAAAGGCCCTCAGCAGGCGGGTGGCGGCCGCCGGCAGGGCCGGCAGGTCCACGGCGTCCACATCGCTCGTGCCCTCCGGCCTCTCGGGCTTAAAGGCAATTGCCAGCTCCTCGCTGGCCTGGACGGCGAGCATCTCGTTGATCTGCTCGGAGCCGATCGGGCGGATGAGCGGCACGCGGACCTCCTGGCCGGAAAGCGGGCGGTCGTACTGCACGTTCACCGTCACCAGGCCGGCCGTCTGGCTGTCCAGCGTCAGTTGCCACAGGTCGTATGCCTCGGCCGCCTTCGGCAGCAGGCTGACCGTCGCGGGCCCCGGCTGGACGATGTTCTTGCCGCTGAGCCGCCGCCCCGGCGCGGTGATCGTGATCCGCCGGCCGAGCGACTTGTCCGCCAGCAGATACAGCGTCCGCGCCTGGGCGCGCGAGATGCTGTAGACGATCCGCCAGACGCCGATGAGCTTGGTCGGCCGCGCGGTCACCAGACCGATGGCCTCCGCCGCCAGGCGGTGCGTCCGCCGGCTCACGCGGACCTTCACGTCGCCCTCGACGGCGGCCTCGTAGGTGTAGGCCAGTTGCACGTCGCCGGCCAGGCCCAGCGCGCTCATCCGTCCGACGGTGACCGCCTTGAGCTCCTTGGGGGCGGCGACGGCGGCGAGATCGAGGTCCCCGGCCGGGGCGACGGCGACCTGCCCAGAGACGGTGTCGGCCACGGCGCGAACGACGGGCAGGGAGACCTCCCTCGGCGCGGCGCCCGTGGGCCATTTCCAGTCGCCCGGCACGTGACGCATGGCGATGCCGACCTTGGCCACCCCCTCGGCCCGAACCGGCCGGGCCAGGGCGATCTTCAGCGTCCTCTTGGCGCCCTCGGTCACCACGCGGTACTCGAAGCCGGTCGTCTTGCCGTCGACCGTCACGCCGCTGAGGCGCCAGTGGTCGGCCCCCGCGGGCAGCTCGAACGCCAGGTCGAACAGCTCCCGCCCGACGGCGGTGACGTCGAAGCGGCAGTTGAGCGCGAGCTGCTCGGGCGCGACGGCGAGGCGGTGGCGGGCCTCGCAGCTCCTCCGCAGCGCGACGGTGGCGAGGTCCAGCCGGACCGACCAGCCGTCGGACCAGTAGTAGAACAGCCGCCCCTGCGCCGCGGCGAGCAGGCCGGGTACGGCGTTGGCGAGCGACATGTCCTCTCGCCGGGCGCGGGTGAGCGTCTGCCCGCGGACCTTCAGCTCGCCCCCGGTGTCCACCAGCAGGTGGCCGTGCTCGAAGTCGGCGTTCTCGAGCGTGACGAACGGGCTGCTCCACGCCGGGGCCCCGCGAGGCGCGGTCGCCTGGATGTGCAGCGCCTTGGTCCCCCGGCTGGCCGTACGCAGACGGACGAGCAGCCTCTTGGGCTCGCCCGGCTTGGTCGGCGCAATCACCGACCACTTGACCAGCGCGGGGCAGCTCACGTCGGTGATCGTCCACGCGGCGGGCAGGGCGAACGTCAGCTCCCGCACGCCGCGGCGAAGGACCTGGACGGTGTACATGCAGTGCATCGTCTGGTACGCGCGCGTCAGTTGGGCGGTGATGGCCGAGGTGCCCAGCAGGATGGCTCGCTGGTCTTCCTGGCGCCCGTTGCCCATCAGCACGACCGTCACCGATCCGTGCCCGCCCAGCGTGAGGCCCACCTCAGTGCGGTCGGCCTGCTTGTCGTACCGCCTGGCCGAGACCGGCACCGTCGCGTGCACCTCGAGGTCGCCCGGGGCCGAAAAGCTCATCTCGCCCGCCGTCGGCGTCGGCAGCGATATGCTGAACTGCATCCCGCCGCCGGAGAGCTCCTTCAGCACGGCCGAGCCGGACACCGCCAGCGTGTGCTTGCCCCGCCCGGTGACGATCAGCACGAGGCGGCCGCTGCGGTCGTAGCCAAGGGGCGCATCCCGGCCGTCCAGCTCGATGCGGCTGAGTCCCATCCGCCCGAACCGCAGCGGCACGGCCACCGGCTTGTCGCTCATCGACGCGATCGCCAGCGTGCCGGTCAGGGTGAGCTCCTCGCCCTTGACCTCGGCCTGGTAGCGGGCGCGGGTGATCTGGGCGACCTCGCGGCTGTCGTCCAGGCCGGCCGCCTTCGCGGCGGCCAGGAGCTTCTCGAAGGATTCGCGCTGCATCAGGACGGCCCGGTCCAGCGGGCCGATCAGCGACGCGACGTCCCTGTACGGAACGTAGATGGTGGGTGGCTTTCGCTCCTTCGCGCCTTCGCCCGCCGCGACGGGGATCGCCGCGGCCGAGACACTCAGGATCGTCAGAATAAGCGTGCGCGGTTTCATGGCCTTACTCCTTGTCCCGGGTGTCGGGCGCTTCGCTGTCGGCTTGCTTCGCTTCGGCGGCATCTCCGGCCGCGGGGGGCTCCTCGGGCCGAGCCGCCCCGGCCGGCGCGAGGGTGGTCGGCTTCTTTTTCCGCCCGGCGACGTACTTCGGCAGGCACTTGAAGAGCCAGTGGGCCAGCCAGAAGCCGAGCACGATCAGCCCGGCCCAGAAGCCGCTCAAGACGAGCTGGCGCACCAGCAGCGGCGCGAACAGGCGCACGAAGATGGCGAGAAGGCCGGCCGCCAGGATCAGGATGCAGCGGTGGAAGCCGCAAAGCTTGACCGCCGCGCCGCCGACGAGAAGGATGACCACCCAGACGGTGATGCTGAAGGCCTCCTTGCCGGCCGTCCAGATCCGCAGCTCGCCCGGCGCGCCCTGGCGGACGAAGTCCCACGCCGTCCCCTGGCGGGCGAACTGGAACTGGATCGTCCCGGGATAGCCCGCCGCGAGGGCCCGGAGCTGGCCCGTGCCGCTGGCGATGCGGCTGAAAAAGTCGCTGAACCACAGCAGACGATCTTCCGAGGGGATCCTCACCCGCCACAGCGTCTGCTGGATGGGGATGCCCTCGGGCAATTTCGGGGCCGACAGCCTCCACGACGAGGCGCCCGTCAGCCCGTAGCGAAACTCCAGGACGAGCTTGGTCACCTGACCGGCCGAGGGGGGCAGGCGGACGATCTTGACGTCCGCCGACTGCCCGGCCTCCACCGGCGCCTCGGAGCCGTTCAGCAGCACCGCGAAGAGCCTCGCCCCCGCCGGCAGCGTGACCGGCAGGCGGTCGCCGCGGCGGGTGTCCAGCAGGAACGTGGCGTTCGTGTTCAGCTCGCCGTCCCGGCCGAGCACCTGCTCGACGATCGCGCCCGTGGCAATGGTGGTGAACACGGCGGCTTCCTTCCGCGTGGCGACCGGCAGCGACAGCTCGAACGGCGGGGCGTTGTAGCGGAACGCCAGCGTGGCGGATTTGCGGTGCGACGCCTCCGGCAGGTCGGCCTCGCTGGACGGGTCGCCGGGAAGGAGGTTCTCGATCCGCGGCTTGCCGATGGCGAGCGTGTCGGCCTTGGCGACGGCGATGTAGCCGCTCTGGTCGGACAGCTTGCCCGCCGCGAGGATCGGCAGGACCTCCACGGGCTTGTCCTTGCCGCCGGGGTCGGCCTCGAAGCCGCGCCTCAGGCTCACCGTCAGGCGGTACGTGCCCATCCGCGGCGACTGGAGGACGATCTTGTAGTACGCCCACTTGACGGCGGGCGCCGTGGTCGCCCCCGGCGCGGTCGCGGGGGCGGTTGTGGGCGCCTGGTCGGGCGGCAGGTCCTTCTCCTCGATGCGGGGCTTCTCCTTGATGTCCGCCCCGCTGATGCGGACGCCCGCGTCGGCCAGGGCGGCGGGCATCTTCAGGTAGAACGTATCCACCGGCGCGTAGCGGACGTGGTAATCCACGAAGGCCTGCTCCTCGATCGAGCCCGGCTGGATGTTCACCAGGCGATGCACCACCGCCGAGATCTGCGTTGGCTTGACGGCGACCTTGAACTTCGCGCCGGCCGCCTTCGTGTGGTCGATCGAGCGGAACTCGAACGCCATCGCCGGCGACAGGCCGGCGATCGACGTCCACTTCGCCGCCCGGTTTACCGGCAGAGACTGAAGCTGCTGGAGCAGATCCACCTCCGCCCGGAGCCTCTCGGCCAGCAGGAGCACGACCTGGCCGCTGTAGAGGCGGAGGTTCTCCGCGTCGGCGAGGGGCAGGGCGAAGTCGATTGGCTCATCGTCGGCGGCGCGGTCGCGGCGGGCGACCAGTTCCAGCTTGATCTTGCCCGTCACCTCCCGCCTCAGCAGGATGTTGACCTTGCGGCCTCGCCCGTTGCCCTCGAGCTGGTGGTCGTCCACCAGGCTGCTCGGGCCGAGCGAGACGATCTTCCACGGCTCGGGCAGGTTGAGCGTCAGGCGGAACAGCCCGGTGCGCTCGATGTTGTAGTTCAACTGCCCGCGGAGCTCCAGGCGGTCGCTGTCGGCGCCGAGCACCCAGAGATGACCGGCCGTGATCCGCGGGGCGACGGTGTCGATGGCCAGCGTTGCGGCGTAGTCGGCCGTGATGAACCGCCACGCCGTCGCGCCGCGGCTGGACTGGAGGTCCTTCGGCAGCCGGCCGGTGTCCACGCGGGCCAGGTTCCGCGCGCCGGTGAGCTCGACGCTTCGGCGCGGCGAATGCGTGATCGCAATCAGGCCCGTGCGGCGGAGCACCTGCTGGGTCACGATCGGCGCCAGCGGGACCTCGACCTTGGCGTCCTTGAGGAACAGCTCCATCTTCACCGTCAGCGCGTAGCTGCCCTTCGCGCTGGAGAAGAGGCTCACCGTGAGGTTCTGGGCGTTGCCCGCCGCGGCGATGTCCCACTTGGAGATGTTCGCCCCCTCCACGGCGGTGACGCGGAAGTTACCGGGGAGCTGCACCGTGAACGAATCGACCCCCCGGCGGCGGATGTCGTAGGCGAAGCGGACCTCGTGGCTGATGAGCGCCTCGGCCACGTTGATGTGCTGGAACTGGTCGGAGATGACGACGGGCGCCAGCTCGGCCGCGGCTTGCGTCTTGGGCTTCCAGCTCAGCTTGACCGTCCTCGACGAGCCGAGGAACGCCCGAAGCCGGGTGGCCTTCTTCCCCGCCGCGTCCACCTGCTCGGTGCTGGCCGCCAGCATCGGCTCGACGTCCACCTTCATGTTCTCCTCGGGGATCGTCAGCTCCAGCGTGGTGATCGCCGAGGCGGGGATCTTGAAGCCCAGCACGTTCAGGCCCGGCTTGGTGACGAGCTGGCGGACGAAGTCCACCGTCAGCACGCGCCGGCCCTTTCCGCGGGTCAGCAGCCGGTACTGGCCGTTGACGACCCTCAGCAGCGGGGCGGGCTTGGTGTCGGGCTTTGCGAAGCTCGCGTCGGCCACGGCCACGTCGCCCAGGCCCAGCGGCACCTCCACCCACCCGTCGGCGAGGATGTCCACCGTCAGCTCGAGCTTCATGCTGGCCAGCTCGGAGTCCACCTTGCCGGAGAACCGCGCCGTCGAGACGAGATACGGCGTCGGCGCCTCGGTCACCCCGGCCGGGGCGCGCTGGGCCGCCTGCCACAGCCGGCGGAACTCGCCGTACGGCAGGAAGACCCCCTGCTTCTCCTTCTCGAAGACGCCCTTGAGCTTCTCATAGGGCACGTACACCTTGGCCGGCTGAGTCGCCGCCGGCTGCGTCGCCGCGGGCTGGGCCACCGCCGGCAGCGACGCGAGGCATACGATCAGGACGGCCACCGACCATCTCGATGCGCAGACAGGTTGCTTCATGGCGTTTTCTCCTTACGCGGATCGCAAGCGCAGATTGACCATTGACACGACTTAGGACGCTCGGCGAGGCGTTTTGTTTTCGGGAAAATGGAAAATGGGGGGAGACAGTCGGGGGTTTCCCCCTTGCGCAAGAGGGCAAACTGAGGGCCTTGGGAGGGATTGCGCTACCCGACGTTTCGTCCCGATGTACATCGGGACTCAACATCGGGCGTTGCCCAGAGACGTGTGCGCGCGATGATGAGGTGCTCGGATGTGCTCCCGAATCCGCAATCCGCAATCCGCAATCCGCAATCCGCAATGCCTCCCCCCTACCCCTTCACGGCCCCTGCGGCGGGCGTTCGTCTCGTGCAGGGACCGGAGCATGAGGACCCGGCGAGGGTGGAGCCCCTTGTAGATCCGCCCCCGCGCGCCCTCGGCGAGGCGATAGCGGCCGGGCGGATTGCCGGTCAGGAAGCCGACGAAGATGATGCCAGAGAGCCCGCCCGCGGGTGGAAGTCATCGCGCGTCACGGGACCGACTGGACCGGCGCGCCCGGCCAGCACGCCCACCCGCACCCGCTGGCCGACCCCACGGGCAGGTGGATCTCCTTCAACGCCGCCAAAGGCAAACGCACCGACGTGTTCGTCGTCAAGGTGTGAGGCCGCGCCGAATTCGCGCGACGCTCTGTGTGCGAATCGGCCTGACGATGGTACAATTCCGGCACGCGGAAAGACGACAGTTCGTGTGCACATCGCCTCAGCCGGTGTCGATGAGATAGACAAAGGACCTCCAGGAGCCGAGCAGCCATGGGTCGCAACCTTCACTGGCTGGCAGTGATCGCCCTTCTCTCCGCGTCGGTCGCCTCGTCCCCGGCCGGCGAGCCGGCTGAACAGATCGAGGCCGACTGGCTCATTCAGCTCGAGAGCCGCGGCGGGGCCGGCCGCGCCGCGCAGGGCGCCCGGGCGGGGGGCGTCTCGACGAAGGAAGATGCGGCCGGGGCCGTCGACGGCGTCAAGGACGGCAAGTGGGGGTTCCACACGAAAAACGAGAACAGGCCGTGGTGGCACGTGGACCTCGGAAAGCCCGAGGAGCTGGCCCGCGTGACCGTGTACAACCGCTGCGAAAGCGGCGCGGGCATCGCCGGCCGTACGGCGAGGCTCGCCCTGCTGCTGTCGGATGACGGCAAGAAGTGGCGCGAGGTCTACCGCCACAACGGGAAGGTGTTCTACGGCCACACGGACAAGAAGCCCCTGTCGATCCCGGTCATGGGCCAGAAGGCGCGCTTCGTTCGCATTCAACTGCCGGGCAGGAGCTACTTCCACCTCGACGAGGTGGAGGTCTACGGCGTCGCCGAGCCGAAGAAGAACCTCGCGCTGGGCCGGCCGGCGGATCAGTCCAGCACGAGCCAGTGGTCCACGGGTCGGCGCGCGGTCGTCAGGCCCGAGGCCCCCAGGAGCTACCCCATCGTCGCGGCCCTCGAAGCCGGCCGGCGGCTCGCCGAGGACCTTCGCCGCGGCGGCGTGGACGTCGCGCCGCACCTGCGCGAGCTGGAGAAGATAGCCGCCGAGCTGAAGGCCGCACCGCCCGCCGCCTCGCCGGAGAGGCAGAAGGAGCTGTACTTCCGCGCGCGGTGGGCCGTCCGTCGCCTGGCCTTCGCCAACCCCCTGCTGGACTTCGACAGCCTCCTGGTCACCAAGCGCCAGCCCGGCAGCTACAGCCACATGTCCGACCAGTACTACGGGTGGTGGTCCCGCCCGGGCGGCGGCATCTACGTACTCGATGGGCTAAAGAGCGAGGAGCCCACGCTCCGCTGCCTGACGGAGGGCTTCGAGACGGGCAGCTTCCTGCGCCCCGACCTGTCCTACGATGCCAAGAAGCTCCTGTTTGCATACTGCAAGCACTACCCGCACGTCAGCGGCCTGCGCGACAAGGTGGACAAGGGCAAGATCCCCGAGGACGCCTTCTACCAAGTGTATGAGATGAGCGTCGACGGCATCCCTTCGGCAGGCTCAGGGCAGGCCGGCGTGCGGCGGCTGACGCGCGGCAAGTACGACGACTTCGACGCACGGTACCTGCCCAGCGGGGGGATCGCCTTCCTCTCCACGCGGCGGGGGCAGTTCTTCCAGTGCGGGCGGTCCAGCGCCCAGGCCACGCTCGAGGCCGACCTGCCCGACAGCTACGTCCGCTGCGGAGGCGGCAGCTCGCGCCCGGTGGCCATCTACACGCTCCACGTCATGGACGCCGACGGCGGGAACCTGCGGGCGATCTCCGGCTTCGAGAACTTCGAGTGGACGCCGTCGGTCTCCGCCGACGGGCGGATCTTCTACGCCCGATGGGACTACGTCGACCGCCACAACAACCCCTTCATGAGCCTCTGGGCCACCAACCCCGACGGGACCAACCCGCAGGGCGTCTACGGCAACTTCACCCGCAAGCCGCACTGCATCTTCGAGGCGCGGTCGATCCCGAACTCCAACAAGATCATCTTCACGGCCTCGGCGCACCACGCGATCACCGCGGGCAGCCTGGTGCTGCTGGACCCGGACGTCGCGCAGGACGACTTCGCGCCGATCACCCGCCTGACGCCCGAGGTGTGCTTCCCGGAGATGGAGGGCTGGCCGAGGACCTACTACGCCAACCCGTATCCGCTCTCGGAGAAGTACTACCTCGTGGCCTGGAGCCCCTACCCCATCCGGCGCGAGGGGAGGGGCAATCCGGGCAACTCGCTGGGCGTGTATCTCTTCGACGTCTTCGGGAACCTGGAGCTGATCCACCGCGACCCGGCGATCTCGACGATGTACCCGATCCCCATCCGCCCGCGGAGCAGGCCGCCGGTGGCCAGCGAGCTCGTGCGACGCGACGCGACCAAGCCGGCGGAAGGCCGCATGCTCCTCGTGAACGTCTACGACGGGCTGGGCGGCGTTCAGCGCGGCTCGGTCAAGCGGCTGCGGATCGTCGGCGTGCCCGCGAAGGTCCAGCCGCAGATGAACCGCCCCAGCATCGGCGTGACGCGCGAGGACCCCGGCAAGTGCGTGCTGGGGACCGTGCCGATCGAGCCCGACGGCTCGGCCTACTTCCGCATGCCCGCCGGCGTGAACGTCTTCTTCCAGGCGCTCGACGCCCACGGGCGGGCCGTGCAGACCATGCGGACCATCACCTACGTCCAGCCCGGCCAGACGCTCTCGTGCATCGGCTGCCACGAGCCGCGCAACGAGGCCCCGCCGCGGACCCGGCCGCTGGCGGCGTCGCGCCCGCCGTCGAGGATCACGACCGGCCCCGAGGGCTCCTGGCCGCTGCGGTTCGACAAGCTCGTCCAGCCGGTGCTCGATGAGCACTGCGTCCGCTGCCACAAGCCCGGCGGCGAGAAGGCCAAGGCGGTGGCCAGGCTCGACCTCAGGCCCCAGCAGTCCTATAACGCGCTTCTGGCCCACGGCGGACTCGGGGGCATCGTCAGCTCGAGGTACAGCGCCGGCCGGTCCGTCGTGCGGGACTGCATCGCCCTCAAGAGCCGCCTGCCCGGGATGTTCCTGGGCGCCAAGCCCCACAACAACGTTCGCCTCGACGCCGACGCCATGGACCGGATCGTCACCTGGCTGGACGTCTACGCCCAGCGGCTCGGCAGCTTCAGCGACAAGCAGGAACGGGAGCTGGAGACACTGCGAAAGGCCTGGGCCGACATGCTCGCCGAGCCCTGACCGAGCCGCGAGCGGCAGCGAGCGGGAAGCGCGACCGTCGCCGCCCGCCGGTCGCGGCTCGCAGCGCAACCGGAGAAGAACGCCATGCTGGAAAACATCGACCTGTCCCGCAAGCTTTCCAAGGCCGATTACGCGGAAGCGAAAGACGCCACGGCCCTGAAGCTGGCGGCCCTTCAGCGGCGCGTCACGGAGCTGGGCATCCCCGTGATCATCGTCTTCGAGGGCTGGAGCGCCGCCGGCAAGGGCACGCTGATCAACAACCTGATCCTGCCGCTGGACCCGCGCGGCTTCACCGTCCGCAGCACGCTGCCGCCCAACGAGGAGGAGGCCCTGCGCCCGTTCCTGTGGCGCTTCTGGGTGCACACGCCGGCCAAGGGGCGCCAGGCCATCTTCGACCGAAGCTGGTACTGGCGCGTCCTCCAGGGCCGCGTCAACGGCAAGGTGAAGGGCAAGCAGCTCCAGCAGGCGTTCGACGACATCCGCTCCTTCGAGCGCCAGCTCGCCGACGACGGGAACGTCATCATCAAGTTCTTCCTGCACATCTCCAAGAAGGAGCAGAGGCGCCGCTTCGAGAAGCTTCAGAAGAGCCCCGCGACCGCGTGGCGCGTCACGAAGGACGACCTCAGGGCCCACAGGCAGTACACCGAGTACCTCAAGGCCACCGAGGAGATGCTCGCCGAGACGGACAGCGACGTGGCCCCCTGGACGGTGATCGAGTCCGAGGACCGGCGCTTCGCGTCGCTGAAGATCTTCAACACGGTCATCAACGCCCTGGAGCACCGGGTCGCCGAGGTCGAGCGCCGCGGGGAAAGCAAGGTCGCCCCCGCGCCCGCCACGCCGGGGCTGCCGAACGAGCTCCAGAGCTCCATCCTCGACGGCGCGGACCTCTCGCTGGCCCTCGATCGCGAGGAATATCAGCGGAAGCTCAAGGCCGGGCAGAAACGGCTCCGCGAGCTGGAGCACGAAATCTACATGCGCCGCATCCCGGTGGTGATCGTCTACCAGGGCTGGGACGCGGCCGGCAAGGGCGGAAACATCCGCCGACTCACGCAGAACCTCGACCCGCGGGGCTACGAGGTCGTGCCCATCGCCGCGCCCAACGACATCGAGAAGGCGCATCACTACCTCTGGCGGTTCTGGATGCAGTTGCCCAAGGCGGGGCACATTGCAATCTTCGACCGCAGTTGGTACGGCCGCGTGATGGTCGAGCGCGTCGAGGGCTTCTGCACCGAGGCCGAGTGGAAGCGCGCCTATCACGAGATCAACGAGATGGAGCAGCACATGACGAACTTCGGCACGGTCCTGCTGAAGTTCTGGCTGCACATCGACCCGGCCGAGCAGCTTAGCCGCTTCGAGGCGCGAAAGCAGACGCCGCACAAGGCGTGGAAGATCACCGAGGACGACTGGCGCAACCGGGAGAAGTGGGACGAGTACAAGGTGGCCATCGAGGAGATGCTCTTCCGCACCTCCACGCCGTACGCGCCGTGGACGATCGTCGAGTCCAACTGCAAGTGGCACGCCCGCGTCAAGGTGCTCGAGACCGTCTGCGAGGCCATCGAGAAGCGGCTGAAGGAATAGCCCCACGCCGGGCCACGGAACGGGGGCAAACGCGCCCGGCCGGGGCCGGGGGGGCGTGCGGCGAAGGGACTATGCCCGCCAATCGTGCCGGCACTTCCGCCCGGGCGGGGTGATCCTGCATTTGCCGGTTCGGGTGTCCAGGGAGAAGCAGATGGTCGCCGGCCTGCCCTTGGCGGGGCAGTCCGCCGGCGGGACGGAATAGCAGGCACTCTTATGCGATGAGCTGGCGTTGCGCTGCGTGCAGAGGATGGCGCTGTCCAGGCCGTCCAGGAGCTCGAGGGTGCCCTCGTCGGGCAGGCCGTGCTTCTGCCCCACCGAGTTGACGCTGTACTTGGGCTTGACCTTGGCCGCGCCCGCCGGCGTGATGCCGTTCCGCACGCTGCCGTGATGAGGGATCTTCAGCACGCGGGCGGGCAGGCGGCGTTCGGTTGGCGGATCGGAGAGCATCTCCTCCCACGCCTCCTCTTCGGCGTCCCCTGTCAGGAGGAACGTCCAGGCCTTCGCGGCGGCCACCTTCGTCGCCGGGCGAATGCGAAGCACGATGCTCTGGTTGTTCGCGTTGCGCTTGGCCTGAACGGCCATGGCCGTGGCGTGGTCCGAGACGGCCGCCCGCAGGTCCTCCAGCGACCGGATCCCGCGCGCCGTGGGCGGCGGAAGGCTCAGCGCCTTTTTGACGATGTGGTCCGAGGGGATCTGCATATCCGGCCCGAGCAGCTCGATCTTCACGCTTCTGAAACGGACCTTCGGCGGCGCGGCCCTTGACGGGTGGCAGATCGGCACGTTGAGCTCGCGAAGGGCTTCGAACAGGTCGTCGTTCTGCTTGACGCTCTGGATCACGTACTGACGCCACGTGATCGTCTCGTCGAGTATCCCCGTCTCGGGAACGTCGGTCCCGACCACGTCGGGAATGCGCTCTTCCGACGGCAGCGGGCCCCAGAACTCCTTGATCGCAACGTGCGGCTTGTTCGAGCGCTTCTTCTTCAGTTGCTGCTGGACGAAGTGCTTCAGCCCGTTGATGTGGTCGGAGTCGATGTGGGTCCCGACCATGAGGTCGATGGCGCTGATTTGCTCCGATTGAAGGTAGCTGCTCAGCGCCGCCGCGCTGCTCTTGTCCTCGCCGCCGTCCACGACGATGCAGGCCTTCCGCCTGCGCTCCGTGAAGGTGATGACCGCGCAATCACCGTGGCTGCGGCAGTCCAGGAATGCGACATTCATCTTCATGGGTCCAATCCCTTTGACGGGCCGGACGTTGACTTCTCGCCCGGCCGCGCGCTAGACGCTCTGTATCATTCGCAGCACATCCACCAGGCCGGCCCCCTGGAAGTAGCGATCGCGGTCCAGGTCCGTGCAGGAGTCGAGGAGGACCTGTTTCACCTCCCGCGCCCGCCCCTTGAACTCGGGTTTGGCTGAGAGGAACAGCGCGACGGCTCCCGACACGTGCGGGCAAGCCATGCTCGTGCCGTCCATCTCGATCGTCCCTTTCTTCGTGCCCGCGAGCGCCGAGACGATCTTCTCGCCGGGGGCCACGCAGTCGGGCTTGCGCCGGCCGTCCCCGGTCGGGCCCTTGGAGGAGAAATAGGACGGCCCGTGCGCATGCGGGGAGGACTTGTGGGTCGAGCCCACGGTGATCACCTGCTCGGCGTTGCCGGGGTCGGTGATGCCGATGTCGGTATAGGTGGAGAACAGCCTCAGCTCCCCGTGCGGCACCGTGGCGAGGACCTTGTAGCCGTCGTTGCCCGCGGCCACGCACACGACCACGCCTGACGCGACCAGCCGATCGGCCTCTTGACACTCGGGGGACCAGCCGCAGCCGTAGCTGGGAACGGGCACCGGCCCGCCCAGGCTCATGTTCACCCCGTGTATGACGGTCTCGCCCGCCTCGAAGTTGATCCGCCGGATGGTGTGCATCGCGCGGATGATCGTGCTGGACGAGCCGCCGTTCTTGCCGAGGACCTTGAAGTCGTAGAGGGTGACCTCCGGGGCGATGGTGGCGATGATCCCCGCGACGTGCGTGCCGTGGGGGTCCGCCGGGCCCTTGCCCTCCCCGCTGAAGTCGTGCTGGCGGCTCGGATCGAAACTGCCCTTGAAGCCGCCCTTGCCGGCGAACCGCGAGTGAGCGATGTCAACGCCGGAGTCCAGGACCGCCCAGCGGACGCCGGCGCCCGTGGCCTCGAACAGATTGCGGACGGCCGGCGCGTTGATGGTCTTCTGCGAATCCGACACGCACGTCTTCATGTCCTTGTCCAGCCACACGTGGCCGATGCACAGGTCCTTCTTGGCCTTCTTCTCCTGGTCGATCGCGTGAGCCTGTTTCCGGTTGGCCAACCTGGCGAAAACGTAGTAGTCGGTATGGACCGACGGGTCCGGGTCGACCTCGATGCCCAGCCGCTGGAGGAGCTCGATGACGTCCTGGGCCTTGAACGTATCCCGCACGGAGCAGATCACCTTGACCGGCTCGTCGGTGGAGTCCAGCTTCATGTAGACGTCGGGCAGCACGACCAGCCCGGGCAGCAATCTCTCGGGTTTCTCGGATGCCATGGTGACTCTCTCCTCTTGCAGCGCGTCCGTGCCGGACAGTGCGAGCTCACACGCCCAGCCCGTCGGACTTCGTTAACGAAAGTACAAGACACGTCCCACAGATCGCGAGGCCCGAACCTCGCATTCCCGTCGGGAGCAAACTGCAACGAGGTCCCACGTCCACCCATGCGCTCCCGACTGTCGAGGAATTATAGCGCAACTGCACCGCCGCGGCAAGCCCTTTCCCGATGCATTCTCAACGCCCGGGCCAAGGTCCTCGACACCGTCTGCGAAGCCATCGAGAAGCGCCTCAAGGAATAGTGTCATCCCCAAGGCCCACGGATCCCAATCCGTGGGCTCTTCCTCACAGTCGCTTTCTCAGCCAGGCGAAGCTGAACCCGCGCTTGTGGACGCGCACCTTCTCCTCGTCGAGCGCGATCTCGCTGGGACACGGCAGCAGGGCCAGCGGGGCGCCCGCCTCGCCGGCCAGGGCGGCGCATTCCGCGAGGATCTCGCTCATGGCGCCGTCCGAGCTCAGCGCCGCCGGCTCGGCGTACAGCTCGCTGCGGTTCGGCCGATGCGGCGGGACCGGCAGGTCGTCGCGGCCGTGCTCGTATCGCCACAGCTCCAGGATCGCACGCCGGCCCGGCCAGGAGAGCTCCGCGATGTAGGCACGCTCGTTGTCGCCGCGGAAGGTGAAGTCGGTGGGGGCCCAGTGGTCGACGCGAAGGAGGCCCGACAGGTCCGCCTCCACCGGCGCGAGCATCCGCTTTTCCGCGCGGCTCGCGGGGGGCCGGTCGCAGCGGCACAGCACGTCGTCATACTCGTAGAAGACCTTCAGGCCGAAACGCCGCAGCGACGTGTACTCCCCGCTGCACGTGTTCGTGCCGACGTCCAGCGCCGCCAAGCCGGCCCCGCGGGCAACCTTCTCGGCCTCGGTCAGCAGGATCGTCTCCAGCCCGGCCAGGTAGTACTCGCGCAGGTAATCGACGCACTCGGCGTCCAGGCTGCGGCCGAACGGCTCCGGCTCGTCGGCCGCCCACAGGTCGGCGAAGCCCACCACCCGGCCGGAATCCTCCACCGCCAGCAGCGTGAGGTTCCCGCGCGCGGCGTACTTGTTGAAGTGCTCCAGAAGCTCCTGATCGTCGGCCCACGGCCCGCCGGCGTCGTTCGTGATGCCGCCGGGCGGCAGGTTCGCGTTGTACTCGTCCAGCGTGGCCGTCAGCTCGTCGTCGTAGCGCCGCACGGCGGCGATGTCCTCGCGCGTCATGGCGCGGACGACGACCTCCCCCTCCCCGCGGAGCAGCGGGCACCTCGTCGCTTCGTATTCCAATGCCATTTCTCTGGGCCCTTTCTCCGCGAGACGAACCGGCTCTCCAGCGCATCCCCGAGCCTCATCGGGCCCGGCGCCCGCGGCATCGGCTGGCCGTTTGGCGGGCCCCCCGGCCGCCCTGTTTGCCCGCAGCACCTACCGCCCTCGCCACGGCACACACCGCCCGGCGAAGTGCTTCAGCGCGCCGCTCTTGATGACGATCGCTTCCGGCCGCAGCACCGTCGCGTACATGTTGAGCAGCGAGATCGCGTCCAGCAGCGACCGGTAGCCCGAGAGGCCGGACATGTCGATGTAGACCTTCGTGAACTGCTCGCCGAGCGCCGCCGCCGCGCGGACGTCGAAGCCGTCCAGCACCTCGAAGCGGATGCCGGGGTGGCTCCGGCGTGCCCGCTCGATGCACTCGCCGCTGACGTCCGTGCCGACGACCTTCCCGCATCGCTCGGCCAGGAGCACCGTCGTCGTGCCCCACTCGCAGCCGATCTCCAGGACCACGTCGTTCTCGTTGACCCACGCGGCGATCGTCTCGCGGTACTCCTTCACGCCGCGCGCGGCGATGAACTTCGTCTTCGCTCTGAACTGCCTCTCGTTGGCCATGTCACCACGCCGCTTCAAACTCCCCCGTCTCGCCTGCTACCTTGTACTACATCGTGGCCGGATTCATCACCTAGCCAGATAGTTACTGAGACGATCGGTCAGCCATTCAAGGCGCCCGGTCTGGCATTCCCACACAACCAGTACATCCCAACCCAGACGTCGAAGGGCCCTCCTGTTCCGTCTGTCCCGTGTCTTGTTCCGCTCGAGTTTGGCCGCCCAGAAAGCGCGACGAGTACTCGGCATCGGTTTGCCGTACCGGCAGCGATGCCGGTGCCAGAAGCAGCCGTGGACGAAGATGACCTTGTGGCGACTCGGAAACACCAAGTCCGGGCACCCGGGCAGATCCCCACGGTGAAGCCTGTAGCGATAGCCAAGCCCGTGCACCAGCCTCCGGACGATCATCTCCGGCTTCGTGTCCTTCCCCCGGATCCGGGACATGCAGTACTTTCGTTGTTCTTCAGTCAGAACATCGACCATTCTCGCCACCTACCGGAGCACTTCGCCTAACCAAAGCCGACTCTACAAGGCTCGTGCTGCCCCTATGTATCTCCTGACTCCAAGAGGCTCTCGATGCTCCCTGGCCGTATGTCGGGAAGCCCAATCGAGGCATAGTACCTCCCGAAGCAGGCTTGCAGCGACTCGGCAAAAGGCGGGGCGAGAACAGCCACACGATCATACCGCTTCTGCAACGAATCGTAGGAGATGCTCTCAACCTGCTGGAAGTCGCAGTAGCAATGAGGAATCTCAAGGAACTCCGGGAGGTACCAGTACCTCCCTTCCGGCTTTCCCACAGCACCTCTGCTCGGATGCCCAGCCCAAGAGGCGAGTTTCTTATGTTTCTTTGCCGAGTGTGCGAGTGCCTTCGCCTTCTCCAGGTCCTTCCCCAGTACGCCCCGCGCCGGAACGGCCTTGACCCCGAGAACGTATGACGCCCGGGGGTGGGCTTCGTTCTGTTGTCTCTGCAAATGGCAGTGTGGAGTGAGTATGACCCAGATCTCAGACCGTTTGCGTTTCTTCCTGATAATCTCTCCGAGTCTGTAGGCGCTCGGGGCCAGCGCGGGATAGATGTAGTACTCGACCCCGTCCACCTCGGAAATCGGGGCAACACCGTCCCCCGTCGCGTCAAGGTCAGCCAGCCGAACCGCCGCACGGCGACGGATGAGACGCTCAAGAACCCGCCTATTGCTGGAGCAACACGCGTTCAGCGCATCCCAGTGCTGCTCAAGGAAATCCCACAGGTACTCTCCCGCTGTTCCATCCAACTCATCGTGCAGCGAACGTGCCAGATGCGGAATGCCTGTGTCCAGTACCTCACCGATCGCGCGTTCTATATCACCATCTTTACTCTTGTCTGCCCACACCACGAACGGACCCTCTTGAAGCTGAGGGGGCTTGGTCCCACTGCTGTATATGACCAAAGGGCAGAATCGTCGAGCTTTCCGGTATCTCTCGACCGTCTTGAGAACAGCCGCGTTACGGTTTCGGGGATCGCCCACATAGGTATCGGACACGATCAGGTCGAAACGCCTGCATGGGCTGTCTGCAGATCCATAGGCTTGGTCGAAGTCATCGTACGGGTGAAGATCGACGCACAGACCTCTGCCCTCAAATACTGCAGGTAGATCGCGCTGATACTGGTGCAAGTCCTGCGATTCGTCCTCTACGAGCAAGACCTGAAGTCTCATTAGAAGCCTCCTTTCAAAGCCCGACACGCCGCTCGAAGGTCGCCTCGAAGCAGGCTCCCGGCAGCTTGCCATCATCTCGAAGGATCAACCTCCCGTAGGGCTCGATCACCTGTCGGCCGATGTAGAGCCCTAAGCCCATTCCGTTGGACTTCCTGGAGAAGTACTGATCGAAGATCAACCCTTGATCCTCTTCGGGAACGCCCGGTCCGTCATCCGAAAACCTGATACGGAAACCGTGCTTGAGTGTAGTTACGTGGATGTCAATTCTCCCTCCTTTGCCATCCCCGTGATGACGAGTTAGCCAGTAAATGCTGTTGTCGAGGAGATTCGCGATGATCTGGCCAAGGTTGGAGCGCGACATGTGAACAGCAAGTGGCTGCTTCGGTGCACGGAGGGATACTTCAATGTCTTGCCTCTGTATGAGGCTTTCATAGAGAAGCAGATTCCCAATGATCTCCTCCTGGACAGTGAACGTAGTGGCTCGACCGCGCTTTCCGGCTGTCTTCGGGTCCAGCCTAGCTCGCAGGTTGTGGATCTGCTCAAGCCATCCTCGGATATGCGTCAGGCTACTGTCAATCCGCTCCTGTTGATCGGTGGCCGGCACTCCCTTGAGCTCCTTCTCGAGTTGCTTGAGCTCTCTGTTGATGCGGCCGAGCGGGGCACCGATCTCATGGATAACGATGTCAACCAATTGGCCCAGACCTGCTGCGAGCAGTACTCGGGAGTAATGTTCCTGAAGGCGCTTGACCCCCTCGCGTATCTCACCGTCCTTCTGGCGGACCAACTTGGAAACAGGATGTCTACGCCCAAGCTGTTCGTCTGTCGCGCGAACGACCTCTGTCATGTCGAACGCTTCGAAGATCGTTGTTGCGTACTCCGGCTTGGCATCCTCCCTGGGCCGTATACGGTACCTCTCTTCCTCCAGAAGCGCGAGTATCCGTTTAAACCACTCTTGGAGGGCCCGATACTGCTCGTTGTGAACGACTCCCTCGCGTGTCGTGCGATCCTTGATCTCAGGGTTCCCCTCGCGGGATATGCGAATGGCTGCAATAACTTGGTTGTTGGCAAGGCAGCGTACTGGTGTCTGACGGCTGCGGGCGTCGAGCTGAAGCCAATCATCTCCTGCCTCACCGTACGGATGTACGCGGAACCCGTCCCGGTAAACGCTAACGCCACAGTAGGCATCCAGAATCGCGCGAACGCGGGAGAGGCTCTGATCGTACTTGAGCATGTAAGGCGTCAGTCCCGGACGGTCGCGATCCCAAGCCCTGACCTCAACGGCGAACGGGCCGCAATCGACTTCATCGGTGGGGGAGCCGAGCTGCCTACCGTCGAACGACTTCGCCTTCTTCCCATCGATCTCAAGTGAGCCCGTGAAGGAGCCGGTTGGCGAGAGCCCTCCGATCAGTCTGTACATGGGATCACGTGTGAGCTCGTGGGGCTCCACGTGCCCGGTGAACTCAGGGTAGCCCGGAACGTCGAGTTCAATGGAGAAGTCACCTATTTTCTCAAAGTCGCTTTGAAAGGGCGAAATCAGCCGTGAGAGCCGATCGTGAAGTACTTTGAAGTCGCCTGCCTCCCAGTGCTTCCGAGTGTGAAGGTTCATCAGCGTCAGTAACGTCCCATGAGCCATGTCAGGGAGGGGACGCACGTCATAGTCGATCTCTACCTCGTCAAGATAGCTGTCATCTGTGAATCTCCCCCAGTCCAAGAGGACGGTTACGCCTTCGTCTTCTCCTTGCCTCTTGGTTTCCATGTAGAGCGAGTCGGCGAGCCGCGCTGCAGCGAACCGACCCACCCCCTTGGACCCCTGGTAGAGTCTTCCCCCGGGTGACCGTTCGGCACGTTTCTTGAGGATTGTCCCAGGCTCGAACCAGCCTCGCAGGACGGTGTCGAGATCCATCCCGCTTCCGTCATCAGCGATCGTCACGGTATCGGGATCAAGAGGATTCCCTCCCGTGAAGCTGATTGTCGCACGCGAGGCATCAGCGTCGTACGCATTCTTCACCAGCTCAACAAGGGCAACAGGCTCATCGCTTATCAACTCATCCCCGATGACCGAAATGAGCCGAGCGCGAGGTCGCATTCGTGCGCTGCCTGTCTTGCCGTGTTTGTCCGAGGTCATGGTTGAGCCTTCACTGACCTGAAACTAAGTGCTTGACAACAGCCTTCATCTGTCTGGGACAGACAGCGTTTCCGATCATGCGTATCCTGTCACGCCGCGTGCCTTTGCGGATGCGGAATCGTCGCGGCATGCTCATTGCTGCTTTGAGCTCAGGCACCTGGAGCATGCGCATAATATGCCCTTGAGGGGCTGGCTTCATTATAGCGAAACGGTCGACGGTCGTAACGGTCCTGAGCGGTACATCCAGGGCCTGCCAGCCGCCCGCAGCGTCGGACCCATAGTAGACCAGCAGGAAGGGCTCGTCGGGACCAAGGGCGGCGAGGCCACGTTCGGCGCGCTCGATGGTCGCAGTCGCCCGTCGCGCTGTTCGCAGCAAGGACCATTTGTATGTCGCATTGAGGTCAACCACGTCACGGGCGACCTTGGCAGCTACCGAGCGAGGAGGCGTTACCGCATTTGGTTCGCTTTCCCTGTCGCAAAGGATGAAAACCCGCCTGCGGGAAGTGGGTACGCCAAAGAGGTCCGCCTGCAGGACTTGCGGCTTCACCCTATAGCCGAGGCCCTCCAGGCATGCGAGGAAGTCGTCATAGCGCGACCACCGGCGCATACTGACAACGTTTTCCACGACGATCCAGCGAGGTTGGAGCACTTCCGCGTAGCGCGTCACCTGGAACGCCGTCTCCCGGCTCTGCTCACACCGGGGTTGGCTTCCTTTTGCCGGGCTGTGGTTTGTGCATTCGGGGGACGCGAGGATGAGATCAATCGGGCTCAGCTGCTCTCGCAGTCGCTCGGGGTCCTGATCCTCAAGTCTGCCCAACACGAAATCTGCCTCGGGGAAGTTTTCCTTGTACACCTCGCCAGCCAGTTCCCAGTGATCGAATCCCGCGACGATCCGGGCTCCCGCTAAACGTGCACCCCAACTGCTGCCGCCAGCTCCGCAGAAAAGGTCGATGGCACGGATCTCTGACATGTCAGGGCCTCAAGGGCACGGCCCATTGCCGTGCAGACAGTCCCAAGCGGATGATAGCGGTATCGACTGGCCGGGTAAAGAATGTATCGGCAGCCCGCGCGAGTTCACGTTAGCCCTCGGCACACACCGATTTCCTTCTGGCGCATGCCCAAAGGAAAAAACCCGAAGCGACCTCAAGGTCTAGTAGCAGGGGAGGCAGAGGCTGCGTGAACTCCCCGGTCTCACGTGCCACGTTGTACTGCATGAGCGAGGCTTTTTCCAACGGCCGCCGGCCGGCGAATACTGTTGACGGCCTGCGGCGCGTCCCCAAGAATGCAGCGCATGCCGGCCGGTTGGACAGGAGACCACGCATGAATCGCTGTGGCAGCCGGGTGATCCCCGCCGTTTTTCTTCTCGTCGCCGCCGCCCCTGCGGCCGAGCCGCCGACGCGCAGCCAGGCCGCCGCCGCGCTGCGAAAGGCCGTCGCCTTCTTCCGCGAGAAGGTCGCCGTCGGCGGCGGCTATGTCTGGCGGTACAGCGCCGATCTGACCAAGCGCGAGGGCGAAGGCAAGGTGGGGGCGACGACCATCTGGGTGCAGCCGCCCGGCACGCCGACCGTCGGCGAGGCGCTGGTCGAGGTGTACGAGCTGACCGGCGGCCGCTACTGCCTCGACGCGGCCCGCGAGTCGGCGATGGCCCTTCTGGGCGGTCAGATGCACTCCGGCGGATGGATCGCCCGGATCGAGCTCGACCCGGGCAGGCGGCGCCGCTACGCCTACCGCGCCGACGGCAAGCCCGCCGGCAAGGCGCGCGACTACACCTCGCTCGACGACGATCAGACCCAGTCGGCCCTGCGCTTCCTGATGCGCTACGACAAGGCCACCGGATTCTCCGACAAGGCGGTCCACGAGGCCGTGCTCTACGGGCTCGACAGCCTGCTGGGGGCCCAGTTCCCCAACGGCGGCTGGCCGCAGGTCTACAGGGCCCCGGCCGACGCGAGCAAGCACCCGGTCAGGCCGGCCGGCTACCGCAAAGACGGCCAGTACCCGCGCGTCAAGGCGTACTGGGACTTCTACACGCTCAACGACAACGTGATGGGCGACGTGATCGACACGCTGCTGCGGGCGTGGCGCGTGTACGACGACAAACGCTGCCGCCAGGCGGCGCTCCGCGCGGGCGACTTCCTGATCCTGGCGCAGATGCCCGAGCCGCAGCCGGGCTGGGCGCAGCAGTACGACTTCGACATGTGCCCCGCCTGGGCGCGCAAGTTCGAGCCGGCGGCCATCACGGGCGGCGAGTCCCAGCAGGTGATGATGACGCTCATGGACCTCTACGAGCTGACGGGCGACCGCAAGTACGTCCAGCCCATCGGCAGGGCGTTGGCCTACTACAGGCGGTCGCTGCTGGGCGACGGGCGGCTGGCGAGGTTCTACGAGCTCAAGACGAACAGGCCGCTCTACTTCACGCGCGACTACAAGCTGACGTACGACGACAAGGACATGCCGACGCACTACGCGTTCAAGATCGGCTCGGGGCTGGACCGGATCGAGAAGCGGCACAAGGCGCTGACGAGCCGGCCGTGGCGGGCGCCCGGCCCGGCCCGCGGGTCGGCCTCGCGCCCGTCGGCCGGGACGGCCCGCCGGATCATCGACGCCATGGACGACCGCGGCGCGTGGGTCGAGGCCGGAACGCTGCGGTACTGGCCCAAGGCCGACCCCACCCGGCAGATCATCGACCCGCGCACGTTCGTCCGGAACGTGCGAGCGCTCGCGCGGTACATCTCGGCACGGTGAGGCGGAGCGTCAGCGGCCCGGGCCGAGAGCGCCTCGAATCCGCCGCAACGAGGGCGCAGCGGCGAGGTAGAGGTCTCCGCCGGAGAACGTCATCCCTCCGACGCCCGCCGGACGGCCTCTCGCCCGGAGCCCTTGCGGGCTTTTCTGGTGATTCTAGACCGTCCCGAAGCTCGCAGCGAGTTGCGGCCGGCGAGCGGGAGCATTAGCGTTTTGGGGGCGCGGGCGGTATAGCCCCGGAACGGGGCATATGTTGGTAGCCTCGGGCGCGAGCCCGTGGTATGCAGGCCGTTATCAGCCCAGCCCCCGCACGGGGGCGTTTGAGGCCTTCACTCGCCCCCGTGCGGGGGCTCTCTATTACGGCGACTCCAACTCCACGGGCTCGCGCCCGAGGCTACCGGCACTCGGGCCTACGGCCCTCCAGAAGCGACTGCTTCCCCAAAACGCTGATGCTCCCCCGGGGAGCCGGCGCGGACACGCGAAGAAGGCGAGCTACCGGCCTCCTCGAGCGGAGCGCCGCAGCCCCCACGTGATCTTGGGGAAGCCCTTGCCGGCGATGAGCTTTTCGGCCGCACGGGCGATCTTCGGGTTCGGGTCGTACAGGGCGAGCTGGAAGACCGCGCGGTGCTCGGCGGGGTCGAGCTGGGAGAGCACGGCGGCCGTCTCGAGACGCACGCAGGGCTCGGGGTCCCTCAGGCCGCGCCGGAACCACCGCTCGGCCTCCTCGCCGCCGTGCCGGGCCAGCACGGCCAGCGCGGCCCCGCGAATGCGCTTGTCCTTCGAGGCAGCCAGCGGGGCCACGGCCGCCGGGTCGATCTGCTCGCAGCGGAGCATCGTGTGCAGGGCGGCCAGGCGTACGGCGGCGGAGTCGTCCGGCAGGCACATCGCGCACCACTCGAAGAGGTCGGGGTGCTCGATCTCGGCCAGGAGCTTGAGCCCGCGGATTCGCTGCCTGCCGCCGCCGGTGTCGAGCAGCCCGACGGCCTCCTCCTCGCGGGGGTCCACGGCCGGCTCGGGGGCGGTGTCCTCGGCCGGCTCGAGCTCGACGCGCCGCATGACGAGCAGGCTGTCCGGGTCGATCTTGACGCCCCGGAAGAGCTCCGGCAGCCACCGCCGGGCCATGTGCAGCAGCTCCCTGCGGCGGATTCCCCGCTGCGGCTGGTCCTGGGCGCGGTTCACGACCCACCGGCTGAGCCGCAGGATGCCCGGATGGCGCCGGCCGACGCCCTTCCAGGGTTTGAGCCCGAGGACGCGATTGACCCAGTCGGCAAGCTCCCTGGGCGTGCTGGGGGTGCCCAGCGGCTCGCCGCAGGAGCGCAGCACCGCCGCCGGCACGGGCCCGTCGATGGCGATGATCCCGCTGGTGCGGCGGACGTGCTTGCAGCCGAGCTTCCGCCGGAACTCGGCGAGGTCGATGTCGCAGGTCAGCACCACCGGCCGCGCGCGGCCGCGCCGCGCCTGCGTCTGGGCGCGGTGGCGGGCGTAGCCCTTCGAGGCCGCAAACCACACGCGGCGAGAGGGCTTTCTCGGAAGAAACCCCTCGGCGGCGATCTTCCGCGCACGCTTGTCCGTCGTGCCGTGGTAGAGAATCATCGCTGCAATCCCATTTTCCCAAGAAGCTATCTCACGACGTGGCACGGGCATCTTGCCCGTGCGCCTGCCTGCCGCAGGCAGGTCGCAGGGCCGTCCCGGCCCTGCCCCACGGCCAGGATCGCCGTGGGACACATGGGCGAGACGCCCATGCCACCGCGAGCAAAGCGCTGCTAGATAGCCACTAGGAACGGAAACGGTACGTGATCGGCAGCATCATCTTGTCGAAGCGTTTTCGGGCGTCGGGGCCCAGGCAGCGGAAGGCCTGGGCCGAGAGCGTCACGCCGCGGCGGCCCAGGCGGGCCGCGATGTTCACCGTCTTGCCGATCACGTCGTAGCGCTCGGCGCCCTTGGGGCCGAAGCTGCCCGCCAGCACCGCCCCGACGTGCACGTTGACGTTCAGGTACGTGTCCAGGCCGAGCTCGCGCCCCAGCGCCCGCGACGCCGCGGCGAGATCGCACATGGCGAAGATGCCCTGCTCGGCCGCCTCCTCGCCGAATACGGCCAGGCCCGCGTCGCCCATGAACTTGACGATCCGCCCGCCGGCCGGGGCGACGTGCCGGGCCGCCAGCTCGTAGAACTCCTGGAAGAAGCCCGCCACGTGGGCGTCGTCCTCGGACGAGGACCATTCGCCGATCCGCGACAGGTCGAAGAACGCCACGACGAGCGTCTCCTCGCGGCAGTCGTCGGGCAGCCTGCCGCGCGCGGGCGAAGGCGCCGCGCGGCCGGGTGTGGAGGAAGTATCAGACATGATGCACCCTTTCCAGTAAGGCTTATACCGTTGGCCTCGCCGGCAACCGCTGCCCGCGATCCAACACGCCTTATTGTAGAGCGAAACTCGCGGAAGGCAAGGGAAAAGGGCACAACGCTGGCTTCGCCGGCAACCCATTGCGGATTGCGAATTGCGGATTGCGGATTTCCAGATCCGGAGGCGCCGGGTGTGCGACTGGCGATTCTGGCGACACCCGTGGTGGCACGGGCATCTTGCCCGTGCGTCCCACGACCGTCTCGGTCGTGGAGTCGACCGGAAGTGCAGGGCCGGGACGGCCCTGCGACCTGCCTGCGGCAGGCAGGCGCACGGGCGGGACGCCCGTGCCACGGAACCTTGTCACACCCGGCTCGGGTCTGCAAGCGGTTACTCAGCGTGCGGGCGGTGCTCGGCCTTGGCGGCCGCCTTCTTCGCGGCCCACGTCAGTTGACTGACGACGGGAAAGTGGTCGCTGCCGGGCTCGTGGATCACCCGGCTGGTGAGTGTCTTGAAGTGCTTCGTGTGGAAGATGTAGTCGATCCGCACGGTCATGTCCCGGCCGCTGAACTTGCCTTTCCACGTGTAGAGATCGTCCGGCCGCGAGGTCGCTGCCGCCGCGCTGTCGATGAAGCCGCGGCTTGCCATGTAGCCCACCGCGCCCTGGAAGGAAAGGCAGTTGTAGTCGCCCAGCGCGATCACCGGCAGGTCCTTGGCGAAGTGGCCGGCCATCCTCGCCACGTCGCGGCTGCGGATGGCGTCCAGGCGGGCGAAGTGCTTCAACTGCTCGGCGGCGGGGACGTCCTTCTTCGGCAGGTTGGGTATCAGGTGAATCGCGGCGACGTGGACCTCCCGGCCGCCGAGCCTCGTTCGGGCGTGCAGGAAGCTGTGGTAATTGACCTCCCCGGCCGGCATCCACTTGCGGTGCGTGATCGGCGCCTTGGAGAGGATCGCGAACCCGTCGAACCTCTCGTTCAGGCCGAAGACCATAAACGGGTACCGCTTCCGCAGGTGTTTCTTCAGGTACGGCGACGAGCCGCAGTTGACCTCCTGAAGACAGACGAGGTCCGCCTGGGTCTCTCGGATATTCGCCACCACCTTGGCCAGGTGTCGGTTCAGCCCGTTGATGTTGTACGTGGCGACCGTGAACCTCAGCGGCTGCGTCGCGGGCTGCGTCGCGGGTTGCGTCGACGCGGACGCGTCCGCATCGGCCCGGCTCGCGCACGCGGCCATCGCGGTCAGTGTCAACAGGAGCATCCGGCCTCTCGTGCGCCCCGCATCCTGAGCCGTTCGATCCACTGCCGTCTCCCCGTGCTCTTCCGGGCGGCGCCCCGGGTCGTCCGCACGTCAAGCGACCCAGCGCCGGGCCTCATCGATCATGGCAAGATAGTTCCCGACCGGGATGTAATTCGCGATGGTGTTGCCCGACCCCAGCGCAAACCGCCCGGGCATGCACTGGCCGAGTATCTCCCGCACGTAGGCCCGCAGCTCATCCTCCGGGAGTCTGCCGAGCCGATCCATGTCCACGCCGCCGAGCGCCGCCACCCTGCCGCCGTAGCGGTCGTGAAATCGCCCGATCGGGATGATCACGTCCTGGAAGGAATGGAAGGCATCGATCCCGACGTCCTCGATCAGGTCCTCCATCACGCTCAGGACGTTCCCGCAGCAGTGATACCAGTATGTCTTGCCGTGCTCGTGCGCGAGGGCGGCGTAGGTGCGGAACCAGGGGAAGACGTTCTTCCTCAGGAACTCCGGGCTCATCAGGGTCCCGGTGTTGAACCCGAGGTCGTCGGCATGGAAGATGGCCCCGACCTCGGGGTAACGTATGGCCTGCCTGTAGAAATCGTGTACCTTCCGGCCCCAGGCCTCGAAGACGGCCTCCACAAGGTCCGGGTTGTCCACCGACAGCAGGAAGAGGTCCTGATAGCCGAAGAACCTCTCGAGGATCATCTCGAATACCGTGGTCCCGACGACCAGCTTCATGCCCTCGGGCAAGACCTGCCGCATCTCGTCCAGCCAGCGGAGATCGGGGGTGATCGTGTCCCAGCCGATCCGCTCGAAGTCGTCCCAGTCCTTTATGATGCCGCCGCCTTCCTCGACCCAGTGGCGTTCGCCGCGGGAAAGCACGGCCGTATCGGCCGTCTTCCGCTCCTTGAACCGGGGCATGTTCTCAAAGCCTGCCCACGCCGGAGCATAGTCGTAGCCCATTCTGGCGAAGAAACTCACGTGCTGCCGCGCGTGTTGGGCGCGTGTCTGTTCGGTGTTGGGGACCCATTCCTCACCGAACACGTCCTCTGTCAGGAACCGAACCACCTCCTGGTCGATACCCAACTCCACCAAATGGACCCGGGAGGGCTGTCTCTCGCCCTTAATCACGCTTTCCAGCTCCGCGAAACTCGGCGCGGTTTCCGCTTGTGCGTTCATCGGTGCTCCTTGTCGGTATGAGGCCGCCGGCCTCGGCCCCCCGGCCAGGTGGCCGACTCGACCCCCACCGGAATGCTGACGTCGTAGAGCGCTGCGTATTCGATCATCGCTTGTACCGCACCAGTACCCTCCCGACGGTCGGGAAGTCGATCTCGTTGTAGACCAGCCCCGCCGCGTCGCGGTCGGCGGCGTAGTGCTTGAGCATGCAGCGAGGCGAGGCAGGGACCCTCCCCCGCCACGAACGGCCGTTGAAACGGATGGCGACGGGCCGGCCCAGGTCGAACATGCCCTCGGTCACGTAGACGCGAACCGTGCGAATGCGCGACGTGCGGATCACGAGCGTGTTCTTCGAGCGGTCCAGCTCGGCCCACATCTTGAAGAGCTGCCTGGCGAAGTAGCGTTCGGCCGCCTTGTCGCCCTGGGCGTCGGACGGCCTGCGCGCGAACTTGATCCGGATCGGCCCGTCCATTCGCATCGGCCTGGCGGCCAGTTGCAGGGCCTCGAGGTAGTACCCCCGCTTGTGGTGGGCGAGGTGGAAGAAGTGGGCGAACTTCGTCGGCGCGACCGTCCGCCTGCCCGCGGCCAGGAAGCCCGCGAACGCCCGCCGGTCCGGCCAGCTTCCATCGTGACCGACGCCGGGCAGCTCGGTGGGCTTGTAGTTCGTGTTGCCCAGCTCCTTGAGGCGCGCCGTGGCCGCGCGGTTGAAGTGCACCTGCCCGATGGCCGGCGGCGCGGGCCGGTCCCGCTCGCCCCAGATCGACCAGAGCTTGAGGTTCGAGAGGTTCTCCAGGTACAGGTTGGTCGTGTGCGGCGCGCCCTGGAACCACGGCACGCCGGCCATGGCCACGGCCGCCGCGAAGTGCCGCGGAAAGAGCGTCGCCAGGTGCCAGGCGCAGTGCCCGCCCATGCTGTATCCGGCGAGGCAGATGCGGTCGTCGTCGACGTTGAGCCGCCGGCGAACCCGCCCCAGCGGGCGAAGGTACGCCTGCTCCTGGTAGGCCTTGCCGCTGTAGTGCCGCGGCCCCGGCATCGTCGGGGCGAGCAGGATGTACCTCTCGGCCTGCGGCCCAAGCATGCGGAGCATTGTCTTGACCATGTAGCTGCCCTTGCCGTCCTGTCCGTGGGCGGCCAGCAGCAGCGCGTGGGGCCTCTCCGGGCGATAGGACCGCGGCACGTGAACGGTGAAGGGCACGTCGTACCGCTTGCTTCCGTCGGCGAGACGGACGTTCCCCTGACGCCGGCCGGGAGGGATCGGCTCGTACGCCTTCTCCGTCCTGAGGAGACGCTTGAGGGAATTGGCATCGCGGGGCCGCTCGGCAAGGTATCCGTCGATCAGCTTGTCGATCGCCGGCGACCAGGAGCCGTCGAGCTCCACCGCGAACAGCGAGCGGAGGAACTCCTCGTCCGAAAGCGCTCTCCGGGACGGCTCGGCCGCCGCGAGCACCTGCACGCAGAGGACCGTGCCTACCAAGCTGTGTGCGGCGACTCTCGCGATACTCATTACTCACACTCCGCCGGCCGTCGGCGCCGCGCCATTGTACAGGATCGCCGCGCGACAGCCGAGGGCCGAGAATACCCTTGTCCGAGCCCGCAGACGCGATAGAATCATCGCAGAGGCCCGCGACGGTCGCGGGCGAGAGTTCATCTGGGAAGTCGCGGCTGCCCGGGGTCCGGAGTACTTCGTCTCCCGGATAGAGTTGAACTTCCGATCGGGCCGCCGCCAATGAAGGATCACGAGGAAGCCATGCCAAACAAGCCAGTGAAGACGAGGACCATCCGAAGGCGCCAGTTCCTGAAATCGGCCGCGGCCGCGGGAGCCGGCGTGGTGATCCTGCCCAGCGGCGCTCTGCTGGGGGCCAAGGCCCCGAACAGCAAGCTGAACGTCGCCATGATCGGCACGTGGGGCCGAGCCCACGCACACTTCGGGGCGATCTCGGGCGAGAACGTCGTGGCCCTGTGCGACGTGGACGAGGAGCACCTGGCCGGCGCCGCCAAGCGGTTCCCGAAGGCCAAGACGTACGTCGACTGGCGCAAGTGCCTCGATCAGAAAGACCTGGACGCCGTGATCTGCTGCACCACGGACCACACGCACGCCTTCATCGCCAACTGGGCGATGAACCGCGGCCTGCACGTCTATTGCGAGAAGCCGCTGGGCAACACCGTGGAGGAGGCCCGCGTGGTCCGCGCGACCTACCTGAAGAACAAGAAGAAGCTCGCGACGCAGGTCGGCACGCAGCGTCACGCCATCGAGAACTTCAACCGCGTCCGGGAGCTGGTCCTGGACGGCGCGATCGGCGACCTCCAGACCGCCTGGGCGTGGGGCAACCGCCAGATCCGCAGGCCCGGTTACCTGCCCGCCGCGGGCACGCCGCCCAAGCACCTCCACTTCGACCTCTGGATCGGGCCGGCGCCCTCGCACCCCTACAACCCCGGCTACTTCAAGGGCGGGCCCGGCATGAACTGCCTGAGCTGGAACATGTACTGGGACTTCGGCACCG
>CAYRVX010000045.1:0-50316 GCA_964427875.1 uncultured Planctomycetaceae bacterium
TCTGGCAACACCGCTCTTCGCCCCCTCAAGCCGGTACACTTCCAGGCGAAGAACCGTTTTTTTAGCGTGCGACGCACCGTCTGATACGACACCTGCTCCACGTACTCCAGTTCGACCATTCGGTCGGCCAGCAACCGCAACGTCCACCGGCTTCGACCCTCCGGCGGCTTCTGGCAAGCCAAGGCAACCAAGTGCGCTTCGGCGTCTCCGTCCAGTCTTCGCCGGTACTGGCGGCGGGGCTTGCGACGCGCCAACGCCGCCTCCAGCCCCTCTTCGACAAACTGCTTTCGTACGCGTTCGACGGTCGCTCGTCCGACCTCCAACCCGTCAGCGATCTGGTCGTCATTCCATGCCGATCCGCCGGAACTGGCATCCGCCTTCAGCAGAATCCTCGCATGCATCAGCTTCCGCGCCGCCGCCTTCCCGCGCGAGAGCATCGCCTGCAACATCTGCCGTTCCGCCTCCGTCAGCGTCACGATATACTTCTTCTTCATGGCAGGTCTCCTTACCTGGGTTCTGAATCTCCCATCGGCAAAGAGACCAGCAAATATCCATCACATTACCTGTCACGGAGCACTAGGCTCTGTCTGAAAAGTCATTTTGTTGCCAGTCTCAGGTATCGGTCGATGAACGCCATTTTTATCATCCCGACGAAGTTCAGGGCGGTTTTCTCAAAGCGAGAGAACACGCGCCGGCTTTCCTTCAGCCAGCCGATCAATCGTTCCACAATGTTTCGGCGACGATATTGCTCTCGGTCGAACGCCACCGGCCGTCCCTCCCGATCCTCGTTCTCCTTCGAGGGAATCACCGGACGAATCTCCAAGTCCAACAGATAGTCATCAATCCAATCGGCGCGATAGCCCTTGTCGCCGGCCAACGCGACCGGCCAGGGAACCGGATCGCCCTGGACGTCGAGCAAGTCCCGGTCCGCCTGGACCAGCAACGTGTCCAAGGCGGTGGATTCATGGACCTGCCCAGCCGTCACCACCACGTCCAACGGATGGCCTTGCCCATCGCACAAAATGTGAATTTTACGGCTCTGCGTCAACTTGGCAGAACGAAGTCGAGTGATTCTTGTCTGAGTTTCAGGAACAGGTAGTCCAGATCCTGCATCCCGCAGGCGCGGTGTACGATGCGGCTGACGGTGTTGTTGAAGCCCTCCAGACGCCCCGTCGTGATCCGGTGCTTGCAGTAGTTCAGCACCTCTTCCTTCGCACGCAGGAGCGACCGCGCGAACTTCCGCAAGGCCTCGACGCCCGAGACCGCCGCCCAGCGGCACCACTTGGCCAAGTACTTCGCGGCCGCCTTGGGGTACCTGTAATCCCACAGCTTCCGCAAGGCCTCCTTGAGGATGTACGCCTTCGCGAGGTTCTCGTTGATATGAAGCAAGGCCATCAGGTCACGCGTCTGCTTGCCGGTTCGCCTCCACGGGCTACGGAACAGATTGTACCGTTGGCCCTTGATCACGGCCTTGTCTTCGGCGTTGGCCTTGCGCCATTCGGACCGACGCACCTCGTCGATCACCGCGTGGTAGTTGGCAATGAGGTGGAATTTGTCGAAGACGATGTCCGCATCCGGCAGTTCGGCCCGGACCACCTCGCGGTACGCCCCGGCGCGGTCCATGCCCACGGCCACGACGGGTTGCTTCTGCTCGTCGCTGAGCTTATCGAAGAAGCTCTGCAGGCTGGCCTTCTTCTTGCCCTCGGCCAGGTGCAGCAACTCGCCGGTGGCGCCGTTCATCACCAGCGTGACGTAGCCGTGGCGTTTGCGCACGGCCTTCTCGTCGATGAGCAGGACGCGGACGTTGTCGAGGTCCGGCTCCGGCAGGTGCTCTCGCAGGACCTTGCGGTCCCAGCGCCCGGCCGTACGCTCCGAGATCCCGACAATCTCGGGGATGTGGCTGAGCGGCATGTACCGCGCCAAGCGGCAGACGAAGTGCATCAACCGCCGTGTGGCCTTGGCGTGCGGGTCGATGCCGGGTGGGTGGATGGTGGCCCAGCCGCCGCAGGCGCTGCAACGGCCCTGGATCGCGGGATAGGTCACCACCACCAGCCGGGCGGTCCCCAGGGCCAGATCCCTGGCCGTCTGCGTCTTGGTCCGACTCACTGCCATTGTCCCCCCGCAAGCCGGGCACCCCAGGCGAAAACGCCGGTCGCGACGAAGATTCACTTGGGCGATGTCGGCCGTCATGGTAACCTTCTCGACGACATATCCCGGGAACGGGAACAACGCACGAATCCCGTGCACATACATGGCTCAGCCTCCTGCCAGTCAATGAGTATCGATAACCCATTGAGTAAGCAGAGGTTGAGCCGCCCTTTCAAGAACATTTCATCTGCCAAGTTGACGGACAGCCAATTTTACTGCTTATACCGCCGCGCGAACGCCCGAGCGCGTGGTCGTCCGGTTCGTTCGGATCGTTTTTTTCCCACCGCCCGACGCACATCGCGCCGCTCGGACAATCGTTCCGTCAATACACCACAGCTCTGGATCGAGTTGCTGTTTCAGACGCAGACGTTCGAGGATCTTGTCCAGCGTTCCGTCCTGATTCCAGCGATTGAACAAGCCCCACGCTGTCTGCCATGGGCCGAAGGCCCCCGGCAAGTCTCGCCAGGGAGAACCGGTTCGCAGAATCCACAAAATGCCATCCATGATCTTTCGTCGATCCCGTGGCGGTCGCCCCATCCGCTTGGGTGGGGCAAACAGGTCCGCGATCAGTTCCCATTGTTCGTCCGTCAGCCGATGTCGAATCATGATGACTCCTTTCATCTGTCAACACGGGTCGCTACCATTCGACATATCGGCTAAATATCGACTTTTCAGACAGAGCCTAGTGCTATGTCAATATCCAAACTGTGGGTGGCAGTACGTCCTGTGATGTCGCCGCAGAGGCACAGAGCCTGCCTGCCGGCAGGCAGGCAGGCTCTGTGCCTCTGTGGCCGTTCGGTGAGCCCATGAGCTCATTGTTGACGGTCTACTAGCCTTGACCGGACATGCCAGGGGCGCGAGAAACGCTGCTTGCCCCGGTCACAGCTTGCGAGCTGCGCGCTGAGCGCGTCCCACCCGTCTTTCAGTCCGGTTACGCCCCCCGTCCGGGGCTTTCTGCTTGTCCGGCTGCTTCCAGCGCGGGATCGTGCTGCCGTGGACAAACCGCCCGGGGGTAGCGTCTCGCCTCGTCTTTCCTGTGGGCGTGGTCCACTTCAACGTCACGGTCGACCCACGGCCCAGTGGGCCGCTCAGCAGATTGTCGAGGCGATCCCGTTTGAGGGAACTCCCCGTTTCCTGCTCCGAGACCGCGATGGCATCGACGGCCAGGAATTCAGGAACCGGGGGAAGCACATGCGAATCGAAGAAGCGCTCATTGCATTCCGTCCGTCCTGGCAATCCCCGTATGTCGGACGCCTGGTCGGCGTGCCTCGTGACGCTTGCCATGCACGGAGGCCCTCGTCGGACTCACCGTGAAGCCCATTGGGTCGCTGCTCTGTTGGCTGGACGGAGTTCTCGGTAACGACAGGGAAGGTCGTTGCCAGATTCAAAGGCCTAGGGTAGGGTAGAAGCCGGACACTCGACATGGTTGGCAGGCATTCCCGAGCGGAGGGAACGATGCATGGCCTGGCACGACCGGACAGACATGGGTGGCGAGGACAGCAGGTTCCAGACGACGCACTGGACAGAGCTCTTCTCGGCGTGCGCAGCCGACCGTCCCAGGGCAGGAGAGGCGCTGGGACAGATTCTGGGCAGGTACTGGCGGCCGGTCTACTGCTATCTTCGGCGGAGGGGCTACGGCAACGAAGAGGCCAAGGATTTGGTTCAGGGATTCTTCTTGGAAGCCATCTTGAGGCGGGGATTGCTCCGGTGGGCGTCTCCGGCCAAGGGGCGCTTCCGAACACTGCTATTGGGGGCACTCGACCGGTACTGCTCAAACGTCCGCAGAGACCAAGCGGCTGAGAAGCGCCACCCGGTCGGCAGGCTGGTGAGTCTCGATGCGGCGACAACCCAGTGGCTGGCAGTCGGGAATCCCGAGGCAGACCCCGAGCAGGCATTCCACTATGCTTGGGCGTCCCAGCTCCTGGACGAAGTCCTGTCCGCCGTGGAGACTCGGTGCAATGCCGAGGGGAAGTCGGTCCACTGGAACCTGTTCCGCGAGCGTGTGATCGACCCGATCCTGTCCGGGGCGGAACGGCCGCCGCTGCCGGCGCTCTGTGAGCGATACCGCATTCCATACGAGGCCAAGGCCTCTAACATGATCGTCACTGTGAAGCGACACCTTCAGAGGGAGATGGCCCGGCGCATTCGCGAAGTTGTCGGCTCGGATGCCGACGTTACCCAGGAGATTCGGGACTTGCATGAAATTCTTTCGAAAGGCAGCGCAAGATCGCCGGTCGCTCCGTGATTATAGGGGGTAAGGAGGAGTGAGGGGCTTGTGTGCGCAGCTCGGACGGACAGGGCGCAATGGGTTAGAGCGGTCCGGTTGCCGAGAGATTCGGAGCGTCGCAAGTGACAAGCAGGTCAACATTTGGCTTTCAGACGAGCCGCTTGGCCGAACTGCTGGAGGTCGCATTGCAGCCTGGGGGAGGCGGCGGACAGCCGCTGGAGGCCCCGACCTTGAGGCAGACGCTCGAGGCCCGGATGTCCACTCCGCTGGCTCTGGAACCGGATGTGGTGGATTCCGTCACTGCGGTACTCAACCGCCCCTGTCGTGAGCTGCTGCCGCTGGCCGGACGGCCACTGGGGGACGTTCTCACAGACGCTGCCACGAGCCTGAGTGCTCTAAAGACCCTCAAGGATTACGGCAAGGCGCTCGCTCTGGTATGGGAAGAGGGCGCCGAGCACGCGGTTGCTATGACCGTCTACTACGCCGCCATCGCTGCTGCGCTAGCCTACCACGGCCGGAAGATTACATCGCGCCCCTTCGCCGATCTGGAGCGGGCGATGGAGCTCTTGGTGTCCACCCCGTGGATGACGCTGCCCATGGTCAGGTTGCTTTCGGATGCTCGGCGCATGTGCCGGGAGGAATAGGACGACCTCCGTCAGCAAGGACGTCGCGACCGCTGCCGGTATCCACAACACAGACTGCCGACGCATCGCGGGGCGTAGAGAGAGACGGTTCGCGGACACAGGAACGCTGGGGCAGGCACTGGATAGGTATCCGGCACCCCGCCCGCCGGGGGGGGCGGGGTGCTCCGGATCTGGGCAGTCGACTGTCACACCTCCATCGAGGGCAGGCAGGCTGGGACTCCGCTCAAGCGTTCCCCCTGGCCAGCGGCGGCTTGCCCTCTCCGCCACCTCAGACCCCATGCTCACGTCCAGACTCGCCCGAGGCCTTCCTTGCTTCCCATTCGTCTCAGCGTCTTTTGCCTGGCAGGCGGCTGTGCCTCGCTGATCGCGTGCGGCGGCACGAGCCATCTATGCAGACCAGCCGGTTCATGGTAGAGTATGAGGCAGCAGAGGCGTACGGGCAGGGCCGAGCCAAGCCCAAGATCGCTTGGCGTGTAAAGTGAGAAAGGCCGATGGCCCAAGGCGTGTGGATGTGTGGGGCTACAAGTTCGAGTAGGCGTGAGGCCGGCCCCCGGGCAAGGCGGTCTTACCTGTGACGGCGCCGACAGCGGCTGAGCGAGGATGATAGCGTGGACTGTCGGAGCATAGAGCGCCTGTTGTCTGTCAGCCAAGCCGCGGACTTGACGTCTGAGCAGCGTGCGGCTGTTGCAGGGCATCTGTGGGAGTGCGCGGCCTGCCGGGAGAAATGGGGGCTGGATGCGAGCGTCGCCAGTACGGAGCCCGACGCCCATGGTACACGTGGTCTCGCCGACCCGGGCGGCGCCATAGTGCGCCGGCGAGGCGAAGACGACGAGCAGCAGTCTGTGATCGAGAGCGAGGCGTGGCCGCCCCGGGATTTGGGAGGCTTTGAGATCCTCGGCCGCCTGGGGCGCGGGGGGATGGGTGCCGTCTTTCGTGCCCGGCAGCCGAGCGTGGACCGCATCGTCGCCCTGAAAGTCCTTTCGAGACAGGCCGCTTGGGACGCAGCCGCCATCGTTCGCTTCACCCGGGAGGCCCGGGCCGCCGCGGCCGCAGGCCACCCGAACATCATCGAGGTGTACGACATCGGCCAGGACCGCGGTTGGCACTACATCGCCATGGAATACGTAGACGGCGGGAGCCTGGCCGATGTGCTCCGACGGGACGGCCCGTTGGCGCCATCGCGGGCCCTTGCGCTGATGAAGCAGGTGGTCGCGGGGCTGGCTGAAGCGCACCGAATCGGAATCCTCCATCGGGACATCAAGCCCTCGAACATTCTTCTGACCTCCAGGGGGTGGGCAAAACTGGCGGATTTCGGTCTGGCCAAACGCTTGGCCATCGATCTCAGCGTGACACGCACGACTTCGATCCTGGGCACCCCGATGTACACAGCGCCCGAGGCCCTTCGGGGCGAGGGATTCGACCCTCGGTGTGACCTCTACTCATTGGGCGCCACGTTCTACCAGGTTTTTGCGGGGCAACCGCCCTTCACGGGGGCAACCTGCGCTGAGCTCGTGGCAAAGCACCTCGAAGGCAATCTGCCGGCACTTGACGAGGTCGCGCCCGCGGTGGGGCCCGACGTCTGCCGCATCATCCATCGCCTTCTGGCCAAGGACCCCGCCGAGAGGTATTCGAGCGCCGAGGAGCTCCTGAGGGATCTCACGGCCGTCGAGACGAACGTCCCCCAGGCCGATGCGATGCAGGCAGGAACGGGCGCGCCCCACGCTCCGCTTGTCGAGCATCGGGGGCAGCTATGGCGATGGGGCCGCCTCGCCGCGCTGGTCGCCGGGCTCGGGGTCCTGGCTGTTATCGGCCTGCTCGTGGTCCTCAGCCTGAACGGCACGCCGCCTCCGCCCGGTCCGGCCCGAACCGAGGGCCGAGCCGCCCATGTAATCCGCCCCCTCCCGCGCGACGCCAACGGCTGGGAGATCATTTTCAACGGTAAAGACCTCACCGGCTGGAAAGTAGTATCGGCGAAGAACCGCATCGTTCGCGTTTCCGGGGGGCAGCTCGATTTCATCGCGTCGCAGCTCAGCACGGACATCCTCTGGACGTACGATGTTTTTCCTACCGTCGACTACGAAGTCAAACTGGAAGCGAAGCGCGTGAAAGGCGACGGCGCGTTCTGTCACATGGTCTTCCCCGTCGAGACGCGCCACTGCTTCCTCGTCGTTGGTGCACAGCTCGTCGAGGGTGAAGAGGGCAACATCGTGGCCCTCGATCGCGTCGATAACCTGGTATTGCTTGACCCCAACAACGAGACTCGGAAGACAATGCACTTCGAGCAGAATCGCTGGTATCAAGTGCACCTGCAGGTGACGCGCGAGAAGGTCGTGGTCTTGATTGACGGGAAGCAAGTGATCAACGTTGCGACCCATAAACTCTCGCTGCCTCCCGCATGGGATTTCCTCAAGTCCTTCGGGCTGGGCACCTGGAAAACGACGGCGGCGATGCGAGAGATCAGTAGGCTGGGGCACGAAAGACAGCCGGCCTCACGGCCTGCAAAGGAGCCGCCAGGCTCCACCTGACGACCGGCGGGCCGAAGCGGTTCACCTCAGATCAGGCGACCTATCAGGTCGAGGAGATTCTCTGCGTACCTCTCTACGGAGAAGTCGGTCGTCACTCTGCGGTATCCCTCGTCGGTGCGGGCCACGAGCTTATCCTTGTTGCCCAACAGGCCCCGGAACGTCCGGATGATCTCCTCGTCGTCCTTCTCGCCCAGGTCCACGAACCCCCTCCCAAGGAACGGGCGCGCCTCCACCGGCAGGCTGCCCGCCACCAGGGACCGTGAGGCCGCAATCTCCAGATGCTTGGCAAAGAGACAGTCAAAAACGCTGCCGGTCGCGATGCCGATCCAGGACCTGTTGATCTCCCGCGCGAGCCTGGCTCCCACGTAATGCCCTTCCTGAGGCACGTATCCATCGTCCCACCAACCAGGATGGTCGATGATCTTGACGCGAAACGTGGCGCTCGTTGCCGTGCGTTCGAGCAGATCCCTCAGGCGCTCGCGCAGAGGGTACCAAGTGGAGACCCTCCCGTAGAGCAGCAGGTCGTTCTCCTTCTCCAGGCCGTAGTCCCGAAATACGTCCGTGCGGACGGCGAACGGCGTCCAGATCATGCGCACGGACGGGCAGTTCTTCTCGTAGTCCTCTTCCCTCGCCCGCGTAGTGTGGAACGCGTAGTCAAACCGGAGCTCTCTCAGGAACTGCTGCTGGCGAGGCGGGTCCTCCCACGTGTCTTCAAGCTCCATCGCCTTGGGAATGTCGACATCCGCCAATCCCTCGACAAGCGGCACGCCCGTCACGCGGAGGTCCAGGCCGTGGATGATGAAGTCCGGCCGGCCGAAACGACGGAACAGGTCGCGAACGGGCATGCCTCTCACAAACCCGCTGCACCCGGGTCCGGTAAGTGTCACGTTCTCGTGGCGTCCTAGAGCATGGTAACGATGCCAGGCGTTCTTGTCCATCCTTCGGGCCAGTTGCTCCACGTTCCCGATGACAAGCGCCCTGGGCTTCCTGTCCGGCGGCTTCTCCTTGCGGTAGGGCCGGCCGAGTGCCCATGGCGCGTCCCTGCCGCAGACGTCCTGATATGCCTGTTGAGGGGGGACCCGGCTCGTGTTGTCCGTCCCTTCGTGGAAGTCCGGCGGGGCCATCGGCGGCTCACCAGTCCCAGTTCTTCTGCCAGTGGTGAACAGCGTACGCGTCGGGGTGATCCTCAGGCACCCACCGTCCCCCAAGGTAGTAGGGGTAAAAGACCCACGGGTGGAACGCGCAGATGGCGGCCCTGCCGTCGGGCGCGAACCGTCGGGCGGCTTCTCTGCCCGAGGCGGGATCGGTGTGTGGGACCGGAGAGCAGCCCTCAACGTAGCTCGCGATCGCCCGGGCGAAGAAGTCCGGCCCCGTCTCCTGGAGAATGCGCCCTGGCTGCCAGGGCCAAAGCTCAGGGAGCCGTTCCTGGCACCAGCACGAGAAGGGATGCCCCGGCGTGCTGCCGAGGATGCTCGAGCCCGGCCGGCCGGGGAGCTCCTCTCCGTAGACGTACGACACGCCGTCCAGCAGGGGTTCGAGGTTCTTCAAGCATTCGAAGTCGATGTCGATGTAGACTCCGCCGAACCGATTCAGAAGCTCGTGCCTGAGGATATCGGCCCTCTGCGCGTGAATGGAGGTCTGTTCGTAGATGCTCTGGTTTAACAGCTCTTGCGGGACGTCTTTGTCGGTCCACAGACGCACCTCCCAGTCGCCATGGTGCCGCTGCCATGATGCGGTGAACTCCGCCGCCGCGGTCGGGAGGGGTTTGGGCCCCACCCAAATCTGATGGAATATCCTCGGGATTAGCTGCATCGGCCTGTCTTCGCCATTCGTCGCTAGATGCGCTGTCCCCACTGTTCGCGACTGATCGGCCGGTACGCGCGATGGAAGCTCGGACCGCGACCGGCACCACCGAGCCCGGTCGAAAGGGTGCCTATGTGGTCTGCCAGCGCTCGCGGACAGGCGTACATCCTGTCGCCGTACAGCTTCCCGATCAACAGGTCGCCGCAGTCCTCGCACTTGTTCACCCCGTGCTGCTTGATGTAATCCCTGATCTCCAGAGCCACGCGCCGGGGGTAGTACATGCACTGCGTGCCATGGAAAGACCAGCCGTAGCTACAGAAATGGCGCCCCCGGTAGAACGACGGCTCGCTTTCGAGATCGCAGTCGGTGAAAAGAGCCAGGCAATAATCGGTCAGCCCTGCGTCATTCTCCATCTCGTCTATTGCCTGAAGCAGGCGCTGGAGGAACAGGTCGCGGAACACAATGTCGTCCTCGCAGACGCAGATCCCGCCTCCGTCAGGGATCGGCAGGCTCAGACACCGGACGTAGTTGTGGCAGAACCTGCGATGCGTCCCCCAACTCTTGATCTCTTCGTACCCCTCTTCGGTCAATGGGTGAAACGAGAGGCCCTTGTGGTGGCGGTAGTTGTCGAGGTACTGCGCATCGCTCGTCCCGATCACCAAGTGCACGGACGTCAGCTCGTGGACCAGGCCGTCCGCAGCGAACAGGCTCGCCAACGTCTGGTGGACGTAGGGCGGCTCGCGGTCGACCGTCATGATGGCCAGGACGAGCTTTCGGAGTTCCATCCTTGACGCTCCAGGCGCCTGTCGTCTCTCACTTCACCGCATCATAAAGCAAAGCGGGCCATCCGGGCAAGTGGCGCGAGCAGGGCTCCCAGACGGTGTCAAGGACCGCCGCTAGCCCTGACTGCCGCTCGCGCTGCCATAGTAGCTGGTCTCGGGGCTGCCGCTCACGCTGCCATAGTAGCTGGACGTGGGGTTGCCACTCACGCTGCCGTAGTAGCTGGACGTGGGGTTGACACTCACGCTGCCGTAGTAGCTGGACGTGGGGTTGCCACTCACGCTGCCGTAATAGGTGGTCGCGGGGTCGCCGCTCTCGCTGCCGTAATAGACAGGCGCAGGGCCGCCGCCTCCTTGAGCGCCGGGGATCAGCTCGACCGGCGTCTGCTTGAACTGGAGGTATCGGCCGCGCCAGACGCCATCCGGCTCGCGACTCAGACTGCACGCGGGCCCGTAGTCGCCCCAGATGAGCAGCTCGGGCGACCTCGCCGACAGGTCCACGAACCACCATCGCTCGCGGGCCGCGGCGCCCCGTGCGATGGTATGGTCGCCCACGAACTCCATCGGACGCGAGTGATAGCCGATGCGTCGGTAGGTGAACAACCGGCCCGCCTTGATGTCCTCTCCGACCTCCCCTCCATCATCCGGGAACCGCCTGAGCAGCTTCTTAAGCTGCTCTGCGACCGTCCGCTCCTCGTCGGACAGGCCCGCAACCGGCTCGACGGAGATCGGCGCTCTCTCGAAGTGCAGACAGCGCCCATGCCAGGAGAGACCGTCCGCCGGGTCGAGTATACACATTTTCCGCTTCCCGTTATGGAACGTGAGGTTCACCCCGCCGCTGCGCTCCTCGATGTCCCAGGCCGTCTCCCACCTGCCTTTTCCGAGACCGATCTCGAAGCCCGGCCTGAGCTCGATCAGGCGCGAGTGGACACCCTCCATCGCGTACCGAAACAGGCGCGTCGAGGTGATCCGCTCGTGAGCGATCCGCTCGGCGCGCGTGTAGTCGCCCGGATATCGGCAGACGATGCCATCCCAGCGGCGCCGCAACTCCTCCACGGACTGCAAGCAGAGCTCCTCGTGCTCGAAGCCGGCCACGCAGGCATTGCCGCCGTGGTAGTCCCACTTGTCCTGGTTGCGGTGCTGGAACAGGCAGCAGCCCTGGAAGTCGTGCTGGTAGAGCACCGGTCCATCGGCTGAATCCTGTCTCGGGCGGAACATGGGCATGGCGTACTGCTGGCCGATCCGCCGCCAGGCCATGTGGAAGGTGTCCTTGTCGCCAAGCAGCCAGCGGTAGAAGAAGTCCGAGCGCTCGTTAAAGAACATGGCCAATCGGAGTGCCCTCCAGCAGCGGCGCTTGTCGATCAGCATCTGGCCCGATTCGAACTCCGGTTCGTCGCGCTTTCTCACGTCGCAGGCCTCCCATGCCTGTGGCGAGATAGTACGGAAGTTCTCCGGGTCGCCCGCACCCATCCAGCGGTCAGGCCAGAATGCGGCCCCCAGGCGTCGATATGCCTGCTCATCGAACAGCCCTGACGGATCGCGCGTCGGGACATTGTCGCAGTCCAGGAAGAGCACTTCTTCGAATCTGCTGTGGATGATGGCGTAGGGTTTGATCTCCCACCCGCCCAGCCGACATCCATGACCGTGGTCCGCCGCGCTCATGCAACGTACGTCCGCAACGGACTCGAGCAACCGGAGCATGGCGTCGTTCATCTCGTGCCGGCCCCGGTACCATACTTCGATGGGAAGCCGACAGCCGAGCCGTCGAAGCAGGTTCGCCAATACCCAGGCACAGGTGAAGTACGTCCGTCCGCCGGCGCACATGACGATCCCCGCACCGGAGAATCGATTCTCGGGGTAGTCACACGGTCCCTCGGCAATGCGCGCGATGTCGGAATGGTAGTGATCCAGATCCATGCTGTTGTTCTCCCCGGCCGGACCCCGTGGGCTCCGACCAACACGAAGTCCCAATCGCTGGTTTCATGGCAGGTAGGGATCCTTGACATTGGAACTACGCCCGCGCATGTGACCCAGGCCTCCCTACTGCTGCCCTACGTGCCCACTGTCATCGATCAACCCCGACCACAGCCAGGCATCGCTGAGGATGCCACAACCTTCAGGCTCCATGTTTACTCCAGCTTCGCGTGCAATGCAAGACCTGTTTGGCACGGAAAGCAATCCCCAGCGTCTCCACCCTGCCAAGGCGCTGCTACTCCTGAAGTGCCGCAGGTGCGGCACGGGGTACGAGCATTCACGGCCCGCGCGACGGGGAGAAGACGCCCGAGTTCCGCATAGTCAGGATCAGCAGTAGCACCAGACGACCTCGCCCGGCGGGAAACAAACGTTCCTATCCCGAAACCGGGGAATTCCGACCACAGCGCCCGGGGGCCTCTGAGCCAGTGCATCGGGTCTTTCCCGGCGATGGGCTCACGCCAGCAGGTGTCTCCGGCGCCCGCGCTGGCTGGCATCGGGGCTCGGGTGCCAGCCATAGTGGCCTCGCAGGCAGGCTTTTTGATTAACGCCCTTTTTCGGACAGACTTATCTACGGAAGGCGCTTGGCGAACTCGGCCGTTGGCCCGGCTGATACGCCCGACGCGAGTCCCCGGCAACAGGGCATGAACCAAAAAAGAGGGCTTGGCGGGGGGGGACCAAGCCCTCAAATAATCCACCCGGCGGGGGGGGACCGGGCGGAATGTCGTTCAGCAACGCATACCAACATAGCGCTGGGCCCGGGATTTGTCAACAACAAACTGGCGTTCGATAACGCCGATTATTCCGTGCGTTGCCCTGAATGCAGCGCCATCGTAGCTACCGGCCGAAAGCCGCCGGAGGCAAAGGAGATGCGGGAGGCGTGCGAAACGACCGTGTCCGAGCATTTCGACGCCCCTTGCAGGCGGCTGGAAGAGGCGATCGGGAGCGCTCTCCCGCCACCGTGCTTCCTGGTCAACATCATCCACGGCGGCCTGTACGAGTACCCCAAGGCCCTGGCCGGCGGCTTCGGCGGCGGCGACACCAGCCCCAACACCGACTCCTGGGACCGAGCGGACGACGATGACAACGCCCTCGGCTGCACGATCGACATCGTCACCCGGGTCGTCTACGGCAACGACATGAAGGAGTACGGCTTCTACCGCCCCTTCCAGATCGACAGCGCCGGCTGCATCCGCAAGATTGGCCCTGAGACGAGGTACACGATTCAGTCGTGAGGAGCCGCCCACGCTGGGGCACGGCTACCGCGGCTGCCCGTGGGGCTTCAACTCGCAGGCCGAGTGGTACTGGTACGAGTGGTTCCCCGGCACGCACGCCGACGTGCAGTGGTACTTCCGGCCGTACGCCATCGGCGACGGCTTCCAGGACTTCGGCGACGGCTGGACGGAGGCCAAGGCGAACCTCTGGCGCACCGACGTGGCGGTGGACCTCGGCTCGTACACCTTCAGCCGCGGCCAGTTCCTCAACGGCACGATCACCGACCCGACCCGGCAGCCTCCCGGCGACCAGTCCGTGGGCTACGGCTCCAACGAAGGCTCCGGTGGGAACTACGTGGTGGCCTAGTTTGACTACGAGTACCCGTGAGGGCTGTAGGATGCTGGCGGTGCCAGCCCTCTCGGTCTCGGCCCCGCCGGTCACATGCCATGGTCACATTGGCCTTCGGCATTTCCGGCCACGGTTCCAGCCAAGCCCACCGCGAGTCCAAGCACTTCTGCCAAAGGCAGGCGGCCTCGGCGAGGTGGCTTTCCCGCGTCACTTCGCCGCCGAAGGCGCGGATGCCTGCTCTCAGGAATCTCCGAACTGGATTCCGTACTTCTTCATCTTCCGCCAAAGGGTGGACTTGTCGATTCCGAGGGCGTCGGCGGTCTTCCCACGGTGGCCGCCGTGCTCACGAAGGGCCGTCTCGATCAACCGACGCTGTTCCTCGGGCGGGAGTCTTCGAAGCGGCATCGTCGGTGTGCGCCGGGGTTGGGACACGGGAAACGGCGAAGGTCTCAACAGATCAGACGCCAGGCAATCTTCCTGAATCTCATCGTGACGGCACAGGACGTAGGCTCGCTCTATGATATTGCGCAATTCCCGGATATTTCCCGGATAGTCATGGCGCATCAGCCAACTCATGGCCCCAGGTGACACCCGTTTGACATTCCGTCCCTTCTCCGCATTCAACACTTCGATGAAATGCTCGACGAGAAGGGGGATATCCTCGGATCGCTGGGACAAAGGGGGCAAACTGAAGCCGATCACGTTCAGACGGTAGTAAAGATCAGCCCGGAATTCCTCCGCATCCACCATGGTCGCGAGATCTTGGTTCGTGGCGGCCAAGATCCGCACGTCCGCTTCCTCCGGCTGCGTGGCGCCGAGAGGCTCGTATTGCTTTTCTTGGAGCACCCTCAACAGCTTGACTTGCATGGCTGGCGAGATGCTGCTCACCTCATCCAGGAACAGCGTGCCTCCCTTGGCGAGGGCGAAGCGCCCTGGCTTGTCGTGCTTCGCGTCGGTGAAGGCCCCCTTCTTGTACCCAAACAGCTCGGACTCGAGGAGGGCGTCGGGCAAGGCCCCGCAGTTGACGGCCAGGAACGGGCGCTGTCTGCGGGAGCTTGCAGAATGAATGGCGCGGGCGAAGAGCTCCTTGCCGGTCCCGGTCGCACCGAGGATCAGAACAGGGCTTCCGCTCTCGGCCACGTTGGGAAGGACTTCCAGGATACGGCGTATGCGGTCGTTCTTGCTGACGATGTCGGCAAAGGTGTATTCGTGCCGCAGCTCGCGGCGCAGCAGTTCGATATCCCGATTGTCCTGGAGCGTGACGACAACTCCCTTTACCGCTCCGGCGTTGTCCAGCACCGGAGCCGTGTTGGCCACCACCGGGATGTTCTCACCGCGAGCGTTCACGATGTTCGTGCTCGCGCCGGCGATCGCCTTGCCCGATTCCATCACGCCGGTGATGAGCGAGTGTAATTCGCCGACGTCGGGAGGGAAGACACTCCCCAGCGCTGCACCCAACGCGTCCTGCGTACTCAGGCCGGTCAGGCGTTGTGCCTGGCGGTTCAGACAGCGGATTCGCGAGCGTAAGTCCACGGCGCAAACCGCCTCCGATAGCGATCTCAAAATGGATTTGTATACCTCTGCCTGCATACGTCAGACCTCATTGTCCCATTCGGTGCGGCTCGGTGATCAGGCGCAACCTGCATTCGACACAATACTTTACCTTCTCTTGCGGAGTTGGCGTCCAATGCATTCTCACGCACCCGCACGGTGGCATCGCCCACCCCGAACAAGCTCTCCCAAGGCGGCACGCTGCACATCATCCTTGTCCGCCGGATCGTAGCTTCTCTTGCGGCGAACGGGGCTCCCGCAACCCGGCGTGATTGCATTTGCACTCTACCGGGGAATTGCAGGGATTGCAACTGCAATCGCCAGCCAAAGATCGCCCAAAAGCGGTTGCCCCTTACAAAACCTGATCTTATCTGAGGATTCCGTTTTTGGCACAAGGATTGCCCTCTGATGATCCCGTGCGAAGCGGTGGACCTATAGCTACGAAGATCCCCATGGGCCGCTTGATGCTACGCCGGTCGCCCCTGGGACGAAGCCCGGATCGTGCCGGACAAGCAACGGGAGCAGGCTGCCGTCGCTGGCGGGCGTGAAAAGTCCAAGCAAGGATCAGTTGTGGATCTTGACCAGTGGAAAAAGCACGTCGAGCTGGAAAGAGCGCAGAAGGACCGCTTCTTTGCTTCCCATCCGCAATCCCCCTTGCCGCCGGAGCAGCGCCGGGCGTTCCAGGGCCTTGCGTATTGGCCACCCGATCCCGCCTACCGCTTTGAGATCGGCCTCCACGTACATGATGGGGTGGAAGCCATCCGGGTGGCCGATACGGGCGGACAAGAGCGGACTTTCTGGCGATGGGGAGAGTTCCGCTTCAAGATCGCCGGCTACAACTGCAAGTTGCAGGCTTACAAGAGCGATCCCGGCCAGGATCGCCTCTGGGCTGCCTTCAGGGATGAGACCAGCGGGAAGGAGTCCTATGGCGCCGGCCGGTACCTCGATCTGGAACCAGATAGGCATCTTACGGGCGAGGGCGCATGGATCGTCGACCTGAACGAGGCCTACAACCCTTGGTGCGCGTACAGCGACAACTACATCTGCCCCTTCGTTCCCTCTGAGAACTGGCTCGATGTGCCGATTCGCGCAGGGGAAAAGCGATACCTTCGCAAGTCCAACTAGGATAAGGCGACGATGGATTGCTTCATCTATGAGTCCGAGGAGTTCCGGGATGAACTTGACAGCAGTCCTCACCACGCCGGAGAGGTGAGCTTCCTCCGGTCGATTGCCAGGCCCGGGATGCGCGTCATGGAGGCCGGCGCGAACACCGGCGTTACTGCCGTGGCCCTTGCCAAGGAAATCGACGACACGGGGCACCTATACGCGTTTGAACCTGTCCCTGAGTACTATACGAGGCTCATGGAGAATCTCTCCCGCAACGGCATCACGAACGTAAGTGCCTACAGGCTCGCGTTAAGCAACCGCGCGGAACGCATTCGGTTCTACAAACGCGGGGGCGGGAGCGGCATCACGGCCTCTGAGGATGGAGAGACGCTTTGGGTGGAGGCTACGACCGTGACGGAATTCCTTGTGGTCCAGGAGATCGGCAGAATCGATCTCATCAACCTGGACTGCGAAGGCAGCGAGCTGCTCGTCCTGCACGGCGCGGAGGCCGTTCTGGAGAAGGACGAGCCCCAGATCTTCTGTGAGATCCACCACGGGTACCTCAAACAGCTTGGTCAGTCATCGCACGACGTCATGGGTTATCTGAGCCAATTCGGCTATGACGTTCGCCCCCTCCAGGTGGAAAACCTTGACGCCGAAACGGATATCGACAAGTGCTCCCACCTCCACGCCGCGATGCCAAGGCCGCCTGCGCAACCGTCACGCCCCCAAGGAGAACCATGTGGATGAGGCACCGCAAGTCGTCGGCAAAGAGCGCTCCGAAAGGCCGGCGCCACCCGGCCTCGCCGTCAAAAGACCGCCCCTCTTCGTTCCCGCAACCTCAGAACCGACAAGAACCGGTCTGCACGTACGATAACTCGCCAGACGGAGTCAGGAAACCCGGGACCAAGACATTGTCCAGACCGCCGAGATTCCGGGTTGAGGCCCTACATGACGAAGCGCAGGAAAGGGAACAGCGATGGATCAAACCGACGCCGAAACGGGTGCCGCCCGTGACGAGAGGCTCTCTGCGAGACCCAGCAGGTGGGCGCTGCCCGTGGCCTTCCTTGTGCTGGGAGTTCTGGCGGGCGCCGGGCTGACTGGGCTCATCGGCTGGCAAGCGATCTCGAGCCGAATGCTTGACGTCTACGAAAGCAAGCACGGTGACGTGGATAAGACCTGCCAAGCGCTCGAGGTGGCCATCGAGGCACAGGGCTTCACCTGCAAGGGAATCCTCAACCTCAACAAGTCAATGGCCAAGCACGGTGTCCATCTTGACCGCCAGGTACGGGTCGTGCAATTCGGCAGGGCCTCGTCCGCCCACGACATGCTCAAGGACAACCCGGAGGCCTCGGCGCTCATGCCGTGCGGATTTGGGGTCTACGAAGGCGACGATGGCAAATGCCACATCAGCGGCATGAATCGGGGGCTGATCGGCAAGATGCTCGGGGGCGCGGTTGCAGAAGTGATGGGCGAACGGGTCGCTGACGACTTGAGGACAGCCCTACACGATCAGGTCCGCTAGCGCCGTGGTTCTCGCGCCCTACGGACGGATGGGCGGAGGGCACCGGCCTCAGCCAGTGAGGGATAGAAGATGAAAACGGCATCCCGAACAACCGCCCCTTCGCCGGCCCGGCAGCAGTTCGTTCGCCCGCTGGCGGTGGGGCTCACGGCGGCGATCATGTCAGCGCCGTTGGTGCCGGGCTGTGCGCTGTTCGATCCGGCGGTGCCCTATACCGAAAGCTTCCGGCACGCACTGGCCGAGTACGCGCGAACCTCGCGTCCGGCTCGCATGCCGACCTCAAGCCCGGCAACGCAGACGGACCAAGGCCCGCTCTCCCTGGCCAGGGCCGTGGAGATCGCCCTCCACAACAACCCGCATCTGGCGGCCGCGCGCCATGGCGTCGACGCAGCCGGCGCCCAGCGCGACATGGCCATCGGGGCGGTTCTGCCGAACCTCAACCTGGAGGGAGGATTCACGTTGTACCGTGAGGAACGGCTTATCAAGCCAAGGAGGCCCGGCACCCGCAAAGTCCTGGCGTTCACAGATGAGCTTCTTTCCGGAGATATCGTTCTGACGATGCCGCTATACACAGGTGGGCGTCTTACAAACCAGATCAAAGCCGCCGAGCTGATGCGTCAAGCGGCCGGGCAACGGCTCCTTCACAGCCGCACGGAACTGGTCTTCAATGTCTCGAGTGTGTTTTACTCGATGCTGGGGCAACGGGAAGTGATCAATTCCGTGATCTTCTCCCGGAAGGCTCTCCAGGAGCATCACAACATAACAAAGGAACTGCTGGCTGCTCAGAAGGCCGCGCGGGTCGATTTGCTGCGAACCGAGGTCAGGCTTGCCGACATTGAGCAGCGGCTGATTCGCGAACGAAACGTCCTCAGCATAGATCGATTCCTCCTCGCCAGCCTCCTCGGGTTAGGCAGGCAGGAGCAATCCCTGGACATCCAAGGGGAACTGTCGCTTGTGGATCTTCCGCTCGGTCTTGCTCAGGGCTTGGCAACAGCATTTGCCGACAGGCAGGACTATCGATCCCTCAAAACGAGCGTCGATGCCCAGCAACGGGCTCTCGATGTTGCCAAGGCTGGGCGTCTGCCCCAGGTGTCGCTTCGGGGATCGTATGGAAACCGATGGGCCGCAGACTCCAGCGAGGAGAATGAAGTTGGGCAGATCGGGGTCTTGGCGTCCATACCGCTTTTTGAGGGCGGGCGGATTGCCGCCCGGATCAGACGAGAGCGCAGCCGTTTGCGAGCTCAAGAGGAAGCCTTGCGGGAATTGGGGCTTCAGATCCAGCTTGAGGTGGAAACGGCGACTTCGATCATCGAATCCACTCGGGCAAGAGTCGGTGTGACCGAGAAAGCCGTTGAGCAGGCGAAGGAATCCCTGCGGATAGAACGGGAGAAATACGATCTGGGCAAGGGGACCATTGTAGACGTGCTCGACGCCCAATCGGCGCTGCTGAACTCCCAGACGAATTACTACCGAGCCCTGGCGGACTACAACACGGCGCTCGCCCAGTTCCGCTTTGCCGTAGGAGAGAAGCCATGAGCACAGCAAGACGCGCGTTGGCAGGCGCGACGCTTGGGGCGGCCATCATCGGTATGATCGGCTGCCATTCGGCCAAGACCGGGCCGGGCAAGTCCGAAAAACCTCGTCGTGTTGAAGCGGTCGCCGCGGAAAAGGCTCGCCTGGTCGAGTTTCTGGAAACCACGGGGGACGTGGTCGCCGTCAACACGGTGACGTTGGAAGCGACCGTGGAGGGTCCGATCTCCTTTTGCCCGTGGCGAGAGGGGGACCGCGTCGAGCAGGTTGGGCAAAAGCTGATCGAGATCGACAGGCCGCTGTACCGTCACGAGGTGGTGGCGGCCGAGGCCGCCTTGGCCGTGGCCAGGGCCAAACTGGCCGACCTCAAGGCCGGCGCACGCCCCGAGGAGATCGCCCAAGCGAAGGAATCGGTCCGGCATTTCAAGGATTGCACCGATTTTGCGAAGGCCGATATGGACCGGATCAGGTCGCTGGTCAAGAGCGGCTCGCTTCCCGCCGAGACGGTGGAGAAGGCCCGTGTCAGCTACGTGAAGTGCCATACACAGCTTGGCGCCGCGAAGGAACTGCTGGCCATGCTCGAGGCGGGACCGACGAGAACAGAGATCGCCGTCGCGCAGGCCACCGTGGATGAAGCAGCCGCCAAACTGGCCCTCGCCCAGGCGAAACTCGATGAATGTCTGCTCAAAGCGCCCTTCGCCGGCGTGATCACACAGGTGTTTGTCCGGCCGGGCGACCTGGCCACACCGCGAGCGCCGCTGCTTAAGATGATGGACCCTTCGTCCCTCGTGGTGCGGGCCGGGCTGCCGGAAAGCTGCGCCGCCCACATCCGCAAGGGCACCGAGGCGGTCGTCCGGTTGGATGCGTATCCGCGAAAGACGTTCAGTGCGAGGATCGAGCGGGTCTATCCTCGACTCGAGTGGGACTCTCGCACGCGGATAACCGAGGCGAAGATCATTGAGCCCGTCGAGCTGATTCCTCGCCTGTTCGCCAGGGTATCGGTGCGGGGCCGAGTGGCCGATGACGCCGTCGTGGTGCCCGACGCGGCGATCGTGACCACCCCCAGGGGCCAGAAGGTCGTTTACGTAGTCAAGGAAGGCAAGGCGAGCATGCGGAACGTCACGATTGGACTGGAACAAGGACAGCGCGTGCAGATCACCGACGGTGTGCGGGCGGGCGAGATGGTCGTCATCGCCGGGAACCTGAACCTGAAGGATGGGGCGAAGGTCCAACTGGGTAAGGCGGCACCGGCCCCGGCCACGAAGAAGGCGCCAGGAGGCAGCAAGCCATGAGGATCACGCCCGCCGCGCTTAGACGCCCCGTAGCAGTTACTGTCCTAGTCGTCGCGGCCTTTGCCACCGGCCTGTTCAGCCTGTCGCAGCTTGACGTCAACTACCTGCCCGACATCTCGTACCCGATGGTGAAGATTCACATCTGGTGGCGCGGGGCGACGGCGGACGATATCGAGACCAACATCGCCGATCCGCTCGAAGAGGTGATCGCCACGGTGGATGACCTCGATTACATCGAGTCCTCCAGCATCGAGGGCATGTACACGTTGTTGGCCAACTTCTTTTACGGGGTGGACGTGGAGGTTGCCTTCCAGGACGTGGTGGCCGCCATGGGCCGGGTTACGAAGAAACTCCCGCGCGACATGGACCCCCCGGTCATCATCAAGGCCGACCCGTCGCAGTTGCCGGTGATCGAGGTGATGATCACATCGGACGAGCACGACCTGGTCTGGCTCCGCGAGTGGGCGGACATCTGGCTTATCGATCGGCTGACCACGGTGCCGGGCTCAGCCGGCGCGGAGATTGTCGGCGGACTGGAGCGGGAAATCCGCATCCACCTCGACCCGGATCGGCTTCAGGCCTACAAGCTCTCCCCGGCCCGGATCGCCAAGGCCCTCTACGAGGAGAATCACGAGACCTTCGCCGGCCGCGTGACTATCGGGCCTCGCGAGATCATCGCCCGGACCATGGGCGAATTCGAGAATCTCCAGGAGATCGAAAACGTCGTCGTGGCGATGGGCCCCGACGGAGAGGAGGTCTACGTCAAAGACGTAGCCCGCGTGGAAGATTCGCATGAGGAGATGCGGATCGACACACACTTTAACGGCCAGCCCTGCGTCGAGTTCAAGGTCCTCAAGCAGTACGCCGCCAACGCGGTCACCGTTGCCGAGGGCGTCAAGGCTCGCCTGGCCGAACTGCGAGCGCGAGGTGACATCCCTAAAGACATTGAGTTCGGCTATGTGGAGGACGAGAGCACATACGTGAGGGCCGCCATCCACAGCGTGGAGAGCACGGCCATCCTGGCGGCTGCGCTCGTGGTCGTGGTCGTCTACCTCTTCCTGGGGCGATGGCGGCAGGTGATCGTGATGATCGTGGCGCTGCCGGTCACCCTGCTGGCCAACTTCGGTGTGATGAAGGCCGCCGGCTTCTCCATCAACGTCTTCTCCTTGGGCGGGCTGGTCGTCGCGCTGGGGGTGATCCTGGGCAACTCGATCTTCGTCGTGGAGAACATCACTCGGCTGAAGTCCGAGGGTGTGGACGATTACGCCCAGCGCGGCACGCGAGAGGTCGGCTCGGCGATCGTGGCCGCCACGCTGACGTTCCTGGCCATCTTTCTGCCGTTCGTGTTCGTGCCGGGCATGGTGGCCATCCTGCTCAGCGAACTCGTGTTTGTGGTAGCCGGGGTCGTGGTCATCTCGCTGTTGGTCGCGCTGACCCTCACGCCGCTGCTGACCGACAGGCTTCTGCGCAGCGAGGCGGGCGGGCAAACGTCCCGCGTCGCCAGGGCCTCCGACAAGATCATTGGATTCGGCCTCCGAGGCTACGAGCGGCTGCTTGGTGGCTGCTTGCGGGTCAAGTGGCTCGTGGTGGCTCTTGCGTTGGCCGTGTTCGCCGCGGGCGTCTGGCTGGCCGCCCAAGCCGGCACGCAGTTCCTGCCCAAGCTGGACGACGGCCGCGTGATGGTGAAGCTCAAGATGCCCAGCGGCACCTCCGTCGGTGAGGTCGATCGCATTCTGGCCCGGGTGGAGGACCGTCTTCAAGGGCTGCCCGAGATCGAAAGCCTGTTCAGGCTCTCCGGCGGCAGGGTATTCGGGCTGTACACCCTGGAGGTCGGCAACGAAGGCAATCTGAACATCCAGCTTGTACCGCGAAGCCGGCGGGACATCACCACGGCGCAATTCATTAAGAAGATCAGGCCCTGGGTGGCAAAGATGCAGGCGCAAGAGCCCGGCGCCAAGATGCCCGTGAAGCCGAGGCCGATCAAGGGCCTGCGCAAGGTGGGCGAGCAGGAGGTGGAGGTCAACGTCAAGGGAAGCAACGCCGTATTGCTCTACGAATTCTCCGAGAAGTTGGCGGCCCGGCTCAACAAGACTCCGGGGCTGTCAGGCGTGAATATCTCGATGGACATGACCAAGCCGGAGTACCGCGTGTATGTGGACCGCGCCCGCGCGTCGGCGATGGGGATTTCCGTCAACCAGGTCGCCACCACGCTGCGAACCCTGGTCCAGGGCCTGGTGGCCACCCGGTACCCGGAGGGGACGGAGTATTACCCCATTCGGGTCATGGTGCCGGAGGTCACCCTCACCAGCAAGACGGACCTGGAAAACCTGATCATGGAGACCCGCAACCGCGAGCCGATCTACCTGCGTGATATTGCGGAGGTCCGCCGGGCCGTCGGCCCCGTGGAGATCTCCCGCGAGGACCAGGTCATGAGGGTGATCGTTCGCGCCGATGCGGCCGGAGTCAGCGTTGGTGAGGCCCTTGGCCGGGCTGAGCAGGCTGCCATTGACCTCCAGCCGCCCTCGGGCGTCGAGATCTCCATGGGCAGCGAGGCCCGGTTCATGGAAGAAAGCCGCCGCGTCATGGGGCTGATCATCGGCTTCGCCGCGTTGTTCGCCTACGTGATATTGGCCATCCAGTACGAATCCTTCGTGCTGCCCCTGCTGATCATGCTGAACGTCCCGTTGGCGCTGACGGGGGCGCTCCTGGCGCTGTCTGTCGCCGGCGCGCCGGTTGGCGTGACCGTCCAGATCGGCATCCTCGTCATGATGGGCGGCATCACGTCGCAGGGCGTGGTGCTGTTGACCTTGGCCGAGGAGTACCGCCAGGCCGGGATGTCTCCGCTGGAGGCCATCCGCAAAGCGGCCCCGATCCGTGTTCGCCCGATCTTGATGACCCAGTTGACCACGGTGCTGGCGCTGGTGCCGCTGGCGATGAACCTCGGCGAGGGCGGCGGCATGCTCGTGACGATGGCCATCGCGGTGATAGGTGGTCTGTTGTACTCGCTGCTGCTGACCCTGCTGTTGCTGCCGGCGGCCTACGGGCTGATATATCGCAAGACCTGAACGAGTGGACTGCTGATGCATCTGACGCATTATGGTCCGGGGTGGTACCGGGCGAAGCTCGATGTGTTCGTCACGCCGGAATGCTTCCTCGATGGGTACATCGCCCGCAGGCGAAAGGAGTGCATGAAGGCGAGACTGCGCGCGTGCCCGGTCAGCGGCCGCGGCCGGGGCAAGACAATCTACAAGGATGGGGCAAAGGTCCGACAGGGTAGGGCGGCGCCGAGCCCGGCCACGAAGAAGGCGTCAGGAGGTAATGAGCAATGAAGATCACCGCCGCATCGCTCAAACGTCCCGTAGCCGTCACCGTGCTGGTCGTCGCGACCTTTGCTGCCGGCCTGTTCAGCCTGTCGGAACTCGACGTGAACTACCTGCCCGACATTTCCTACCCGATGGTGAAGATTCACATCTGGTGGCGCGGTGCGACGGCAGATGATATCGAGACCAATGTGGCCGACCCGCTGGAAGAGGTGATCGCCACGGTGGATGACCTCGATTACATCGAGTCCTCCAGCATCGAGGGCATGTACACGTTGTTGGCCAACTTCTTTTACGGGGTGGACGTGGAGGTTGCCTTCCAGGACGTGGTGGCCGCCATGGGCCGGGTTACGAAGAAACTCCCGCGCGACATGGACCCCCCGGTCATCATCAAGGCCGACCCGTCGCAGTTGCCGGTGATCGAGGTGATGATCACATCGGACGAGCACGACCTGGTCTGGCTCCGCGAGTGGGCGGACATCTGGCTTATCGATCGGCTGACCACGGTGCCGGGCTCAGCCGGCGCGGAGATTGTCGGCGGACTGGAGCGGGAAATCCGCATCCACCTCGACCCGGATCGGCTTCAGGCCTACAAGCTCTCCCCGGCCCGGATCGCCAAGGCCCTCTACGAGGAGAATCACGAGACCTTCGCCGGCCGCGTGACTATCGGGCCTCGCGAGATCATCGCCCGGACCATGGGCGAATTCGAGAATCTCCAGGAGATCGAAAACGTCGTCGTGGCGATGGGCCCCGACGGAGAGGAGGTCTACGTCAAAGACGTAGCCCGCGTGGAAGATTCGCATGAGGAGATGCGGATCGACACACACTTTAACGGCCAGCCCTGCGTCGAGTTCAAGGTCCTCAAGCAGTACGCCGCCAACGCGGTCACCGTTGCCGAGGGCGTCAAGGCTCGCCTGGCCGAACTGCGAGCGCGAGGTGACATCCCTAAAGACATTGAGTTCGGCTATGTGGAGGACGAGAGCACATACGTGAGGGCCGCCATCCACAGCGTGGAGAGCACGGCCATCCTGGCGGCTGCGCTCGTGGTCGTGGTCGTCTACCTCTTCCTGGGGCGATGGCGGCAGGTGATCGTGATGATCGTGGCGCTGCCGGTCACCCTGCTGGCCAACTTCGGTGTGATGAAGGCCGCCGGCTTCTCCATCAACGTCTTCTCCTTGGGCGGGCTGGTCGTCGCGCTGGGGGTGATCCTGGGCAACTCGATCTTCGTCGTGGAGAACATCACTCGGCTGAAGTCCGAGGGTGTGGACGATTACGCCCAGCGCGGCACGCGAGAGGTCGGCTCGGCGATCGTGGCCGCCACGCTGACGTTCCTGGCCATCTTTCTGCCGTTCGTGTTCGTGCCGGGCATGGTGGCCATCCTGCTCAGCGAACTCGTGTTTGTGGTGGGCGGGGTCGTGGTGATCTCGCTGTTGGTCGCGCTGACCCTCACGCCGCTGCTGACCGACAGGCTCCTGCGCAGCGAACGGGTCGGGCAAACGTCCCGCGTCGCCACGGCCTTCGATCGGATCATTGGATCGGGCCTCCGAGGCTACGAGCGGCTGCTTGGTGGCTGCCTGCGGGTCAAATGGCTCGTGGTGGTTCTGGCGCTGGGGGTCTTCGCCGCGGGCGTCTGGCTGGCCACCCAAGCCGGCACGCAGTTCCTGCCCAAACTCGACGACGGCCGCGTGATGGTGAAGCTCAAGATGCCCAGCGGCACCTCCGTCGGTGAGGTCGATCGCATTCTGGCCCGGGTGGAGGACCGTCTTCAAGGGCTGCCCGAGATCGAAAGCCTGTTCAGGCTCTCCGGCGGCAGGGTATTCGGGCTGTACACCCTGGAGGTCGGCAACGAAGGCAATCTGAACATCCAGCTTGTACCGCGAAGCCGGCGGGACATCACCACGGCGCAATTCATTAAGAAGATCAGGCCCTGGGTGGCAAAGATGCAGGCGCAAGAGCCCGGCGCCAAGATGCCCGTGAAGCCGAGGCCGATCAAGGGCCTGCGCAAGGTGGGCGAGCAGGAGGTGGAGGTCAACGTCAAGGGAAGCAACGCCGTATTGCTCTACGAATTCTCCGAGAAGTTGGCGGCCCGGCTCAACAAGACTCCGGGGCTGTCAGGCGTGAATATCTCGATGGACATGACCAAGCCGGAGTACCGCGCGTATGTGGACCGCGCCCGCGCGTCGGCGATGGGGATTTCCGTCAACCAAGTCGCCATGCTGCGGACCCTGGTCCAGGGCCTGGTGGCTACCCAGTACCGCGAGGGGACGGAGTATTACCCCATTCGGGTCATGGTGCCGGAGGTCACGCTTACCAGCAAGACGGACCTGGAGAACCTGATCATGGAGACCCGCAACGGCGAGCCGATCTATCTGCGGGACATCGCGGAGGTCCGCCGGGCCGTGGGCCCCGTGGAGATCTCCCGCGAGGACCAGGTCATGAGGGTGATCGTTCGCGCCGACGCGGCCGGGGTGAGCGTTGGCGAGGCCCTTGGCCGGGCTGAGCAGGCTGCCATTGACCTGAAGCCGCCTCCGGGCGTCGAAATCTCCATGGGCAGCGAGGCCCGGTTCATGGAGGAAAGCCAGCGCGTCATGGGGCTGATCATCGGCTTCGCCGCGTTGTTCGCCTACGTGATATTGGCCATCCAGTACGAATCCTTCGTGCTGCCCCTGCTGATCATGCTGAACGTCCCGTTGGCGCTGACGGGGGCGCTCCTGGCGCTGTCTGTCGCCGGCGCGCCGGTTGGCGTGACCGTCCAGATCGGCATCCTCGTCATGATGGGCGGCATCACGTCGCAGGGCGTGGTGCTGTTGACCTTGGCCGAGGAGTTCCGCAAGGACGGCATGGCTCCATTGGACGCCATCCGCAAAGCGGCCCCGATCCGTGTTCGCCCCATCCTGATGACCCAGTTGACCACGGTGCTGGGGCTCGTGCCGCTCGCGATGAACCTCGGCGAGGGCGGCGGCATGCTCGTCACGATGGCCATCGCCGTCATCGGCGGTCTGTTGTACTCCTTGCTGCTGACGCTGCTGTTGCTGCCGGCAGCCTATGGGCTGGTCCGCTCCAAGTATCGAGCGGGATGAGCCGACGCAAGAGCTGGATTCTCTGGTGAATTGCTGGCGACCCGTGGGGGTGCGACAGTGGACGTTCAACGCTGGAAACAACCGTTCGGGGCAGAGACAAAGGGGAAATACCTACGCTTTGCCCGGCACCCGCAATCTCCCGTCCCCCGGACGGCCACCCTATCGCCCTTGGCTCTCGTCCAGCAGATGTTCCCACATCCTCCGCTGCTTGCGCCAGTCGAGGACGGCGGCGATTGGGCGGAGCATGATCTCGCGGATGGGGTCGCGGCCGCGTTGGGCGCGGGGGAGGAACAGGATGGCCTCCTGGATGTCCGGCGCGAGCTGGAGGAGGTTCATGATCTGCGTGACGCGGGCGCGGGTGACGTGGCCGAGCCGGGCGATCTCGGCCTGATCGGCGATCTCCCCTGCCTTGATCAGGCGGTCGAACCGGATGGCCAGGGCCATCAGGCGGGAGATGCGTGGGATGGTGCCCTCCGGCGTCGGCTCAGGCTCAGGCGGCGGGTCTTCCTGGATGACCTTGCGGCAGTTGCGGCCGCGGCCGAAGTGAACCTGTCGCTGAATCGTCAATCCCTTCATGCGGGTACCTCCTCTGCGGCCAGTTCGTCGGCCACCGTCTTGATACCCGTGGGGTGGAAGGTGATCGACACGGTGCCGTTAGGGCCGTCGTAGTCCACCCTCTCGATCAGCAGATGCAGGATGCGGGCCTGCTCGCGGGCTGTCAGCGTCTCCCAGAGCGCGTCGAAGAGAGAGCACGCATCGGCGATCTCGCGGGCATCCACCAGCTCGCGCGACAGGGCGATGATCTGCTCGCGGACCTCGGTCGCGCGCTGTTCGGCCGTGCGGATGCGCTCCTGGAGGTCGGCCATCCGGGCGACAGCAGGGTCATCCTGGCCGACGAGCTTCCGCAACTCGGCGTTGTGGCGGTTGAGTTCGCGTTCCAGAGCCCGCTTCTCGGCCTTCAGCTTGCCGATGGCCTCTTCGCGCTGCCAGCGGCTCTCTTCGAGCGTCTCGGCCAGTAGGTCTGCGTCCCTGCCGATGGCCTTGACCTGGTCGACGACGAAGCGCTGAAGCTCCGGCGCGGGCACGGAAGGCGACGGCCGTGGCAAACGAGGTGTTGGTCCGGATCCCGCCCGAGATCTCATCGTGGATTCGCCACCGTTTCACTTCCCCACACGGATGGTCACGGTCCCCAGGAAGGCGGAGTCGAGTCGGCCGTCGAAGGCTCGGTAGCGGAACTCATCCGTGCCTGAGGATCCGCTCCTGGGGGTGTAGGTGAACGACCCATCCTCACTCAAGACCAGCTTGCCGCGGCTTGGCTCGGACACCTTCCTTGCCGTGAGCCGGACGCCCGGCTCCCCCAGGTTCAAGTGCTTGTCATTGGCGAGGATTCCCGGCGCATCCACAGCCAGCGTCTTGCCGGCGACGGCTGTGTACGCGTCGTTCACGGGGACGGGCATGCCCACCGTGCGCTTCAGCATCGGGTTGATCGCAAAGGCGGAGGTGCCCCACCTCGACCACTTCTCGCGCACGGCCTCCGCGGAGTCGTTCTGGATGTCCGGCTTGGGCGGAAGGGGCTGGCGAGGGTTGTAGACCCCCCAACTGTCGGAGCCGCTGCCGTGAATGGCCTTCCAGGACCAGACCGCCCAGCTCATGCCGTGGGCGGAGTACTGCTCGATGGCATACTTCCAGGCCTTCTCCTGGCCCATGGGGTTGAACTCCCCCATGAAGCACGGGACGTTCCAGGCCTTGTGGGCCCTCAGGTCCGCCACCTGCGCGTCGACGTTGCGGATCTGCTTGTCGAGGTTGTTCCAGTCCCACTCGTAGCTGTGGACCTGGTACAGCACGTTGGTCCAGCGGGCCGTGCGGGGCGGGGGCAGCACGCGCCAGCCCCAGCCCATGTACTGCCCGTCCACGTGCCCGCCCCAGCACCCTTCGACCGTGATGATGTGGTCGGGATCGACCGCGCGGATGGCCTTGTAGAGCCGGTGGTACGTGGCCCAGAGCGTTTTCCGGTTCGGCGCGCCCGTGGGCTCGTTGAGCAGGTCGTAGGCGGCCACCGCGGCCTTGCCCTTGTAGTGAGCGGCGACGCGCTGCCAGATCCTGGTCGTCCGCAGCAGGTTGGCCTTCTTCGTCCAGAGCTCCGGCCCCGGCCCCTTGCTCTTCTTCTTGCGGACCCGCCCGGTGGTGCCGCCGTCGCTCTGCCCGCCCGGGGCGCCGTGCAGGTCGAGGATGGTGTAGATGCCGCGCCGCCACGCCTTGTCCACCAGCCAGTCCATGCGCCGGAAAGCGTCCCGTCGCCACTTGCCTCTCTCCGTCTCCAGGTTCCGGTACCAGAACGGCAAGCGGACGACGTTCATACCCATCGCGGCGATGTTGTCCAGGTCCGTCTCGGTGATCCAGTTGTCCTGGTACGCCGCGAGCAGCTTGTCCTTGCCCTCCTCGCCGAAACGCCGGATCAGCATCTCCCGCACCGAGAAGTCGTCCTTCAGCCCCGAGGAGTCCATCGGGCACATCCATCCCTCCATGACCAGCCAACTGCCAAGGTTCGTGCCGCGCAGCACCACCGCGCTGCCCTTGCCCCGGCCGTCGCGGATGTCCCTGCCGACAACCTTCAGGAAGGGGTCCGCCGCGAGACACGCGCCTGCCGCGAGCAGGACGCCAAGCAAACCCAACTGCGGATGACTCCGAACTGCCCGGCCGCGGCTTCGAGGGCCCCAGCGGTTCCAATCAGGATTGTGCATGATCACGTCTCCGAATAGCACTGCCGTCTCAGTCCATCGCAGTTGCCCCGATTCGATGTGCCACGGAAGGGCGAATCGGCCGGTTAGAGAGAGAGGAGGCCGCGAACAGCGCGCCGACGACCACCAGGACCCCGCCGCTCACGAGGAAGAACTTGCCCCACCTCGTGACGAACCGAGCACTGGCGTCGGCCTTCCTCAACGCTTTGGCCTTCCCGAGGCCGACCAGGACGAGCCAGATCCCGATCAGCCGGGATTTCCCAAACAGCCCTGGCCTGCGACCACCGCAGGGTACCTTCCCGTCATTGTCTCCCGCAACGAAGCTCGTGCAAGCGTCTTCTGCTGCGCTTGCCGGGCCCAAACCGTCTGATCCAGCCGTCGGCGGAGGCTGGCAGTGGACCCCCGGCGAGCCGCTGTGCCCACAACGGCCTCCCCGCTGGGGCCGGCACGCTGTCTGGCGGGGTTTCGATGGTCCTCTACTTCTTACTTACCCCGAGAGAGTTCGAAATGTTGGTGGGATCCAAGACGAACGGTTGCGTTAACTGGGCGGGGGGTGTTCAACGGAGAGTCAGAGAGTTCGCGGCCAGGATTCTGGGCACCAAGACGAAACGTATACGTTTCGCTTTGGACCCCAGGATGTCGGCTGCGGAACAGAGAGCGCGGGGGGACCTGGCGGAATCGCCGTAACCCTTTGGAGGCAACGAGATACGCAAACGCCCGCAGGCGTTGGCCCACGGGCGTTTGCGTTAACTCCTGCTTGCGGCGAATTCCGCAAGAAACGTTCTACCTCAAAACCTGTCTGACTTCTCTTGTACCATGCAGTTAACAGTTGCTGGCTGAAGCTCCTGAAACGAAAGCCTTTATGTTCTCGACAACGCTTCGGTTCAGGCTGATGGCCATACTGGAATTGCCCTCGAGGAACCGGACCTCCTGGACGACGGATGGCAGCATGTTGTCCTGGGTAAGCTGCCCGATGGTCTGCCAAAGGTGGGCCACGTTACTTGCCCTGCGTGGGCTGGCCTTGGTTTGGCGAAGGATATCCAGCCAAGCCGCTTCGCTGGCCAACTGGTCGCGGACGAACCGCTCGAGCTCCCACGCGGGGTAGGACACGCCCCGGCACGGTCGGCGCCCGCCGGCAGTGGAGCGACAGCGGTAGTAGCGCAGCGCCTTCCTGGCGTGGGCGCCCACGGGCTTGGTGAGGGTATACGTGCTCAAGGGCCGGCCGCACCGGGGGCAGAGGATCTTGCCGCGGAGCGGGAAGCGGACCGGCGTGCGGCCGGGCGAGGACGAAGTGCGCCGGCCAGAGAGCTGGGTCTGGGCAGCATCGAAGATCTCCTGGGGGACGATGGCGTCGTGGCTGCCTGCGCGGTCGCCGTTGGGTGTGGCGAACCTGCCCAGGTAGACGGGACTGCGCAGCAGCCGCGCGATCAGGCGGGCGGTCCATTTCCCGCCACCCCTGTGCTCGCTGGAGCGGCGGGACGTCCATTCCTTCGTTCGCCAGCCAAGATGGTTGACCCGCTCGGCGATCTGCGATGGCGTCTGGCCGGCGGCTGCACGCTTGAACATGGCGCGGACGCGACGTGCCTCGGCCTTGTTCGGTATGAGCTGCTTGGTGACCGGGTCGGCGTCGTAGCCGAACGGGGGCGGGCCCGCCAGTCGCCGGCCGTGCTTCTTGAGGTACGCTCGTGACTCGGCGATCCGCGTGGCGATCATGTCCCGTTCGAGCTCCGCGAAGGCGGCAAGCATGTGCCGGAGAAAGCGGCCCTCCGGCCCGGCCGTCAGCTCAGGCTGGTTGACGAGCCGCAATTCGACGCCAGCCTTCTCGAACTCGTCCAGCAGCACGATGGCATCGCGCATCGAGCGGGTCAGCCGATCGAGGGCGACGGCGTACAGGCGGTCGATCCCGCCCAGGTCGATGACCTTCCGCAGCCTCCGCATGGCCGGGCGGTCAAGCGTGGCGCCGGACTGGCCCTCGTCATCGAACCGCTGGCCGATCCATTGGAGGTCGGGGCCGCCAGCGGCCTTGGCGAAGTCCCGGCAGGTGAGGAACTGCACCTCGCACGACGAGAACTCGTCCCCCTTGTCCACCGACTGGCGGGTGTATACCGCGTAGCGGATCGGCCTGCCGAGATCAGCGTTCAACGCAGTTGAACTCCATTGCCCGTTGGTGTTGCAGCGGTGTGTGCCAGTCCGTCACATGCCGTACAGCTCCCTGACGAGGTCGTCAACACAGGCACTTGGGCCCACACGATGGCATCGCCGCGCGATCCGGGCTGCCAAGGTACGCTGAGCTCGTGTTTGAGGAAAGACCACTGGCAGGCGTCTGGCGACCTGAAGCCGTAGCACGCGCCGCTCTCCGCCCATCCGAGCGCTGCGAAGGGAGATATATCGCCAGAGGAGCTCGCTGTTCAGTATCCCAAGCAGATAGTGCAGGTCAATGGACCTGTCCAACGGGCTGATGGTGAGCAAGCTGTGATGGCAAAGCACGCCGTCCGTATCGAGATGGAATCCCCTCGCGGAACAGACCGTTGGTGAGATGATCTTCACCTTGCCGAAATGGCTGGCAACGTCAACCTTGCGCAGGGCGTACCAGGGCTGGCTGGGGCACAGCCGACGTGACAACAGCCGCTGCCTGTGGGTGAGGAGGTACTCGTACGCCATGGGATACGTCTTGCGGAAGGCTTGCTCACGCAGGACTTCGCCGTTTGTGTCGTAGGGGAAGACACACAAGTGCCCGGTTCCTCCTCCACGCGATACAGTCGACTGACGAGCGCGCCGAATCGGTCTGAGGGCCGCCGCTTCAAGACCCAACTGCTGGCCGCTTCTTGTGACCACGGGGGTGATCCGTCCGACGGGCGGTCCGTTGGGCCGGAGAAGGAAGACACCGTCCGCCCCCGTGCACACGCCCAGGGAGGCCCGAACGGGCAGTTGTCCCAGCGGCGTCGCTACACGGTCCATGTGATCGAGAAAGCCCCCGTCTTGAGCAGAATGCAGGGGCCACGCGTCAGATGAACCGTTCGGCAGGCTTATCCTGAGGACCTTGCTCCTGCTCACGAAGCGACACGAGGGCCGGTATACCCGACCCAACTGCTCGCGTACCGGTCGATCCTTGGGCACGAAAGCATATCGGGTGCGGACCCGCGGTTCGGTCTTGCTGGCCAACAGAATCGCGATCTGGACAGAGGTATCCGGGTAGATCCTGTCGTCCTCGAACTCGATGATCTCCTCGACGGAACAGTGATTGCTGAGGAGCCGCCGCAACCGGGCTCCGCTCTTGCTCCTCAGGAAGCCGTTGGACAGGCTGAACGCCAGGCGACCGCCTGGTCTGAGAAGATGGGCAGACTTCTCGATGAACGGCATGTACAGGTCGAACTGGCCATCCTGAGCTGTCGAATACGTCCGCCGGTACTCCCTGACACGGTCCGGGTAGATGCCATGCATCTGCTCCACGCGGACGAAGGGAGGCCCCCCGATGATCAGGTCGAACTCCTCGTCCCGCCATGTGTCGATCGCCAGGAAGTCCTTCACTACCAGGTTCCGATTACGGACGCTGCCTGTCATCAGGGCAGAGCGGCCATCTACCCGCGGGACCAACGCTGCCAGCAGAAGGGATAGGCCAGCCAAGACCACTGCGCGTGCGTCGATATCGCTTCCGCAGAGGAGGACAGGCGCAGTCTTGTCTCTGCGTGTCCCGAGATGCCGCAAGACGGCAACGAGGAACGCGCCGCAGCCGCACGACGGATCAAGTACGCGCATCGCGTCGCATGCTGTCCCGTCGGCACGGAGTTGAGCCATCGCGCGACCGACGATGTAGTCTACAAGGGGCGCCGGGGTGTAGTGGGCGCCCTTGGCTCGACGCTCATTCTGAGGCCCCCGGCCGGTCAAGGGCGCAGACACGCACATCTGGTGGAACTCGCCGAGGATGGTGATCGGGAGTTCGCCGTCGAACGTTGCGTAGAGGGAAGGAAGCGACTGGGCGAACAGAGACTCTCGGATGTCGGCCGGTATGACCAACTTCCCCTTCAGGAGGCCGCTGAAACGCGCCCAGGCAGGCGCTCTCCTCGCCTCTGCCAAGCGTGCCATGTCGCGTATGCAGGCTCCGGTCGCCAGGTCCTCGACGCCGCAGCTACGCCCGGATTGCAGCCCGGCGCGCCTCAGGTACTCGACGATCAGGGCCAGCGCCAAGGCGTCGTCCAGAGCCCGCGCGATCGCCCTGTGAAGTCTGTCAGACCGGCAGCGCGATGTCCACGCATTGAAGGTGTTGCCTCGAACCTGCCGGAGCCTCCCAACCAAGTCGCTCGTGTGCGACTGGCTGGCGTTATCGTCAAGCAGGTTGGGCAGATCCTGTGGTTTGTCCATGCGACCCCCTTCACAGAACGCAGTTGCAGACGCCGATGCTGCGCGAGAGGCCGGATTCGGCAAAGATCGGGCGCTCTTCGAGGCACAGGCCCACGGGCAGATCGCCCCGGCGGGAACGAATCAGGCCCGCGAGCAGACGGTAGCACTCCGTCCGGAGCTGTGGACTGAAACGATAGCGCCCGTCACGGCACTTGCCTCCCTCCTTCAGCAGTTCCTGGATCAGGTTCCCGGACCCGAGCTTGGCGTTCGTCAGCCGCAGGGCATTGGGGAAACTGCACAGGCTTCCCAGGGTAATCCGCTCGACGGGAACCGATTCCAGGAGATCGTCAAGCAGCGTGGCGTACCCATCCAGCCAATCAGGGATCGGGAGGATCGGCATGAGGACGATCCGGATGCGGTAGCCGGCCGCTGCGCAGCGACGTATGGCAGCCAAGCGCTGAGCCGGTGATGGCGTGCCGGGCTCGAACCGTCGCCATGCCTCCTCGCTGGTCAGGCTCCAGGAGAGGACGACGTTGTCTCGGGGGTCCAGGCCCATCAGGTTCTCCACGTCCGCAGACTTGGTCAGAATGATGAGGCGAGCCCATCGGTGTTGGGCGAAGAACGGCACGACCCGGCGCGAGTAGCCCGTCAGCGGGTCCAGCGCCAGGCCATCCTGGAGCTTGCCCAGGTAGAACCCGACGGGTCGCCCGGCCTGCCGCGCGATGCTGTCCATTCGAGCCAGCATCTCATCGAGGTTGAGGAATATCTTGACGGTGGGCGAGAACCAGATGCCGCGCGTGCCCGCGAGGTAGCAGTACGTGCAGCCGTAAGGGCAGAAGCCGTACGGCGAGAAGTGCCAGTAGTTCGGACAGCAGTTTGCCTGCTCCTGGCTGAAGCGAACGGCGCTCCTGTGCTCGCCGAGTACGAGGGTGCTCTTGCCCGCCTCGTGCCTGGCCAGTGGATCGACTTCATCCAGTTCGACCTGGGCATGAGAGCGGTCGGACTGATCGACCACCTCGGCGTCCGGATAGGCGCGGCAGATTGCCTCCGTCCGCCCGGCGGTCCTGGCATTGAGGCTGCCCCTGGTCAACACGATCCGCGATGGCCGGAAATGGTCCGCGGGGCGTGGAACGTGTGCAGCCGCCGTCTCCTCGAAGGGCAGCCACGTACCGCCACGCGAGATGGCCATATCCCTGCGACGCATCCTAACACATACCATACAAGGGGACATCTCTTGTGCCCAGGAGAAAAAGCTCAGAGGCGTCCATCTATGGGGAGGAAAGCATAATCCCTTTTCTCGAAATCGGTTGAATTGACGTTAGGGTTCGCCGGCCTGCGCTCTCGCGCTCTCTGTTTGGGCCGGAGAGAGCGGTCCGCCGTCGCAGGCGGGGCTGTGGCGGAAGGGCCTGCCCGAGCAAAGATTCGGTTATGGTATCGAGAAACGGGCGGGGAGGCGCCCGATTCCTACCCTTCCGTTAACCAGAGAGCCGCGGGCGGTCAGAGAGTCCGAGAGTTAGGGCCAACAGCAGCCAAACTGGCTCTCTGACCGGTTAACAACACGGGCGCGAGAGCGGAACGGTACCCTTGCAAGTCGTTGTCCCAAGCTACGTTTTGGCGCGGCCTTCGGCCAATGGCGCTCGCGCCAAAAAGGAGGCCGAAGGCTCGTTTGCCTTCGGTTTGATCTCCCCGACTTGGACTCGAACCAAGAACCTAGCGGTTAATCCCGATGGACATCGGGACTCGCTCTACCGAGAAGGTACTGCCTGATCCAGGCTGCCGACTTCCGGCCCTTGATGAATCGCTCTCGGCGGACCGCGGAGGAACGGTCGCGGTGCCCCTCCGACCACACGAGTCGCCATGGACCGTGCTTCGCCGTGTACTTCTGCTTCGGTCCGGCGGGGTCGTTGTGCTCGGCGACCCGCCGGTCGACGTCGTCAGTCTGTCCAACGTAGAAGTGACCAACGGAGTTCTCCAGCACGTACACCCAGAATGGCCCCGCTCGATCAGACAATCTCCCCGACTTGGACTCGAACCAAGAACCTAGCGGTTAACAGCCGCTCGCTCTACCAATTGAGCTATCGGGGAAGAACACCTCGGCCGGCTGATCCGGCGAAGCAATCAGTTTACCTAATCGGCAGAACGTGTCAATGCCTTTGACGGGAGTTTGAGCGAATCGGGGGTTCGTGGGACTCCGGAGGCGCCCGGCCGAGCCGCCACCTCGAAGCCCGTCAGCTTGAACGCATAGGCGTGCCGACACGGGTGCCGAGCCGGTTTGAGCTTCGGCACGTCGATCACCAGGCGCTTCCGGTCGTCCACGCGATGGCCGACCTTCGCGCGGTGGCCGAGCAGCTCGACGCGTCCGCCGTCGGCGGCGGCGACGCGCAGGGAGCGGATCGTCAGCGGCCCGTCCGGCCAGTCGAGGACGATCGCGTAGAGCGCCTTGCCGTCCTTGCTCCGCGTGAAGCGGACGTCGCGGTTGGTGAATGCCCTGTCCTGACGTTCGCTGAAGCCGCCGCCCTTGGCCTGTCGCGTCGGGCCCTCGCCGGAGATGAGCCACGGGCGGGTGTCGTAGATCGCCTCGCCGTTGACCTTCAGCCACTTGCCGATCGCCGCGAGCAGCCGCCGGGCCTCGTCGTCGATGCGGCCCTGGCCGTCCGGCCCGACGTTCAGCAGCATCACGCCGTTCTTGGAGACGATGTCCACCAGCACGTCGACGATCTGGTCGGCCGTCTTGTACTTGGGGTCCTTGTAGTAGTACCACGGCCCGATGGCGGTGTCGGTGAGCCAGACGTACTCGGTGAGTCGGTCCTCCCGGCCGCGCTCGAAGTCCAGGATGCCCGTGTGCCGGTGGATGCTGCGGTGCTTGTGCGCCGCGCCGACGGCCTTGCCTTTCCGCGCGGCCCAGTTGTAATAGCCCGCGAACATCCGCTGCTGGTACTCCGCCGGGATCAGCCTGCCCAGGCCGAAGTCGAACCAGATCAGGTCGGGCTCGTACTTCGTCACAACCTCGTTGACCTTCGCCAGCCACAGGTCGAGGAACTCCTTGCTCGGCGGCGTCCCGGGCTTGTGCGGGCGGCAGTAGAGGCCGGCGTAGTTCGCATCGCCCGCGTCATAGGCGTAGGCGTGCTCGTAGTACTGCCAGGTGAAGCCGTGGTGGAACGTGGCGATGAACTTCATGCCTCGCTTGCGGATCGCCTTGGCCAGCTCGCCGGTGATGTCGCGCTTCGGGCCGACGTCCATGGAGTCCCACTCGGTTAGCTTGCTGTCCCACAGGGCGAAGTTCTCGTGATGGATGGCCACGGGCCCGGCGAAGCGCGCCCCGGCGCTGGCGAACAGCTCCGCCCATTCGTCGGCGTCGAATCCGGGGGCCGTGAACCTCGCGATGATGTCCTTGTAGCCCACCGTCTTCTGATCGCCGAAGTGGCGGCGGTGATAGGCGAACTCCCATCGCTTCGGGTCGTACATGTGCCGGGCGTACCAGCCGCTGGCGCGGGTCGAGTGCGAGTTGGCCAGCGAGATCGGCCCCCAGTGGGTGTAGATGCCGAACTTGGCGTCCTGGAACCACTCGGGGGCCTCGTGCTTCCTCAGCGACTCCCAGGCGGGCTGGTAGGGGGCCGCCGCCCTCGCCAAGCCGCAAAGGAACACCGCACAGAGCAGCCACACTCCTCGGTTGGTGAACATGCTCCATCTCCTGCCGTTGTGCCGAACGCCTGCGCCGGCCTTGCCTTCTCGCTTCGCCCGCGACCATCGCGAGCCGTCTCGAACGGCGGTGCGACTACTTCGCGCCGAAGCAGCGGACCTTCCCGTCCTCCGTGGCCAGGTAGAGCCTGCCGCCCGCGGCGGCCATGCCGTCCCAGACCGGCGTGGCGTCGAGCTTGAGCTCGGCGAGCTTCCTGCCGTCGGCGGCCGAGACCGCCCACAGCATCGCGCCGCGTTGGCCCAGCAGCGCCGCGTCCTGCTCGACGAGCTGCCTCTGGACGTCCTTGTCCCAGCGGCGTGCGACGGCCGCCTCCTCGTCGAGCACGTCAGGCGGCCCGGCGACGAAGAGCGTCTCACCGGCGAGGGCCATCGCGCGGGCGATCACCTCGGGTTGATCCTGCGACCACTTCACGTCGGCCGCCGACAGCTCCTTCACCGTCATCTTCTTCGTGAGCTCGCGGTTGAAGATCCACCGACCGCCCGCCACCTTCCTGAGCTTCTCGCCGCCCTTGAGGGCTCGCCGGACCGACTCGGGCTTGACCCGCCTGTCTGCCGCGAAGAGCCGGTACTCCAGCGCGGGCGTCCAGAGGAGGTAGTGCGGCAGGCGGCCGTAGGCGTAGACCGTATCGTCGTCGAGGACCATGATGCGGCCGGAGGGGGCGTACCTGCCGGCGCGGAACCAGAAGTTGCACCCGTTGTGGACCATCTGCCCATAGAGCCAGTACGACCTGTGGAACCACGACCCGTCGAGGAAGCCGACGGAGGAGAACAGGTGTGTCCCCTCGCCCGTCTGGTGCGAGGCGCTCTCCTGCGCGACTTCCTCGTTCCAGGAGGGATTGCCGGCGAAGAGCTCCGTCCGCTTGCCGGCGAGGCTGAACTTCTGCGACCGCATGTAGACGTGCTTGCCGTCGCAGCTCAGGACGTCGCTCAGCGCGGGGGGCAGGTTCAGCCCCTTCATGGCGAACTGGAGGTTCTCGTCCGAGCCGGGGACGCGGTCGTCGAGGATCGTCTCGGAGACCAGCCGCCCCGTGCGGGCGTCGATTCGACAGAAGCGCATCCCGCCGTCCAGGAACATGGACCGCCCGGCCACGCAGTAGACCTCGCCGCCGCGCACCAGCACGCTGCCGTGGACCGGCCAGACGCTCTCGACCTGCTCGAAGGCCACGTGGCGCAGGTTCGCCGGGGCCGCCAGGTACCGCCACACGAGCTCGCCGTCCGACGCGCGCAGGCAGTAGACGTACCCGTCGGCCGAACCGAAGATCGCGCAGCCGTTGTAAACGGTCGGCGGAGAATCGACTCGCCCGCCGGCCGTGAAGCGCCACAGGCGCTTGCCGCCGGCGGCGTCGAGGGCGTGAACCGTGTGGGCGTCGACGGCGGCCACAAAGCACTTGCCGCCGGCGACCACCACGCTGCTGAGCCGGCCGGCCAGCTCGGCCTGCCAGGCGGGTCCCAGCCCGGTCGGCACGCGCGTCGTCGCACACCCGCTTCGGGCGGCGTCGTGGCGGTACGTGGGCCAGTCGCTCAATTGCGGATTGCGGATTGCGGATTGTGGATTCAGCTTTGCGTAGGCCGGGCCCTTCTCCAGGCGGGCCCCTTCGGGGCACTTCGCCGGCGGCTTCCTGGCGGCCGGGGCCAGCGCGTTGAAGCCGTTCAGCTTCGACTCGATGTAGCACGCGCAGGGATGCTGCGGGGCGTAGGTCAGCCCGTTGCATGGCATGACGCCGTAGACGCACGCGCCGCGGACCCAGTGGTTGCGGTCCCACTTCCCGGAGCGCCAGTCGACGTACTCGATGCCCGTCCGCGAGGGCATGAGGTACCTCGTCGTCGCCTTGCTGCGGTGGCAGCGATGATGGAACCAGTAGCTCTTGATGTCGGGCTTGAACTCGCGTTTGACCTCGCCCGTCTTGACGTCGTAGCCGGTCCACATGTTGTCGGCCGGTCGGCCGGCCAGCCTGCCCGTCCATGCCAAGCCGTCGATGACCAGCACGTCCTCCGGCGAACGGTGCCCCGCCCTGTGGTGCTTTGCGGTCCACAGCTCCTTGCCGGTCTCGGCGTGGAGTGCGGTCATCAGGTGCTTGCGCCCGCCGCCTGCGAACAGGACGACGTCCTCGTACAGCACGAGTGTCGGCGCGTAGCAGGTCGGCAGCGGCAGGCGCATGCCGAGCGGCTCGGACGCCCACTTCGGCCTGCCCGTCGTCCGGTCGAGGCAGATCACCTTCTGGGCGTTGTGGAACACGACGTGTCGCTTGTCGGCGGACAGGGTCAGGGGCGCGACGACGTACCGGCGGCTCCACAGCGTCTTGCCCGTCTCGGCGTCCACGGCGAGGACGGTGCGTTTCTTCCGGTCCCATGGCCGCTCCTTGTCGACCCGGCGGTTTTCGTTCCAGCAGACGGGGTCTTTCCACGTGTAGCGGTCCGGCTGGAGGGGCTCGGGGTTGACCACCAGGAACAGCACGCCGTCGGAGTAGACGATCTCCTCGGTCGCCTTGCTCTGCTCGTAGGTTCGGAGGGTCCCGCCGGTGGCGGCGTCGAGCGCGACCAGCGGCCGGTCGAGGCCGAGCGTGGCGTACACGACGTCGCCGATCGCGACGAGCCGCCTCGGCAGGAACGCCGGGCCGGACTTCAGCGGCCAGAGGTGCGTGTACCACAGCGAGATGTCGCGCTTCCACAGGACCGTGCCGTTGAACGCGTCGCGGGCGATGAGCTTCCACTTCGCCGGCAGTTGGATCGCCGCCCGCGAGCCCTCGTCGAGGATGTAGAACAGGCGCCCGTTCGACGAGACCAGCGCGCTGACGCTGCTCGTGTGCTCGTGGTGGCGGCTCCAGCGAGGGCTGCCGACCCACTGCAGCCGGCGCGGCGGGCCGACGATCGTGTCCTTCGAGACCGCGTTGCCCGACGCGTCGCGCATGTAGTGCGTCCAGTCGTCCATCTCCTTCGGACGCGGCTTGACCGTCTTCGTCCACTTGCCCCCCCGCTTGCCGTAGGCCACGCCGTTCGGGCACAGCACGCGCAGGACCTCGTCCATGCTCACCGCGCCGAGGTCCTCCGCCACGACGAGGTTGACAAGGTTGTCGATGTAGGGAAGGCGATCGCCCCCAAGGCGATCGATGGAGACCTTGCCGTATGCGCCCGCCTGGCGGACCGTTTCCCGCGCCCTGGCGAGGTCCTCGGCCGTCGCGGCCAGACCGTCAACGAGGTAGCTGTCGTTCGCGCGCAGCGCGGCGGTCACCTCCCCGCTGCCGCAGCCGACGTGCACGACCAGACCGCCCTCGACGCCCGTCGCGGCGAGGATTCGCCTTGCGTCGGCCGTCGCGTCGGCCCCGGCGGGTCCGCCCGCGGCCGCCAAGCATGCCGTCATCACCGTCAGCGCCACACGAAGGTCGCCCAACTCAACACCTCGCTTCCGTACCGACATCACTGTGCTCCTTGCGGCATGGGGTCTGGGTTCGACGACGCCGCCGGCTGCCGCTGCCGGGCGCGCACCGTCTTCCAGGCGGCGGCATCGCCCGCCTGGAGGGTAACCGGGCCGGCGCCCGCCTGGCCGGGCGCAAGCTGGAGCCGCCAGACACACACGGTCTTCCACCGGGCGGGGTCGCCCGGGCGGAGGGTCAGGTGGTAGACGCCCGGCCGGTCGAACTTCAGTTGGCCGAAGCTCACCATGATCGGCCGGAACCAGCCGCGGGTCTTCGGGACGTTCGCGCCGGCCGACTGACCCGCGATATCCAGCCTCAGGCTGCTGGGGCCGTAGGCCGCGGAGAACTCGCCGCGCACGGCGTAGGCGCCCGCCGCTCGGATCCACACCAGCCAGTGGAGGCTTTCGTTCGGGTCGTTCCAGGCGCCGATGTTGCACCGCCCGCCCTTGGTCTGCACGCGCGCCCTGTCGCCCTGGATCAGTACCTTCTCCGGCGAGACGTCCACGACGCCCGGCAGGTTGAAGCTCGCCTCCTGATGCAGCGATACCTCGAAGCCCGTCAGAGCGAACACGAAGGCGTATCGGCACGGGCGCTGCTTCGGCTCCAGCGCCGGCACGGAGATCACCGGCTGCCTGGCGTCGTTCAGTTGGTGGCGGAGCTCCCCGTCGCGGCCCAGCAGCCGGACCCGGGCGCCCGCCCCGGCGCGATCGACCCGCGTCGACCGGATCGTCAGCTCTCTCTCCGGCCAGTCCAGCACGATCGCGTAGAGCGTCCTGCCGTCCTTGCTCTGCGTGAAGCGGACGTCGCGGTTGGTGAATGCCCTGTCCCGGCGTTCGCTGAATCCGCCGCGCCTGGCCTGTCGCGTGGGACCCTCGCCGTGGACCTGCCACGGGCGGGTCCCGTGGATCGCCCGGCCGTTGACCCGCAGCCAGTCACCGATCCCTTCCATGATCGGCCGGGCCTGGGGCGGGATCGAGCCGTCGGCCCGCATGGGGACGTTCAGGAACAGGCAGCCGTTCTTCGACACGATGTCGACCAGCACGTCCACGATCTCGCCGGCGGACCTGTACTGCGAGGACTTGTGGTAGAACCACGTGCCCACGGACGTGTCCGTCTGCCACGGATAGGGCGTGGTCCGGTCCTCCCGGCCGCGCTCGAAGTCGAGAATGCCCGTGTGCTCGTGGATGTCCCGGTGCTTGTGGGTCACGCCGACCTGGACGCCGTGCTTGGCCGCCCAGTTGTAGTAGTCGGCGAGCATCCGCCGCTGGTACTCGGGCGGGATCAGCCTGCCCAGGCCGAAGTCGAAGTAGATCATGTCCGGCCGGTACTTCGTCACGGCCTCGTTGACCAAGGCCAGCCAGCGCTGGAGGTACTGCCTGGTCGGCGGGGCCTTCGGCTTGTGCGGGCGGCAGTACAGGTCGGCGAAGTTCGGATCGGCGGCGTCGTAGGCATACGCCGGCTCGTAGAACCGCCAGGCGTACGCGTGGTGAAACGTGGGCGCGAACTTCATGCCGCGCTTGCGGACGGCCGTGGCCCATTCGCCGACGACGTCGCGCCTGGGGCCGGTCTCCGCGGCGTCGTAGCGGGTCAGCTCGGAATGCCACAGGGGGTAGTTGTCGTGGAAGATGGCTAGCGGCCCGGCGTACTTCGCCCCGGCTGCGGCGAACAGCTCCGCCCACTCGTCGGCGTTGAACTTCTCGCCCCCCAGCCGCGGGATGAGGTCCTTGTAGCCGAACGTCTTCTGGTCGCCGTACCGCCGGCGCATGTGCTCGAACGCGGCGTGCCCGGGCTCGTACATCTGCCGGCCGAACCACTCGGCGGTGAAGTCGACCGTGTCCGTCACGACGACCCCCGGACACCAGCACGCCCAGCAGCCGAACTTGGCGTCTCTGAACCATTCCGGCACACGGTGCCGCCTCAGGGACTCCCAGGTGGGCGCAAAGGGCTCCCGGCCTTTGGCCGGGCTCCGACCGGCGGCCATCGCGTCGTCTCGCGCGGGCGCGGCGCCTGCCCGGTCCTGACCCAGCGCCGCACCGACGAGCAACAGGACGAGTGCCGCAAGGGCAGGCCGCCGGCCGCTCAGGAGATGTGCCATCCCTTCGCTCCTCGACTGTCGCACGCGTCGCATCGCCCGACCCCACACCGGTCACGATCCAGCGTCACTATGCGATATTGCGGGAGCGAATGCGACAGTCAACTCGGCGCCTTACCGTTCTGAGTGCGGCCGGACGGCGCAGGTCGTGTCCGACATGGTCCGGCATGGCCGGTATCCGGCGACAGCCGCCCCGGCGCCCACCGCCGAAACACCCAGGCCCGTGTCCTCCGAAGCCTTGCCGAAGGAGAACCTGTCCTGCGAAGCCTTGGCGAAGGAGGACGAACGTCTGCACGCACGTGGCCATAACGGATCTGCACGAGGACGTCGAGTCGCTGCCGGCCTTGCCGGCCAAGGGCGGCGGGCACCGCCAAGAGACTGCTGCGGCCGCCGCGACGGCCGAATCCGCTGTCTCCGCCGTCGCCGCCTTGGCTGGCCGCAAGCTTGACCCACCGCCCCGTGAGGCGCGATCGTACCTGCGTTCTGAGCCCACATCCTACTTGTGTAGCGCGGATGGAGATGTCCGGGGTCGGGAATGCGCTTGCCCCAGCCCCCCAACAGTGATATAATTATTGTGGCTTCAGAGAGGCGGGAAGCCATTCGGAGAGTGTCGGACGAGAATCGGGGAACTGCCGGGTTTGTATCGACGTCGGCTCGTCTCCGCGGTTCGACGATCCTGGGAAAGGCGGCCCATGGTGCGATCGCCGCGGATTGTCTTGGCTGTTCTGGCGCTGTCAGCCGGTACTGCGTCCGTGGATGCGGATTCGGGCTACACCTACTGGCAGGTGGACCCATGTGTCCCCGGCGACTGGCATGACCCAGCACACTGGACGCTCGGGGTCCCGACGTCCCGGAACGGGGCCGTCATCCAGAACGGGGGCACGGCCCGTATCGACTCGGGTACGGCCGTCGCCCAGCGGACCGTCATTGGGAGCCGGGCCCTGCCGGACCGCGAGGTGGGCGGCACGGTCATCCAGACAGGCGGCCGGGCCGAGCCGGGCTACATCCTCACGCTTGGCCATGACCGCGGCTCCAAGGGCGTCTACACCCTGATCGGGGGGAGCCTCTCCGGCGGCTCGGTGACGGTGGGCAGCTACTACGGTTCCGGCGAGTTCCATCAGATCGGCGGGATCAGCACCTTCAGCGGGGCTGTCGCGGTGGGCGGGCTTCGGTACGACGCCAACCAAGCCGAGTTCGATGCGGCACTGGGCCTCTACGAGCTTTCCGGCGGCCAGCTCGCCAGCCGGGCAACCGAGGTCGGCTGCGCGGGTCGCGGCCGATTCGTCCAGTCCGGCGGCAGCCATGAGGTCCGCCAGACGCTCACCGTGGGCGGGCCGGGGCCGCTACTACTGATGCCCTTTCCCCCCGGGCCTGACCACATCGTGATCGACCCGAACATGCTGGACTTCACCAGGGCCTCCGCCCAAGCGGAGCCTGCCGACGCCCTCGTGACCAACATCTGGATCCCCCCGCCAGGACCCTCAGAAGGCCGGTATGAGCTTTCGGGCGGACAGCTCGCCGCAGACCACCTGCTCATCCAGCGGACCGGCCGCTTCACGCAGACGGGCGGCGCGGCGGCGGTGGGCCTGCTCACCATCCGCGTGAACGGGCAGTACCAATACCTCGGGGGAACTCTGGAGGTCTCGGCCGGGCTGGACCTCCGCGGGTGGCACGGAGCGGGCGGCGCTGCCGGCGAGCCGAACGCGGGCATCCTGGACTTCGGCGGCACCAGCGTGACCCTCACCGGCGGGGGGATCATGGACTTCTCTCAGGGCAGCGTGCTGGGCGCCGGCGAGGCGACGGTCTCGGCCGGGCCGGACTCGCTGGTCATCCTCCCTGCCGGCTTCGACCCCGCCGCCGAGTTCGGGCAGTTCGTCGCCCAGAACCTCGTGCACGTGGCCGGCAGCGACCTGGTGATCGGGGAGGGGGAGGGCTTCTCCGGCCGCGGCTCCATCGCCGACCACGTCGATGCGCGCGGGCGGATCACGGCCGCCGCGGACGGGGGGATCGACGTCACCGAGGGCATCATGGTCCGCGGCGGGCAGGTGGACCTCGGCTCCGGCAGGCTCACCGTGAAGAACGATCGCTCCGGCATCAGCGCCGGGCGACTCGACGCCGGCTCGCTCACCGTCGACGACGGGTGGTTCCCCGTCTACGGCGAGCCCTACACCCCCCCGCCGCCGCCGCGTTTCACGCAGACCGCAGGGGACGTGGGGATCGCCGGCACCGCCGCGATCTCCTCGGGCACGTACGCGCTGTACGACGGGACGATGACGAGCCGGCGGTTGGAGGTCGGGGGGTCGTCGTTCGGTCACGGTGCCAGCGAGTTTCTTCAGGCCGGCGGCACGGTGAATACCTCCACGCTCCACGTGGGGAGATACGTGCCCGCGGTCTTACGCCTGAACGACACGGCTGCCGGTGCCGCCCCGGCCTGCTCGGTCTCCGGGTCCGGGTCTGCGCTTCCGGGCGACGCGGTCATCCTCCCCGAGCCTGGGAGGAGGGTGGACGAGGCCGGGGACACAACCTACCGCATGCGGGGCGGGCGGCTGTCGGTCGGGCATCTCTATATCGATGGCTTCCCCCAGCCCGGCTCGTTCGTCCAGACGGGCGGCGACGTCGTCGCCGGGCGCGTCAGCATCAGCGGCCGCGACGACAGCTACGTCGTCTCCGGAGGCCGGCTGACGGCCGGGAAGCTCGACGTGGGGCACTACAGGCAGCACGGGACGGGCGGGACGCTGGCGATCCTGAGCCCGGCCGCCGAAATCTGTGTGACCGAGCGGCTCTCGTTCGGCCACGCCACCACCTTCCTGGCCGTGCCCGGGGCGACGATCCACATCACCGGGCCCACCTCGGACCCCGCGGAGCTCTGGCCGCCGGGATCGACGTTCTCCAACTGGAGCACCGACCCGGCCGCCCTGTCGGGGCTGGGGAATCTGAAGCTCATCTTCGAGGGAGGGCTGGCCTTCGCGGCCACGCTCGAGGTCGCCGGCGAGGACCGCGGGGCCGGGTACGCGGGGTTCTTCGAGAACTTCGCCCTCGACACGCTCCAGATCGGCGATGCGGCGCCCGCCTCCGTCCAGCTCGTGGACCTGTTCGACAACCATCCCGACGTGCCCGGCCACGAGGCCCTCTACGTCAAGACCCTCATCATCGGACCCGGCTCGAGCCTGGACCTGAACGGCCTGACCATTTACTACCTCGACTCCGAGATCGCCCCCGGAACGGACTTCACGAACGGGGCCGCTCTGCCCGTCCCCGAGCCGGCCACGCTGGCCCTCCTGGCCGTGGGGGCGGTAGCCCTTTTCCGTCGCCGTACCGCCGGCGCATGTACTCGAACGCGGCGTGCCCGGGCTCGTACATCTGCCGGCCGAACCACTCGGCGGTGAAGTCGACCGTGTCCGTCACGACGACCCCCGGACACCAGCACGCCCAGCAGCCGAACTTGGCGTCTCTGAACCATTCCGGCACACGGTGCCGCCTCAGGGACTCCCAGGTGGGCGCAAAGGGCTCCCGGCCTTTGGCCGGGCTCCGACCGGCGGCCATCGCGTCGTCTCGCGCGGGCGCGGCGCCTGCCCGGTCCTGACCCAGCGCCGCACCGACGAGCAACAGGACGAGTGCCGCAAGGGCAGGCCGCCGGCCGCTCAGGAGATGTGCCATCCCTTCGCTCCTCGACTGTCGCACGCGTCGCATCGCCCGACCCCACACCGGTCACGATCCAGCGTCACTATGCGATATTGCGGGAGCGAATGCGACAGTCAACTCGGCGCCTTACCGTTCTGAGTGCGGCCGGACGGGGCAGGTCGTGCCGGACATGGTCCGGCATGGCCGGTATCCCACGACAGCCGCCCCGGCGTGCACCCCCGCAACGCCCAGACCCTTATTCTCCGGAGCCTTGGCGAAGGAGGACGAACGTCTATACCCACGTCGCCATCGCCGACCTGGCCAGCGACATCCGCAAGCTGCCGGCGGCGCCGGGTGTGACGGAAGCAAGGGCGAAGCGGCGGGCGTAGGCGACCTACACGTCGGAGGGCCCGTCCTCCTCGGACCAGCCGATCTCGGCTTCGAGGGCCGCAATGAGGGGCTCAAGCTCGGCGATCAGTAGCGGGACGTGGCGGGTCACGACGTCGTGGACCTTGTCCAGGTTCACGACACCGTAGTCGTGGGCCAGGATGTGCCGCATGCCCACGATGAGCGCCCAAGGGATGGCCGCGGCGCGCTGGCGGGTGTGCTGGGAGACGAGCCTTGCCGCTTCGCCGATGACCTCCACGCACCGCACAACGGCCGACTGGATGAGTTCGTCCGCCAGGAACTCGTCGAGGCTTCGCGAGCCGAGGAACTTCCGTGCGCGCTCGGCGTGGAGGCGCATGTCCTCGCACTTGACGAGGTCGCGCTGCCGCGGGTCAGGCAGCGCGTTCATAGAGCACCTGCGTGTGCCGCAGCGCGTAATGGCGGAAGTACTTGTTGGCGGACCGCTCGACGGAGGCGCGGGTGAGCAGGTCGACCGCCCGGCCGAGGAACTCCGACAACTCCTGCTGGAGGGCGACGAACTCCAGGCCGATGGTCGCACCGGCCTCGAAGGTGACCAAAACGTCCAAGTCGCTGTCGGCCTCGGCTTGGCCGGAGGCGAAGCTGCCGAACACTTCCAGGCGTTCGACTCGATACCGCCGGCAGATGTCCGCCAGCCCAGCGGCGTCAATGTGCAGGTCGCTGAGTCTCATGGTCAGGTCCTTCCATCCAACGCCATCCATCCTACACGGCGGCGCGGCCGTGGCAAACCTTAAACTCGCTCTTGGCCCGGTCGCCCTCCTGACGCCGTTCGGCGGGGACTCATGCGCATGTGTCGGCCCATTTTGGCGCACAGAATGGCGCACACTTCTCTGTCTCGGCCTGTCGCACCTTGGCGCGTGTTGGGGGAATCGGTGCGGGACCCCCTCAAACATACGGGTTACCGGAAAGGCCCCGCCGTGTCGCAACGTGGGTCGTTATACGGGACGTCCTGTCGGGCGTCAAGAATCGTGCTTCGGGTGGATGTTTGGGCTTTGGAAACTAGCGGCGCTCTGGTTGGCGCGAGTTGGGCGCCGCCTGGACCGTGAGCTTGCCGTCTCGGACGGCCAGATCCAGGAATGCCTTGCCGCCTCCGGCCTGATCGAGGATCAGGCGAAGCGCGTGGCCGATCCTCGGGTTGCGGAGATCCATGCTGATCTCGGTCTCCTTGTCCACGCCGGCGGCCTGCAATTCCTCCCAAGGCACGGTCAACACTTCCCCGTCTGTCCGCAGGACCTCTCCGAAGAAACACAAGGCGTCCACGAGCGGGATATCGATGAACGTAACGCACTCGATCCTGCTATCGAAGCGTTCATCGATCTTCGGGGGGATGGCCAGCGACTCGGTTCGCCTGGCGGCCTTTGCCGAGCGGGCCAGACCCGCCGGCGTGGAGACGACGACTACATTGTCCTCCGCGGCGAACGCGGCACGATGCGTCTCGCCCGGGGCGCGGCGCAGGACCTCTGCCAGCGCGTCGCGGACCCGGACGTTGCGCGCCGAGTAGGAGATCTTCCGATCTCCACCGATTCCGGCCGCCGCCAAGGTCCGCCAGTCGACATAGAGGTTCGTCCCGTGCTCTTCGCGGAAGGTCGCCAGGGCGTCGTACAGCGGAAGATCGTCAATGTCGATCGTCGCCACTTGCCGATCCAACTGCCAGGTTGCCGGCTTCTCGGCCGACTCGATCCACCGGCGTGATCTCCTGAGTTGATTGCGGAGTTGTCCCGGCCGCCGGATGATCTCCCGGGGCTCGTGAGCCCTCGCGGCCAGGTCGACAAGGGCCCCATGTGCCCGGGCAAGGGCCCGGTCCTCTTCGATACTGATCCTGACGAGCTTCTCCGCGAGCTGTTGCTCCCACTGCTGCCGCTCGGCCGGCGGCTCCGGCTCCACGCCCGCCTCGGCCCTGGCGGCCGAGCGCTTCCTGCTCGCATCGGCCTTGGCGGCCGCCATCCGCTCACGCACTTCAGCCTCGGCCTGCTCCAATTCACCCAGCAGACGTCGCGCCCCCGCCACCTGCCCTTCCGCCTCTGCCAGCCGTCGCTCCAGCCTCGCCACGTCCCGGTGGTCTTCCCCTGGAGCTTGCATTTGCCCTGGCCCGGGCCCACATCCGGCCAAGACAAGCCCCAAGCCCAGCAGGCCCGGCAGGGCCCTTGCCATTATGTGGTGTTCGTCATTCACGGCTTCGCAGGATCGGGCTTCAAAGGGCCTCGCTACGGAGGGCGGCATGCTGCTTCCGCCCGCCGCGCTCGCGTTCGCAGGATGCCGGAGGTGGGACTCGAACCCACACGACGTTGCCACCACGGGATTTTGAATCCCAATTGAGTACATACGAAAACAAAACTTGCGGTTCCTGGCGCACCTTTTGGCAACTCCCAGGCCTCCAAAGGTGCAAGTCCTTTCAAGAACAGGACATTGAAGCCCGGCGGCCCGATCACAGCCATGCCCGAAGTATGGCCGGATGGGGATGACCGGCCTGGCGATGATATCCGCTTCCGCCCGGTGCGCCAAGCACCCGATCGGAGGCGCGCAGACGGGGTGGTCATGACGAGCCAGGGCGCAGCCACGCAGGCCGTCCTTGCCAGCCTCTACCGTGCGTTGAACCTTCGCAGCCCCGGTGCCGCTGCGATGGCTATCCCTGCCCGTTCGTGCCCGCGTCGCCACTGGCCATCTCCTCCGGTGTCGGTACAATCCGTTGCAGACGGGCCAGTGGCTATCTGCCGGGACGGCGGATGCTCCCGTCCGTGAAGGAACTCCAACTTTCTTTGCTAATCCTGCCGATTGGGCGGCAGTCCTCTTGTGAGATGGCAGACGACTCTTGCGACACCTCGAACGGCCACGTGCTGCATGTCCAGCAGTTGTTTGTGCGGCATCAGCAGATGGTGCTGGGCTACGTGTTGTCGATCGAGCCCAACTTCGCCGATGCGCAGGACATC
>CAYRVX010000046.1:0-49760 GCA_964427875.1 uncultured Planctomycetaceae bacterium
CCTACGTTGACGAGGGGGCCGAGATCGGCGTGGGCACGAAGATCTGGCACTTCGCACACATCATGAGTGGCGCGAAGATCGGCAAGAAGTGCATTTTCGGCCAGAACACGATGGTGGCCGGCGGCGTGATGATAGGCAACAACGTGAAGGTCCAGAACAACGTGGCGATCTACACGGGAACGGTGGTGGAGGACGACGTGTTTCTGGGCCCGAGCTGTGTGCTGACGAACGTCACCAACCCGCGGTCGCAGGTCGTGCGGCACTCGCTGTACGAGAAGACGGTGTTTCGGCGTGGCGTGACCGTGGGCGCGAACGCGACGATCGTCTGCGGCATCGAGCTTGGTCGGTACACGTTCGTGGCGGCCGGAGCGGTCGTGGTTGCCGACACGCCGGACTACGCCCTGATGGTCGGCGTGCCGGCTCGCCGGGTCGGCTGGATGAGCCGCCACGGGCAGCGGCTGGGGGACCCCGACGCGGACGGCATAATGATCTGCCCGGAAAGCGGCTACCGGTACAAGGAAGTCGCCCCCGGCGTGCTGCGGTGCCTGGACCTCGACGAAGAAGCCCCGCTGCCGCCGGAATTGTCCGTCGGAAAGGTCACCTACGACCAATTCAGGAAACGAAAGGCTCAATGAGAGAAGCCGCCGGCGCGGCGAAGCCCTCCAGGCCCCCAACCGCGGGGCGGCGAGATGAGGAAAGAAAGGACCCACGAGACATGCAGGTTCCCATGCTCGATTTGAAGGCGCAGTACGCCACGATCAGGGATGAAATGATGTCGGCCATCGAGGCCGTTATGGAAAGCCAGTACTTCATCAACGGCCCGGCCGTCAAGGAGCTGGAAGCCGCCGTGGCCGAATACAGCCGGTGCAAGGCCGCGGTGGGGGTCTCCAGCGGCACCGACGCGCTGCTGTGCAGCCTGATGACGCTGGGCATCGGCGCCGGCCACGAGGTGATCACGACTCCGTACACGTTCTTCGCCACGGCCGGCAGCATCTGGCGGAGCGGGGCAAGGTGCGTCTTCGTGGACGTCGAGCCGGGGACGCTCAACATCGCCCCGACGAAGATCGAAGCCGTCGTCACGGAGAAAACCAAGGCGATCATGCCCGTCCACCTGTTCGGTCAGATGGTGGACATGGACCCCATCATGGAGATCGCCCGGAAGTACGATCTTTGCGTGATTGAGGATGCCGCCCAGTCCATCGGCGCGACGTACAAGGGCCGAAAGGCCGCCTCGATCGGAACGGTGGGGTGCTTAAGCTTCTTCCCGAGCAAGAACCTCGGCACCAACGGCGACGGAGGCATGATCACCACGCAGGACGAGGAGCTGGCCGATCGGCTGATGCAGTGCCGCAACCACGGCTCGAAGCCAAAGTACTACCACAAGTGGGTCGGGGGAAACTTCCGCCTGGACACCATCCATGCGGCCGCGCTGCTCGTCAAGCTCAAGTACCTCGACCAGTGGTCGCAGGCCCGGCGACAGAACGCAGCGAAGTACGACGCTCTGTTCGCCGACTGCGACGCGGTCGTCACACCGACGATCGAGGACTACAACGTCAGCATCTACAACCAATACGTCATTCGCGTGCCCCGGCGCGACGAGTTGCAGGCGCATCTGAAAGAAAGCAATATCGGCAGCGCGATCTACTACCCGCTGAGCCTGCACCAGCAGGAATGTTTCGCGGAACTGGGCTACAAGACGGGCGACTTCCCCGTCAGCGAGCAGGCGGCCAAAGAAACGCTGGCCATCCCCGTCTACCCGGAGTTGACCGACGAGCAGATCGCCTATGTGGCAGACACGATCAAGGGATTCCTCGCCTGACCGTCGCGATCAGGCGAGCTGCTCGGTGAGGATCCCGGCGATTCTCTCGGCCGCGTCGAGCAGCCCGGCCAGCACGTCGGGATCGTCCTCGTTGCGGAGGTTGTCCACCCCGCTTTGCTCCGTGCAGAACAGCGGGTCGCTGATCGAGTCGGTGAGAAGCCGGTTGATCTCCTCGGGCATGGGCCGATCGAAGCTCCTGAGCCCCGCCTCCACGTGCACGAGCTTGACGTCCGGCTCGGGGATGCCCAGTTGGTGGAAGAACAGGCCGCTCATCCGCTCGTTATAGTGCTGGCCGGTATGGACCGTGTCGCGACAGAATACCCTGATGGACGGCCAGTCCTGCCGATCCCGAGGCGCTTCAGCCCGCACAGCGGCGCAGCGCGAGCGAGCTCGAAGAAAAGGACGTCCTCTGTCCCGAAGAGGGTTTCGTTGCTGTTCCACATCCTCCTTGTCGTTTCAGGAAACGGCGGGACTCATGAGCATGGGGGCCCGCCCTGCCGGTGGCTTCAAGCTCCACCTCGGCAATAGCCGATAGTGCTGATGTGCGATATGCACGCACCCTGCCGGCAGGCGAGGAGTTGCCGTGAAATCAATCAAGATCATCACGGTCGTCGGTGCCCGGCCACAGTTCATCAAGGCCGCCGCCGTGAGCCGGGCAATCGGCGCCTTCAACGAGGCACGCGACGACCTGCGGGTCGAGGAGCGCATCGTCCACACCGGCCAGCACTACGACGAGAACATGTCGAAGGTGTTCTTTGACGAGCTTCAGATGCCCCGCCCGGCCGTAAACCTGGAAGTGGGCTCCGGCACGCACGGGGACCAAACGGGCGCGATGCTCGTGCGCCTGGAGGAGGTCCTGCTCGAAGAGCGGCCTGACTGGGTGGTGATCCACGGCGACACGAATTCCACGCTGGCCGGCTCGCTGGCAGCCGTCAAGCTGCACATTCCCGTAGCCCACGTGGAGGCCGGGCTGCGCAGCTTCAACCGCCGAATGCCCGAAGAGATCAACCGTGTGGTTGCTGACCGCGTCTCTGCGGTCCTTTTCTGCCCCACGGACACGGCCGTCGAGAATCTCGCCCGAGAGGGCATCACCGAGGGCGTCCACAAGATCGGCGACGTCATGTACGACTCGGTGCTGTTCCACACGCGCCTTGCCGAGCAGGCCAGCGATGTGATGACACGGCTTGCCCTGGAGTCCCGATCCTTCTACCTGGCCACGGTGCACCGGCCGGAGAACACCGACGACCCGGCCCGGTTGACAGGCATTCTGGGGGCATTCCAGCGCATTGAAACGCCGATCATCCTGCCGCTCCATCCCCGCACGCGAAAGACGCTCGGCGCGGGACTCGGGAAGATCGGCGGTCGCGTCCGCGTCGTCGAGCCCGTACCGTACCTTGACATGATCATGCTGGAGCGCAACTCGCGGCTGATCCTGACGGACTCCGGCGGCGTGCAGAAGGAGGCCTACTGGTTCGGCGTGCCGTGCGTGACGCTCCGTGATGAGACGGAGTGGGTCGAGCTGGTGCAGGCCGGGTGCAACCGCGTTGTAGGCGCGGAGTGCAAGGCGATCCTTTCGGCGGTCGCGGCCGTCGAGGCGAACGGCGCATCTCTGCCGGCCGGCCGTCCCAAGGACCTCTACGGCGACGGGAACAGCGCCAAACGAATTCCGGCCATTCTGGCCAAAGCGACCGGCGAGTGATCGACCAACACGCTCACGGGCCGCTCCGGGCTGCGTACTTGCCGCGCGCTGCGACCGAAGCGGCACAAGGAGGCTTTTGCCGGATTCGACCCCCAGGCGCTTCGACCCGCACGGCAGACCGGCCCGCGCGAACCCGAAGAACAACACGTCCTCTGTCCCGAAGAGAGTTTCGCTGCTGTTCCCAACCGGCGAGGTTTCCGCATCTGATCTATTCGCGGAAACCTGTGCATAGTGCCGGAATCATTGCCGGCACCCTACAGGGCGTCGATCACTTCGCAGACGCGAACCACCTCTTCTTCCCTCAGGTTCGGATGCATCGGCAGGGAGATCAACCTATCGGCCAGTTGCTCAGCCACCGGGAACGACAGGTGGTTGAGCTGCGGGTAAGCCTTTTGCTTGTGGAGCGGGACGGGGTAGTGGTAGCCGAAGCCGATGTCCGCAGCCTTGAGAGCGCCTGCGAGCGCATCGCGCTGTGCCTTGTCGTCGCAGCGATATTCGAACAGGTGATAGACGTGTGTTCCCTTTTCGGTGCGTTTCTGGATCCGGTCGGCGGGGAGTCGTTGGGCGTACCAGTCGGCTGCTCGAAGTCGGCGGGCGTTGAAGCCGTCGAGCTTATCCAGCAGAATGCCCAGCACGCAGGCCTGGATGCTGTGCAGCCGCGCGTTGTAGCCCACCACGTCGTGGTGGTATCGCCGGGGGCCCTGCCCCTGCTCAACGTACATTCGTGTGGTGGTGGCGATTCTCTCGTCGGAGGTCAGGATCGCGCCGCCCTGGCCGAAAGCGCCGAGGTTCTTGGCCGGATAGAAGCTTATGCACCCGGCCAGGCCAAAGCTGCCGGTCCGCTGGCCGCTCACCGCCGCGCCGATGGCCTGGGCATTGTCCTCGATCACCTTGGCGCCGTACCTGTCCGCCAGCGACATGATCTCCGTCATGGGACAGGGATTGCCATACAGGTGGACGGGCATGATGAAGTCGGCCTTTCCGGCCCTCAGGACGTCCTCGACCTGGTTGAGGTCGATCAGGTACGTCTCCGGATCGCAGTCCACGACGGTGACCGTTCCGCCGGCCTGAACGACGGCGTTGGCCGTGGCGACGAAAGTGTTGGCGGGGACGACCGCGACCCGGCCTTCGCCTGTGCCCGCCGCCAACAGGGACAGCATAAGGGCGCTGGTCCCGTCGGAACATCCGACCGCGAACTTGGCGCCGGCGTACGCGGCCAGCTTGGCCTCGAAGTCCGCCAGCGCAGGCCCGCCGACGAAAGCGCCCCTGTGGATGAGATCCGCGATCGCAGCAACAATCTCCTCTTCGATATCAGCGTACTGGGCCGGAATGTCCACAAAACTCACGCCGGTACTCTCATCCATTATCTCTCGCCTTCTTCTGCTCGTTGGACTGCTTGATGAAATCCCACAACGGCGATGGGAATGCCTTCTGGAGGGTCGTGATATTGGGCATTACGCAGTGCCCGCCGATGAGGCCGGGGAACTTGTTGTCGATATGGAAGTCGTCGGCCGCCAGACGCGTGAACGCCATCAGGTCGTCGTAGCTCACCCCGCAGCGGTCGCTGAGCCGTTCCATCTCCTGGCACCAGGCAATCAGGTAGCCGAAGTACGTTGTGGCCAGCAGCTTGCACATCTCGCCCGCCAACGGACTCGACAGCCGGACGATGCTCTGCGGCGGGTGGCCCATGGCGATGAAGATCTCCTTGGCCTTCTCGAAGGCCTCGTCGGAACTGGTGCCAAGGAACTTCGGATAGCGGAGCATGTCGCGCCGCATCCGCCCCCCGTGGTGTTTCCCGTGTACCTGCGTGTGGACCACCCGGTCGGGGCCGTAGCGCTTCACCAGTTGGTCGGTGAAGCCTGGCACGGTGCTGGAGCTGATGAGGATGACGGCCGGTGCGTACTTGCCGACGTAGCCGTCCACGATCTCCACGAAGTTCGGCAGGCTGCCGGGGATGGCCACGTGAAGGGCCGCCACCTCATACCTCGCCGGCTCCGGATCGCCGTAGACGGGGTCCTCTACAATGACCTGGGCGAAGGCCCCACAGGACAACTGGTAGATGGGCCTGCCGATCTCGCCGCAGCCGGCAACCACCACAGTCTTCTCGATCAACAGCATGGCTTACCTCTTCAAGATTCTGGCGGGCACACCGACAACGGTCTCGCCGGGGGGCACGTCTTTCGTCACCACGGCCCCGCAGCCGATCTGACAGCCCGCACCCAGGCGAATGCCACACAGGATGACCGCGCCCGATCCGATCGAGACATCGTCCTCGACGTAGGTTTCCTCCGGCTTCCAATCGGGGTTGCGGACCTTGGGATGCCGGTCGTTGATGAACAGCACCCCATGGCCGACGAAGACCCTCTCGCCAATGTGGATTCCCTCGCAGATGAACGTGTGGCTCTGGATCCGCGAGTCCCGCCCGACGCTGGCATTCTTCTGGATTTCCACGAATGGGCCGATGAAGACGTTCTCGTCAATCCTGCAACCGTAGAGGTTCACCAGGTCCGGGTAGAGAATCTTGACGCTTTCCGCAAGTTGGCATGATTCCGCTATTGGCACGCTTCCAATCCCTTCACGACGTTAATGCCGTCCTCGATGCCCGTAAGTGGCTCTTTGCCTTCCTTGATGCATCCGATGAAGTGCAGGGCCTCGGTCATGAGCGGCTCGGACTGATCGTTAACCATGACGTTCTGCGTGCCTTCGTCGAAGTGCTCAAAGCGCCCCAGCCCCGTCGGCTTGACCCACTTGCGGTGGAACAGCAGGTGGGTGTTCGACAGGTCCCACTCGAGGATCCCCTTGTCGCCCACGGCCGCGAGCTTGCGCGTCTTGTCCGGATAGCCCCAACTCAGGAACGCATTGCAGGTGACCTCGCCGTAGGTGGCGGTCACGTAGGCGACGTCCTGGTTGGGATTGACGTCGGCCTGGACGTTGTCGGCAAAACCGCTGCACAGGTAGTTGAAGATTGACAGGTCGTGGGGCAGCAGGTCGCCGACCACGCCGCCGGACTGGTACTGCCCGAAGTTCGCCCGGACGGTGTAAATCGTCCGCAGCTTGCCGACCATCGGCAGCGCTTCCTTGAACCTTCGGACGGCCGGGTGGTAGATGAACGTGTGACCGACCATGACGATGCGGCCGGCCCGCTCGGCCTCGAACTTGATGCGGTAGCATTCCTCCAGCGAGGCCGCCAGCGGCTTTTCCACGAAGACGTGCTTGCCCCCCTGGATGGCCTTGACGGCCATGTCAGCGTGCAGGGCCGGTGGGGTGACCACGAAGATTCCGTCCAGATCGAGCGCGACCATTTCTTCGTACGAGCCGAGCGTTCTCACACCGGTGCCCTCCAGGTCGAAGCGTTCCTGGACCCTTGCCATGCGAACGGGATTGTTCTCACAGACGGCACCCAACGCATTGATCTGAGAGAGGACCCGGACCCAATTGGGTCCCCAGTACCCGCCGGCACCCACGATTCCGAACTGCATTCCATACTCTCCGTTTTCCGCCGGATCTCAAAGGCCCCACCCGCACCGCAACCAAGGTGCCAGGCACGGGTAGTGGTAGCACACAGAGGCATTATCGGCAAGTCTTCTGTCGGACTTGCGTGGGGCAATGATCGGGCTGCTCGGCACCGCCGGAAAGCCGATCAGGTCTCGCGGAACCTGCGACGAAAGCGGGGCAGTTCCTCGATCAGATCAAGTTCCCGATCCGTTCGCTCCTCCCAGCTCCGGAAGTTCTCTTTCGCGAACCGCAGCGCCCCGTCGCCCAGCCGCTTCCTTTGGGCGGGGTCGGCGAGCAGTTCGGCGCACCGCCGACCCAGGCTCGGCAGGTCCTTCATGTCCAGTAGTGCGCCGGTCCGGCCGTCGATTATCACCTCGGCCGTTCCGCCAAGGTCCAGGGTCACGATGCATGCGCCCATCGCGACGGCTTCCAGGAGGGCGTTACCGACGTTGCTCATGTCGTATGTCGACAGGTACAGGTCACAGGCAGCGATCAACGCCGGCAGCCGCCTTCGCGGTATGGCTCCGAGGAAGAGGATCGAGTCGGTGACGCCCAGCTCGGCCGCCAGCCTGTCAAGGGCGGGACGCTCTTCCCCGTCGCCGGCAACCACCAGCTTGGCGTCGGGGAACTGCTTGAGAACGTCGGGCATGGCCTGGACGATCCGGTCGACGTGCTTCCACCAGTACAGCCGGCAGGTGGACAGAAGCATGGGCGTGTCCGGCCCGAGCCCAAGTTCGCCCCTGATCTTCATTTGATCTTCCCGCGACACGGGGTCGGGGATATCCACGCCGTTTCGCCAGAAGACAAAACGGCTCGGCGGCGGGCGGAAGTACTTGGCCACCCGGTCGCCGTGGCAACCGTCGTTGGTGATCACCAGGAGGTCGTGCGGGAGATTGTACGCCAGGTACTCCTGGCGGCACCACCACGTCTCCCGCAGCGTCCTGCGGCGGTGCACCATGGGGCCCAGGTTGCTGCCCAGTTGCCGGACGACCACGGGCAGGCCGAACAACCGGGCCACCAGGAAGCACTCCACCTGGTAGCTGGTCATGAGCGAGTAGATCAGGTCCGGCCTGTACTGCCGGGCGAGACGGACGATCCGGCTCATGACCGTTCGTGCGATGCGGATCCGCGAGCAGGTCAGCAAGCGCCTGATCTTGGAGGGGCGGGTAGGGAGCACCTTCCGCCGATGCAGCCACATCCCCTGGGTCTCCACGTCCTCGTCCGCCTCGTAAGTGTCGTCGATCGAAATGTAGTGCAACTCCCAGTCGTTGCGGATGAACGCTTTCATCAACTGCACGCCGGCCGGAATGCCCGTCGTCTCGGCCAAGTTGAACTCCGCGCCCGGCCGGTCGAGGCCCGTCACGCGAACGCTCGCCAGCAGCACGCACTTGCGGTGTTTGGCGGATCCTGACATGTCCTGTCTGCCTCAGAAAGCAATTTGGCGGCCGGGCATGCCATGGCATGACACGGCTGGTACTGTTATCGGCTGATTCAGCCGGGCATTTGGCCCGGATTTGCGCCTCGCGTCCGCCCGGCGCTCATTTCGCCGGGGGGGGGCGGAAGCCGGAGACGCCGCCTTCGTGCCTGCCACCACGCTGCGACTTCGCGGGGCAGCGCCACCCAGACGTCATCGTATCCAACCAGTTGGGTTACAAGGTCGCGGTAGACTTCGCGGTAGCGCGGGTAATCGTCGTGCCAGGAGTGAACGTGCCAGTTGAGGTTGACACACCCACCTACATCGACGGTTCTCTCGACCACGGTCTGGATTCGGTCTCTCGCCGTCTGGAAATCCGCCCCCCGCAGCTCCTGGCAGTCCATGATCGTCTGTCCCAGCTCGACCAGCGCCAACGGGGGCCAGCAATCCGGTCCGGGTGCGTGGTACGGAGTCGCAATCCCTCTACGGAAACCTGCGGAGTCGTTGAAAATCACCGACGTATCGTATTCAAAGCCCAACTCTTCGTGCAAGGCGAGGGTCCTTTCCGCCCCTGCCGGGTCCAGCCTCAGGATGTGGTGGCGAAGCCCCTGGATCGAGTGGCCGAGCAGAGCTTCCAGCCGCTGCTTCTGCATGGCGAAGAGCCCGGAGTCCTTCCATGCATTATACGAGGGGTGCAACCCAACCTCCCAGCCGTCGCGGTCCAGCTTCTTCAGCGGCCCGGCCAGGTGGGGCGCGTCGATGCGGTAGGACACGTCGTTCGGGGCCGCGCCTTTCTCGAACCGGCTGTATGTCCCGGCGTAGACGGCCGATCGGGCTCCCACGGACCGCTCGAAATCGGCCCAGTCCTCCAGGCACATGTAGGGGTCTTTCTTCCTAAGTATGCGTGTGGAGAACAGCCCGCCCACGACCGCTGCAAATCGGCGAAGCGACGCGGCGCCCGGCCGACGGACCATTCCCGCGGCCGACCAGAACAAGTCCCGCGGCGACCATCGTGCGGGACTGTCCCAATCATGCGTAAGGACCAGGGCGCACCGCTTGTCGTCCGGCCAGAGTGGCGCGGCCGCGGCGTCGATTCCGGCGTCGAGGACGGCCCTTCTCATCCTATCCGCATAGCGGTTCACCAGCGGATCGTACAGGATTCCGAGATCCGCCAGCGGGGATTGCTGGCCGATCGGTCGCCCATGCTCGTCGCGAGCGACGGCATCCTGGCGTTCCCAGTCATGCATCAGCCAATAGACAGCGGCTACCGGGTCGAAAGCTCGGCGCCCGGCCTCGCCGTGCTTGGCAGCCCAGATCAGGTCCGGGTATTGCTCACTTCCGGCTCGAGCCGCAGGGACATCGGCCAGAACCCGCCGCCAATCGGCGGGGCGCACGATCAGCTTGGTCGCCGGTGGCGCGGAGTCGCTGCCGTAGTAGACGTTCAGTCTCTCTTCCCGCCCGCCGACGAAGCGGAAGGGCAGTCCGGCCGTTTCGCACAACACCGACCAGGCGTACTTCGCCCGTGCGGCGTCAAGTCCCGGTATGTCGACGAGAATCAATAACACGGAGGCCTCGGAATGGGCACGGAGCTACGAGTGTCGGCGTCACGCGAAAGGGACCTTCGGTCTGAAGATACGGACCTTCTGGAGATTCCGTTGCGCCGTTCGGACGATCTTCGCGAATGCCTTGTCTGTGAAGGAACGATTGTCCTTGGTTATGACGAAATAGGGCTTCTGTACACCGGCCATTTTTCGGACGGAGGCCTCCACGCCTGGGATCGTGGAGCCCTCGTAGTCGTACCGCTCGCAGTGCCGGGCGGCATGCTCGATGCTCGTCCAAATCAGAAGCGTTCCTGCGCCGCTCTTCCTGAAGTCCGGATCCACCGGCATGATCAACCAGTTTGAGGCGTGGTTGTCGAAGCAGACGTACAGGGCCGCGTGCATGTTGCCTTCGGCGTCGATCGCATACCACGTCTTGGCGTTGTGGTTCGCGTACCCGCCTTCGCAGATACGCCGGAAAAGCTGACGGGTGTACGATATCTTCTTGCCCAGCTTCTCCATGGTCGTGACGTGGCAGGAGTAGAACTCGTCGGGGTCCAGATCCTCGTGGACCGTCACGTGCCGCTGTGCCCTCCGCACGTCCCCCCTCTTGTTCTTGCCGAGTCTGGCGAACACGGCATCGAGGTCTGTCAGGTCTTCGATCACGTAGGTGTAGTGGGTCACTGCCCTGTATCCCGCCCAGTAGAACGGCAGCCAGTTCGTATAGCTGTAGTGGAACCTCATCTGGAAGGTGGCGAACGGAGGAAGGGCCCGGACAACCTCAGTCTGCAAGGCCATCTCACGCGTGAGTGTCTTCTCGTAGTTGCTGCCGGTCGGCGCGGGCAGAAGGAGCCCGAACGTCTGCGTCTGCCTGGGCATGTAGACGTGGTCAAGCCCGTATTCGCGGCGCGTGACCAGTGGCATGCCGGCGACAATCCTGCCTCCTTCTCGCAGGACCAGGATCTCGTACTGCCCCGGGGCCACGGCCTCGAGCCACCACGCCCGGCAGTAAACAGAGCCTTGGGGCGATTGATCCACGAACCGGTCCCACTCGTCCATGGGATCGCCGGGGCGGAGAACGTCATCGCTGAACTTCGAGGAGGCCTTTGGTTTTCCGTTCTCTCCTGCCTGAGAAGCCATCATGACCGTCTCCTCTTCGTCCATTGATGTTACCGGGCAGACGCTCGGCTACTTCAGCCTCTTCCTGAGGACCAGCTTGCCTCTGACCAGAAGGAAGAAGGCCCGCTCCAGGAACCGGAAGCCGACCTTCTCGATGGACTTCGCAGAGGCGATGTTGTCCACGTCGGTGTCGACAAGAATGCGCACGACACCGCCGGCAAGAAGCCTCGGGCACAAGGTGCTCAACATCGCCGAGAGAATCCGATTGCCCTGATACGCCTCGGCGACCCGGCCGAAGTGAATGAGCGCTTCCCCTGGGCGGAGCCGAAAATACCTCTTCGCCAGCATGGCTTGCTCTCGGCAGGGCAAGGCCCACACGTGCCCGACGACCCTTGAGTCAGCCGTCGCATAGACTCCGTATTGGCCCTCGCGGACCCAGCGGGCCATCTTCGGGCCGAGCCCGGGCTCGGTGCGGAAGTCCTCGATCCGCGCTGCGTTGTCCTCCGTGACCGGCCAGATCTCGACGTCGATCTTCGCGGGGACCGGGACGAGCTGGTCAGGGCTCGTCATCTCGTAGATCAGGTCCCGCCGGATGAGGAACTGCCCGCGGATGTAGGCCCCGAGCTTCCTCACGAAGGTTGCAAAGCTCCTCCAGGCCGATCGGACTCGGCCGGTGCCGCGAGTTGCCTCTTCCTGGGAACAGGTCATGGTCTGTGGCCTCACGTCAGGCGGTTCCCGTTGCGGGGCGATCGGTCGATGTCTGACCGCCATCCGCCCCGGCGCAGATCTCGCCCAACACGACGGCGGCGCACAAGCCGTTGGTGGTGACGAGATCGCTGCGTCGTTTGAGCCGCTTCTCGATCAGCGGGAGGACGGCCCGGGGCAGCTTGTCCAGCGTTCCGTACGGTTCCAGCACGTCCCGGACCGTCAAGGTCTTGGGGTCTTTGCCGCGGGCAAACCACGTTTCACTTGGCCGGCTTGGGCAATGGTCCGACCTCGGGTGAGTCAGGTTCATAGCGAGCTCCAGCAAGCCGAGGCGGGACAGTGCCCCCCTGGCCAAGTGCTTCGCGACGGTCGAGAAACCCCTGCGCTGCTCCCGGGCCCTGTAGAGGTCGGGGAGGTCCTCCGTCCATTCGGCGTTGACGACGCCGACTCCCCCCACAGAGACAATGGGGATTCGCGCCAGGTCGGCGGCCGGGCCGGTGTGAATCCTCTTCCGAAGGGCGTTCACGTACAGCCGCTTCCCCACGCGGTACTCGATGGGCACTTTCAGGTAGAAGTCCATGAAGCGATAGTCGCACAACATCCGCCATCGGGCCGAGAAGAACTCGTAGGCGCGAACCGAATTGATGATGAACAGACCGTGCCGGTTGTCGGCGCTCCACATCTCATAGCGCGCGACGGGGGAGCATCCCTCGTAAGAAGCAGGCGCATCGGACAGCCGCTTCACCTTGTCATGCAGCGACAGCACGAGATCCCCCTTCTTCGGCAGAGACTCCAAGGGCCAGTTCCAGTAGTAGGTCTTCAGAAGCTGGTCTGCCACGCCGACGTCTTTCGGTGAGGCTTCAAGACGGTCGTACGCGGCCGGGATCTGACTGCCGGCCAGCATATCGCCGATGTGCCCGGGGAAGAAGATGGGATCGTAGGGAAAGCCCTCTTGGCCCATCAGCCGGGTGATGGCCGGGAAGTCCTGGATGAACGGCAGGGAGACCCCCTTGGAGCCGTACCACCAGTACTCCCTCATTTCCTTGCTGGCGATCGCCTGGGTCCACACGTCTCCGCTGAACTCCACGAATCGCCACTCGAAGCCCAACGCCTCGGCGATTCGCCTGCTGCAGTCCGATTCCTCATTCCCCTTCCTGCCATAGGAGTAGCAGAGAACGTCGCCGCTGCCGTGCTTCTTCACCATCCAGGCCACCAGGCGCGAATCGAGGCCCCCGCTGAGCGGGATGACGATCTTCCCCCCGTCGGTGTTGGCCGCCAGCGGCGCGAAGACCTCGTCACACACCGCCGCCAGCTCCTCTTCCAGCTCTTCCTCCGACGCCGTGGAGTACTGGCGGGGGAGGAAGCGATGGTACCTCTCGGATCGCGGCTGGGCCGATTGGCCGTTCGGATCGAATTCGATGATCTCCCCGGGCTGAACCTGATGCACGTTTTTGTACAGCGTCGCGTCGCCCGTGACGTAGCCAACCAGAAGGAACTCCAGTGCCGCGAGGTCATCGATCTCGCGATGGCTCCTCTGCCGCTGCGCGTCCTGTGCCGAGGCGGTCAGGACGAAGCGGCCGGGCAGCATGGTGTAGAAGACGGGAACGCTCCGGAGGCGGTCGACGGCCGCAAGGACGGACCCGTCCGGCCAGCAGACGACCAGGGCCCAGTGCCCGTTGAATGAGGGAATCAACTGCTTGAGCTGCTCGGAAGGTTGCCCTCTTGCCCCATCGCGGCACAGCGCGCCGACGGCATCGACAAGACCTTGGCCTTCGCGGAAGGTGCCGGCGACTTCGGCATATCCCCTGCCAAGGACGTGGGGCTCGGCGGAGCCCTCCTGGCCGCTGCTGTACCACGGAACGTGCGGATCGTCGAGCATCACGTGTACTTCGGTTGTCATTTCGGTTTACCTGAGAAAAGCGGCTGTAAGCCGGTTCCATATCTTTCGCAAGGTGGCCTTGGCAAGGGCATCGTGCCGCAGCGCGAGGGGCCAGTAGGAAAACGAGGCCAGCACGACGATGCAGACGACCTGCCAAGGCGGAAGCTCCAGCCAGAACTTGACGATCGCGCCGACGCCGAGCATGGGCAGGGCGTACCCCACGTGCCGTATGGCCCAGACGACGGTCCGGCGTCTGGAAACACCGCTTGCCGACAGCAAGTAGCTGCACGACCATGCGAATCCAAGCGTTCCGGCGGCGGAGAAAAGAGCGATGGACCAGCGCGCGCTGCACAGGACCCAACCCCCCAAGACGATCGCGCCGACCCTTCCCGCAAGCAGAAGGATGTTGAAGGCGAGGCCGACTCCGAGCCGTTCCAGGACGTTGAACAGCACACTGAGCGTACCCGAAATGGAAGCCGCGAGCACCCAAGGGGACAGGATCTGGGCGTAGATGCCCGCTTCCACCCATTGGCCGCCGCAAGCGACGGTGAAAAGCTCTCGCCCGATCACCGCGAGCAAGAGAACAGGGAGCGTGGCAACACAGATCAAGCGATTCGTCACCTCTGCGACCAGGTGTGCCAGGTCTTGCCCGGCGGCCTTCTTCTCCGCGAGGCGCTGGAAGAGAACCTGCCCCAGAGAGTTGAAGATCAAGTCCATCGGCAGCATGATCAGCATCTGCGCCCGCGAGTAGAATCCGACAATCGCCATGCCGAAGGCCGCGCTCAGCATGAGGACCGGAACGTTCTGCGAGACGCCGATCAACAGGGCCGACCAGGTACTTACCAGTGGGAACTTGGCGTATCGCGCCGCCAGGCGGCGCATCCTCGATGGGGATGCGCTGCTCAGCACAAACCGCCCTTCCCCCGAGACGAGGCGGAAGGCCTGGTACACGGGAGAGATGACCATCCCGAGCAAACGAATGAGGATGAGATGTCCACCCAGGTTGAAGCCGAGGGCCCCGGCGCCTATGGCCACGGTGACCCGGCTCGAGGTCGCGGCGATCCCGGCCCCCGCGAGCATCTTGAATCGCTTGTGTCGGGAATGCCAGGTGGCCAGCGGCCGCGTGATGCCCGCTGCGAAGACCCCGACGGGCAGAAGCCATTTGTAGGGTTCCAGCTTCGATGCGCTGAGAATCCGCAACAGGCTTGACCCGCCGACCGCCAGAGCCAGGGCCGCCAGCGCCGTGATCCCCGCAACGAGCAGAAAGCAGAGAGCGAGAATGCTCGCCGCGTCTTCATCTTCCTTGGGCAGCATCAGCGCCTGGTGATACCTGAGACTGGACACCACGGAGACCATGCCGACGATCGAGGCAAAGAGGGCCACGGCGCCGAACGCCTCCGGCGCGAACAGGCGGGAGATCACAGGCGCGCATGCGATGGCCAGTGCCTGCATCACGACGTTGCCCCCGCCGAGGGTCACAACGTGCTTGACGAATCCCCCCGAGGCCTTCTTCACCCCGTCGTCGGGTGGTCGATCGGTGGCGATCGGGTCGCTCTGCGCTTCGGCGGGGGCGTCGGGGCCCGTGTCGGATGACAGATTGTCCTGAGCCATGTGCCCGTCCTGAGCCATGTGCCCGTCCTGAGCTCGGGCGGAAGATGCCCGCATCCGATTATACGGGCCGCTCGCGCGGCGTGTTCGTGCGGCTCGCCCAAGCCTGCCAGGACACTGGGCGACTCGGGGCCCTGAGGGCTGGAGGCGACCCGGGGCTTGCGACGACGTCATTCCCTTTCGTCGGCATATTGGCGTCTGGTCTGGAGCCCGAACGAAATTGGCAGGGCCCCGGCGGATGCACAGCGGGGGGTCCTCTCGGGCCTCAACGGGCCCGCGCACGTGGGCCGCAAGCCGGCCTGCGGAGGAATCGGGCGTTGCCAGGCAAACGTCTTTGTGATAGAACCACGGAGGATAGCCTTCGATGGGCGCGGCAGACGTTTATGCGGAATCCGTCGAATCGTGCGGCTCGGGATGTACGACGGTCAGTATGACCAGCGCTTCGCAATGTTATCACGGCACCCGCTCGTGCGTTCCACGCAAGCATTCTGCCAGTTTGCCTGCGAGCAGTAGAGGGAGACCAGCCAAATGCCAGGACTAACCGTTTGGGCCACCTCGAAACCCGGGGAGAATGATGCCACGGCCTTCAAGGAGGCGCAGGCCTGCATGCTGCACGCCGAGGACTACGCCGCCACCGTCTTGTTGTCAGTGCCGGGACTGCGCGTGGGGCAAGTCGGTTATCCGCAGTACCCTATCAGCTCATTCACCGAGGGAGAGAACGCGGTCTTCTTCGAGGGGAGGGTTTACAACAAGGACGCGGCCCTTCTAGGCGCACAACTGCGAGGCATCGCAGAGCAGGCGTTTGACGACCCGCCCGGAACAGAAAGCCGGGTGGGGGAGTGGATCATTGCAGCCGAAGGGGAGTACATCGTCCTGATTGCGTCATCACAGAAGAAGGAACTCCTGGTCTTCACAGATCCCCTGGGACGCTTGCCCCTGTACTATCACGCAAGCGACTCGCAGTTGCTGCTGGCGAGGGAGTGCAAGTTCGTCCAGAGCTTGAAGCCCCGGCCGGATTACGATAGGATAGGTTGCGCGCAGGCTATCTGGCTCGGGTACCCGCTGGGTCGGCGAACGCTCTTCCAGGACGTGACGCGTGCTCCGGGAGCAATGCTTTTGCACGCGTGCTTCAAGTCACACCCCATTCGCCTGAAGCGCAGCGTGCTCTTCACGTTCAACATGGATGACAAGGACACGGCGCCCGGTTCCCCTGCGCGGTATGCGTCCGAGCTCGTTGGCATCTTCGAGTCTGTCTGCACGAATTGGGGCTCGCATCCGGATGTCAGGCAGAATGTCGTATCCCTCAGCGGCGGTCACGATTCCAGGGCCGTTGCAGCCGGCCTGTCCAAGGTGGGCGCACCCTGCGTTGCCGCAACCTACCTGGATTCAGGGGGGAGGGCGAGGCATGACGCCTCAATTGCGGAGAAGGTTGCCGAAGCCGTCGGCTTCGACTGGCAGCTCCTGAAGACGCGCGTTCCGACACGGCACGACGCGGAGAGACTCGTCCGTTTCAAGGACGGGCTGAACTACATCGGCATGGCCTATATCCTGTCCTACCTCGAGCAGATCGTAGCCCGATGGGGTCGCGGCGCCATGTATATTACGGGGGACGGGGGAGACAAGGTGCTCCCGGATCTTCGTCCGTGTCCTCGTATTCGGTCGACGGATTCGCTGATCGATATTCTGGCACGCCACCACGGCTGCTGCCAAGCCCATCAGGCCGAAGCTGTCATGAAGCTCCGTTCTGGGACGCTCCTTTCGGAAATGAGAAACACGGTTTCTCAGTATCCCGAGGAGATGCTCGTGCAGAAGGCCATACACTATGCCGTCTATGAGCGCGGGAGGAAGTGGCTCTTCGAGGGGGAAGACCGCACCAGATTCTTCCTCTGGCAGACGAGTCCCTTCTACTCCTTCTCATTGTTTCGTCGTTTCATGCAGGTCCCCGACAGGCTCAAGCGATACAACAACCTGTACAGGGAGTTCCTGATGAAGCTGTCGCCCCACTGCGCGGCCATGCCCGTCGCGCCTGCCGGCGTGGCGCCGACGGACAGAAGCTACCGAATGCGATTCTGGGCAACAGAGCATGCCGTAAAGCTACCGAGGCCCGTGAAAAGGGTGTTGCGACGTATCATCTTCGGGCCAGCGCATCCGCCTGCGCCCCCCCAGGACGCACTGGCGTATGTGCGGTCGGAAATGACTTCGGGCGGGCCGTTGTGCGATCTCATGTCACTCGACGACACTGTCACGTTCATCAACACAGCCAGCGAAAGGCAGTTCAACTGTCTCTGGACGCTTGTCATGCTGGAAAGGCGCAACCGGACTCTTCATGGCAGCACCGGCCGCCCATCCAGCTAGCCCTCGAGCAAGCGCCGCACAACCGCCCTGGCCGAGAGGGACGGTCGGGCGGCCGAAGTCGCCCCCGGCCGCAGGGATGACGTTTCACGGACTGGGCGTCTGGCCGATGGGCCTGTCAGGTCCGGGTGAGCCCCAAGCCCTCGGTGCGTGATTCACACTCGCGGATCCGGTGACCGGCCGCTATCAGTCCCCGTGGCGTTTGCGCAGTGTGTCAATGGGCAGTTCGCCCGGCTGAACGCCGTCACATGACGGGAGGGGGGCCTCGCACGAGGCGTTGCTCACGACGTGCTCAAGGACTCTGAGGAGGACACGGGCGTTCAGCCGTACGTCGAAGTGCCTGAGAATGAACTGCCGCCCGCGGCCGGCCATCGCGGTTGCCTCGTCGGCGTTGTCCAGCACGTACTCGATGGCCCGGGCAAGGGCGCGTACGTCGGTGGGTTCTACGAGCAGACCCGTCACCTTGTCGTGGACGACCTCCGAGACGCCGCCGACGTTGGAGGCGACCGTGGGCATCCCGGCGGCCAGGGCCTCCACGACCACGTTGGGCAACCCTTCGGCATAGCTGGGGAAGGCCATCAGGTCGGCGGCCCGCATATAGCCGAGCAACTGGTTTCTCGGCACGGCCCCGGCAAGCTGGAAGCGATCGCCGAGTCCCGCCTGGCGGGCCAGTTTCCTCAGGGCGGGCCGCTCGGGCCCCTCGCCCATCCAGATGGCTGCCAGATCACTTCGCGCCGCGGCAAGCTGCTTGAAGGCCTCGTAGAACTCATACACGCCCTTGGTCTTCTGGACGGCCCCAGCCGAAAGGATGTACCGGCGATCGGGGGACAGCCCCAGCTTAGCCCGGAGGCCGGGGCGGTCCACCTCGCCTTCCAGAGACGCCAGGTCGATTCCCCGATAGAACGTGTGGATGTTTCGTGCCGTCGGACGGGCCTGAAGCAGCAGTTGCCGCATGGCCTCGCAGACCGTCAGTATCATGTCGCCGCTACGGAGGTTGTGCTGGAGCAGGCGGGAGTTCTCTGCGGACAGGCCCGGCAAGGAATGGACGTCGCTGCCGATGCCCCAGGATACGCAGCGAATCCCGAAGTCCCGGGCGAGACACTGGCCCAGGTGCGCCATGGGGCCGAGCTGGTTGCCTATCACGATGTCAAAGCCATGTCTGCGGTGCAGCGACCGGCAAAGAGGCATCGACGCCAGCCAGCAGTTCCTGGCGTGGACCCACATGCGGGCGGTCCCGAAGCGGGAGACGGAGATCGCCCGGGGGCGGAACACCTCGATGCCCTTCCAGCATTGACGGTACACCATGCCCCTGTGCGCGGAGAACATGGGCAACTTCAACAGCAGCGGAGGGACGTACGCCGTCGGCGTCACGACGACGACCTTCGCCACAAGAGCGCTGAGCTCGCGAAGGAGATTGGCGAAGAACACCCCGGCGTTGGGTAGTGGGTCACTGGGGAAAAGCGTCGGGGAGGTGATCACCAACACTTTCATGCAGCGGGGCCTTCATCCATGGGGTAGCCGCGCAGTTCCTCGTAGTCCTCGCCGACGGCACGACGAGGGCCTGCCAGGATCGGCATGATGGCAAGGAACATCCAGTAATGCTTGTAGAACAGACCGGCATGGGACTGTCCCATGACGGTCAGGAAAACGAAGACCCCGCGGATGTACCATTTCTCCCAGCCCGGCTCGGCACGCCTTATCACAAGGACCGCCGCTATCGTCAGCCAGACGTAGAACGCTGCGCCCGGAAAACCGAGGGCCCCCAAGAGGTAAAACGGATCATTATGGACGGCGTGCCCGGTCCTGGTGAAGAAACATCCCATGCCCGCACCGAGAGGATGTTCAAACGCGTACGCTATTGTCTGCGTAATAAACGAGACGCGCAGGGAAAATGATTGCCTGGCGCGACCCAGGTCGGTGAGTCGGTCGGCCGTTTCCGACGCAATCATGTGTTCCAGACCCACGTACACGAGTCCCACCGTCAGGACCGTAATGACGAGCACGCCGACAGCCATGAGGGGGGATTTGGACAGTTGACGGAGAAGGACCAAAGGCAGGAGCATCGTGACAAGCAGTGCCAGCGCCCCCCCGCGGCTGCCGGTCATGATAATTGCCAGAGGCAGCATCACGACTGCCCCGGCCCAGAGCCAGCGAAGGAAACGCACCGGATCCCGGCGGTTCAGGTAGATGGCGGTCACCGCGCCGACGCCGAGAATGTTCGCAAAGTCGTTGGTGTTCATGACCCTCTCGGATATGGCCAGGGTCGCTCGCCTGCCGCCCCCCCACTCGGTCCCGAACCCCGTCCATTGAGAGGCGGCGAACGCCAGCAGGCATGAGAGAAGATAAAGGCGCAGCGGCCAGATGAGCGAACGCCTGTCGCGGGCCACGGAGGCCACCAGGATTCCCAGACCGGCAAACTGGAACAGTGTCAAACAACGACTCCTGGCCACTTGGGGATAAAGCGCCCACAGAATCGAGAGAACCGAGAGAACCGCCAATACGAGAGAACCGATGGCGGCCGGACCCGAAAGCCGCAGACGGACACGGGCGGCCAGTGTGCTCATGCCGACGCCGATAAAGAAGAGGAAGCCGAAGCCCTTCTCTACGCTGAGGGCTTCGCCGAACGGGCTGAGCCCCGGCAGTCGCCCAATCGGGGCCACGAGGAACAGCACGCACAAACCGAACGTGGGCTTCCAGATGATGCCCACCAGCGTGACGGGCACGATGGCCGCCACAGCGATGAACTTCTGGCCGGTTACCGTAGCGATGGCCAGACCGCCGACGCAGAAGGAGAGCCAAACGCCGACGAAACACAGCCACGCCATGCCCGTTTCGACGGCTGGGGCGAACACCTGAGGACCGTCATCGATCTGCTCTTCACCGATGAGCTCGGGGTGTTGCGCCGTGGTCATGGCATAAAGGCCTCCCCTCCCGGCAAGTCCTATGGCCAATTTTATCATTATTGTATCGACTAGAGCAACGGCCTCCTCCAACTTTTTGCCGGCCGAGGCAGGCCGGGGGCACGTCGGTGTGTTTCGCCGTTGGGACTTGATTCTGCGGCTCTGCGGGCCGATATAGTGTGGAGGTGAGCACTTGCGCTCGCGCATCGGCGCATCGCGCTGCCAAGCCTTGGTGTGGATGCAGGCCCGTTACCATTGGTCCGGATCATCGCCTTGCCTGGGAGAGCAAACAAGCTGGCCGGTCAAAACGGCTTGAGCGCTTCGGACTCCACGCCCTCGCGTGAGGCGGCGCCACTGTGGCGCCGTGGGCACCACGCGGGGATATCTGTCGCCGTGCCGCAAGACCTCCCCGACTCGCACCGGTTGATGTACGTCATACGGACGATGCTGCGGCCTTTCGGTCTGGTGGCGGAGTTTCGGTCCGGGAATCAGCGCAATGTCTTCGAGTTGTCCTGGCCCGGAGGGAGCCCCGGCTGCGTCGTGCGGGTGGGCCTTGACAGGCTGCGGCTCGCGTTCGACACCGTTTCCGGACTCCGGGAATCACAGGCTGCCCGAGGCCACCTGGGTCGCGTCTCTCGCGAGGCCCTGGCTGTCGACTGCCGGCGACCGGTCGTGAGCGAATGGGCCCTCGAGCTCGTCGAATCGCTGGCGGCACTGAGCGACGGCTGGCGCCCTGGCCGCCAGCGCTTGACCGTCTACCTGACCCATGACGTGGACGTCGTGCATCCGCTGACACCCGTTCAAATGGCGGGGTATGGCTTTCGATCGCTCACAGGGCTGCTTCGCGGCCGTCTGGCGCCCGCGAGGGATCTCTGGCACCACGTGGCGAACGCCGGGCGATTCTGGGAGACATACGAAACGTTCATGCGAATGGAGCAGCAGGCCGGCGCCAAGGCAACCTATTTCTTCATGACGGGGCCCTACAGTTTTCGACATTTCGGAGCTCACGGCGGCAGACCCATCAACCGGCTGCGGCAGTTGCTGCGGATGGCCGGGAGGTACGGGCACCGCATCGGGCTGCACGGAAGCATCGACGCTCTGGCGCTGCGCCGTTACGGGCACGAGAGACGGGAGCTGTCCGCGACTGCCGGCCGTGAAGTGACGTGGCATCGGAACCACTACCTGGTGTGGGACGCCGCCAGGAGTCCGGCCGCCCTGGCGGAGGCCGGTCTCGAAGTGGACTCGACGTGTGGCTTCCACGACAATCAGGGCTTTCGCGCAGGACTGGCCTGGCCCTACCGGCTATGGGACCTGGAGGCGGACGGGCCTGCGGATGTAATGGAAATCCCCCTGGTCTTCATGGACGCGGTGGAGGACGTATCGTCCGAGAAGACATGGTCGCAGTTGTATAAGCGGCTGGATCGTGTCGCCGCCGTCGGCGGGGCCGTGGCAGTCCTGTGCCACGTGGACCTGTTCATCGCAAACGCCCCGGCCACCGAGCATTACCGGCGCATGCTGACCTGGCTGGGCGAACGCGCCGCCGTGCTGGACGCCGATTGCCCCAAGCCACAAGGACCGGAGAACGAACCGCCGGACGACTAGAATCGGTAGAATAGCTGAGCGCTCCGACGGCCGGGGCTCAAGCAGCGGCAAGCAGCGTAACCGGGCCTCATCGGAAAAAGGACCTCGCGATGGCCGAGATTCTTCAAGAGAGCCAGTATTCCGACTGGGACGACTTCGTGCGTCGTGCCAAGGGCGGCACGATCTTTCATACGAGTTGGTATCTTCTGGCCCTGACCGATGACTTGCGCATCGACGTCTTGCGGGACAAGGAGGGTCGAATCGAAGCCGGCATGGTCACCATGCCTATGCGTTTTCTCGGCACGAAGGCTGCCAGGCGTCCGGAGTTCACGGCGTACAACGGCCCGCTGATCCGGGAGAGCGCCAAGAAGTCCCACGTGCTGCGGGTTTCGCAAGAGAAGAAGCTTCTTTTGCAGTTGCTGGCGGAAAGCCCGGCCATGGGCATGTACGACTACTGCCTGCCGCCGGAGCACACCGACCTCATGCCGTACCTCTGGAACGGGTTTGACGTGTCGCTCGGGTACACGTATCAGGTCCCGCCGTGCCCGCTGGCCGAGTGGCACCGGGAGATGACCCCCTCGCACCGCCGGGACCTCCGCAAGGGGTACCAGTTGATGAAGGACAGCAGCGGGACGGTCACCACGACGGCCGATTACGAGGAGTTCTGCGAGCTGTTTCGGGACACAGCCGAATACAAGAGCATGTCAATCCGCGCGGGTGCGCCGAGGCTGCGACAGTGGTGGAACCGCTTAGCCGACAGGGATGCCGGTCGGATCTACCTGGCCAGGGAGGCCAACGGCAGGAGTGTCTGCGCCACGCTCCTGCTGTGGGACCACGTGAGCGGCTATTACGTGGCAAGCGGCATCCGGAAGGAGGCCCGACACGGTCCTCTGAATCTCTGGAGCAGGGTCCTGATCGATCGAATGGTACAGGACACGCACGAGAAAGGGCTGACGTTCGACTTCGAGGGCTCGACTGTCCCCGGCGTGGAACGGTTCTTCCGGGGGTGGGGCGGGCGGTGCGTTCCCAAGTACCGGGTCGTCAAGATACGCCGCCCCTGGACGTACGCCGGATGGCATCTGCACCGGTACTGGACCAGGCACCGCAAGTCCAAGTGGTTTACGATGTAGGCACGGCAGGGGAGGCCCACGAGAATGCAGGGATCGCGCAGCGGTACGGTGATCTGCCACATCACGACGGGGCACGGCCCGTTCGACGACAGGATCTTCTACAAGGAGTGCGTCTCTCTGGCCCGGGCGGGCTACGAGGTGCACCTGTTGGCTCCGCACGACCGGGACGAGATCGTCGAGGGTGTCCGCGTCCACGCTCTGCCGACCATCTCACACCGCCTCCGCCGCGCCGTGCTGCTGGGGTGGGTGGCGCTTGTCAGGGCGCTGGGCATCGCGGCGCGCGTGTACCACTTCCATGACCCGGAGTTCGTGCCAATGGGCTGGCTGCTGCGCCTGATCTCCGGGAAGCCGGTCGTCTTCGACACCCACGAGGACACGCCCGGACAGATCCTCACGAAGTTCTGGATCCCCAAGCCGCTGCGGTGGCCCGTCTCTGTGGCCGATCGGCTCCTGGAGATCTTCTGCCTGCAGGGCATGGGCGTGATCGAGGCCTCCATGATCGAGGACAGATACCGCCAGCCTCACCAGTCCGTCCGCAACCTGCCGATCCAGAACATGCTGGAGATCACGCCCCGAACGCTCGAAGAGTTCCAGGCCAGACCGTCGCTCATCTATGCGGGCGGCGTGTCGATTGTGCGGGGCGCGATGGACATGCTCCACCTGGCCAGGGAGCTGAGGGACCGCGGCCAGGACTTTGACATGCTCATCATCGGCAGCCCGATTCCCCCCGGCCTGCTGGATGAGATGAGGCGGTTCCTGGACTGCCACGACCTTACCGATCGGGTCGCCGCGAAGGGGAAGGTGCCGTTCCCCGAGGCCCTGCGCCTGATCCGGGCCTCCACCGTGGGCCTGTGCCTGCTGCACCCAATCCCCAGCCACCGCTACGCCCTGCCGATCAAGATCCTCGAATACATGGCCTACGGTCTGCCGGTGATCTCGGCCGGGCTCCCGTGCAGCCGCTGGTACGTTGAGTCGTGCGGTGCGGGCATCCTCGTCGACCCGGCGAACGTGAAGGAGACATCCGACCGGACAATGCAACTGCTCGCCGACCCGGAAAGGATGCTTCGGTACTCTCGAAATGGCCAGCGGGCCATCCGGGGCGGACTGAACTGGGAGAGCGAGGCGGAGTTGCTGCTGGGCTTCTACGAGCGGATGCTCGGCCTGCGGACCGAACCGGGGCCGTGTGTTCCGCATAGGAAAAGAGGGGAGCGATGAGGAATGCCGAATGACGAATGACGAATGCCGAATGGAAAAGGGCGAATTGAGACGCAATGCGCGGGTGTTTCCGGGCGTTCGTCACCTGCCTGCCGGCAGGCAGGTTCGTCATTCACCATTCGTCATTGCAGGCCCGTTCAGGTTATTCCTGCGCGATTCCTTAGTGGACCACCAGTACTCACCTAATGCCTTTCAGGGCCTAGGGAACAAACTCTACAATCACATGTGCTGCGGCCAGCCGGTCATTGGACCGGCCGGCTCGGGCAGCGAGGACATCATCAGGCAGTATGACCGCGGCTTGTCCGTCGATACGAGCAAGCCCGAGGAGATTGCCGAGGCGATGGAACGGATATACGGGCAACTGGCCCGGGAGCTGCGGGCCCCGTCAGACCGACGGAGCAGTTCATGAGCGTTTGCGTCTCAACAGGTGCGGATCCCGCCTGTGACGCGTTTGTCCGCCGGAGGCCGGAGGCCAAGCTCTGCCATTTGCCCGCCTGGGGGGCGATGGCCGAACGCGTGATGGGCCTGCGCTCGTTCTATCTGGTCGCGCGGGGGGGCGGCGAGGTGCGGGGCGTGCTGCCGATGACGCAGGTCAAGAGCCGGCTGTTCGGCAACCGGATGATCTCGCAGGCCTATGCCAGCTATGGCGGCCCACTGGCCGAAGACCGCAAGAGCATCGAGGCGCTGTTTCGCCGGGCGGTGGAGATTGCCACGGAGCTGGGGTGCGAATCGATCGAGCTGCGCACCGACCAGGAACTGGGTCTGGGCCTCCAGGAGCCGACCGACAAGATCGCGATGCGTCTGCGCCTCCTTCCGGACCCGGAGGAGTTGTGGCGCAGCTTCAAGAGCGAGACCAAGGTCCGCAACCACATTCGCAAGGCCGAGAAGAAAGGTGTCACGGCCGAGGCGGGCGGGCTGGAACTGCTGGATGATTTCTACGACGTCTACACAAGGCGCATGCACCAGTTGGGCTCGCCGTGCTACGCGCGGAGGCTCTTTAGCGGGATGCTCGAGACGTTCCCGGACAATACCAGGATGTTCGTTGCCCGTTTCGAGGGGCAGACGGTGGCGGCGCGGCTGGTGTTCCACTTCAACGGGCTGGTGGAAAGCGTCTGGGGCATCACGCGCGTGGAGTTCAACCGGCTTTCGCCCAATCATCTGCTGTACTGGACGGTGTTCAAGCACTACTGCACGCGGGGGGCTGAATGGTTCGACTTCGGGCCGTCCACGCTTGACAGCCCGCACCACAAGTTCAAGAAGCAGTGGGACTGCCAGCGGATCGACCTGAAGTACCAGTTCTGGGTCCGCCCCGGCACGGAGTTGACGGTCCGCAGCCCCAACAACCCGAAGTACAGGCGCAAGATCGAGCTGTGGAAGAAGCTGCCGCTCTGGGCCACTCGCATCCTCGGTCCGATCCTCAGTCGATCTCTCCCGTGACAGGCCAAACGAGCGGCAGCGCAGACCATGAGCAAAACACCTGACACAACGGGGACCTCGCCGCCGGCAGTAGTTCCAGCGAGGCTGGAGCACGTGCCCAGCCTGGTTCTGTGTCATGTCGAAGCGCTGCCAGGCCGGGTCGTCACCCTGTTGGGCCCGTCGTTCCTTCGGGCGCACTACCGGTACTACATCAGGAAGCCCAAGGGGATTTGCTTTGTGGCCGTGGACGAAGACAGCGATCGGGTCGTCGGCTTTGTCGTCGGGGGAGAACCGGGGCTCCGAAAGCGATTCATCTTCAGATACTTCCCACCTTTGGCCTGTACGTTTGCCTGGAAAGCGCTCGTCAGCTCCCCCGTGCGGAAGCGACTTGCAGAGGGGGTCCGAGGATTGCTCGAGAGCATCCGAAGGCGCCTCCGGCGCCGGCCGGCTGAAGAGGATGCTTCCCAGCCGCCCGACGATCCGCCCGGAACGTCGGTCAGGCTGCTGTTTCTCGGGGTCCGCCCCGAGTTCCGCCGCCGAGGCATCGCCCGGGCCCTGGTGGCGGCCTGGTGTCAGGAATGCTGGGATCACGGCTATCAGACCTTATGGGTCACGACGCCGATCAAGAGCGCCCCAGCCGTCGCTCTCTACAAGGAAGGTGGATGGGACCTGTTCCAGGTCGACCGTGAACACATGTACTTCCGGAGGGCGCGCAACCATTCACCGCAAGGCGCCCCGGAGAGACCGACCCGACAATGAGTGAGCCAGGAACGATGGGCAAATCCCCGGACCTTCCGCTGTTCAGCGTCGTTCTCCCGATTCGTAATGAGGCCGAGTTCATCGAACGAACCATCCGCAGCATCGTGGAGAATGATTATCGCCCCGACAAGATCGAAGTAGTGGTCGTGGACGGGATAAGTGACGACGGCACGCGGGAGATCGTCGGACGGATGGCCGCGCAAGATCCTCGGATCCGCCTGCTGGACAACCCTGGCCGGGTCACCCCGGCCGCGATGAACATCGGGATTCGGGAATCCAAAGGCGACATCGTCCAGATCATCAGCGGACACGCCGTCATGGCCCCGAACTTCATCGCTGAGTGCGTTCGCGCGATGCAGGAGCATCCGGATGCATGGGGCGCCGGGGGACCGATGGAGACCGTAGCCTCCACGTATGTCGGCAAGGTCATCGCCGCCGCCATGAGCAGCCCGGCCGGCGTCGGTCCGGGCAGCAGTCGTGTTGAGGGACTGCGGGAAGGATACTCGCAAGCCGTGCCGTTTCCAGCTTGCTGGCGATGGGTCTACGACAAGATCGGCCTGTACGATGAGGAGCTTGTTCGCAACCAGGACGACGAGTTCCTACAGCGGCTCAAGCAAGCCGGAGGCAGGAAATACCTGAATCCGGCAATCCGGAGTCGGTATTTCTCCCGGGCGACCCTTGGAAAGCTGGCGCGTCAGTACTATCAGTACGGCTTCTGGCGAATTCGGACGATTCAGAAGCACAGGCGTCCGGCCAGATTCCGCCAGATCGTGCCGATCTTGTTCGTGCTGGGGTGGATCGTGTGGATCATCGGGTCCCTGTTGTGGTGGCCGCTGGTGTTTGGCCTGGCCGCCTATGCGGGGCTGTACCTTCTCGGGCTGATCCACGGGGCCCTGGCCATTGCGCGGAGCCAAAGCGCACGCGTCGCCCTGCTTGTGCCCCTGGCCTGCTCGATCATGCACTTCGCGTATGGCCTGGGGTCGTTGAAGGGCGTCTGGTCGTGGATCATCCTGAGAGGTCGCTTCGTCCCCAAACCCGGAGTGCACAGGATGAGCCGCTGATCAAGTGCCCGCGCGCCCTACGCCGGGCCAATCCGCCTGATGAACTCCACACTGGCCCGGGCGGTCCGCTCATTCGCTCGCGGATGGGTTGGCAGGTTGACCACCTCGCGAGCCGCCCGCTCGGCATCGGGGCACATTCCATCGCGGTAGTCGTAGGGCTCCATCGGCGTCTGGATCGGGTGAAGTGGGCACTCGAACCATGTGCCCAGCTCGATGAATTTCCGCGGCGCCTCGGCAACGGCTTGGGCCTTGTCGGCCACGCGAACGGGGTAGCGCACCAGAACCGGGTCCACGGCGTTGGGCATCTCGGGTACGAGCCAGCCGGCCTCCCTGAGCAGTTGGTCATAGGTTCGCTGCATCTGCCGGCGATGGGCGATATTCCGCTGAAGCTTTCGCATCTGCCGCAATCCCGAGCGGGCCTGCGACGCCCCCATGCCGGTGAAGAACCTCTCCGGCATATCGCCCTGCGACTCGCTTTGGCTGTAGGAGCCGACCACGAGCCCCTTCATCGTCAACCAGCGGAAGAGGTTCGTGGCAAAGGCCGTGGTCCGAGGATAGACGAGGGTGCGGTATGCCAGGCGCTGGGCCGACAGCCCGGCGGCCGGCCGGGCGGCAGGTCGGTGCAGTTCCTCGCTGCAAAGCGTCTCCAGCTTGCCGGCCAGCTCGGCGCTGCTGGTGGTCACCATTCCGCCTATGCCGGTCGTGAAAGGCTTGTTCCACTGGAATGAGAAATAGCTTGCCACGCCGAACGTGCCGCAAAGCTTGCCTTTGTAGGTGGAGCCGAGAGCCAGACACGAATCCTCGACGACGGGGAGGCCATGGGCGCCCGCAATGTCCATGATCGCCTCCATGTCCGCCGGGTACCCGTACGTATGCTGGGCCACGATCAGGCGGGTCCGCGCCGTGAGCTTGGGGGCAATCTGCTGTGGGTCCATGCAGTAGGTGACCGGGTCGATATCCACGTAAACCGGCGTGGCGCCGACGTACTTGACGGGGCGCACGGCCGCCTTGCACGTGTAGCCGGCGACGATGATGTCGTCGCCTGCGCCAATACCCATGGCCCGAAGAATGGCGTACATCGCGACACGGCCCTTCCAGAACGCGAAGGCCCTCTCGGCGCCCAGCCAGTCGGCGAAGGCTGATTCAAACTTGGTCACGGCACCGCGTGACATACGGCGAGCCTTTCTTCAGGGCTCCGACCAACCAAGGCAAAGAGGCTTGCCAACCTACAGCCTCCCCAGAAGGGAGCCGACGATCTCACCTATCGTCGTGAACTCGAAATCCCGCAAAAGCCTGTCAACCTTGCCGGGAAAGCCCTTTCGCCCGGTGCTCTGGTGCAGCCGCGTCTTGAGCGAGACGGCATCGCCATAGGCGCTCATCTCGCCCGGGTCGTACTCGTAGGGGTGAATGTATACGACGCCCGGGCGGCCGATGCGGTCGAGCTGGCGCCAGGCCTTTCGGATGACCCAGTAGGGCAGGAGACGGAAGTACCCGCCGCCTCCGCAGGGGCGGCGCTTGCCCAGCCAGTCGAAGCATGCAACCGGCGCCTCGATGATCCGCCGACCGCCAGGCGTCTGGAAGATCCGCGGCTCCGGCGGATAGCCCTCAACGCCGTAACGCGACATCTTGATGGGGAAGACGGACGAGCTGTAGCGATGCCCGGTCTCGGCGAGGACATCGTGCGCCCACGGCGTCCGCTCGTCGATCGAGAAGCTGGGCGCCCGGTAGCCAAACACCTCCGAGCCGACAATGTCCTCGATCAGTACCTTGGCCTTCCGCAGGTCCTGGCGGAAGGCCTCCTCATCGAGCTTGAACAGCTCCACGTGCCCGTAGCCGTGGCTCTGGACCTCGTGCCCGGCCTGGGCGATCTCCTTGACCAGAGCGGGCGCCTTCTCCGCGGCGAGACCGAGGATGAAGAAGGTGGCCTTGACCCCGTGGACGTCGAAGGCCTCCAGGACCTTGCCGGTGCTGTGCCGGAAGCGATCGGACAGGTCGGCGGAGGCGTCAACCGTGGATTGGTACCAGTCCTCGAAGTCCACGGAGATGGCGTGGCGAACCGGCTCCACGGCTAGCCTCCGCTGCGCAGGGGCACCTTGCGTAAGGTCTCGAGCAGCGCCCCTGTGACTCTGTCGATCTGAGCTTCGGTCATCCGAGGGAAGAACGGCAGGGCGATCGTGCGGGCGGCGATGCGCTCGGTGACGGGGAAATCCCCCGGCTTTGTCCCCAGGAGGTCCGTGACATAAGGCTGCGTGTGGATTGGGGCGAAGTAGTTGCTGCATCCGATGCCGCCGGATCGCAGTGCCGCAATGACGGCGTCGCGGTCCTGTGGCGAGAAACCGTCCGCCAGGCGGACGACATAGACGAACCAGCTTGCCCGGTCACGCTCGGCCATCGGTGGCGGGTGAATGCCCTCAACGTCGCTCAGGGCGTCGTCATACATCCGGGCAACGTTGCGTCGCTTCTGGAGGATCTCATCCAGCCGGCTCATCTGGATCTGGCCGACGGCGGCGCTGAGCTCGCTCATCCGGTAGTTGTAGCCCAGGCGGGCGTGGCTGAGCCAGGCTTCGCTGGCCCGGCCCTGGTTGCGGAGGGATACGCACAGGTCGCGGACCTCCCGGCTGTCCGTGACTATCATGCCTCCCTCGCCGGTGGTGATCTGCTTGTTGGGGTAGAAGGCGAAGCACCCGCAATCGCCGAAGCCCCCGGCCGGCCTGTCGCCCAATGCCCCGCCGAGTGCCTCGCAGCAGTCCTCGATCATCAGCAAGCCGTGCTCGCGTGCGATCCGCTCGTATTCGTCGAAATGGGCGGTGTTGCCAAAGACCTCGACGGGCAGAATCGCCTTCGTGCGTTCCGTGACGGCCGCTTCGATGGCCGCGGGGTCGAGGTTGTAGCTTTCCGGGTCAATGTCCACGAACACCGGCCTGGCCCGCTCGAAGAGCACGACGTTTGTCGTGGCGATGAAGGAGAAGGGGGTCGTGATCACCTCGTCGCCCGGCCCGATGCCGAGTGCCTTCATGCAGAGGTGCAGGCCGCTGGTGCCGCTGTTGACGCCGATGCCGTACTCCCGGCCGGCGCGTTCGGCGCAGGCGGCCTCGAACGCTTCCAGCCGGGGGCCAAGACTCAACCGCCCGCTTCGCAGGACCTCCACGACGGCGTCGATTTCCGCCTTCGTGATATCGGGCTTTGAAAGGGGAACCGTTTGTTCGTTCACGAGGTTGCTTCCGTGGCGTTCATGACCGGCCCGGCCAGGCGGTCGCCTTTACTCCGGCACCGCCTTCGTCTTGATCGAGCTTCTCCCCGGCGGACTCCTCGGCCGGGGCGGTTGGCGGCACGTATTCCGGGACGAGCTTCCGCACTGCCGCGATGATGTCGGCCCGGCTGAAGCTGTTCTGAAGCTTCGTCAGTTCCCCGATCGTGGCCTCGATCTTCGCCCAGTCCGTGGGGCGGCTCTTCCAGATGCGCACCTTCGGGTGCACGGTGGGCTCGATGTCTTCGCCCTCCGTTCGGAGCTCCTCGAAGAGCTTCTCCCCCGGCCGAATCCCCGTGAAGACGATGTCGATGTCTCCCCCGGGGCGGAAGCCGCTCAAAGTGATCATCTTCCTGGCGAGATCGGCGATCTTGACCGGCTCGCCCATGTCCAGCAGGTAGACCTGCCCGCCCTCGCCGGTGGCGGCGGCCTGGAGCACCAATTGGGCGGCTTCCGGGATGGTCATGAAGTAGCGCTTCATCTCCGGGTGGGTCACCGTGATGGGCCCGCCGGCGGCGATCTGTCTCCGGAAGGTGGGCACGACCGAGCCGTTGGAGCCCAGCACGTTGCCGAAACGGACGGCCTTGAACTTCGTCCGGCAGCCCGCTCGCCCGTTGAGCGCCTGGGTGTAGATCTCCGCGACGCGCTTGGACGCCCCCATGACCGAGGAGGGATTGACGGCCTTGTCCGTCGATATGGTGACGAACTCCTCCGTGGAGAAACGGCAGGAGGCGTCGGCGACGTTCTTCGAGCCGAGGACGTTGTTCTTGACGGCCTCGCAGGGGTTGCTTTCCATCATGGGCACGTGCTTGTGGGCGGCGGCGTGGATGACGACCTCGGGGCGGTACTCCTGCCAGACGCTGAAGACGCGGGCGCGGTCATGGATGTCGCAGATGAGCGCGGCCAGCGGGATCTCCTTCCAGTTGGCGCGGAGCTCGTTCTCGATGTCGAAGAGAGGCGTTTCGGCCTGCTCGACGAGGATCAGTTGGGCGGGCTGGTACCTGGCGACCTGGCGGCACATTTCCGAGCCGATGCTCCCCCCGGCGCCGGTAATGAGCACCCGCTTGCCGCGGAGGAACCGCCTGAGGGCCTCCTCGTCCAGCTCCACCGCTTCCCGCCCGAGGAGGTCGTCGATGTCCACCGGCCGCATCTGCGAGACCATCCGCCCCTCGATCAGGTCGGCCACTCCCGGCAGCGATTGGAACTTCAACTTCGTGCCGGTGCACAGGTCGATGACCCGGCTGAGCGCTTTCTGCGGCGCCGAGGGCATCGCGATGATGATCTCCTCGACCTCTTCCTCGTCGCAGATCCTGCGGATGTCCTCGGTCTGGCCGAGGATCGGCACGCCGTGAATGAGGACCCCCTTCCTGCCCGGCTCGTCGTCCACCAGGCCGACCACTGTGTACCGCTCCACCTTCATGCGGCGGATCTCGCGGATGATCGTCTCGGCGGTGTTGCCCGCGCCCACGATCAGGACGCGGCGAAGGCCCTCGGAGGAGACCGGACGAAGCTCCTCCCGGTACAGCCGGAAACCCAGCCTCGCCGTAGACACCAGGAAGACCGTGCCCAGGAAGTCGAGCACCAGCACGCCCTGTGAGTAGGTGCCGAAATACGTGATGATCTGGCTGATTATCGGGATGGAAACCGTCCTGCCGGTCTGTTCGCTCAGAAGCCTCGGCCCGTAGCGGAACACGTACACCATGATGAACATAATCAACATGAACAGCCACGAGGCGATCAGGATGCTCGCAACGTCGCGGATGCCGGCGTACTGCCATCCGCTGCGGAGCAGCTTCATCTTGTTGAAGATCAGGAGCTTGAGGCCCACGAAGACCGGCAGCCAGGGCAGGTAGAGCTTCAGGAACCAGTCTTCCTCGCCTGCCCCCGGCAGCCCGGTGTCGAAGCGCACCAGGTAGGCCAGCAGAAGCGCCACCGCGAACAGGAAGGAGTGTACTGCGACGTTCGTGAAGACGCGATGGCGCTGCGCGAGACCCTCCACGGTGCTCACCAGCCACACCAGTCGACTGGGGCGTCGCATCCCGTTGGGTGGCTCTTTATCGGCTTCGGGCATAGGTCTAACGCACAAATCAGGTTACGGGCAGAAGCCCAATCTGACATCGGCGGGTTGCGGAAGCCACTTTAACTATACTCACCGCCTTACCATGCGCCAACAGCCGCCAATGCTCGCCGAATGCTCATCCCGGGGGCACGAGCTCCCCGGAAGACACGAAGCAGACCTTCTCCAACTCGGGCTGCGTGGGAAGAAACTCGGGCCGGGCCCATCTGTCCGCTCCGCGCCCGCCACCGCAAGGGGACGTCAGTCGCGACCGGCGAGGAGCGCAGCGGGGCCACACGCGGCGGTCTACGTTCCCGCCGCGGAAACGCCGCCGCCGGGCCCGGCTGAAGCACCGGGCTCTTCGGCGGGAAGGAGCTTTCCCGATACCTTGCCGGTCGCCACCATGCCGTCCCAGAAGGTCTCGACGGCCTCGAGGAGGTGGGTCTTCTTCCTTTTCAGGGCGCCGGCAAGGGCCCCCGACAGCGCCTTGTGGGTGGCTTTGGCGTCCTGGGTCTTCTGGAACCACCTGAAGTATGCCAGCAGGAGCAGCGCCTCGCCGTCGGCAGGGTCCTTCTCCAGGTGCTCCTCGAGGGAAACCATATGCTCGGCGTACTTGGCGGCGCTGTCGTAGAAATCCCTCGGGCGCAGGGGTGTAAGGGGCAGTTCGGGCATGTACTTGATGGCCCGCTGAAGGAAGTACGAGGCCCTGGCGTAGGAGTACCGCGAAAGGGCGAACTGTGTGTGCGTCAGGCAGATCAAGCTTTCCGGGTCTCCGCCGCCCAGGTCGTTTGCGATGCGGAACTCGCTGTAAGCCTCGTGGAGGTTGTTGGCCCGGAAGGCCCGATCTCCCTTGGCCATGTGCTCGCGGTACTCGCTCGGCGGGGTCGGCACCAGCGAGGTGATCGGCTCGGTGCTGTCCCTCAGTTTGGAGGTGGCCGCCGCCTCGAGTGCCTGGAGATAGGCCCTGGCGGCGCCCAAGGCCGTCTCATCCTGTTTGGCCAGCACGTCCCCGATGCTGCTGTTGGCGCCGTCATTGGTCCTTGCGAGCGCCGTAACGGGGCTCCCCGCGACAGCGCCCGTCGGGGCAATCGGCGCGATGGGCAGTTCAAACATGGGCCCGCCCACGCGTCCGCTCACCGCCCCCCCTGTGATGCCCAGTCGGCTTCGCGGAACCAACAGCTTGCTGTTGGGGCGGCTCAGGAGGTCCCGATCCGCGTTGGCGATACCCATGCTGCCGGGCACGCTCAGGAGGCTGCGTCGGTAGACGGAGGTAAGGCCCGTCCGATCGATGGAGCTGCGCAAGACACTTGTCCCCGGCGCCGCCGGTCTGGCCTGTAGGGATCCCAGGCCGAAGGAGTAGTTCCGAAAGACGTCAGAGGGCGTCCCGCGCGACAGCGTGCTCAGGTCCCCGGGGCCCCTGAGACTCAGCCCCCTCCTGGACTGACCGGTCGCTTGTGGCGGGAGGGGAGCAACGACCAAGGCCGCAACGCAGAGCGCCACGACGGTTGTCTTGGAATGAGTCGTAGCCATCTTCTGCCTTCCCAGGTGTTATGTCACCACCATAGTATTATACACCGAAAGCATCCTATGGGTCTGCACCAATTTGACGTTTCGGAGTCAACGGCGGTTCCGACCGATTCGGCATTCCGGCGGCGGCGGCAGGGCCGGCGGCAGGCGGGGGGCTCCTCGTGCCGCAAGCCGACGGGTCTCGCGCCGTGGTGGCCGAGCCGCTTCGAACTGCCGGCACCCACTTGCCGCCCTTGCGCCCTGTTAGTAATATGATCTCCGCTGCGCCAACCGGTCGCCACGAAGCTTCGCGACGCAGAGGACATGGACCCGAACGCCGTCGGCGCCAACTCGCACGGTTCCGCCCAAGGGGCCTGCTCCACCTGGAGGCTCTACGCCGGGGTCTTCCTGCTGTTCGTGACGCTGTATGCGGCCACGGCGCAGCGCGGCCCGGCCTGGCAGGACAGCGGGATCTTCCAGTGGCGGATCCTGCGTTTCGATCTGAGCGGTTGGCTGGGGCTGGCGCTTTCTCACCCGCTGTTGATCCTTCTCGGGAAGGTCTTCAGCGGGCTTCCGCTGGGTCCGCCGGCGTGGCGGATGAATCTCGTCTCGGCGGTGTGCGGGGCGTTGGCTGTGGCCAACGTCGCCTTGGTGGTCCGCCGGCTCACTCCCGCGCGTCCGACGTCGGCGTGGTTTGCGGCGGGGCTGTTCGGCCTGGGGCACACGACCTGGTGGCTGTCCACCGTTTGCGAGAGCCAGGTCGTGCTGGCTGCGCTTTTCACGGCCGAGTTGAACGTCCTGCTGTCGCTTCTCCGCCGCCCGCGCGGGCACCTCGTGCTGCTGCTGGGCGCGCTGAACGGGCTGGCGCTGACGGCCCACAACCTGGCTCTCCTCTCCGCGGCCGTATACGGCTTGGTGGTGATCGGCCTGTGCCTGCGCCGCCGGCTGCGGTGGCATGCCGTCGGTCTGCTGCTCGTCGCCTGGGCCGTCGGGGCCGCCGGGCTGCTCGTCATGGTCGCCCACCATGCCACCGGCGCCGGGCTGCCCGCGGCTCTTCGGTCGGCCCTGTTCGGCCGAAGCTGGCAAGGCCACGTCCTGGGCGGGTCGCTTCGGGCCGTCGCGCTGGGGGCCGGATACGTCGCGTATAACTTCCCCAACGCCGGCCTGCCGCTTGCGGTCGTCGGGCTGTTGGCGCTTCGGGCCCGTCCGTCGAGGGCGCTGCCGCGGGCCTTCGCCGGCCTGGCCGCCGTCCACCTGCTGTTCGCCATTCGCTACACGGTGCCCGACCAGTTCATGTTCTTCCTGCCGTTCTACGCGATGGTGGCGGTGCTGGCGGGTGTCGGGTTCGCCCGGGCCGAGGCCAAGCGGGCGAACCGGCTTGCCTCGGCGGCACTGGTGAGCGTCCTGTTCGGCCCGGCGTTGTATGGGGCCATGCCGGCGATTGCCGGGGCCGGCAGGGTGTCTCTGCCCGGCAGGAAGGACCTGCCGTTTCGGAACCACGCGAGATACTGGCTGAGTCCGTGGAAGGCCGCGGAGGATTCCGCCGGCGAGTTTGCCCGGGCGGTCCTGAGGCAGGCCCCGCCGGATGGCGTGGTCATTGCCGACAGCACAAGTCTGTATCCGCTGCTCTGGACGCAGGAGGCGCAGGGCGTTCGCGGCGGGCCCGCCGTGATCGGGTGCGGACAGGCCACGAGGCGGAACATACCGGTCGGCACGCCCAACGTGTTTGTGGTTTCCGCCGTTCGGGGCTATTATCCAGCCTGGCTGACCGAGGCCGCCTCCTTTGAGAAGGACGGCGAGGGAAGTATCCTGTTTCGTGTTGTCTGGCACGGCAGGCCAAGGCAGTGATCGGACCGGCGGGCCCCGTTGCGGACGGGCGGCGGCGCCTCAGGGCGGGCGACGCCCGTGCCCCGTCAACCGCCGTCGGGAGCCCGAGCGGGGAGGCGTGAGAACATGACGGGTCTGCGATACACAGCCACCGAGGTCCTCGAAGGTTGGTGGTGGGTCGGCCTGGCAGCGTTCGTCGTGTCGCTGGTCGCCACGCCGATTCTCCGCGCGATCGCGTATCGACTGAAGATCGTGGATCGGCCGGATGACCTCCTGAAGCCTCACGCCAGACCTATCGCCTACCTCGGCGGCGTCGCGATGTGCATCGCGCTGCTGGCCGGCCTGGGGGGATACGTCGCCGTGATGCCGCGCCTCGCGGCTCATTGGTCGCTCCTGAGGGAGGGCCTCTTCGGCGATCGGTTTGGCTCTCTGGGGACCAACCCCTTGTGGAACATCATCGGGATTGCCATATCCAGCGTAGTGATCACGGTGATCGGTCTGCTGGACGACCTTGTCGGCATCCCCCCGCGGCAGAAGGTCGCGGGGCAGGTCCTTGCGGCCGGCATTCTCCTGATGGGAGGGGTCGGCGACCGAATGGCGGCGGTGTTCTTCAGGACCTCCATCGTCTCGGTGCCGGACTGGCTTTTGGTTCCCCTGAGTATCGTGATGTGCCTGATCGCCGTGATCGCCGCGTGTAACGCCACGAACCTGCTGGACGGCCTGGACGGCCTCTGCGGCGGGGTGACGGGCATCATCGCGCTGGGGTTCCTGGCGCTGGCGGTGTGGCTGGCGGTCTGGGGGCGGTCTCCCGGCACGGATGAGCTCCGCGTCGCGCTGTGCCTGGCCATGGCCGGCGCGGTCTTCGGCTTCCTGCCGTACAACATCCCGCCGGCCAGCATCTTCATGGGCGACGCCGGAAGCATGCTGCTGGGCTTCTTCGTAGCCACGATGATGGCCCTGTTCTGCCAGGAGGGCAATGCCCGGTGGTTCGTGGCGTCCCTGGCGGTCTTCGCCCTGCCGATCCTGGACACCGCGCTGGCCGTCGTGCGGCGAATCGTCAGCCGCCGGAGCATCTTCGCCGGCGACCGCAGCCATCTCTACGATCAGCTCGTCGATCGCGGAATGACGGTCAAGCAGGTCGTCGTTCTGTTCTACCTGGTGGCCGTCGTCGCCGCGGTCCTCGGGGTCTGCCTGGCCATCTGGGTTCGCGGGCGGTACGCGCTGGCCGTCTATGCCGTCCTGTTGGTCGTGATCTGGGGGCTATTCTGGAAACTGCGAATGATCAAGCCCGACGCGGAAGACAGCGGCCGCCGTGTGTCCGACGGACCGGCTCCGAACGAATAGGATGTCATGTCGGGAGGATTCGGCCCGGTGAACGTCCTGTCCATAGTGATCCCCGTCTACAACGAGCGGGACACGTGGCGCGAGCTGCTGGCCCGCGTCGAGGCCGTCGAGATGCCCGCCCTCGGCCGGCAGTTGATCCTCGTCGATGACGGCTCCACCGACGGCACGCGGGACCAACTGGCGGAGTTCGCCCGGGCGCTGGCGGGGGACGATTCGCCCCCGGCGGCGGGCCAGATCCGCCACAAGGTGGTGTTCCACGAGCGGAATCGCGGCAAGGGGGCGGCCCTGCACAGCGGTTTCGCCGCCGCCGCCGGCGACGTCGTCGTCGTTCAGGACGCCGATCTGGAATACGACCCCAACGACCATCCGGGCCTCATTCGCCCCATCCTCCGCGGCGAGGCCGACGTCGTCTACGGCAGCCGGTTCCGCAGCCCCTTGGGGCGAAGGGGCTACTGGAAGAACTACCTGGCCAACAAGCTCCTCACGGGCCTCTCCAACCTGACGACCGGGCTGAGGCTGACCGACATGGAGACCTGCTACAAGATGCTCCGCCTCGACGTCCTGCGCCGGATCTCGCTGGAGCAGAGGCGTTTCGGCTTCGAGCCGGAGATCACCGCGAAGGTCGCCCGCCTGGACGTTCGGGTCGGCGAGCTGCCCATTCGCTACGCCGGCCGGACCCACAAGGAGGGCAAGAAGATCGGCTGGCGGGACGGTCTGAAGGCCCTCTGGTGCATCTTCAAGTACGGCCGCCGGCTCCGGCGAAGGGCGCGGATGGTTGAACTGACGTAGGCACGGTTTGTCTGCGGAACGCCGGTTACCTATACTTCCCCATGTGCCCTTTGAAGAGGCCCAACGGAAGAGGCAGTCATGTCGAACGATGAGGAAGGAAGTCCGCACTCGCAGTTGAAGCAGCGCGAGGCCCTGCACCGGGCGCTGGCCAACACGCTCATCGAGCAGCTCGTCGATTCGGGCTGTGAGCCCGGGCAGTTGATCGACTTCGCCAGCGAAGTCCTGAAATGCATCATGGACCGCGGCTTTGGGGACGGCGGCGAGCGCGAGCCGGACAGGGCCGCGGGTGCGATGGATGCCCAACTGGTGGAGTTTGGCCTCCAGTCCTCCGGCGGCGCGGATCAACGGATCCATGGCCGGCGGATCATGCTTCGCCCGGTCCGGCCGACAGACCGCCGGCTCCTGGAGACGTGGTCCGGGCAGGAGGACATCCGGCGGACGTTCAGCGAGAAGCACCTGGGAAGGGTGCTGAGTCTCTTCTCGCAGGAGACGGACCTCCGGAAGGAGATACCCTTCATCATCTCCGATGAGAGCAGGCGCGACATCGGCATGATCTGCCTGTTCGACGTGGATCAGGAGGTGCGCCAGGCGGAGATGACCAAGCTCCTGGGGGAGCCATCCGCCAGGGGCAGGGGCTACGCCGCCGAGGCGGTGAAGGTGACGCTGGCATATGCGTTCGATGAGCTGAAGCTGCAAAGGGTCTACCTGAGGACCGCCGGCTTCAACTTCCAGAATATCCGGCTCAACGAGAAGGTCGGGTTCCGGTTCGAGGGCATCCTGCGCCGGAGTCACATCATCGCCGGGAAGGTGGTGGACGTGGCCCTGATGAGCATTCTCTCCCACGAGTTCTTCAGGCTGTATTACCTCAACGAGCGATGACGGTGCTCGAGGCCGGCAATCAGGTAAAGGAATCCGCAAGCGGCGGGCGATAGAGTATAGGGGATGCTGCGCCCGGAGCGACCTCCCGGCGCGGAGCCCCTTTGACACGCACGCCGCGGAGCCGGTAGGATGTCGGGCGGTATGGAGACCGAGAAGCGCACTGAAGCCAACTGCCGAGGCGGGGAGCAGGCCTTTGTCGGCAGGCGGATTCACCTGATCGGCGTAGGCGGGTCCGGCATGCGCGCCCTCGCCAAGATGCTCCTGGAGCGGGGGGCGACTATCAGCGGATCGGACCGACTCTCCGGCGGCGCCATCGAGCGCCTCCGCGAGCGGGGCGCGAGCATTCAAATCGGCCAGTGCGCCGAGAACCTTCCCGATCTCTGCGACCTCGTGGTGCATTCGGCGGCCATCCACGAGCAGAACCCCGAGCTCCTCGCCGCCCGGCGGCGGGGGATCGAGGTCATCAAGTACAGCCGCATGCTCGGGCGCCTGATGGCCGAGCGGGTCGGCATCGCGGTGTCCGGCACGCACGGCAAGAGCACGACGACGGCGATGGTGGCCTACACGCTGCACGCCGCCGGGGCCGATCCCAGCTTCGTCGTGGGCGCGATCGTGCCGCAGCTCGGCGGGCCCAGCGGCGTCGGGGGCGGCAGGCACTTCGTCGCCGAGGCCTGCGAGTACGACCGCAGCTTCCTTGACCTCTCCCCGCGGCTGGCCGCCATCCTGAACATCGAGGAGGACCACCTCGACTGCTACGAGGACCTCGACGCCATCCTCGAGGCCTTTCGCTCCTTTGCGGCGCTCGTGCCGCCCGAGGGCGTGCTGATCGCCAACGGCGAGGACCGGAAGGTCGTGGAGGCGACCGCCGCCGTCTCCTGCGAGGTGGAGACGTTCGGCCTCTCCCAGACCTGCACGTGGCGGGGCTCGGACCTCCGCAGCGACCGCGGGCGGCACGCCATGACCGTCCTGCTGAAGGGCCGGGAGTTCTGCCGGCTCGCCGTCCCGCTGCCCGGGCTGCACAACGTCTATAACGCACTGGCCGCCGTCGGGCTGCTTCACCACGCGGGCGTGGCCGGTGAACGGATCGCCGAGCTGCTGGGCGGCTTTGCCGGCGCCTATCGGCGAATGACCCTCAAGGGCCGCCCCGGCGGCATCACCGTCCTGGACGACTACGCCCACCATCCCACCGAGATCGCCGCCACGCTGCGGGCGATTAGAGACTTCTACGAGCCCGATCGGCTGCTGTGCGTCTTCCAGCCGCACCAGCACAGCCGCACACGCTTCCTGCTGAAGGACTTCGCCAGGAGCTTCGCACTGGCCAGTGAGGTGATCGTCCCCGACATCTACTTCGTGCGGGACAGCGAGCGGGAGAAGGATCACATCTCCTCCGAGGACCTCGTCGCCCAGATCCGCCTGCACGGCGGGGCGGCGAGCTACGTCGAGACGTTCGAGAGGATCGTCCATTACCTTCAGCAGCGCCTGCGGCCGGGCGACCTCGTCGTCACCATGGGAGCAGGGAACATCTGGGAAGTCGCAGATGAAGTTGTTCGCCGGCTTGGAAAACCTCGTTAGGACCGACTGCCCGTTGGCGTCCGAGACCTGGCTGCGGATCGGCGGGCCCGCGGCCTACTTCGTCGAGCCCACGAACGTGGAGGAGCTCACCGAGGTCGCCCGGCGCTGCCGGGAGAACGACGTGCCCATGCGCGTCCTGGGCAAGGGGGCCAACCTGCTGATCGACGACGCGGGCGTCAAAGGCGCCGTGATCCGCCTGTCCGCCGGGCGGTTCACCGACGTGACCTTCACGGAGAACAGCGTCCGCGCCGGGGCCGGGGCCGACATGGGGCGGCTGGTCCTGCGCTGCGTCCGAGAGGGGCGCAGCGGGCTCGAGCCGCTGACCGGCATTCCCGGCAGCATCGGCGGCTGCGTCAAGATGAACGCGGGCGGCGCCTTCGGCGACATCGGAAACGCCGTCGAGTCCGTCGAGGTCATGACCCGGGACGGAGAGATCTTCACGAGATACCGCGGCGACCTGGCCTTCGCGTACCGATCCACCAACATCTCCGCCATGTTCATCGTCGCCGCGGAGTTCCGCCTGACCGACGACGACCCGCACCGGATCCTCAAGCAGGTCAAACAGATCTGGATGTACAAGAAGAACACCCAGCCGCTGGGCAGCCGCAATGCCGGGTGCGTCTTCAAGAACCCGCGGGGCCTGTCGGCCGGGGCCCTCATCGACCGCGCCGGCCTCAAGGGAAAGCGCGTCGGCGGCGCCCACGTGTCCCAGAAGCACGCGAACTTCATCCTGGCCGACCCCGGCACCCGCGCCGGCGACGTCCTCAAGCTCATCAACACCGTCCGTGAAACGGTCTACAAGAGGTCCGAAGTGTACCTCGAACTCGAACTAGAGGTCTGGTAAATGGAGTGTCTCACTGACGCCACGGAAGGCGCCGAGGCCCGCAAAAACTCAGCCACCCGCGTGCTGGACATAACCGTCCTCATGGGCGGCCCGTCGGCGGAGAGAGAGGTCTCCCTCATGAGCGGAAACGCCATCGCCGACGGGCTCCAGCGACGAGGCCACAACGTCACCCGCGCCGATATCCTCCCAAACGACCCCTCCGCGCTCGATCGCAACGGCATCGACGTGGTCTTCATCGCCCTGCACGGCGACTTCGGGGAATCCGGCGAAGTCCAGAGGCTCTGCCAGGAGCACCGACTACGCTACACCGGCTCGGGGCCCCGCGCCAGCCAACTGGCGATCGACAAGGCGGCCACCAAGCAGATCGTCAAGCGGGTCGGCCTGACCACGCCCGACTGGATGATCGTCGAGGACTTCCACGCACCGAACCAGATCGCCCAGTGGCTGCCCGAGCTCGAGCTGCCCGTCGTGCTGAAGCCGGTGGACGGCGGGTCCAGCGTGGACATCACCATCGCCCACACGCGGCAGGCGCGCGATGAGGCGCTGGACAGCCTGTTGGACAAGTACGGCCGGGCCATGCTGGAACGCTTCATCCCCGGGCGGGAGCTGACCGTGGGCATCCTCGGCGACGAGCCGCTGCCGGTCCTCGAGATCGTCCCGGGCGGGGAGTTCTACGACTACAGGGCCAAGTATTCCGACGAGGCCGGGACGGTCTACACCTTCGACCACGGCCTCGACGCCCGGACGACCGAGATCCTCCAGGCCAGCGCCCGCGCGACGCACCGCGCGCTGGGCTGCCGGGACATGTCCCGCGTCGATTTCCTCCTCGACGACGAGGCGACGCCCTGGGTCCTTGAGATCAACACGATTCCCGGTTTCACCAGCCACTCCCTCCTGCCGATGGCCGCGGCCAGGACGGGCGTGGAGTTCGATCATCTGGTGGACAGGATCGCGGCAATGGCCATGGGACGGGAACCATGAAAAAGGCCGACAGGAACAGCAGACGACAGGCCGAAACCGCCGGGCGCTCACGCCTTCGGGCGAGCGACGGCGACCCGCAGAGGCGGCGAAGGCTCGCGGCTCTCGCCGCCTGGGGAATCCCCGGCGTCCTGCTCGTCGTGCTGGCCGTCGTCGGGATGCCGGCTCTTCGCGACCGGATTCTCCGCAAGCAGTACCGCGGTTCGAAGGGGCAGGCTCGCGTCTCCCTCACCCGGGCGCCCCGATGGATGCCCGAATCGCTGGCACGCGAGATCGTCGCCGGCCTGACCCCGCCGAAGGCCAATCTCGCCGACCCCCGGCTCGCGCAGAAGGTCTACGAGCGCGCCGCCGCCAACCCGTGGGTCGCCCGGGTCAGCCGGGTGCACGTTCGGCCGAACGCCGACGGACCCGGCGGCATCGTCGAGGCCAACCTCGACTTCCGCCGACCCGTCGCTCGCATCCGCAAGGAGACACGCTACGTCTACGTCGACGCCGACGGCCACAGGCTCCCCGTCAGCCAGGTGCCCATGTGGGTCGTCACGTTCTGGGACCGCCGCGGCAAGATCGTCCGCCAGGTGAGCTACCTGGCCCGGGGCGAGGTCCCCGCCGCGTGGCGGCCGCATGCCCGGAGGATTCACTACGTCGCCGTCGACGGCGTGGCCGCCGGGCCGCCGCCGCCCGGCTGGCAATGGACCGGCGACGACGTGGCCGCGGGGCTCCGGCTCGTCCAGCTCGTCAACACCCGCCCATATCACGCCCAGATCACGCTCATCGACGTGCGGAACCACGGCGGGCGAATCACCCGGAACGAGCCCGAGCTTCGCATGTACGCTCAGATCGGGCGAGGGCGGCCGACCGACATCCGCTTCGGCAGGTTCCCCGCGCCCGGCGGGGGGGACTACGTCATCAGCCCCCAGCGCAAGATCTCCTATCTCGACGAATACGTCGCCGCCCACCGCGGCCGCCTCGCCGGGGTCAACAGCTACCTCGACCTCCGCTTCGACGAGCTCCATGTCAGCATCAACTGATCCAGCCCGCCCCACAGCCGGCGCCCGCGACGGGCGGGAGTGGCCCGCCGCAGCCGCCGCGTGGAGGCCGGCCGGGCTCGTCTACCTTGCCGTGTGCCTCGCCGCACTGCTCGTGGGGCTCTATCCCCAGGGAGTCTATCCCTCCCGAATGGACGTGGTCCCCGCGCCCGTGCCGGCGCTTCAGTGTCTCGCCGCGGCCCAGGCGCTGTTCATCCTGCTCGTCCACCCGCTGATCATCCTGAGACGCGCCCGGCGCGGCGAGATCGCACGATACTGGAGCGAGACCGTCGTCGAGTCGCTCACGTGGCTGGCCGCGACGATCCCGCTCTACGTGGCCGCCGCCTGGCTGGCCGACGCGACCGCCGGCGACGTGCTGCGCACCGTCATCTGTCTCCTGTGCCTCTGGCCGCTCGCCTGGTCGGCCGGATCGGTCCTGCGCGCCTCCCGGCCCGCACGCCCCGTCGTGATCCTGCTGCTGTGGATCGTCGCGGCCATGCCGGCGGGGCACTACATCACCCGCGAGTTCCTCCGCGTCTTGCCGGCCGAGGGGCTCTGGCACCTCGCCCCCGCCACCTTCGCCTGGCAGGCCGCCCGCTCCCGCGCCGACGCCCTGCTGCCCACGCCACTCTGGGCCCTGGCGACCTGGCCGGTCGTGGCCGCGGGACTGGCCGGAGCCGGCCTCCTGCGCCGGCGCGAGACATCCAGTGGCTGAGCAGGGAGTTCACCGGTCGGGATAGATAAGGGCACATACGATGTGCAGGAACTCACGGGCCTGGTCGAGACGCATGGAGGTGTCTGCTGCTTCAAACTCGACTCCCGGCAGGTAGTCCGCCTCCTGCCGATCCTCGAAGAGGGCGTGATAGAACTTCCCCCAGGATTGCTCGACCTCTCCAGATCTGACGTACGAACGACTGAACTCCGCCAGCACTCCGGAATGCCGCGCAAACTGCTTGCCATCTTTCAACAGCAATGCCGTCACAGCATAGAAGCAGGAGTAGTACAACCGATTAACGGCGAAGCTCAGATGGCCCGCGCGAAGCTCCAATCCAGCCGAGTCGAGTGCGTCCCCGGCCTTCTTCAGCCAAAGCTCGATCAGGGCGGATGGATCTTCATGCCGGCTCATACTTCGCACCCGTCCCGCTCGACTTCACCGTGGATCAGCATGTGGCGGATGAGCCCGTTCGACCAGTCTTCCTCGGAGGCGACCGTTGAGCAAAGCAGCACGTCGTTGCGCAGGTTCACCTCGAAGAGGCGGCCGGACACTTCCCGCCGAAGGAACGGAGTCACCGGGCGCGACGTTAGGACGAGCAAATCGATATCAGAACCCTCCGCTCCCGTGCCCCGGGCCTTCGAGCCGAACAGAATGACCCGCTCGACCGGCAAGTCCGATTTCAGCAGCAACCCGGCTTCCTCGATGGCTCTGCGCTCCTTCTCGCTCAGCTTTGCACGATCGAGTGTTCTCATGTCTGCCACGTCCTGAAGCCCTGCCATCGGATTCGTTGTCGCAGTGCCATATTCTCCGTCCCCAATGGCCGGAACTCAAACCCGAACCCGGTCAACGTCCCATTTCACCAGTTGCCTGTCTGGACCGCCGGATACAGCTCACTGGGCCGGCCCCCTCGTATGCTTCAGCTCGCCCAGCAGGCGTGCGGCTTCCTTGGCGGCCTGCGTGTCGGGGTAGCTCCGGACGACGAGATCGAGCGTCTTGACGGCCCGCTCCGTCATGGCCGCGTCGATATACACCTTGGCGAGGTTCAGCTTGGCCCGGGCCTCGTTCTCGTCCACCGGGACGCGGCTTCCGGCCAGCGTGCACGCATCCAGCGTCACCGACAGGTCGAGCCTCCCACCCGGGGGCGCGTTCGCCGTCCACTGCGAGATGAAGCCGGAGATCCGCACGGGCCCGCCGCCCTCGCCATGCGCCAGCTTCCCGGCGTGATCCTTGTGAAGGTAGGCATACACGCTTCGCGGCCAGTAGGGCGACTTGCAGATGGCCAGGGCGGAATAGACGCCGGCGTCCCGCAGCAGGCGCTGGTACTCCCGGACCGGCCCCGGAGGGTTGCTCCGGGGAACCTGACGCCGGAGGAACTGGATCTGCCGCACCCGGTTGTGCCCCTTGGCCAGGCTCAGGACCCGCAACTCGCACGTGATCCTTCGGCCGATGATGTCCTGCCGGCACAGGAGCTGGATGTAGTCGCGGAAGAGCTTCTTCTGCTGCGGCGCCGTCAGGTCCGGCCGGGCCAGCCCCATGGCGACGTACTTCTGCACCATTCCGGCGTAGAGGCGCTTCAGCGTCATGGGGACGCTGCGGTCCTTGAGGTCCACCTGCCCCCTGAGGTCAACCGGCTTGTCGATGCGCGGCAAGGCCGCCGCGGCAACGGGCCGGGAGAACCGCGGGACCTCCTTGCGGGGCTTGCCGGCGCCCTTGAGCAGCTTGTGGATCTGCTCGACGGGCACGGCGAAGTTCATGTTCTGGCCCCGGGCGAGCGAGCCGCAGTTCACGCCGACGACCGTCCCGTCGGCGATCAGCAGCGGCCCGCCGCTGGAGCCCTTGCTGATCGGGGCGCTCGTCTGAAGCATCTCCACGCCCAGGATCTTCTGGAGCCCGTTGATCAACCCGTCCGTGATCGTGGGGTTCGCAAGGCCCAGGGGATAGCCGATGGCGTATGCCTGCTCGCCCTGGGCCGGCGTCTTGTCGGCGATGGCCAGGTGCGGCAGCTTCTCGCCGGCCGTCGTCTCCATCGCCAACAGGGCCAGGTCCTCCTTGGGCATGGAACTGCACACCCCCCGGACGGTCCGCAGCTTGCCCGCCAGCTTGATCCGTATGTTGTCCGTCGTGCCGGCGAACTCGATGACGTGATAGTTCGTCACGACCAGGCCGGCCGGACTCACGATGAAACCCGATCCCGACCCGAACCGGTTCCCCACCGGATCGTACAGAAGGACCTTGACCAGGCCCCCGGCCGCCTCGGCGAACAGCTCCTTCGCCGAGAGCCTCCGGGCGGCCGGCCTCTCGCCCGCTTCGGCGCCCCGGACGCCGTGAGCCCCACCCAGCGCCAGCCAGCAGGAAACGAACAGGACGCAATAGGGCTTGGTCATCTCTCCGGCCCTTCCCGAACGGCGGGGGCTCCCGTTCCCTCGCCCTCATGCATTATCCCCGCTGGACGGGCTCCCCGCAAGTCTTCCGCCCACGAGTAAATGCTCAAGGCAAAATTCCAGACCGTGGCTTATAACCTACTACAAAACCAAGACTTATGACAGATCCGCACGAAAATGGCTTTGTTTCGTAAAAAGACTTATCCCGGATTATTCGCAACCACAGAGGTCACAGAGGTCACAGAGGTCACGGAGGTCACGGGGTAGATAAGGTATTGTAATAGCATGCGTTACCACTACCCCATTCAGCGACGACTGCAAACGCGCAACAGACGGAGTGTTCTCTCACAGCCCCCAGCGTTTCCGTCGTAATCACTTGCAAAATAATAACCTCTGTGTTCTCTGTGCTCTCTGTGGCAAATAGTCCGGGCCATGGTCTTCTCCCCGCCCCGCGGGCCAAACTCGGAATAATCCGCGTCTGGGTTCGTTTCGCATTTTTTATGTAATCCCCCGCCCTGCTTTTCCTTGGGATCATGGTCCCCCCTTAGCAGGCATATACATCTCGCAGCCCCTTTTGCACAACGAAAATCGGCAGATTGCAAAAAAACTTGCGGCCCCGCCCGCCGGCGAGGCGATTCCGGGGACATCATGCAGAACTCTCGAGGCCGGTGCGGGCGCATGAGACGCCGGCGGCGTGGCAGGGCTCCTCGGAGCGGTAGCGCCGGGGTGTCCCCTGAAGGGCGAGCGAAAGGGCAAACGGAATCAAGTATGGTGCCCCCGGAATCCCGGAATCCTGGAATTCTCGTCGGTTCTCTGTAACAAAGAGGTGGGCGGCGACGACTGGTTACGCGGCATCCGTCGCCGACAACAGGAAGTCAGGGCCCGAATGACCGACTGGGATACCATCGTTACCGAGCACGCACCGGCCGTTTGGCGAACGGCATATCGGCTGCTGAGCAACGAGGCGGACGCCTCGGACTGCATGCAGGAGGCCTTTGTCTCGGCGGTGGGCGTGGCGCGCCGCGAGGCCGTGCGAAACTGGCCGGCCCTGCTGAAACGCCTCGCGACCACGAGGGCGCTCGATCGGCTCCGCGCAAGGATGCGGGAATCCGCCCGCCGGGGGGCGCCGGTGGACGTGGCAGCCGTGGCGGACGGCGACTGCGGCCCCGAGCGGCGGTCCGAGCGTCGCGAGCTGTCTGGGCAGGTGCGTCAAGCCCTCGGCAGGCTTCCCGGCCGGCAGGCGGAAGTGTTCTGCCTGCGGTTCCTGAACGGCATGAGCTACACGGAGATCGCCGATCACTTGGGCCTTCATAGAAGCAACGTGGGCGTCCTCCTCCACCGGGCGCGGTCGAAGCTCCGTGAGATGTTGGCCGAGGTGGCCGAGGCGCAGGAACGTCCGGGCTGAGGTGTCGTGATGAATAGCGAGAAACACGACAAACAAGGCGACATTGTGGACGAGGCGGTCCGCACGCTGCTTGAGGCGCCCCTTCCGCCGGGCCCGAGCGATGAAGCACTCGCCCGGACACTTACGGCGGTGCGCCAGGCTGACAGCATGGCCGCCCGGCCCACCTTGATGGAGAGGATACAGTCGATGAATCGCTGGACAAAAGCGGGTACGGCGGCGGCAATGGTCGTAGCGGCGGCGGTGTGCGGGTTCCTGCTGTTCGGCGGCGGCGGGGGGATCGCCTTCGCCGAAGTGAAGAAGCGGATCCAGGCGGCAGAGACGTTCACGTGCAAGGTGGTCATATCCGCCCCGGGATTGAAACAACCGATGGTGTTCAAGGCCTACTTCAAGGAGCCCGGCCGCGTGCGCGCAGAGATGGCCTTCGGCGTCATCAGCATCGCCGACGGTCAAAAGGGCAAAGTCATCATGCTGAACCCCAAGGCCAAGGAGGCCACGGTCATCGATCTGGCGGACCTGCCCCAGATCGAACAGCAACAGATGGGCTTCCTGACCGGGCTTAAGGAATTCATCGAAGGCAAGCCGCAGGACCTTGGCGAAGAGAAGATCGACGGGACCGCCGCCAGGCACTATCGCATTCCGCCCGAGAAGCAGGCCCCCGGCGTCTCTCTCGTGGACCTGTGGGCCGACGTCAAGACCGGCGATCCCATTCGTGTTGAGCTCGAAGGCCGCGGGCATGAGTACAAGATCACCATGACCGACTTCAGACTGAATCCTCGGCTCGACGACAAGCTTTTCAGCGTCAAGGTCCCCGAGGGCTATTCGCCGATCAGCATCGGCCGGCCCACCTGGAAGGACGTGCTTGACGGCCTGCGGTTCATGGCGGTCCACAATGGCGGGTCTTTCCCCGAGTCTCTGGCGATGAACATCGAGCTCTACAAGAAACTCTCTGGGAAAGTGCCCAAGGCCGAACTGAAGGAGAAATGGCTCATGCTCGGGCGCATGCACCTGTTCATCGAGGCGCAGGTGCAGGCTCAGCAGTGGTCGCAATGGAAGTACGTCGGCGCCGGCGTGAAGCTCGGCGACCGGACCAGGCCGGTCATGCACTGGCTGCCGAAGGGCGCGGCCAAGCACAAGGTGCTCTACGGCGACCTGAAGCGGACCGAGGACGTGGACGCGTCGAAGCTGCCGGGCCGGGCGACCACCAAGGCCGCCGCGTGAGAGGAATCGCTTAGATTCCGGGGCATCATGCAGAACTCTCGAGCGCGGTGCGGGCGTATGAGATGCCGGCGGCGTGGCAGGGCTGGTCGCAGCGGCAGCGCCGGGGTGTCCCCCGAAGGGCGAGCGAAAGGGCAAACCCATTCAAGTATGATGTCGCCGGAATCCGGAATCGCCGAGAGCACGGCGCGGCGGCTTCCGGGCGACGAAAAGGGGACAGGAGCTTACTCGCCCGACGTGCTGAGCGCGTAGAGGCGCCTGGCGGCGGCGACGTAGACCACGCCGTT
>CAYRVX010000047.1:0-49422 GCA_964427875.1 uncultured Planctomycetaceae bacterium
CAGCCGAAGTGTCCGTTGTAGGCTGAGCCTTCCTGCTCGCCGTAGGTCTCGCTGACCGAACTGTCCATGTCCAGGATGATCTCGCGGATGGGCTTGCGGTCGTGAACCGTGTCGATCCACCGGCCTGATAGGTCCATCACAGCGGAGAGGTCCTTCGCCTACGTGAGCACCTCGGTCTCGAACAGCCCCATCTGGCTGGTGGATGCGGCCTGCTTGGTCTTGGCCCGCCCGCCCACGACGTGACGGATCGTCGGGTCCACGCTGGTTCGATCAGCGTCGTTGGTGTCTTCGTACCCGGCCAGTCGGCTGAACACTGACTGCCGCAGCATCGCGATCATCGTGTGCCGCGTGTTCTGGCCCGTGCGCCAATCGTGCAAAAGGCTCTCCGCCATGACCGTCAGTCCAAGCATGTCGTCGAGTTCCCGATACGGCAGAAGCCCGGCATCCGAGGTGACCTTGGCCCCATGGAATTCAAGCTTGATCGACCCGTCGAAACCCACCCGAAGTGCGTCCTTGCCGGCTTCACCCATTGCATCTCTGCCTTCTGCCGTCCGTGGCATCACGAAAACCGGCCTGGTTCAGATGCGGGTAACACTGCGCCGCCGTTTCGCGCACACGCCGCGGCGCTGCCCGGAGGCAGGCCCGAAGGGCCGGAAGGCTTTGGCCGTGGGCGTCAGCCCACGGGAGGAGGCTGCCTTACCCAAGAGCCCCAAGGGGGCGAAAGGAACGATGGCGCTTGCCCCACGAGCCCAGTGCGCGTAACGGGCCGGGTACATGGACACAACGGTGGAATCGGATTCCTTTCGCCCCATCGGGGCTGTTGGGTCTAAGGAACCGGCAACCGTGAGCTTACGCTCACGGCCAAATCCTTCCGTCCGTTCCGGACTGCAAGATTCACCGAAACGCGTATGCTCCCAAGGCCTCTTCCCCATTGCCGGCGACACGTTGCCGGCGGTAGGATGTTCAACAGTATTGGGCAACGGGAGCGGAAGGCGATGAGCGCGCGGTTTCCAGCGACGTGTGGCGTGGGAAAGCTGGGGATGCTCGCACTCGGGGCGGTTTCCGTCGTGGCCTGGCCGAGCAACCTCCGCGCCGACGCAAAGAGCGACTACGAGATGCTCTTCGGCAAGGAGGACCGGGCCGCTTCGGCGTCGAGGACCACGGCGGACGACGCGGCCCTCGCGGGCAAGCTGCTGGAGGCCGCCAAGACGGCGCGGGACGCCTCGGACCTGAAGCGGCTGCTGTGCCGCAAGGCGCACGCGTTCGGCCTGAAGAACCGCGCCGGGTACACCGCGGCGCTGGAGGCCGTCAAGCTTCTCGAACGCACCTTCCCGGACGAGCGCCCGCAGTGCCGCGAGATGAGGCTTGAGGTGCTGGCCCTGCGGTACCGGTGGGTCCCGCGTTCGGAGCGACGGGTCGCGGGCGAGGACTACCTGCGGGCCCTTCTGGCGTGCGCGGAGGCCCGGGAATCGGCCGGCAGGCAGGAGGAGGCGGCCGCGCTGTACGCCAAGGCCTGTTCCATTGCCCAGTACAATCGGTCCGGTCTGCTTGAGGAGATCGCGGCTCGGCGGAAAGAGCTCACCCAGAGGATCGCGACGGAGGCACGGACCCGCGTGCGGGTCAGGACCCTCTCGGAGGCGCTGGAGAAGGACCCCACCGATGTCCGGGCCCGCGAAGACCTGATCCGCTGCCATCTCCTTGAGCTGGACGATCCCGCGGCGGCAAAAAAGCTGGTCAACACCAGCGTATCCGAGCTGCTCCGCACGTGCGTCCCCCTGGCGGCCAGGCCCATCGAGGAAACCCCGCAGGCCCAATGCCTGGAGCTGGCCAAGTGGTACCGCCAGCTCGCCGCCCAGGCGCCCCAGGCCCACCGGGAGAGGCCGCTGGTCCGCGCGAGGTGGTATCTCCAGCGGTTCCTGCGGCTGCGGGACGCCGAGGACGTCAAGACGCTCCAGGCCCGGCTGATCCTGAAGGCCGTGATGGCCGACCTGAACCGGCTGGGCGCGGCCTGCGTCGGAACGGCCAAGTGGTTCCAGAGGCTGCGGCGCCTCTTTGAGAACGGGGCGTTCGCGATGACGGACCGGGTCCGCGGCGGGGGAGGCAATCTGTTCGTGGAGACGGCCCGGGAGGGTGGGCTGCTGATCGGCCTGAAGGTCACCTGCCACATGTACTCGATCCACCGCACGATCGGATCGGTTCAGCCGATCTTCCTTACCGCCGAGGGCAGGGTCGAGGGCAAGATTCACGGCAAGGCATCGGGAGAGGTCCGCGCGGTCGAGGCCAAGCCGGGATATGCCGTCGGCGCCATCCACGGGATCGGCGGGCACAGGATCGACGGGTTCAAGGTCATCTTCATGGGGATCGGCACTCGCGGGCTCGACCCGACGAAGCGATACGAAAGCGAGTGGCTCGGCGGGAACAAGGGACGGGAGGACACGAAGCTCGCCGGCGACGGAGGCTTCGTGATCGGCATCATCGGCACGCAGGGGGCCCAGGTGCATTCGTTGGGCTTGGTTCAGGTGAAGTCAACGGGCCTGTGGGAAGGCGCCGGCGCCCTGGACCTCACGGAGTTCCCTCCAAGCTCCGTCACCGTGGGATGGCGATCGCTCACCGTCAGCAGACCGATATGCGACGACGGCGAGAAGGGCCCGAACATCGACGGCAAGCCGGTCAAGCCGTACCTTGGGGCCTCGGCCCGCTCGGCCATCGTCTACAGACTGCCCCTTGGCGCCGGCGGAAGGAGACTCCTGCCCAGGGGCTGGATGGCTCAACCTGATTCGCGCAACGGCGTGAAGTTCATTGTCCGAATCGACGGGAAGAAGGTGTACCAGAGCCGGACCGTGAACATCACGGATCCCTGGGTGGACATCGATGTCAGGATTCCCGTCGGCGCGAAGGTCCTGGAACTTGCCGTGGACGACCTCGGCGACAAAGGCGGCGATCGCTCCTATTGGGTCCGACCTCGCATTGAGTGAGCCCGTCGAAAGCGGCATGCCCTGATGTGTTGTGGTGCCAGCACATGAACCGACTCCCTCCGGCCGGCTGGTGGCCCTTTTCCTCATTGCCGGCGAGACATTGCCGGCGGTACCATGTTGAACAGTATTGGGCAACGGGAGCAGAAAGCAGGTCCGTGCGCCCTCGCTGGCAGTTCTCTTTTTCTCAGCCGTAATGACGATGGCATGGAAAACCGGGTCATGACGGATACATCGGCTCATCGATCATGCAGGACGGTGCGGTTCTGCGTCTGTGCTCTGCTGGCGGCCCTGCCGGCTGCAACGGCGAGCGGCCAGGAAAAGAGGCCGGTGGACGCCGCCACGAAGAAGCTGATGGCCGCCAACGGGCTGCTCCGCGAGGGCATGACCCGGATGGCCGCGGTGGAGTACACGGCGTTCCTCGCCAAGTACCCCAATCACGAGGAGGTCACCACGGCCCGATACGGGCTGGCGATCTGCCAGTTCCGTCTGGGCAAGCACGACGAGGCGGCCACACTGCTGCGAAAGGTCCTGGCCGACCGGAAGTTCAAGCAGGCCGACGAGGCCCTGGCCGTGCTGGGCCACTGCTACCTCTCCAGCGGGTCGCACGACAAGGCCCTGGCCGCTTTGGATGAGCTGCTGAAGAAGCACCCCTCGAGCAAGCACGCGGAGGTGGCGAGCCTGAACCGCGCGCAGGTGCTGCACATGACGGGCCGGCACGGTGAGGCGGTCGCGGCCTGCAAGGCCTTCCTGAAGAAGTACCCCGCCTCCCCGCGGCGGACGTCGGCTCAGTACTCGCTGGCGATGGCGCAGTTCGCGCTGGGCGAGCACGCCGAGGCCGCCAAGCTCCTCCTCAACGTCCTGCGGAAGCCCAACTCCCCCATCGCGCTGGACGCGACGCTGCTGCTCGGCCAGTGCTACGAGGGCCTGGGCAAGCTCGCCGACGCGGCCAAGCAGTACCAGAGCGCCGCCCGGATCGCCCCGCCGAACCGCAGAATGGAGGGGCTCTACAGCCTCGGGGTGGTCCTGTACAAGGCCGGCGATTACAAGACCTCCGCCCGGACGCTCTCGGGCGTGCTCTCGGCGGAGCCGCAGGGAACGTACGCCAAGCCCGCGCGGTTCCAGCTCGCGCTGGCCCAACTGGCCGGCGGAAAGCTCCCCGACGCCCGCAAGACCCTCGCCGCCGTGATGAAGGACGACCCGGGGCGGGTGCTCATCGCACGCTACTGGCTGGCCCAGTGCGACATGACCGAGAAGAAGTTCGACAGCGCCCGCGCCGTGCTGGATGAGCTGGCCCGGGCCAGGAAGAAGCCCGAGAACATCGAGGCCGTCCTCTACGACCGCGCGATCTGCGCGATGGCCCTCGGCAAGCACGACCAGGCCGCCGGGGAGCTCGCCGCCTACCGTAAGGCGTACCCCAAGTCCAAGCGCCTCGCCGACGCGACCTACCGCCAAGCCTTCTGCCTGCACAAGCTCGCCAAGTACGCCGAGAGCCTGCCCCTCTGCCAGCAGGTGGCCGCCCAGACCAAGCTGCCCATCGCCCCGGCGGCCGCCGAGCTGACCGCGGAGAACCTCTTCCTCATGGGCAAGTATCCCGAGGCCGCCAAGGCCTTCGAGGCCCTCGCCAGGGGCGCCGACGACGAAGGCCGCAAGCTCCGCATCGCCTTCCGCCTCAGCCAGTGCGCGTACTTCGCCGGCGACTACGCCAAGGCCATCACCCTCGCCGAGCCGCTGGCCGCCAGCAGGACCGTCGCCCGCGACGTGAACCTGCGGCAGGCGATCTTCCTGCTGGGCGACGCGCTGCTTCAGTCGGGCAAGTACGCCCAGGCGGCCCAGGTGCTGGGGAAGTACCTGCCGCTGGCCGACAAGGACCGCAGCGAGACGCAGTTCAAGCTCGGCCTGGCCCAGCTCCGCGGCGGGGACACGTCGGCGGCGTCGAGGACGTTCGAGTCGCTCACCCGAAGGGACGACAAGTCGCAGTGGGCGATGCGGGGGATGTTCGAGTACGCCCAGTTGGCCTACAAGGCCAAGGAGCCGAAGAAGGCCGGTCCGCCCCTGGACAAGCTGCTGGCGGCCAAGCCGCCGGACGACCTGGCCGCCCCGGCGCTGTACCTGAAAGGATGGCTGGATTACGACGCCGGGAAGTTCGCCGGGGCGGCCGATCGGTTCGGCGAACTGGCCAAACGCTTCCCCAAACACGCACTGGCCGCCGAGGCGCTCTACCAGCAGGGCGTCAGTCTCGTCGAGGACGGCAAGACCGAACAGGCCCTGACGGCCCTTGGCGGGTACATCAAGGCACACGGCGACGGAAAGCACGCCGCCCAGGCGAAGCACCACGTCGGCCGCTGCCTTTCCAAGCTCGGCAGGCACGCCGAGGCCGCCAAGGCCTTCGCCGCCCTGGCCGCCGACAAGAAGAGCGCCACCGAGGACCTGCTGTACGAGCTGGCCTGGTCGCAGCGGGAGAGCAAGGACGGCGGCGCCGCCAAGACGTACCGGCGGCTCTTGAGCGAGTACCCCCGCGGCAAGCTGGCCACGTCCGCCAGGGCCGAGCTTGCCGAACTGCTCTACGTGGAGAAGAAGTATGCCGAAGCGGCCAAGCTGCTCGAGCAGGTCGTGGCCGACAGGTCCGCCGCCGGCAAGACGCTCGCCCTCGCGCGGTACCGGCTGGGATGGTGCTACGAGAAGCAGGACCTGCCGGACAAGGCGGCCGCCGTCTTCAGCACGTTCGCGGCGAGGGATTCCGACAGCGAGTTCGCCGCCTCGGCGATGTACCAGGCGGGGGTGGCCTACGCGAGGCTGGACAAGCTCCAAGAGGCGCAGAAGCAGTTCTCGGCGCTGGTGCAGCGGTTCGGCAAGCACGACCTGACGCCCGTGGCGATGCTGAAGCTCGGCGAAGTGCAGTCGCAGGGGCAGCTTTACGACAAGGCCGGCGAGACGTACAAGGCCTTCCTCAACAAGTACCCCAAGAGCAAGTTCGCGTTTCTGGCTCACTTCGGCATCGGCTGGTCGCTGGAGAACCGCAGGAAGTACGACGACGCCCGGAAGTGGTACGAGAAGGTCATCGCGGACCACAACGGCCCGACGGCCGCCCGCGCGCAGTTCCAGATCGGCGAGTGCTACTTCGCCGAGAGCAAGTTCGACAAGGCGGCCGCCGAGCTGCTGAAGGTCGAGATCGTCTACGCCTATCCGCAGTGGTCCGCCCGGGCGCTCTACGAGGCGGGCAGGGCGTTCGAGGCGATGAAACAGCCCGATCAGGCCAAGCGGCAATACACCGTGTGCGTGACGAAGTACAAGGACACCCCGTCTGCGACCCAGGCGGCCAAGAGACTCAAGGAGCTACAGCAAGGCTCGTAGACTCGTTAACTGGTTGACTCGTTGATTCGTTGACTCGTTGATTCGTTGATTCGTTGATTCGTTGACTCGTTGACTCGTTGATTCGTTGACTCGTTGACCGGTTAACGAGACGACGAGTCAACCACAGACCGGAGGTACGACTCCGTGAAACGACTGACAGCATCACTCCGCGAAGTACCGGCATGGCTGATCGTGGGGATCTTCGTGGCCGCGGCGTCTGCGGCGTGCCTCGCCCAGGCGACCGCGCCGGCGGGCGCCGCGCAGCCGCCGGGGTCCGAGAAAATGTCCTTCCTCAAGCTGCTCCTCAAGGGCGGCTGGTTCATGGTTCCCATCGGCCTGTGCAGCCTGCTGGGCCTGGCGGTGATCCTTGAGCGTCTGATCGCCCTGCGGCGCGGCGCGGTGATCCCCTCGAGCTTCCTGCCCGGGCTGAAGAGCACGTTCCGCCACGAGGCCCTGGACCGCCGCGTCGGCCTGGATTACTGCCGCTCCCGGGACTGCCCCGTCTCGCGCGTCCTTCAGGCCGCGATCAGGAAGCTGCACCGCCCGGAAGAGGCCGTCGAGCAGGCCATCGAGGACGCCGGGGGCAACGAGGTCTCCAAGCTCCGCCGCAACCTCGGCATGCTCCAGGGCGTCGCGGCGGTGGCGCCCATGCTCGGGCTGCTGGGGACCGTCTGGGGCATGATCGCGGCCTTCCAGGTGGCCTCCGATCCCAACGTGGACGTGACCAACCGCGGCCCGATGCTCGGCAAGGGCATCTACGAGGCGCTGGTGACCACCTTCGCGGGGCTGACCGTCGCCATCCCCGTGGTCATCGCCTACTACTACTTCCGCGGGAAAATCGAGAAGCTCGTGCACGACATGAACGAGGTGTCGGTCGAGTTCGTGGAGCACTATATCGGCGAAGGCCGACAGGAGGCCGAAAGATGAGGATCCGCAACCCGGAAGACGAAGGCCACACACCCATCAACCTCATGCCGCTGATCGACATGGTCTTTCTGCTGCTGATCTTCTTCCTGGTGGCCACCAGCTTCGCGCAGGAAGAGCGCGATCAGCGCGTCAAGCTGCCGATCACGTCCTCGCCGAAGCCGCTGTCGGCCCCGCCGCGGCAGGTGATCATCAACATCCTCGCCGACGGCACGACGAAGGTCGGCGCGCGCGTCTACGACCGCGACAAGCTGACGAACCTGCTCAGCCGCGTCGCCCGCAACGAGCCCGACCGCATGGTGCTCATCCGCGCAGACGAGCGAAGCATCCACAAGTACTTCGCCGGCGTGGCGAGCCTGTGCAAGAAGGTCGGCATCAACGAGGTCAAGATCGGGTACATCTGGCAGGGGCCCTACGCGCAGGCGACGCAGTAGCCCCGCAGAGCAGAAGGCGTTGGGACAATGGCCGAGAAAGACAGCCAAACCCGCAGCCGGTGGCTTTGGTGGCTGGCGGGCGGCGCGACGCTGATCGTCGTGCTCGCCGCGGCCGGCGCGGCGTGGTACTACCACGCCGGGCGGAAGGTCTGGACCGACGGGGCCGAGATCCGCGTCTCCCACGACCGCGCGAGCATCCGGGAGGTGATCTGGACGTCGCTGCGGCCACTCGGCGACGCCGTCAACACCGACCGCCAGGAATACGAGCCCGCATTGACGCCGGACGAGGAGACGCTCTACTTCGTTCGGGGCCTGCCGGGCGAAGGGGCGGATATCTACGTCACACGCCGCGCGGGCGAGGCGTGGAGCCAGCCCGTGCCCCTGGCGGCCGTCAACTCCGAGCACGACGAGCTCGGGCCGCGCGTCTCGCCCGACGGGAAGTTCCTGCTTTTCTACTCCGACCGCCCCGGCGGCCTGGGGCAGTACGACATCTGGGCGGCCCGGCGAAGCGAGGACGGGTGGTCCGCACCCTTTAACCTCGGCGAGGGTGTCAACAGCAAGTACAACGATTACAGCCCCGCCTTCACGCCGGACGGGAGGCGGCTGATCTTCGCGACCAACCGCCGGGGCGCCGCGGAAGTCGAGGGCGAGACGCCCTGGCGAGCGACGATCCGCCAGGGCCGGCTGGGCGACTACGACCTGTTCATCGCCGAGCGGAGCGAGGCGGACGCGGCGCCGACCGCCGGTTCCCAGCCCGCACCGGGGCCGGGCGAGCGGCCGCGGCCGCCGCTTTCGTTCGCCGGCGCCCGCCCGCTCGAAGGGGTCAATACGCCGTTCCACGAGGGCGCCTGCTGCGTCTCGCCGGCGGGGGATTTCCTGTACTTCGCCTCCAGCCGCCCGGGCGGATACGGCGGGTTCGACCTCTATCGCTGCCGCATCCGGGACGACCGGTGCGGCGAGGTCGTCAATCTCGGCTGCGAGCTGAACACCCCCGCCAACGAGATGGACCCGCAGATGGGCATGGGCGGCTTTGTGATCTACTTCAGCTCCGACCGGCCGGAGGCCCGCGGCTACGACCTGTTCACGGCCGAGTCGCGAGAGGTCTACGCCGCCCGCGACCGGATCGCCCCGCCGCAGCTCGCCTGGGGCATCTGGGCGCTGCTCATCGCCGTGGCGCTGCTGATCCCGCTGCTGCTGCTTCTCCGGGCGGCCGGGTACAGGCACCTCAGCCTGCTCCAGAAATGCATCGCCGTCTCCCTCCTGGCGCACATCGGCATCACGATGCTGATGAGCCTGTTCTTCATCTATCGCCCGATCCTGCATCACGTGGCCGAGGCGGCGGGCCTGACCACGGCGGTCAACCTGGAACTGGGCGAAGAGGTCAGGATGCGGATGCAGATCCGCCAGCAGATCACCGACATTCCCGTGACGGACCTGCCGGTGAGCGATCCGACGCTGGCCGAGCTGGCCCGTCCGCGCCCGACGGCCATCGCGCCCGTCGCCCCGGAGACGCCCGATCTCAACGTCCCCCACGCCAGGATCACCCCCGCGCCGATGACCGTTCAGCCCGAGGCGCCCCGCCTGATCCAGCCCACGCCCGCACCGCAGCGCATCTCCCTGCCGGCACCTCCACTCCGCAGCGAGGCGCCGACGATCCGGCTGTCCGTCGAGGCGCCGCTCGTGGAGGCCGAACGCCGGCCGGAAGCCGCCGCCCAAGCCCCCACGCCGGTCAAACGCCAGGCGACCCGGACCCACACCCCGTCGGTGGCGGCGACGGAGGTCCAGCTCGCCGCGGTGCCGGTCCGCCCGCAGACCGACAGCATCGCCGAGGTCCCCGCCGCCGAGCGTGCGACCCCGCCCGAGGCCGAGCAGATCGCCCCGGCCGCGACGCCGACGATCCGCGCCGAGCTGGACGTCGTCACGCCGCAGCTATCGGCCGATCGCGTGGCCGCCGCCCCGGCGACCGCCCCGGCGGTGCGGGCCATAGAGGCCGTCTCCGCACAGGTGCCGACCGGCTCCCCGCGGGGTGAGGCGTCGCTGGAGGCCCTGGCGGTTCCGGCCGCCACCGAAGTGGGCGATTCCCTCGCCGTGGCCGCGGCGGTCAGCCGGCCGCCGGAGCCCACGCCCGCGGCGGTCGCCGTGGACATCGCGGCCGCCACCGACGCCCCGGAGATCAGGCTCCCGGTCCTGGCGGCCCCGGCGGCGGCGGGGGCCGAGCCCGCGCCGGTGGCCACCTCGATCCGCGCCCCCGGCGACCTCCAGGCCCGCCCGCTGGTGGGCGTGACCCCGTCGGCCGCGCCCCAGGCCGTCACCGCGCTGGCCAGCGCCGTGCCCGCCCGGATGACCCCCGCCAGCATGATCCGCCCGGAGGTCGCGATCGTGGACCGGGCCCGCACGGCCGAGCCGACCGCCCAGCGCTTCGCGCCGGCGGCAAGGGTCACGCCGCTGATCCCCCTGGCCGGACCGGGCAAGCTCACCTCGCCGGACACCTTCTTCCAGCGGTCCTTCGAGCAGCGGCAGAAGTTCATCGACGCGATGGGCGGATCGGAGGAGTCCGAGCAGGCCGTCGCGCGGGCCCTGGCGTACCTGGCCCGCACGCAGCTCGCCGACGGTCACTGGCCCTTCCGGCCGGGCAGTAGAGATTCCGGCCGCCGCGGGAAGAACGACATGGCCATCACCGGCCTGGCCGCCTTGTGCTTCCTCTCCGGCAACCATACGCCCACCAAGCCGGGGCCCTACCAGCAGTGCATAAGGAAGGGCATCGACTACATGGTCGCCCGGCAGAAGCCCGACGGCGATTTGCGCTTCGGCGGCGACATGTACAGCCAGGCCATCGCCGCGATCGCCATCGCAGAGGCCGCCGCCATGACGAACGACCCCTCGTACCGCGTGGCGGCCATCCGGGGCGGACGCTTCATCGTCAACTGCCAGAACCGCAAGACCGGCGGCTGGCGATACCAGCCTCACGACCCCGGCGACACGAGCGTCTTCGGCTGGGAGGTGCTCGCCCTGCGCAGCGTCGGGCGGGTCGGGATGAGGATCCCCTCCGAGACCCGCAAGCTGTGCTTCCGCTGGCTGGACAGCGTCAGCCGCTCGCGCCACAAGATGCTCGCCGGCTACCAGGGGCCCAGCCACACGCTGCCGATGACGGCCGAGGCCGTCACCAGCCGGATCTTCCTGGGCCAGCGGCTCAAGCCCGAAGAGATCAGGGAGGCCTGCGACTACGTCAAGTTCGGCGCCCGCCCCAAGAAGCGGTGCTACTATTACTACTGGTACTACGGCTCGCTCGCACTGGCGCAGATGCAGAACGAGGCGTGGCGCAAGTGGAACGACGAGATGCAGAAGAAGCTCATCCGCATGCAGCAGCGCGACGGCAGTTGGGATGAAGGATACAGCAGCAACTACGGCCGCCGGGGCGGGCGGATCTACGCGACGGCCCTCTCCGCACTGACGCTCCAGGTCTACTACCGCTACCTGCCGATGTACCAGCCCGGCCAGGCCGACGGCGGCAGGTAACGCCGCGCCCGGCCGCCTCGACCGGTGATCTGCCAGACGTGAGACAACGGGGTGTCGCTCCCCGAGCCGCGAGCGGGAGCGAGCGGGAATCCGTTGAAGCGCCAAACGCGGTCGTCCCGCTCCCTGCCGGTCGCGGCTCGGCGGCATCCGCCAGATAGTCCCTGACAAGACACTATTGCCCCGCCCAGCACTGGAGGTGGCCGTCGGTCGTGGCGATCAGGACCTTGCCGCCGGCGACGATCATGCCGTCGAACACGGGGCAGGAGTCCAGCCGGTACTCGACCTTCTTCCCGCCGTCGCGCTTGTCCAGCAGCCAGAGCACCGCTCCCTTTTCCCCGGCCAGGGCCGCCGCCTGCTGGGACATCTTCCGGGCAAAGACCGGCTCGTGGGAGCGCCCCCACATCTCCTTCTCGTCGACGACGTCCGGCGGGCCGGCCACCAGGAGCCTGTCCTCCGCGACGACCATGGCCCGCACCACCACCGCCGGATGCGAGATCTTCCAGTTGTAGTCCACCGTGGTGAGGGCCTCCTCCGGGTGCTTGGCCCTCTCTCGCCAGTCGGTCATGTCGTTCTTGATGCGGCCGCGCCTGCGGTGGAACATCTCCCGGTACGGCGAGGTGTGCTTGGCGCCGTAGAGCCTGTACTCCAGCACCGAGGAATTGCAGAGGTACTCCGGGTCGCGGCTGTACCCGTACACCTGCTCGCCGTCGAAGGCCATGATCCTTCCGCCGGCGGTCAGTCGCCCCGGCACGTGCCAGTATTCCCACACCTCGCCGGCGCCCCGGCCGTAGATCCAGTACGAGCGGTGGTACCACGAGCCGTCCAGGAAGCTCGTCGGCGAGAAGAGATGCACGCCCTGACCGCGCTGCGTGAACGGGCTGACCATCCAGCTCTTCTGGGGGAGCGGCTGGCCTTCCCGCGAGAACACCGGGCTCTGGAGGCGCTTGCCGTCCAGCGAGAACGGCTGGGTCTTCATGTATACGACCCTCCCGTCGCTGGAGAGCACGTCCTTCGTGGCGACGGGCATCTTCCGCGCTTTCATCACGTCCTGAAGCGTCTGGTCCGTCCCGGGCAGGGCACGGGCCATCCTCGTCTCCGAGAGCAGCTTGCCGGTCGCGGCGTCCAGGCGCACCATCGACATCCCACCGTCGAGGAACATGGATCGCCCGGCGACGCAGTAGACCGTGTCCTTCACGATCAGGACGCTCCCGTGCAGCGGCCAGACCGATTCCACCTGCCCGTAGGAGACGAGCCTGCTCTCGGCGGGTGCGGCCCTGTATCGCCACACGAGCCGCCCGTCCGACGCCCTCAGGGCGTAGACGCACCCGTCTGCGCAGCCGAAGACGGCCATGCCGCGGTGGATGGCGGGCGGCGAGTCCACGCGGCCGCCCGCGACGTAGTGCCAGAGCGGCTTGCCCGTGCCCTCGTCAAGGGCGTACACCGTATGCCGGTCGACGGAGGCGAGGAAGACCTTCCCCGCCGCGGCCACCGGCTGGGTGAGTCTGCCTGCGATCTTCGCCTTCCACAGGCGTTTGAGCGATCCCGGCACGCCACAGCGGACATGCCCGCTTCGTGTGTTGTCGTGCCGAAAGACGGGCCACGAGTCGCCCTCGCCGGCCTCCGCGGCGGCGGCCTTCGCGGGGACCTGCCCCCAGGCCGGCCCCTTGACGAGCCTCCTGCCCCCCGTGTCCGGCTTGCTCCCGCCGGCGGCGAGCGCGTTGAAGCCGCTGAGCTTGGTCTGCATGTAGCACGCGCAGGCGTGGGACGGCAGGTAGAGCAGCCCGTTGGCCGGCATCACGCCGTAGATGCACCCGCCCCGCGTCCAGTGATGGATCTGCCAGGTCCCCGCGTCGATGTCGATGAACGACGTCCCCGTCTGGGGGGCCAGGAGATACCTCTCCGTGGCCTTGCCGGGATAGCACCTCTGGTGCATGAAGTACGTGCCGGGCCGACAGGAGATGCTCTTGCCCGGCCGGCCGTCCTTGATGTCCCAGGAGACGTACGTCTTCTTGCCGTTGTTGAAGGCCCACACCCGGTCCTTCATGACGAAGAAATCTTCGATGCAGTAGTGGCCGCTCCGCGGCTTGCCCTTCACGGCCCACAGTGTCCTGCCCGTGGCGGCGTCGAAGACGTGAATCGTCCCTTGGGGCGAGAAGAAGACCATCCCGTCGCGGACGACCAGGCGGGGCGCGTAGCTGGTCAGGCCGCAACCGGCCTTGAGCGGCTTGGACTCCCACAGCTTCTCACCGTTTCTCCTGTCCAGGCAGACCACCTTCCCGTCGTACAGGCAGACGTGCGGCCCGTCGACGGCGAGCGTCATGGGCCAGGCCGCCCGCTGCTTCTGCCACAGGACCTTTCCGGTATCGGCGTCGATTGCGGCGAGGCGCTTGTTCTCGGCCGTCGGCCCCCATCCGCGCCTGGCCCTGGCGGCCTCGCTCCAGCAGTGCGAGTTCTCCTGCCGGTAGTCGCACTTCCTGGGCTGAAGGTCGATCAGGATGAAGAGCACGCCTTCGGAAAGCACGAGGTCCGCCGGCGACTCGGCGGGGTAGGTCCGCCTGACCTCGCCGGTCGCGGCGTCCAGGGCCGTCAGCGGCCTGCCGACGCCGGGCGCGACATAGACCGTCTCCCTGGAGGCCACCAGACGCCTGGGACTCACCGCCGGGCCGGACTTGAGCGGAAAGAGGTGGTTGAACCAGCCGGGCAGCTCCTTCTTCCATAACACCGTGCCGTTGAACGCGTCCCTTGCCGTGAGCACCCACTTGGCGGGCAGTTGGATGGACGCCGCCGGTCCCTCGTCGGCCACGTGGAACACTCGCCCGCCCGCCGAGACGAGCGCCTGTATGCTGGCCGTGTGGTCGTGGTTGCGGGCCCACCGCGGCGAGTGAGTCCACTGAAGCCTCTTCGGCGGTGCGACCGCCTTGTCGCGGGAGACGCACGTCCCGCCGGCGTCGTGCAGGTAGTGCGTCCACTCGTCGATCGACTCCGGGCGGGGCTTGACCGTCCGGGTCCACTTCCCGCCCTTCTTGACGCAGGCGACGCCGTTGGGAACGAGCACGCGCATCACCTCGTCCATCGGGACCTCGCCGGGGTCCTCAGCCACCACGAGGTTGACGAGGCTGTCGATGTAAGGCAGCCTCTTGCCGGCGAGGTGATCGATCGAGACCTTGCCGCAGACTCCGAGCTTGTGGAGCCGCTCGCGGGCCAGCGCGACGTTCTCCGCGTCGGCGTCCAGGCCCTGGACGAGATAGCTCTCGGCAGCCCGCAGGGCCGCCGTCAACGTCCCGTCGCCGCACCCGAGGTGAACGACAAGCCCGCCCTTGACGCCCGCGGCGTCGAGGACGTCCGAGGCCTTCTCGGACCGGGCCGGGGGCGACATCGCCATAAGCCCCAGGATCAAAGGCCAAGGCATCCAGCGTCTCGTTACTCGTCTGTCAAACATCGCAGCACCTTTCCGAAAGCACTCGCCTGGGCGGGACATGCCCCGGCAAAAAGCCCAGCTCCTGACCGAACAGGACGCCCATCGTATCCTGTGGCCTCCTCGGTGCCAATGAACTTCCGGGCGCTGGCCGCTGCACCATCGAGTTGACGCGAACATCCCGAGCAGGCGCGCCCGAAAGAGGTGAGTTGGTCCCCTCGCGAACGAAACGCCGGGACGGGCCTTGAAGAGCGGCCCGGAGGTGTTAGACTAAAGGGGGCGCATCTCTGCATGGGTCGGTGCGTTCACGAAAGAGGGCCAAGGCAAGTCGAGCGGCTGTTGCGTCCACGTCGTGCGCTGGGACCAGAGATGGCAGTCGGCAACGGAGACGGGATCGGCAGGAACGTCGCGGCGGCGGCCGCCGCCGCGGGAGCGAGATATGCGCGCCTCCGGCGCTGGGGGTATCGCATCGGCGCGGCGCTGCTCGTCGTGCTCCTCATGGGCGCCCTGTACCTTGCCAGGTGCTACAGCTACCTGCTGTTCCACGCGATGGTGGAGATGTTCAGCATCATCGTGGCCTGCGGGATCTTCATCACCGTGTGGAACTCCCGCCGCTTCTGGCGCAACGGGTACTTCCTGTTCCTGGGGATCGGCTACCTGTTCGTCGGCGGGCTGGACCTGGTCCACACACTGGCGTACAAGGGCATGGGCGTCTTCCTGGATCCGGCCAACGCGAGCAACCTCGCGACGCAGTTGTGGGTCTCGGCGCGGTACGTGGAGAGCCTCTCGCTGCTCGCCGCCCCGTTCCTCCTTCGAAGGAGAGTGAACTCCTGGGGAGTGTTGATCGGCTTCGTCGGCGTGAGCGCTCTGCTTTTGGGGGCCATCTTCGCATGGGACGCCTTCCCCACGTGCTACGTGGAGGGCCCGGGCCTGACCGCCTTCAAAAAGCACAGCGAGTACGCGATCTGCGGCATCTTTGCGGCCGCCATACTGCTGCTGCTGGTCCACCGGAGGGGTTTCGAGGCCTCGGTGCTCTGGCTTACCATCAGCTCCATTGGCGTCAGCATCCTTTCAGAGCTGCTGTTCACGCTCTACGGGAGCGTATACGATACGGCCAACATGATGGGGCATTTCCTGAAGCTGGTCTCCTTCTACCTGATCTACCGGGCGATTATCCACACGTCGTTGAGCAAGCCGTACGACCTGCTGTTCCGGGACCTGAAGCAGGCCGAGGCCCACCTGCGCGAGGCCAGGGACAGGCTCGAGCAGCACGTGGAGGAGCGCACGGCGGAGCTGCGGCACACGGTGGACGACCTGGGCGCCGAGGTCCGGGAAAGGCTCGCGGCGGAGAAGAAGCTCCGGCGGGAGCGCCGCACGCTCTTCTCCGTCCTCCAGATGATCCCGGGGTTCGTTGCGGTCTTCGGGCCGGACTACTCGCTGCGCTTCGTCAACGACCGCTTCCTGGACCTGTTTGGCGACCCGGGCCCCAAGAGCTGCTTCGAGCTGATGCGAAGGCAGTCCGAGCCCTGCGATCCCTGCCCGGTGCGGAGTGTCCTTCGCACGGGCCGACCGGACGAAATGGAATGGACCGACGCCGATGGGCGCATCTTCCACGTGTGGGCCTATCCGTTCACGGGGCCCGACGGCGAGAAGCTGGCCCTGAAGCTCGGCATCAACATCACCGAGCAAAAGCGGCTCGAGACGGCGGTGCTGAGGGCCAGCGAGATGGAGAAGGAGCGAATCGGGCAGGACCTGCACGACAGCCTGGGCCAGACGCTCAGCGGCGCGGCCTGCCTCAGCCAGGTCCTGCACCAAAAGCTGGCCGGGAAGTCCCTGCCGGAGGCCGAGGAGGCCGCCAGGATAGGGTCGATCCTCTCCGACTCGGTGAACCTGACACGATCCCTGGCACGCGGGCTGATCCCCGTCGGGCTGGAGCCCGGCAGCCTGATGACCGCCATGCGGGAGCTGGCCGCCAACATGGAGGAGATGTTCGCAGCCCGGTGTGTCTTCCAATGTGATCGGCCCGTGCTGGTGGAGGACAGCGCGACGGCCGGCCACCTCTACCGGATCGCGCAGGAGGCCGCCAACAACGCCCTGAGGCACGGCAAGGCGAAACAGGTCGTCCTGGAGCTCGCCGAATCGCCGGGCGATATCGTCCTGAGCATCCGGGACGACGGCGTGGGCCTGCCCGACAGCGCCGGGGAAGGCGGCGGCATGGGGCTGCGGATCATGGAATACCGAGCCGAGATGATCGGCGGGCATCTCACCGTCGGTCGCCGGCCGGAAGGCGGCACCCTCGTCACCTGCCGCCTCCCGAAGAGCACGCCCGTGGAGGAGCAGTGATGGCCGAGAGCGCCAGATCGCCGGACCCCGTCGAGATCCTGGTGGTGGACGACCATCCCATCATGCGCGCGGGGCTGACCCAACTGATCGCCCAGCAGGGCGATCTGGCGGTCTGCGGAGAGGCCGAGGACGCCCGCGGCGCGCTGGCGGCCATCGAGGCCCACCCGCCCGACCTGGCGATTGTGGACATCTCGCTGAAGGAAAGCAGCGGGCTCGACCTGATCAAGGACATCCGTGCCCGCTGGCCGAAGCTGCCCGTCCTGGTGCTGTCGATGCATGATGAGGTGATCTACGCGGAGCGCGTCCTGCGGGCCGGCGCGAGGGGTTACGTCACGAAGTCGGAAGTCTCCTCCAAGGTCGTGGAGGGGATCCGGAAGGTTCTGGCCGGAGAGGTGTACGTCAGCGAGAAGATCGCCTCGAAGATGATCTCGGGCCTCGTGGGCGGCGGGGGGCTGGACACGTTCCCGATCGACCGGCTGACCGATCGCGAGCTTCAGGTGCTGGGACTGATCGGGCAGGGACTTCAGACGCGCGACATTGCCGAGCGACTCCACCTGAGCACCAAGACGGTGGACGCGCATCGCGAGCACATCAAGAAGAAGCTGAACGTCGACAGCGCCGCCAAGCTGGTCCGGTACGCCGTCCATTGGGTGCAGTTCGAGCGGGGGACATGAGCCGAGCGGGAGCTTGTTCCCCTTCGGGCGGCCCGCGAGGCAGGCAGGGGGCCCACGGCTGATCTTACCTCTCCGCAGACGGCCCGCCGCCTCACCGAGGCGTAGGTGAATGCCCTATGCGCCCTACGTCTTCCTCCGTCGGTAGAATCGGTAAATCGCCCAATTGACGGGGCTTACGTTCGCGGCTCTAATAAAGAGGAAGGACCTTGGTGACTCGAATGGCCTGATTCTTGCCGCGTGCCCCGGACGGCGGCCCCATGAATCCGCCCCGGCATCAGCCGCCCGCCGAAAGGTGACAAGCAAAGGAGAACGAACATGGTCAGTCTGGAACCGAAGGCCAACCGACCCGGGGCCCCCGCCGTCGGCTGCGTCTCGAAGGGCAGCCGCGGGCCCCGGCCGCAGCGCCGCCAAGACTGCCTGACCGCCGACGACAGGCGGCTGTACCAGCGCATTCCGGCCGATGTCCAGTACGTGCCCCACGCATCGTTCGGCTTGCGGGAAACGGAGGAGCGGCTCTTCGGCGAGGGCGTCCGGATCAACGTGCCGAGGTGGAGGCACTACGAGGAGCCGGGGGAGGGTGTGCCGGCCTCGCTGCCGAGGCGGCGCCGCCTGACAGCGGAGGACGAGACGATCCTGTTCCTGCGGTACAACTACGCGCGGTACCGGCTCAGCCTGCTGATCCACGCACAGCGAAAGCGACACCGCAACGAGCGGGCCGGTCAGATGGTCCACTGGTTCCGCAGGGCCCAGGATACCCGCGCCGACCTCGTCGAGGCGAACCTGGGCCTGGTGCTGGCCATGGCCAAACGCCTGCGGGGGCCCAACGTCGAATTTTCCGAACTGGTCTCGGAAGGCAACCTCGCCCTGTTGCGGAGCGTCGAGAAGTTCGACGTCTCCCGGGGCTGCAAGTTCTCCACGTACGCCTGCCGGGCCATCCTCAAGAGCTTCGGCCGCCTCGCCTCCAAGCGAGCGCGTCATCGCCAGCGGTTCCCGACGGAGTTCGACCCGAGCCTGGAGAAGAGCGACTACGACGTTCGCAAGCACGAGATGCAGGCCGAGGACCGCCTGGAAGACCTCCGGGACGTCCTCGCCCGGAACCAAGCCAAACTGACGGGCATGGAGCTGAGGATCGTCTGGGAACGGTTCGCCCTCCGCGAGGGAGACAGGAAGCGAACGCTGGCGGAGGTGGGCAAGAGGGTCGGCCTGAGCAATGAGCGTGTCCGTCAGATTCAGTCTCTCGCCCTCGAGAAGATCCGGGAGGCGCTGGAGGAGAGCCGTCTCTCCGGGCACGCTGCCCGGCGGCCCGCCGCGTCAGGGGCACCCGTCTGAAGCATGGAGTCGCCAACAGCGCGATGCAGGATCAAGTGTTTCCCGCGGGAAGGGAGTGCAGGGAATGGGCCGGGACAGCCTGATGCGAAGTCTGTTCCAAGGGGTCAACGAGGCCAACGACCCTCATAACCTCACGGACCTGGAGAAGAAGCACATCCCGACGATCGAGGCGCCCTCGCCGATCAGAGCTGGAGAGCCCTTTTGCGCGACCGTCAGGGTCGGAACCGCCCCGCCCCATCCCAACGACCGAAGCCACTTCATCGAGTTCATCGAGCTCTACGCCGATGATGCCTTTCTGGCCCGGGTGAGCCTTACGGCGGTGAGCACGAAGCCCGAGGTCTCGTTGTCTGTTTGTCTCTCGGCCCCCGCAGGGCGGCTCCGGGCGCTGGCCCGGTGCAACATGCACGGGACGTGGGTCGGGACCGCGCCGATCACGATGGCCGAGTGATCTCGCCCCGGGGCACATGCCACGCACCGGGTCGAACGGCCGCGCGGCACGGATGAGCAGGGACCCGCGCCCCGCTTCGAGCTGAATCGACCTCTCCACTGCTGCCGCTCGGCTGGTGCGCGCTCCTGTACAGCCGTCTGCCCCGCCCCGGGCCGCGCCGCCGCCAGAGGCGCCGTTCTCGGCGCTTGATTCCAGGCGGGGGGCAGGCGGTACACTGGTGGCCGGAATCGCCGGCGCGGGACCGCCCGCGAGGATAGATGGGAAGTGCCCAATGAGATTCGCGATCTGTCTTACGATTCTTGCCTCCACCTGCGGCCCGGGCAAGGGCATGGCGCAATCGCCCGCGGAGGAGCGCATCGGCGACCTGCAATCGCCGGCCGCTTCCGTTCGCGAGCATGCGGCGAGGCGCCTGGGCCGTCTGGCCGACAGAGCGGCAGTGCCGGCGTTGATCGACGCGCTGGGGGACGCGAAGGCGAGCGTCCGGCGGGAGGCGGCCAAGGCGTTGGGATTCATCAAGGACGCTCGCGCGGTCGCGGCCCTCGCAAAGGCCCTGGGCGACCCGGACACGAACGTGAGGTTCTATGCCGCCTACGCGCTGGGGGAGATCAAGGCCCCGGAGGCCGCTGAGAAGCTGATCCGGGCGCTGCGCGATCCGCAGTGGTCCGTTCGGAGTCAGGCCGCATGGGCGCTGCGCGAGACCCGGGATCCGGGCATCTTCCGGCAGCTTGTTTCGGCCTTGAAGCAGAAGGGCGCCGACGCGGCTCAGATCGTTTGGGTCCTGCGGCACTCGCGAAGTGCGGCCGCCGTCGAGAACATCGCCGGCCTGCTCCAGGCGGCGGACCCGGACGTTCGCAAGCGTGCCGCCGCCGCGCTGGGCGAGCTCAAGGACGCCAAGGCGGTGGATCCCCTGATCGGCGCCCTCCGGGACGACAGCGCCGCCGTCCGCCTCGCCGCGGCGGAGGCGCTGCTCGAGATCGCCGACCGCCGGGCGCTGGCGCCGCTCGGGGAACTGGCGAGGCGGGAGCAGAACGCCTCGGTGCGAAAGGCCGCCGAGGATGCCGCGGGCCGCCTGTCGCGCCACGGGGACCTTGTGGCCCACTGGAGCTTCGACGACCGCAGCGCGAGGACGGCCAGGGACGTGACCGGCCGCGGCAACGACGGGGAGATACGCGGGTGCAAGCCCGTCAAGGGCAAGGTCGGTTGGGCGCTTCGGTTCAGCAAGGGCTGCTGCGTCGAGTTGGGAAGGCCCGCCGGCCTGCCCATCGCGCACCTGCCGCTGACGGTCATGGCCTGGGCCAGATCGGACGTGCCCAACGGCGTGGTCGTCGCGCGGGGCGGGGCGTCCTGCGGCTTCTCCCTGTACATCAAGGACGGCGTGGCAAAGTTCGGCATTCACAGGATGGAGGACGGGCCGGCTCACATCGCGGCAGGCCGCCAGAGCGTCGTCGGAACCTGGGTGCACCTGGCCGGGGTGGTCAAGGACGACCGCATCGAGCTGTACGTCAACGGCAAGCTCGCCGCGACGTCGAAGACGCCCGGCTACATCCCGGGCAACTGCGGGCAGGGGATGGAGATCGGCTGCGACGCGGGCAACAGCCCCGCGGAGATCACCGACAACTTCTCCGGGTCGATCGACGAGGTGAAGGTGTACCGCGCGGCCTTGTCGGCCGGCGAGATCGCCAGGCAATGTCGCCCGGGGCAGGACAAAGGAGCGAGACAGCAATGAAGAACATCACTACCACGTGCCGCGGCCATTGGCCCACGATCGTCGGGGCCGTCATGGCCGTCCAGGCGTCGGGGGCCCTGGCCGCGGACGCGCCGGGTGCAAGGGCGTTGAGGACCGCTTCGGAAATGGTGCGGCTGAGCGGGTCATCCGGCGGCTTCTGCGCCGTCGTCGGCACACCGGATGCCGAGCTGCCCCTGGCCCTCGCCAAGCAGGGAACCTTCGTCGTGCACTGCCTCGATCGCAACGAGTCGCGCTGCGCCCGGATACGGAAGTCCGTGCGTGCCCGCGGCGTGTACGGGACGGTGTCGGCCGGCACGTTCGAGGGAAGCCGTCTGCCCTATACGGACAACCTCATCAACGTTCTGGTCCTCGACGGCCACTCGGCGCTGCGGAAGCAGGGCCTGTCGGTGGCCGAGATGGTCCGTGTCCTCGCCCCGCTCGGGACGGCATACGTCGGTGCATCGTCGCCCTCCGGGGCTCGGCCGGCGTGGGCCGAGGACGCCCCGCTCGTCGAGGCGGGCCGCTCGTGGTTCCGCCTCCGCAAGCCCTGGCCCGCGGGGATCGACGAGTGGACGCATTACCTGCACGCTTCCGACGGGAACCCGGTCGCCCGGGACCGCGTCGTGGGCCCGCCGAGGCACTACCAGTGGACGTCCGGCCCGACGTGGCAGCGGTCCCACGAGACGGATTCGAGCATCAGCACGCTGGTCACCGCCCGCGGGCGGCTGTTCTACATCGTTGACGAGGCCCCGATCAGCCTGCCCGGCGACCATCCCCTGCCCGACAAGTGGTCCCTCGCGGCACGGGACGCGTTCAACGGCGTCCTGTTGTGGAAGGTGCCCATCCGGCGCTGGGGGTGGCGCGAGTGGAAGCACTCGTGGTTCAACACCCGGCCGGGCGACATCCCGCTCAACATCCAGAAGCGGCTGGTCGCGGCGGGTGACAAGGTGTACGCCACGCTCGGGTACCACGCGCCCGTCTCCCAGCTCGACGCGAGGACCGGCGAGATCCTCCAGACCTACGCGGGGACGAATCCGACGGGAGAGATCCTCTACCGCAGCGGCACGCTCGTGCTTTCCGTGCTCGACGGCCAGGAGGTCAAGGTCATGGCCGTGGACGCCTCGACCGGCAAGCGGCTGTGGGTGACCGAAAAGTCGTACGCGGGAAGCACGGTGGACTACATCCGGTGGCGAGCGATGCGAGGCGCGACGAAGCCCGCGAAGCTCGACCCGTCGCTGAACCTGGCCGCCGACGGCGACGCCGTCGCGCTCCTCGACGGGCCCTGCGTAGTCTGCCTGGACTTCAAGAGCGGCTCGCAGCGGTGGCGCACCAAGTTCCCGCTGGACGACGCGGACCTGCGGGCCGGCGGCATCCAGTCAAAGGGTAACCTGTGGATCGGAACGATGATCGTGTCCGACGGCGTCGTGATCCACGCCAGCCCGAACCGGCTCGCGGCTTTCTCGGCCAACACAGGCAAGGTGCTCTGGACGCAGCCGAAAAAGTACATCGGCCACCTGTGGTACGAGTGGAAGGACGTGTTCGTGATCGACGGCCTCGTCTGGACCTGGACCGCCGACCTGGAGAGGACCCCCCTCACCCGCGGGCGGAAGAAGAAGCAGCGGTCCCTGTACCCCCGGAAGGTAAAGGGCTACGAGCTGCGAACCGGCAAGCTGGCCCGAGAGGTCGACCTGGGCTTCATCTTCAAGACCCACCACCATCACCGCTGCTACCGCAACAAGGCGACCTCGCGGTACATTCTGGCCAGCCGCCGGGGGACGGAATACGTGGACCTCCAGCACGGGCGGCACACCGTTCACAACTGGGTCCGGGGCACCTGCCACGTGGGGATGATGCCGGCCAACGGCCTCCAGTACGCCCCGCCGCACCCCTGCGTGTGCTACATCGACGAGAAGCTCAACGGGATGAACGCGTTGGCGGCGGCAAGGCCGGACACGCCCCGGCCGACAAGCGGCGCCGAGGGGCCGCGAATCGTTCGCGGCGGCGCCTTCGGAAAAGCGCCCGCCCCGCCGGCCGGCAGGGAGGACTGGCCCGCCTTCCGGCACGACGCGATGCGCACAGGCTCGGTGAGCACCCGCGTGCCGGACGGGCTGAAGCCGCTCTGGCGGGTGAAGATGGGCACGCGAGTCTCCCCGCCGGTCGTCGTCGGCGACGGGTTGTTCGCGGCGCTCGTCGACGAGCATCACGTGGCCTGCGTGAACGCCGGCAGCGGCCGGAGGCTCTGGGAGTTCGCCGCGGGGGGCCGCGTCGACTCGCCGCCGACCTGCTATCGCGGCGCCGTCCTGTTCGGCTCGGCCGACGGGTGGGTCTACTGCCTCAGCGCCGCGGACGGGCAGCTCGCCTGGCGCTTCCGCGCAGCGCCGCGAGAGAGGCTGATCGGCGCCGACGGGCAGCTCGAATCCGCCTGGCCCGTGCACGGCAGCGTGCTCGTGCGGGACGGCACGGTGTACTTCGCCGCGGGGCGGTCGTCGCAGCTCGACGGCGGGATCTACATGTACGGCCTCGACGCGGCCACCGGCAAGCTGCTGCACCACACGAAGCTCGAAGGCCCGGACTACGTTGTCGGCCCCGCCGGCGAGCTTCTCGTCTCTCCGGAGAGGACCAGCCCGCCCATGAAGCCCAAGGGCCGGTTCACGGAGAACTACGAACTCCCCATGGGCGCGCTGCCGGGCATCCTGATGTCCGAGGGCCCGCGGATCCACATGCGCTCCGAGACGTTCGACGCCGAGCTGGGCCGCACCACGGGCTCACCGGCCCTGGCGCCGAGGGCCGGCTTCCTCGACGGGAACTACTTCAAACGGACGCCGTGGACGTTCGGCGGAAAGGACCACGCCCGCCTCATCGTCCACGACGAGCGCTGCGTCTACTACGTGAGGATGTTCGATTCCCTCCGCGGGCTCGATCCGTCCGTCTTCTTCACCCCCGGCGCCAAAGGCTACCTGCTGTTCGCCAAGAACACCGACGGCAAGCAGAACCGCTGGTCGCAGAGGGTCCCCGTGCGGGTCCGCGCGATGGTCCTGGCCGAGGGGCGCCTCTTCGTCGCCGGCCCGCCGGACGTCGTGGACCCGAAGGACCCGCTCGGCGCATTCGAGGAAAGGAAGGGCGGGCTGCTGTGGGTCTTTGACTCGGCCTCTGGAGAGAAGCTCGCCGAGCACAAGCTCGCCTTCCCGCCGGTCTTCAACGGCGCCGCGGCCGCCGGGGGACGCCTGTTCATTGCCGAAGAGGACGGCAGCATAACCTGCTTCGGCAAGCGGTAGCCGCCGCTGGCTCGACGGCGCCGGCCGCTCCCGCCGCACGTCGCCCGCCGATCACCCCGACCCCAGAACGCCCTTGACGGGGTCCGAAGACAGGAGCGATAATGATCGATAAGCTCTGCGACGGCCGTGAGCCGGAGCCCACGTGGGAAATGCCGGTTTAAGGCCGGGAAGCTGCCGCCGCATACGCGGCTGGTTGCCAGCGTAAGGTGAGGTGCACACGTGAACAGGGGACTGCCTGTTATCGTGGGACTGGCGGTGCTGATGGTCATCGCACCGTCCCTCTATCCGGCCGAAAAGGGAAAGCGGAAGGTCCCGGGCAAGCAAGGCAAGCGTGATCAGAAGAAGCCGCCGGCCCGCAGCGCCGCCTTCGCGGAAGACCTGAGCTCGCTGGACGCGAAGGTCTCGCTGACCGACGAGCAGAAGGCCAGGCTGCGGAAGCTCAAGCAATTGCGCGACGAGGCCCTGGCGAAGATCCACGGGTCGGGCGCATCGAAGGCCCGGCAGGCACGCGAGCAGCTCGAAGCCGAGTGCGAGAAGGAGATGTTCGCCGTTCTCACCGCCGAGCAGCGAGCCAAGTGGAACGCGCCCATCCTGCGGGAGGAGATGACGAAGGAGTTCGAGCTGCTCTTCCTGACGGGCCAGCAGGCCGAGCGGATCCAGAACCTCTGTCAGGCCCAGGCCAGGCGCATCGCCGTTCCGCTGGACCCCAGGAAACACGCCAGGATCATCCGGGCCGTCAAGGCGATGGTCTACCGCAACATCCTCACCTCCGAGCAGCGGCGGGAATACGCCAGGCTCGCGGCGACGAAGAATAACGACGCCGACCGGAAGGACGCCCACCGCAAGCCGCGAGGACGCGGGAACCGCAACAATCGGCGCAGGAAGGCAAAGCAAGGGCCGAACAAGGGCGGCAGGGCCCGAGCCAAACCACCCGGCGGACAAAAGGCCGCGCGGAAGGGCAACGCCTCGGCCAAGGGAAAAGGCAACGGGAAGGGCGCGAAGAAGGGCGGCAAGAGCGGCAAGGGGGGCAGCGGCGCAAAGGGGGGCAAGGGCACCAAGAAGAAGTAGGCGAAGCGTCGTCGGGCAGGTCCGTTCAGGGGACCGGCCCGTGCCGGCAACTGCTGCGGCGTGCGGAAGGACTATCCGGCAAAGACGCAAATGCCCCTTGCTTCGCCGCCGGCCGGCGTGTATAAACACTGCATCGGCTCGGCAACAGTGGCCGGGCTTGCATTCTGACCTGGTGATGCCCACGTGAGCGTTCGTGTGTCCCGTGAGCTTCACTCGAGAGGAGCGGCTCCATATGAGGATCTACGTGGGCAACCTAAGTTACTCTGTCACCCAGGAAGCGATTGAGGGGCTTTTCGCCCAGCACGGCAGCGTCGAGGAAGTACATGTCCCGACCGACCGCGACACGGGTCGGCCGCGCGGCTTCGCCTTCGTTGACATGCCCAACGCCGACGAGGCCCAGGCTGCCATCGCGGCGCTCAACGGGACCGAGCTCGAAGGCCGATCACTGAAGGTCAACGAGGCCCGGCCCAGAAGAGAGAGCGGGCGCGGCCCGCGCTGGTAGAGACCCCGACAGCCTTCCTTCACTGCTCTTGTGGCCATCGCACCTGCGCGGGGCTTCCCGCCCATCGTGCGGCTGGGTGGATCCCGTCTGAAGGAGACACCGGGGCAAATGAAGGGTGACGTCCGCGGGCATTGCGTGGAGATCGACCGCTGCAATCAGCGCGGCGGGAGGATGCTGTCGATCGTGGACCTGATCGAGGCGGGGACGGTCACGGCCGAGTTGGCGGCGTACTCGCTGGCCGCGATCGGCCGCGGGGCGTCCTTCCTCGTGGGGGCCGTGCCGGGCGGTGCCGGCAAGACCACGGTGATGGGCGCGCTGCTGAACTTCGTGCCGACGGACGTGCAACTGGCGGCCGCCGACGGCATGGCGGCCATTCGCCGCGGCTCGGACGCCGCCGGCCGGCGGCGCTGCTACATCTGCCACGAGATCGGCCGCGGGCCGTACTACGCGTATCTCTGGGGCCCCGAGCTGCGGGCGTACTTCGACCTGCCGGCCGCCGGGCACATGCTGGCCACCAACCTCCACGCCGACACCTGCCAGCAGGCCCGCCGCCAGATCTGCGACGACAACGGCGTGACCGCCGAGGCACTTCGCCGCATGAGCCTGATGTACTTCATGTCGGTCCGGCGAAGCGGCCTGCGCAGCCGCCGGCGGATCGAGACGGTATGGGAGAGCGACGGCACCCAGCCGCACCGCCAGGTGTTCGCGGCGGACTCAGCCGAGGCCTTCGCCGAGTCGTCGCTCGTCTTGGCCGAAGACGTCGCAAGGGCCCGCGCGACGATCGAGAAGCTCCTGGCCGACGGCGCCCGGACGATCGAGCAGGTCCGCGCGGCGATCTGCGGCCCAACCGACTGAAAGGCGCCGGATGAATCCCAACGACCGATCTCTGCCGGAGATCACGATCAAGGCGGTGATCCTGGGCGTGGTTCTGTCGGTCGTTCTGGCGGCGGCGAACGCGTATCTGGGCCTGTTCGCCGGCATGACCGTCTCGGCGTCGATCCCCGCGGCGGTTGTCTCTCTCGGGGTGCTGCGCCTCTTCCGGCGGAGCAACATTCTCGAGAACAACATCGTGCAGACGGCGGCGTCGGCGGGGGAATCCCTGGCGGCCGGCGTGATCTTCACGCTGCCCGCCCTGGTGATACTGGACTACTGGACGGACTTCGACTACGTGTGGGTGACGGTGATTGCGGGCTTCGGCGGCGTTCTGGGCGTGCTGTTCACCATCCCGCTTCGCCGCGCGCTGATCGTCGAGGAGGGCCTGAAGTTCCCGGAAGGCATCGCGACGGCGGAGGTCCTCAAGGCGGGCCGGCGAGGGGCGAGGGGCGTGGGGCTGATTGCCAAGGCGGCCGCGGCCGGGGGACTCTTCAAGCTGGGCGAGTCCGGGCTGAGAATCTGGACCGGGGCGATCGAGGCGGCCTCGCCCGTCGGCTCCAGCCTGATCTACTTCGGCTCGAATCTCAGCCCGGCCCTGCTGTCGGTCGGCTACATCGTGGGGCTGAACATCGCGGTCCTGATCTTCCTGGGAGGGCTGTGCAACTGGCTGATCGCCATACCGATCTGCGCGGCGTGGTGGCCGCTGCCGGGCGCCGCGCCGACGGACGCCGTCGACTGGGCGGAGAAGGTCTGGCTGGAGCAGACGCGGTACATCGGCGTGGGCGGAATGCTGGTGGGCGGTCTGTGGTCGATCCTCAAGATGCGGACGTCCATCGTCAGCGGCATCGCCGGCGGGCTGCGCGCGTATCGCAGCGCGCGGGGCCCGCGGGAGGAGATCCCCCCCACCGACCGGGACGTGCCGATGAAGTGGATCCTGATGCTCATCCCCGCCGCCGCGGTGCCGCTGTTCCTGGTCTACCAGGCCTTCGTGCAGCAGGTGTCGGTCGCGCTGCCGATGGCCGTCACGATGCTGGTGACGGGATTCGTCTTCTCCGCGGTGGCGGGATACATGGCCGGCGTGGTGGGCTCCTCGAACAACCCGATATCGGGGGTGACGGTCGCGACGGTGCTGGTCTCTTCGCTTCTGCTGCTGCTTCTGATGGGGCGAGGCGCGGCGAACGGCCCGGCGGCTGCGATCATCATCGGCGGCGTCGTCTGCTGCGCGGCCGCCATCGCCGGGGACAACATGCAGGACCTCAAGGCCGGCTACATCGTTCGGGCGACGCCGTGGAAGCAGCAGGTGATGCAGATGGTGGGCACGGTCTCGGCGGCACTGGTCATGGCGCCGGTCCTGGCGCTCCTGCTGGAGGCCCACGGGTTCGAGGGGCACAGCTCGGCGAAGGACGGCGCCCTGGCGGCCGTCCAGGCGAACGTGATGGCCTCGGTGGCCAAGGGCGTCTTCACCGGTCAGATGCCCTGGAGCTTCGTCTTCACGGGCATGGTCGTGGCGGCGGGGATCATCGTGCTGGATACGGTCCTGGAGCGCAGGAACAGCGCGTTTCGCACGCCGGTGCTGGCCGTGGCCATCGGGTTCTACCTCCCCCTCAAGCTCGCCGTGCCCATCTTCGCCGGAGGCGTCATCCACCACGCCATCCGCGTGTACCAGCGCAGGAGGAACACGCCCGAGGGCGACGTCCAGATCGCAAACAGGCGAGGCCTGCTGTTCGCCTCGGGACTGATCACCGGAGAGGCCCTGCTGGGGATCCTGCTGGCCGTGCCCGTTGTGATCGCCGGAAGGACGAACGTTCTGGCCGTACCGGGCGGCCCGTTCGGCGCCTGGCCGGGCATGCTGCTGCTGGCGGCGATCGCCTGCTGGCTGTGCCGCACGGCGACGGTCCGGCCTGCGGCTGGAGCCGATTGAGAAGGGAAGGGCCCATGAGAGTCGCTGCCGCAATTGCAGTTGGTGGGCTTCTCGGCCTGACTGCGGGGATCGCAGGGGCGTTCGATGGACACATCGTCACGGACGGCCCGCTGAGGCTCTCGATCGGCCGGATCGAGGACGTCACCGCCTTCGATGCGCCGCGGGAGGTGGCCGTCACCGTCGAGAACACGGGCCAGGCGCCCCTGACCGTCGACCTGCGAATGGCCGGACTGGTGGACGAATGGCGCGCCGTGGGCCCGGCGGAGAAGCGCCTGGAGGTCGCCGGCGGCAAGGCGGCCAAGGCGGTGTTCCGCATCGCGGCCGGGAGGGGCGCGTGCTCGGCGCTCTATCCCGTTCACGCCTACGCCACCTTCGAACGAGGCGGGCGGCGGGTGACGGCCCACGCCGTCCAGGTGTTCCAGTCGAGCTTTGCCAGGCCGGCTGCGGCCTCGGCGGCGCCGGGGCAGCTCCCCGTCACCAACGTGCCCGCCAACGGCGCCCTGTCGCTGGCGGCCGTGCCCTCCCGCCGCGTGGCGTGGCGGTACTACGACAAGCCGCTGGTTTACATGCCCGTCGGCTGGCAGGGCTCGGCGCCGAAGTCTGCGGCGAACTTCCACGTCCTGTCGGTCACTCGCGGCACGACCCGCCGGGCGATCCACATGCACCCGCCTTGGAAGCCCGGCGGGGGGACGATCTTCGCCGAGTACCGCCTCAAGCTGCCCGACGTCAAGCCCGTCGTCCTGACCTTCGCCAACGCGATCCGCGACCACACCGCCGACGAACCGCCCAGCGACGGCGTGACATTTCGCGTGTGGGCGGGCGACAGGAAGCTCTTCGAGCGCCACACGGCGAGCAAGAAGTGGCTGGCGGGCAAGGCGGACCTGAGCGAGCTGGCCGGCAGGGAGGTCCTCCTGCGCCTGGAGAGCCACCCGGGTCCGAAGCGCGACACGACGTGCGACTCTTCTTACTGGGCCGAGCCGACGATCACCGCGGGCACGCCGCCCGCCCGGCTTGCCGACGAGCAGCGCGAGGCCCTCCGTGCGCGGGCGCGGCGGGTCGTCGCGACCGGCAAGGCCGCCGGCGACGGCGAGCTCGTCTACTCGCTGTCGGGCGGTGAGTTTGCGGCCATCGTGCCCGGTCCCAACGGCCTGGCCGACGGCGCCATCGCGCTCGGCCGCGGCGACAAGTGCGTCGTGTTCGACGGCGTACGGATGGCCGTGCTCGGCTGCGACGTGGGCCGCCGGCCGTCGCGGCTGGCCGTCCGCGGCGCGGAGGTCATGCCCGACGAGCGGGGCGGTCACGAGCATTACATCCACCGCTGCCGGCTGGACGGCGAGGACTTCGACCTGCGAGCCCACGCGTGGGCCGACGGGCCGGGCCTGCGGATTCACTTCGACTGTCCCAAGCGGATCACCGATCTGGCGCTCGGCCCGGCCGACCAGAAGGCACGGCGCGTCTACTACGGCCACGGCTACTGCATCGTCGAGCCGGAGGCCTTCCGGGCGGGCTTCGGCGGGCACAACCTCTCGACCAGCCACGTCGGCTTCGACTTCGCCGGCGGCGTCAGCCTGCTGACCGCATCCGACCAGCCGCCGGACTACCTGGAGGTCCAGCCGCAGGAGCGGATCTACGCCCTCCACACGCACCACGACGCGACGCTGACACTCGTGCCGGGCACGAAGGGCGCGTTCGACTGCGCCGTCAGATACCGGCCGCTCTACGACAAGAAGGCCGGCGGCGGCGTCCGGCGAAAGGCCGGGCGGTTCGTCTTCGACATCTGGGGCGGACGGTACGCCGGAATCGCCGAGACGATGAAGCGCTTGATCGCCTACGGGCTGACCGACTCGCTGCTGACCGTGCACGTCTGGCAGCGATGGGGATACGACTACCGCCTGCCGGACATCCACCCTCCCCTGCCGACGCTCGGCACCGTCGAGGACATGAGGAAGATCGCCGCCGTCTGCGCCGCCGCCGGCGTCCCCTGGGGCCTCCACGACAATTACATCGACTTCTACCCCGACGCGAACGGCTACAGCTACGACCACGTCTGCTTCACCAAAGGCGGCGAGCCGGTCAAGGCGTGGCTAAACCGCTCGCGGGACGCCCGCAGCTACCGGTGGCGCCCGGACCGCTTTCTCCCCTTCCTCCAGCGGAACCTCAAGCTCATCAAGCCGGACCTGGCGCCCACGCACTACTTCATCGACGTGTTCACGTCCATCGGGCCGTTCGACTACTACGACAAGCGGGGCGGCTTCCACTCCATGCTCGAGACTCGCCGCTGCTGGGGCGAGGCGTTTGCGTGGATCCGCGAGTATCTCGGCGGCGGCGCCCCCATGACGTCCGAGGCCGGGCACGACCAGCTCATCGGATACCTCGACGGGGCCGACTGCCAGCACCTTCAGCTCTCGCCCACCGGCGGGCGGTTCAACATCCGCCTTCGCTGCGCGGACTGGGAGCGGACGCCCTGGTTCGACGCCGTGCTGCACGACAGGTTCAGCCTGCACGGCGTGGGGTACTCCGGCCGTTACGAGGGCGGCCGATCGCGGCGCCACCACGGGATCGAAAGCGACGACTACATATCGGCCGAGGTCCTGGAAGGCCACGCGCTGATGATCGACCGCGGCGCCTTCGGCCGCGGGGCCGTGAGGAAATACTGGCTCGCCCAGGACTTCATCCGAAGCATCGCCCTGGACCGCATCGTGGGCGTCCAGTTCGCCGGCGGGGACATTCACCGGCAGGTCGTCACGTGGCAATCCGGCGCGAAGGTGCACGTCAACCGCGGCCGGAAGGACTGGAGCGTCGCCGGCAGGACGCTGCCGCAGTTCGGCTACTTCGCCGCCAACGGCGAGATAGCCTCGAGCATCGAGCGGATCGGCGGGATCATCGTCGAGCGATCGAAGGGCCCGTCGCGGATGTACTTCAACGGGCGGGGCCATGATCCCGGCGGGGCCTTGCGGCTTCGCCCCCGGGCCGACCGCGTCGAGTATCTGGGCGCCGGGAGGTTCAGGCTGACCGTGAAATGGCGGGCCGAGCGGCCGGCGCCGAAGGACCTGGCCGTCTTCGTCCACTTCACCCACGAGAAGTCCGACCGCTCCGACAAGATCGCCTTCCAGGGCGACCTGGCGCCGACGGTCCCCACGAGCAGGTGGAAGGGCGTCGTCTCGACCGGTGGGGATCGCACCGTGCAGCTCCCCGCCGACTGCGAGGGGGAGTACGGCATCGGGATCGGCCTGTGGGACCCCGTCGAGGGGCGGCGGTATCCCCTGGAGGGCACCGACGAGGGCGACCTGCGGTATACGCTCGGCAAGCTGGTCATCGATCGCAGCGGCGGGAAGGTCGCGAACGTCCGCCTGGTCAAACATCAACCCGAACCGCAGCCGCCGGCGCGATGGAACGTCAAGGCCGCGCCGATCGACTTCGGCCCCGCCGTCAGCGCCGGCGCGTTTCGCTGCGAAATGAAGGGCGGCGCCGTCGTCGTCACCCCCCTGCCGGACACGGACCCGTTCGCCGTCACGCTGAGGCTCGCCAGGTTGACCGGACTCAAATCGGCCGGGGCCGGCGGCGTTTCCGCCATGGGGATGGACGGGCGGACGGTCCGCAAGGTAGAGTTCACCGTCGAGAGAGACCTGGTAACGTTCCATACGCGAGGGGACGAGTTCGCCTACAGGATCTCGCCGGCCCGGGGCCGGTGATCCTCAAGCCAATGGAAACCGACGCATGTCCGAGCAGTACGTGGAAGCGATTCTGAAGTTCCTGTCGAGCCGGGAGTATCAGCCGCTCAAGCCGCGGCAGCTCGCGCGGCAGATGGGCGTCGCGGAGGCCGACTACGGCACGTTCCGCGACGCCGTCAAGCGGCTGCGAGACGCCGGGCGCGTCGTCCTGGGCGTGAAGAACGCGCTGATGCTGCCGGAGATGGGCTCGTCGGTGGTCGGCGTCTACCGGGCCAACCCGCGCGGCTTCGGATTCGTCGTGCCCGAGACGCCCAACCGCCACGGCGACCTGTTCATCCCGCCCGAAGCCGGCGGCGGGGCGCTGACCGGCGACCACGTCGTCGCACGAGTGAGGAAGCGCGGCAAGCGCGGCGGGGAGATGGTCTACCGCGGCGAGGTCGTGCAGATAATCAAGCGCGGCGACAGCCGCTTCGTCGGCACACTCGAGAGGTCCGAGGGCACGTGGTTCGTCGTGCCCGACGGGACGGCCATGACCACGCCGATCGTCGTTCGCGACGTGACGGCGGCCGGCCCGAAGCCGGATGAGAAGGTCGTCGTCGAGATCGTCCAGTATCCCCGACCGGGCGAGCTGCCCATGGGCGTGATCGTCGAAAGGCTCGGCACCGGCGGCGTCACGGAGGTCGAGACGCTCGCGGTGATCCGGGCGCACGGGCTTGAAGATGAATTCTCCGAGCAGGCCCTCGCCGACGCCCGGGCGGCCGTGGACGCCTTCGATCCGGACGACAGCACGGGCCGGGAGGACATCACCAAAGAGACCGTCGTCACGATCGACCCGCCCGACGCGAGAGACTTCGACGACGCCGTCAGCATCGCCCACGGCGGCGGCGGCAAGGTCACGCTGGGGGTGCACATCGCCGACGTGTCGCACTTCGTCGGCGAGCAGACGGCCCTGGACGACGACGCCCGCCGGCGGTGCACGAGCGTTTACTTCCCCCGCAGCGTGCTGCCCATGCTGCCGGAGGTCCTCTCCAACGGCGTCTGCTCCCTTCAGGAGGGCGTGCTGCGGTTCTGCAAGAGCGTGTTCATCACGTACGATTCGGCCGGTAAGGTCCTCGCCAGCCGCGCCGCCGAGACCGTTATCCGCTCGGCCAAACGCCTGACCTACCGCCAGGGGCAGGCGATCTGCGACGGCGGGACGGCCGACTGCTCGAAGAAGGTGGTCCGGCTGGTTCGGGAGATGGCCAGGCTGGCCAAGCGCATCGAGGAGCGGCGCAATGCAGCCGGCATGCTGCACCTCGAGCTTCCCGCCGTGGAGCTCGTCTTCGACGAGAACGATCGCGTCGTCGATGCCGTCGCCGAGGACGCCTCCTACACGCACACGGTCATCGAGATGTTCATGGTCGAGGCGAACGAGGCGGTGGCGCGCCTGCTGGACGGGAAGGGCCGGGCCTTCCTGCGGCGGATCCACCCCGCGCCCGACCCCGCCGCCGGAAAGGACCTGTCAACCTTCATCCGCGCATGCGGGCGGAAGATCCCCCGCGACCTGACGCGGAAGGACATCCAGCAGCTCCTTCAGGCCGTCCGCGGGCGCCCGGAGGAGTACGCCGTCAACCTTGCCGTCCTCCGCACGTTCCAGGCGGCGGAGTACTCGCCGCGGTCGATCGAGCACTTCGCGCTGGCGAGCAAGTGCTACTGCCACTTCACCAGCCCGATCCGCCGCTACCCGGACCTGACGGTCCACCGGCTGATTGCGGAGGCCTGCCGCGGCACGCTGGACGATCGGCCCCCGGAGGACATATCCGCGCTGAATCAACTGGGCGCCGACTGCACGGCCGCCGAGCGCCGGGCCGAGGCCGCCGAATACGAGCTCCGCGACGTGCTCGTGCTCGAGCTGCTCGCCGAGAGGATCGGCGAAGGCTTCGAGGGCACGATCACGGGCGTGGCGAGCTTCGGACTGTTCGTGCAGTCGCCGCGGTACCTCATCGAGGGCCTCATCCGCATGCCGGACCTCGGCGACGACTGGTGGGAAGTGGACGCCCGCCGCGGGGAGGTCCGCGGCGAGCACAGCGGCCGGCGGTTTAGGATCGGGGACCGCCTGGCCGTCCGCATCGCCGGCGTGGACAAGGCCCGCCGCCAACTGAACCTCGTGCCCGACCGCCCCCCCAAGGCGCCCAAAGGCGCCCGCCGAAAGCGGAGGAAGAAGAAGCGCTGAATGCCGCCGGACGACCTGCCAAGAGCGATCCGCCAGTACGCCGAGCTGGAGATGGAGATCAACCAGGCGGTCTCCGAGCGCCTCCACTGGGTCTGCGCGGCCTGCGAGGAGCCCTGCTGCCGCCCCGACGTCTGCCGCCAGGTCGTCGAGAGCTGGTGGCTGCGCGAGGTGAGCCGGCACGTGCACGGCAAGTGGTGGCCGGACGACTGGCAGTCGCGCGACGAGTGCATCGCGATGACCGATCGCGGCTGCATGCTGGAGGCGGGCCGGCCTGCCATCTGCCGGTCGTTCGTCTGCGACAAGTACACCGAGGCGTACGGGGGCCTCTGGGAGGCGGCGTTCTTCAGCTTCGCCGCCGACCTGACCTGGGAGGTGGGGCAGGTCTCCCATCGCAAGCACTTGGAGGAGCTTGACGAGGAGGACTTTCCAAGGTACGCCGCCAAGATCGCCGAGCGGGCCGCCGAGGGCCGGCGGCTGCTGCGACTGGGCAAGCGCCTCCTCGACGACGGGACCGAGGAGGGCGAGAAGCACCGCATCCTCCTGAAGCTGCTGTGCCGCGTGCCCAGATGCTTCCGCGCCACGACACGGCACGCGCTGCTTGCCAGGCTGCGGCAGGCAGGCGCCGAAGACAACGGGAAGACACCATGACGAGGAAGACCAAGAAGGCCCTCATCCGGAAGCTCGTATCGAGGCAGGCGCCCGCGGCGAGGCGGGTCTGCGACGCGATCGCCGACCTGGCCGAGCCGGGGTTCCGGGAGTTCGAGTCGTCCAAGCTGCTGGCCGGATATCTCGCCCGGCGCGGGTTTCGCGTCCAGTGGCCCTGGCGCCACATGCCGACGGCGTTCAAGGCCGTATGGGGCAAGGGCCGCCCGGTCGTGGGCATCCTGGCCGAGTACGATGCCCTGCCGGACTGCGGGCCGGAGAAGGGCAGTTGGGGCCACGGCTGCGGGCACAACCTGCTGGGCGCCGGCGCCGCCGTCGCCGCCGTGGCCGCCAAGGCCGCGCTCGATGCCCGCGATCTCCGCGGCCGGGTCGTGCTCTGGGGCTGCCCCGCCGAGGAGATCCTCGCCGGCAAGGTCTACATGGCACGCGACGGGGCGTTCCGCAGGCACGACGCCATCCTCGCCTGGCACCCCGGCGGCGAGACCCGCGTCACGCCGATGGGCGGCTCGTCGATGGACTCCGTGCTGTTCGAGTTCTTCGGCAGGACGGCCCACGGGGCGTCGGCGCACCGCGGGCGAAGCGCGCTCGACGGGGTGATGCTGCTGGACGTGGCCGCCAACTACCTCCGGGAGCACGTCCCGGAGAACGTGCGAATCCACATGTGCATTCGCGACGGCGGCAGCGCCCCCAACGTCGTGCCTGCCTACGCCAAGGCGTGGTACTACGTTCGCGGCAAGGACCGCCGGCAGGTGAACGAGATTCGCCGCCGGCTCGTCGCCTGCGCCCGCGGGGCCGCCACCGCCACCGAAACGAAGCTCAAGGTCACCCGGCTGACGGGCAACTACAGCCGGCTGGAGAACGACGTGATGGCCGAGGCCACCGCCGCGAACCTCAAGCTCTTCGGGGCGCCCCGTGTCACGCGGCGGGACGAGGACAACGTGCGGAAGCTGGGCAAGAAGCCCGTCTTCAGCCGCAGCGTCAGCCCGCCCGGCGAGAGGCAGGACCGCGGCTCGAGCGACGAGGACAACGTCTCGTGGCTGGCGCCGCTGGGGCGGTTCTGCCTGGCCTGCGTCAGCAAGGAGGGCGTCCCGGGCCATCATCGAGACTACGCCGCCCAGGTGAAGCTGCCGTTTGCCCATCGGGGCATGCTGCGCGCGGCGGAGGTGCTGGCGGGCATCGTCTGCGACCTCGCGTCGAGCGCCGAGCTGACCGCCGCCGCCCGGGCCGAGCTCAAGAGGCGCACCAGGGGCTTCCGGTACGACCCGCTCGTGCCCAAACGGCAGAAGCCCCCCACGGTCAATCCATAACCACAATCGGGAGATACTCGAATGGCTTCGATCCTTGTTCTGTATCACTCGCAGGAGTTCGGCAACACCCGCGCGATGGCCGAGGCCGTCGCCCGGGGCGCCGCCGACGCCGGCGCGGACGTGCGCCTCGTCAACACCAACGAGGAGCGCCTGGACATCGACACGTACCGCCCCGTCGATGCGGCCGCGTTCGGCTCGCCCGACTACTACAGCTACATCGCCGGCGGGCTGAAGGTGTTCCTGGACGACTACCACATCGCCAAGGGCGCCGACGCCACCGGCCTGACCGACAAGCCCTACGCGCTGTTCTACTCTCACGGCGGGGGCGGCAAGGTGGTCGGCCCGCTGGAGAGCCTCTTCGAGCGGATGGGCAGGAAGGTCGGCGAGACGATCGAGTCCCGCGGCGCCCCCGGCGAGCCGGTGCTGGCGTCCTGTCGGGAGCTCGGCCGCCAGCTCGCCGAGGCGGCCCGGAAGTAGCTCGCCGCATCGGCGTCAAATCGCACCGGCTCCTGACGGAAAGCCGTAACGCCGTTTTAAAGCTCCGCGCAGCGATCACCGATGCAGATAACGAGCCGTGATCATGTGGCTCAGCAAGTGTTGCAGTTCCGCGCAGTCGCTTGTGTAGTTCGGAGGTCGTAAGTGGTTCGAGGTATTCGTTACGCGCCCAACAGCGGGGCCATGGCCATGTTTCGCGCGTATGTCACTGAAGCGGGGAGGCGCTCGCTTCGCAACATGTCACGTGTGAAGATGCCTCCCCCGCCCACTCTCGTCCGCATCGTCAGCCGGCGAAACCGATCCCACGTGGACTGGCTGGCTTGAGCAGGCATGAGAGCCGCTCAGGCCCGCCCGCCGCCCTGGAGGTACCTCTTCGTCCACGGGCAGGCGGCGATGCACATGCCGCAGATATCCGCGCCCAGGCGCTGCCAGTTCTTCCGAAGGACCTCGCGGCAGGCGCGGGTGTAGACCATGTCCTCGACGCCGAGCCCCGGCTCCCATTGCCGCCCGGTCAGGGCGCCGGCGGGACAGACCTCCACGCAGGCGGTGCAGTCGCCGCAGCGCGACGCGGTCAGCGGCTCGGCGAGAGGCAGCGGCGCGTCGGTGAGCACCGTGCCCAGCCGGACGGCCGAGCCGTAGCGCTCCGTGACCAGCAGGGCGCTCGTGCCGATCCATCCCAGTCCCGCCCGCATGGCGACCGTCTTGTGCGGCAGCTCGACGGGCTTCATCTCCGGGTCGATCTTGTCAACGGTCGCGGTCCTCGCCGCGGCGTGGTGCCCGCACGTTCGCAGGAGCTCCGCCGCCCCGGCCGCCAACTCGTCGATGATCGCGTTCACCCGCCGATACTCGCGCCGGTAGGCCTCGGTGGGCCCGCCCACGATGCCGGCGACGACCCCCGCCCGGAGGGGCACGGCGAAGGACACACCGAAGGGCAGGTGCTCGCGGGCCTCCGCCGGCAGGTCCCTCAGATCGGCGAAGCCCACCATCGCCGCCCCGCCCGAGAGGATCTTCCCGGTGAGCTCGTTGACCAGCTCGGGGCCGGTCCTGACCGGCCGGGGCGCGGCGCCAGCCGCGCCCGTGAGGATCGCCATCATGCCGGGATGATGCCGCCCGAATATGCCGATGCAGCGGAACAGCACCGCCGCGAACATGTGGAAGACCACACTCAGGACGAAGGCCCCGACGAACCGGATCACCGTCGCCAGGACGGCGCCGGTGAACCAGGCGGCCTGCCTTTCCGCGACGGCCGCCAGCGCCGCGATCAAGAGCCAGATGCCCCACGTGGCAACGACCAGTGCCGCCCCCCAGATCAGCAGGACGCCCCAGAGCACCGCCAGGGCGGCCGGGCGCTTCGCCGCGGCCCGAACCGCCGGAAGGGGGTTCAGGGCCCCTGCGCCGGACGTGAAGCTCAGCGCCAGGATCCCCAGCGGCAGCAGCGGGATCGTGACCACCGGCAGGCACCAGGCCCCCACCACCCCCGCCGCTCGCACCGCCGTGCGGAGAAGCTCCCGCAGATCGAACGTCGGAACGTCCGGCGCCTCGTCCGAGCCGGTCAGCGAACTGATCACGCAGTCGAGGTAGAACCGCAGGAAGTAGCCGGCCAGCACAAGGTACAGGATGACCGACAGCCCGCCGACCGCGTGCCGGGTGAAGGCCGCGTGACGGAAGAGATGCCCGGTGATCTCCCGAACGGCGACCAGCCCCGCCAGGAGGATCACCGTGCAGACGGCGAGCTTGACGATGGCCTGGATGTTGGTCGTGCCGTAGGTAACGGCCCTGAGGCAGTCCCCGGCCATTGTCGCCGCGCCTGCCGCGGGGGGCGCCGGCGATTCGCGGGGCGGGGCCTGGCGTGCCGTTTCCCCCGGATGCGGCACCGTCTGGACGGTCTTGCAGACGGGGCAGCGGGCCTGCCGGCCGGCGGAGCCGTCGGGCGCTCTCATCGTCCGCCCGCACGCCGGGTTGGCACATGGGAAGCGAATGGCCATGGTTCTTCCCCACACCTGTTCTCAGACTCGCAGAGCCGACCGTCTGAACGTAATCCACACCGTGGTGAGAATCAAGGCAATTGAGCAGCCCCCGGGCCGTCCGCGGCGGCGTTGACAGGCCCGGCCGGCGAGGCTATCGTCGCGCCCCGACGATCCGGGAGCCAGCCATGTTCGAGCCGACCGGCCCGCCAAGGCGGACCGCCCTGTACGACAGACACCTTGCCGCCGGCGCCGAGATGCACGTCGAGGACGGCTGGGAGATGCCGCTTTCCTACGGCGACGCCGAGGAGGAGTACCGCCGCGTCCGGTCGCGCGCGGGCGTGTTCGACCTGTCCCACGTCGGGCGGATTCGCGTTCGCGGCGACGGGGCGCTGGAGATGCTGGAGTATCTCTGCACGGCCGACGTCGCCCGCCAGGAGGACGACACGGCGATCTACACGCTCCTGTGCAACGATCGCGGGGGGATCATCGATCACGCGCTTGTCGTTCGGCTGGACGGCTACTGGATGCTGACGTGCAGCCCGCATCGCCGTTCGGCGGTGCTTGGGCACCTCGAGGCGCACGCCGCCGCCCGCGGTGTGAAGGTGGACGACCAGACGCTCAAGACGTCGATGCTCTCGGTGGTCGGCCCGCGGGCGGCGGCGATCCTCGACGCCGTGCTGCCGGAGAGGCCGTCGATGCTGCCGCGCGGGGCGGCGAAGGTCGGCTCGATGCTCGTCGCCCGCTACCTGGCCATGCGGACCGGCGCCACGCGGCTGTGGTCGCTCGAGGTCGTGCTGCCCAACATGCTCGCCGGCCGGGCGTGGGACTTCATCACGGCCAAGGCCGCAGCCAACACCATCGCCCCCGCCGGCCAGGCCGTCCGGGAACGCCTGCGGACCGAGGCCCACCTGCCTCGCTGGGGCCGCGAGATCGACGAGACCACCAACCCCGTCGCCGCCGGGCTGACCCGCGCGGTACACCTCGGCAAGGACTTCCTCGGCGCCGAGGCCGTGCGCGAAGCCGCCAGCGGCGCTTGACTTCCCGCCGCGGGCCGCAGATCATTCCGTTCGCAGTGCACCAACCGAGGCCGCTTCGATGTTGGAGAAGGTACAGGCAGACAGGCTGGCGAAGCTCCGGCAGATCCGCGAGCTGGGGATCGACCCGTACGGCCGCCGGTACGACACGGCCGAGCCCATCGCCGCCGTCCTGGGCAGGTACCTCGACGACACCGAGCACCAGACCGCCGACGTGGCCGGGCGGCTGATCCTGCTTCGCGACATGGGGAAGATGATCTTCGCCCACGTTCGCGACGAGTCGGGGCAGATGCAGGTGGCCTTCCGCAAGAACGCCCTGGAGGCGGCGGCGTGGAAGCTCGCCAAGCTGCTGGACCTCGGCGACATCGTCGGCTGCGCCGGGCCGCTCCAGAAGAGCCGGACCGGCGAGATCACCGTCTGGGCCGAGAGGCTCACGCTGCTCTGCAAGAGCCTGGACCCCATGCCGGAGAAGTACCACGGGCTGGTGGACGTCGAGACGCGCTACCGCCGGCGGTACCTGGACCTGATGACGAATCCCGAGTCGGCGGCGCGGTTCCGGAAGCGGATCGCCATCGTCGAGCACTTCCGGCGATACCTGAACGACCGGCGTTTCGTGGAGGTCGAGACGCCCGTGCTCCAGCCGATCTACGGCGGCGCCGCGGCCCGGCCGTTCACCACGCACCACAACGCGCTCGACGCCGACCTGTTCATGCGGATCAGCCCCGAGCTGTACCTCAAGCGCCTGCTCGTCGGCGGGATGGAGCGCGTGTACGAGTTCAGCCGCAACTTCCGCAACGAGGGCCTGGACACGCGCCACAACCCGGAGTTCACCCTGCTGGAGCTCTACCAGGCCTACGCCGACTACGAGGTGATGATGGAGATCACCGAGCAGATGATCTCCACGGCGGCCGAGCGGATCGGCGGGTCGCTGAAGCTGCCGTACGGCCGGTGGGAGATCGACTATCGCCTTCCCTGGCGGCGGGCGAAGTACGCCGACCTGCTGGCCGAGCACGCCGGGGTGGCCCTGGACGACGCCGCCGCCGTCCGCGCCAAGGCCCGCGAACTGGGAATCGAGGAGTCCAACAAGGACGACGCCGTCGTCGCCGACGAGGTCTTCGAGGAGCTGGTAGTGCCGCAGTTGATCCAGCCGACGTTCGTGAAGGACTACCCGGCGGCTCTGTGCCCGCTGACGCGGTGCGACCCGAGCGACCCCTCCGTCGCCCTTCGGTTCGAGCCGTACGTCGCGAGGATGGAGATCGGCAACGCCTACACGGAGCTGAACGACCCGGCCGTGCAGGAAGCCAACCTCGCCCAGCAGGTCCGCGGCGAGGCCGAGGGCGAGACGATGCGGATCATGGACGAGGACTTCATCGCGGCGCTTCGTCACGGCATGCCGCCGGCGGGCGGGCTGGGGATCGCCATCGACCGCGTCGCCATGCTCCTGACGAACACGCAGAGCATCCGCGACGTGATCCTCTTTCCCCTGCTGCGCCCGGAAGGCCGCGGGTAGAGACGCTCGAACCTGCCTGCCGGCAGGCAGGTGCCGACGCCTCTCGAAGGTGACGTTTAGCGGCGGGGCTTGCCCCGCGTGAGACGAATGTACAAGCTCTTCCTTTGCCTGAAGTACCTTCGAAAGAGGGCCCTGGCGTACTTCGCCATGCTCGGGGTGACGCTCTGCGTGTTCATGATGCTGGTGGCCGTCAGCGTGCTCAACGGCTTCGTGGACAAGATCGAGCGGGCGGCGAAGGGGCTCTTCGGCGACATCGTGATCTCCTCGCCCAGCCTGGGCGGGCTGAGCCACTACGACGAGTTCATCCGGAAGCTGCGGCAGGACGTGCCCGCCGTCGAGGGCGCCTCGCCGTTCATCCTGACGTTCGGCATCCTTCGCGTGCCGGGCACGGACTACCGCCGAACGGTGCAGATCGCCGGCATCCGCCTGCCGCAGCGAGCCGACGTCAGCGACTTCGAGGAAGGCCTCTTCGTGCAGGACGGCGTCCGGAAGCCCACTTTCGACCCGCCCATGGACCTCATCCTCCGCCGCCTGAAGGCCGAGTACGAGACCACCACGCGGATCCTTGATCGCGAGCTGACGGCGACGCAGGACGGCCGGACGCCGCCCGAGCAGTCGGCCCTCGTCAACCGCATCCGGAACGCCCTGAGCTACCAGGGGATCGCCATCGCCAACTTCCGCCTGGCCGAGTTCAACCGCCGGGAGCTCGAGCAGCTCCGCAAGCTCCGCGCCGCGGCCGACGAGGCGGGAGACGACGCCGAGGTCGAGCGGCTGGACCAGCGCATCGCCCGCCAGGAGCGCAAGACCATCCTCCCGCCGCAGCGCCGGGCGATCCTGGGGCTGGGCATACCGGGGCTGACCAGCCGGACCGAGCGGGGCGAGACGATCCGCACGATCGGGCCGGGCCAGCAGGTCGTCCTCTCGCTGATCCCGCTGGGGCGGCGCCTCAGCTACGCCGACATCACGCCCAGCACACAGAGCTTCACCGTCATCGACGACTGCTCCACCGACGTCGCGTCGATCGATTCGGAGATCGTCTACGTGGACTTCCAGACGCTCCAGAAGCTCAACAGAATGTCGGCCGAGCGCGACGCGGACGACCCGAACGCGATCGCCGAGCCGCCGCGATGCTCGCAGATCCACGTGAAGGTCTCGCCGGAGCTGTCTCGCGGCTACGCGCTCCAGGACGTCGGCAGGCGGATCGACCGGGCCTGGGCCGAGTTCGAGCAGGCGCACCCCGAGGCGGCCGGCGACGTCCGAGTCGAGACCTGGCGCCAGCGCCAGAGCCGACTGGTCAGCTCCATCGAGGCCCAGCGGACGCTCATGGTCATCATCCTGGGCATCATCTCGTCGGTGGCGGTGGTGCTGATCTTCGTGATCATGTACGTCATCGTCGTGCAGAAGACCCGCGACATCGGCGTGCTCAAGGCGGTCGGGGCCTCCAGTGTCGGCGTGGCGGGCATCTTCCTCGCCTACGGGGCGGCCATCGGCGTCGTCGGCTCGGCCTTCGGAACGCTCGGGGGCTACTACTTCGTTTGGAACATCAACCCGATCCACGACTGGATCGGCCGGACCTTCGGCTTCGTGGTCTGGAGCCGCGAGACGTTCATGTTCGAGAAGATCCCCAACGAGGTCGGCCTGGTGGCGGCCGTCAACATCGTGATCGGCGCCGTGCTCTCAGGGATCCTGGGCTCGCTTGTTCCGGCGATCCGGGCGGCCCGCCAGCAGCCCGTGGAGGCCCTGCGGTATGAGTGATCCGCCGGCGGCCATCGACGTGCAGTCGCTCCACAAGAGCTATCGTCTGGGCAAGACGACCCTGCGCGTCCTGCGCGGCGTGACGTTCACGGTCAAGCCGGGCGAGTTCGTGGCCGTCGTGGGCGCCTCGGGCAGCGGCAAGAGCACGCTGCTGCACCTGCTGGGGATGCTGGATCGGCCGGACGACGGCGTCATCCACCTCGACGGCGTTGACACCCGGGGGCTCTCGGCCCAGCGGCGGAATCGAATGCGCTGCCGCGACATCGGCTTCGTCTTCCAGTTCTACCACCTGCTGCCGGAACTGAACGTATTGGAGAACGCCCTGCTGCCGGCAAAGGTGGACGCTTCTCTGGCCGGCTGGCTGAGCTGCCGCGGGCAGAAGCACCAGCGGGCCAGGGAGGTCCTCCAGCGCGTCGGACTCGCCGAGCGTCTCAAGCACCGCCCCGCCGAGCTGTCCGGCGGGGAGCGCCAGCGCGTGGCCATCGCCCGCGCCCTGATGAACCAGCCGAAGTACCTGCTGGCCGACGAGCCCACGGGCAACCTCGACAGCAGGACCGGGCGGAGGATCATGAGGGTCCTCCGCAAGGTCAGCAGGGAGATCGACCAGACGGTCGTCATGGTGACGCACGACGCGGACCTGGCCGGCCAGGCCGACCGCGTCATCCGGCTCGTCGACGGCAAGCTCATCACGTGAACACTCGTTAACTCGTTGATCCGTTGACTCGTTAACTCGTCCGACCGATTCAGTGCTTCGGCGGGTCGAGGGGTGAGCGAGAGAAGGTAAGCACGATGGGCGCGGGATTTGAGGACCTGGACGTCTATCAGCAGGCACGGGAGCTGAGAAGGCGCGTCTTCAAACTCACCCGCCTCTTGCCCGACAGAGAACGCTACGTGCTTTGTTCGCAGATGAGGAGAGCGGCCCTTTCCGTGACAAACAACATTGCGGAAGGACACGGCAGCAGGAGCTACAGGCACAATATCTCCTACTTGTACCGCTCGCGCGGAAGTGTCAATGAGCTGCTCGACGATCTCACGGCCTGCGAAGATGAGGGGTACTTCGAGAAGAAACACCTCGGCGAGCTGCGCGAACACGCCGTGCGCGTCGCCAAGCTGATCAACGGCTATGTCGCGTACCTCAGGCGAAGGATTGAGGAAGGCTGACAGGTGTCGGCACGAAGCGTGACGCCCGAGGCCTGAACGAATCAACGGGTTAACGAATCAACGAGTGAACGAATCCAAGGACCTGACCCATGCCTGCAAAGAAGATTCTGATGCTCGTCGGCGATTTCGTGGAGGACTACGAGGCGATGGTGCCCTTCCAGATGCTCTCGATGGTCGGGCACGAGGTGCACGCGGCCTGTCCCGGCAAACGGGCCGGCGAGACCGTCCGCACCGCCGTCCACGACTTCGAGGGCGATCAGACCTACAGCGAGAAGCGAGGACACAACTTCCTCCTGACGGCCACGTTCGACGAGATCGCCCCGGAGGATTACGACGCGCTCGTGATCCCCGGCGGCCGGTCGCCCGAGTACCTCCGCCTGAATGAGAAGGTGCTCGATGCCGTGCGCCACTTCGCCGAAGCGGGCAAGCCGATCGCCTCGATCTGCCACGGCCAGCAGGTCCTCGTCGCGGCGGACGTGGTGCGCGGGCGGACCTGCACGGCCTATCCGGCCGTCAAGCCCGATCTCATCCAGGCGGGCGCGAAATGGTGCGAGCCGAACGAAGGCCTCACCAATGCCTGCGTGGACGGCCAACTCGTGACGGCCTGCGCCTGGCCGGGCCATCCCGAGTGGATTCGGGAGTTCCTGAAGCTCCTGGGCAGCACGGTTCAACCGTAGATCTCCCTGTCATGTCTCATCGACCTTCCTTGGCGGATGCGGACGTCCGGCTGCTTCGCGGCCGGAAGACGTGGCTGTGGACGAATCCCAAGTGGCAGGCGATGGACGCCTGCCGGGACGGGCTCCCGCTGGGCATGGCGGACCTGCTCGACGCCGAGGGGCGGCTTGGCCGGTTCGCGCCGCTGCTGGCGGAGCTGTTCGGCGAGCTTGGCCGCGCCGGCGGGCGGATCGAGTCCGACCTGCGCCCGGCGGGGGCATTCGCCCGTCGCCTCGGCGAGCGCCATGCCCTGGAGCTTGCCGGCAGGCTGTTCGTCAAGGCCGATCACGCCCTGCCCGTGGCCGGGTCCGTCAAGGCGCGCGGCGGCATCTACGCCGTGCTGCACTTCGCCGAGCGGCTCGCCCTCGCCGAAGGCATCCTGGCCGGCGTGGAGGACGACTACCGCAAGCTGACCCGCCCCGAGGCGCGGGCGCTGCTCGGCCGCTACGAGCTGACGACCGCCAGCACGGGCAACCTGGGCCTGAGCATCGGCATCGCAGGCGCGGCGCTGGGATTTCGCGTTGCCGTTCACGTGTCCGCCGAGGCGAAGGGCTGGAAGAAGCGCCGGCTGCGATCCGTCGGCGCCCGCGTGGTGGAACACGCCAGCGACTACACGGCCGCCTGTGCAGCCGCCCGGGAGGAGGCCCGAGGCCAGCCGCGGGTTCACTTCATCGACGACGAGAACTCCGTGGAGCTGTTCCTCGGCTACAGCGTGGCGGCGCTTCGGCTGCGGGACCAGTTGGCCGCGGCGGGCATGTGCGTGGACGAGAAGCATCCGCTGTTCCTCTATCTTCCGTGCGGCGTCGGCGGGGCGCCGGGCGGCATCACGTTCGGCGCCAGGTGCGTCCTCGGCGACCACGTTCACTGCTTCTTCGCCGAGCCCGTCGAGGCGCCGTGCATGCTGCTGGGCATGCTCACCGGACGCCACGCGGACGTGTCGGTCTACGACGTGGGCCTGCACCTGAAGACGGACGCCGACGGCCTGGCCGTCAGCAGGCCCTCCCGCTTCGTCGGGCGGCTCATGGAGCCGCTCCTGAGCGGCTGCTACACGGTGACGGACGAGCAGCTCTACCGCTTCGTGGCGGACCTGTACGAGACCGAGCAAATGGAGGTCGAGCCGTCCGCGGCGGCCGGGTGCGCCGGGCCCGAGATGCTCCTCAATACGCCGGGCGGGCGGGCGTACCTGGAAGCCCGCGGCCTCACCGACGACATGCCCTCGGCCGCACACGTCATCTGGACCACCGGCGGCCTGTTCGTCCCGCCGGAGCAGCACGAGGAGTTCCGCCGCAGAGGGCGCCCGTGAGGAGCGGGACATCGCAAGGAGAAGCGTGAAGATGAGCAGAAGCACCGGCGAGAGAGCGCCCCTGGCAATTGACGGCGGGCCCAGGGTCAGGAGCGATCCCTTCCCGCCTCGGCGGCTGTTCGGCAAAGAGGAGAAGCAGGCGGTCGTGGGGCTGTTCGATGACGCGATGGAGCACGGCCACCAGGTCCTGGGCTACAACGGCCCGCAGGAGGAAGGCTACTGCAAGGAGTTCGCCGAGCTCATGGGCGGCGGCTTCGCCGACGGCGTCAACTCGGGCACCAGCGCGGTCTACGTGGCGCTGCGGGCGCTTCAGATCGAGCCGTTCACCGAGGTCATCGTGCCGGCGATATCCGATCCCGGCGGCGTGATGCCCGTCGCCCTGTGCAACTGCGTGCCCGTTCCGGCCGACTGCGCGCCGGACTCGTACAACGTCGGCGCCGAGCAGGTCGAGGCCCGCATCACCGGGCAGACGAGTGCGATCATCGTCGCGCACATCGCCGGCCTGCCGGCCGACATGGGCCCCATCATGGAGGTGGCCGACGGCCGGGGCATCCCCGTGATCGAGGACTGCGCGCAGTCGCTCGGGGCGAGCTGTGGGGGCCGGCCGGTCGGCACGATCGGCACGGTGGGCGCCTTCTCCACGATGTTCGGCAAGCACCTCGCCTCCGGCGGCCAGGGCGGCATGGTCTACACGCGGGACGAGGAGCTCTACTGGCGCGTCCGCCGCTACGCCGACCGGGGCAAGCCGTTCGGCATGGAGGGCCCCGAGGGCAACGTCGTCGCGTCGCTCAACTGCAACATGGACGAGCTGCACGCCGCCATCGCCCGCGCCCAGCTCAGGAAGCTCCCCGCCATGATCGCCAGCCGCCGCGGGCTGGCGAAGTCCATTGCCGACCGCTGCCGCGAGTCGCTCCGGAGCGTTCGCCTCGTCACCGATCCGCCCGGCTGCCGGGCCGTCTACGGGTTCCTGCTGTTCAGGCTCGATGCGGGCAAGCTCCGCGTCGACAAGAACGCCTTCGCAGCCGCCGTTGCGGCCGAGGGGATCCCGGCCGCTGCGTCCTACTGGTACGTCCCCACCCGCATGGCGTGGTGCCGCCGGCGCCGCGTCTTCGGGACCAGCTCCCTGCCCTGGTCCAGCCCGCTGTACGAGGGCGACGCGGATCGGCAGTTCGACCTGCCCAACGCGGAGGCCACCGACGGCTGCCACTTCCGGATGGACTTCCACGAGGACTGGACGCAGCGGGAAGTGGACGACCTCCTCGCCGCGCTGCGCAAGGTGGAGAAGGCCTGCCTCAAGTAGGACGCCGCCATGTTATCGAAGGATGTGAATATGCTGATTGACGCACACCAGCACGTGTTCTGGCACGGACACTCCGATCGCGAGCTGATCGCGGACATGGACGCCGGCGGCATCGACCTCGCCTGGCTTCTGACCTGGGAGGCCCCGGACGACGAGGACGCGGCCGTATACCTGCCGACCGTCAATCCCCGCCACGTCCGCGCCGACGGCACGCACGCCGGCCTGCCGCTGAGCGACCTGCTGAGAGCCCGCGAGCACTATCCCGGCAGGTTCGTGCTCGGCTACTGCCCCAGCCCGCGGACGCCCAACGCGCCCGCCCTGTTCGAGTCGGCCTGCAAGATGCACGGCGCGAGCATCTGCGGCGAGTGGAAGTACCGCATGCTCGCCGACGACCCGCGGTGCCTGGAGCTCTTCGGCAAGGCCGGCGAGCTTGGCTGCCCCGTGGTCGTGCACCTGGACGCGCCCTACCTCGCCGACCCCGAGACCGGCCGGCCGCGCTACTGCCCGATGTGGTACGGCGGAACCATCGAGAACCTGCGGCGCGCCGCCGAGGCCTGCCCGCAGACCGTCTTCATCGGCCACGGGCCGGGCTTCTGGCGCGAGATCAGCGCCGACGCCGACACCGACGCGAACGTGTATCCCGGCGACCCCATCGTGGCCGCCGGCCGCCTCCACGCGCTGTTTGACTCCTGCCCGAACCTCCACGCCGACCTCTCGGCCAACTCCGCCCTGGGGGCGCTGAAGCGCGACCCGACGTACGCCGGCGAGTTCCTCCGCCGCTTTGCGGATCGGCTGCTCTTCGGCCGCGACCAGCTCGGGAGCGACCTGTACGGCTTCCTCCAGTCCCTCGACCTGCCCCGGGACGTGCGGGAGAAGGTCCTGTTCCGCAATGCCCTGCGCCTGGTCCCGCCGGGCGAGGGCCGGGCCGCGGAGGGCCATGCGTAGCCGCCGCCGCCACGGCCATCGTCGGCGCCAGCCAGGGTCGTGTTCCCATCGCTCCGCCACTTCTCCCACATCCCCAAAACCGGAATAATCCGCGTTTGGGTTTGTTTGGCATTTTTTATGTAATCCGCCGCCCTGCTTTTCCTTGTGATCATGGTCCCCCCGTAGCAGGCATATACATCTCGCAGGCCTTTTTGCACAAAGAAAATCGAGAAATCGAAGAAAAAAAACAGCCCCGCCGCGGTATCCCCCGTCTTCGCCTCGGCCCCGGGGGCTTAAGCCTTGTCCTAACCGACATTTCCTGGACGCCTCCCGCCCCCGCCCGCCTCGTGCCGGTGGAGCGATGATTGACGTACTCCGCGCGAGCCCTCTACCCTCCCGCCCCCGCCGGCCTCGTGCCGGTGGGGCGATGATTGGCGAACTCTAGCCTCCCGCCCCCACCGGCCTCGTGCCGGTGGAGCGATGATTGGCGAACTCCAGGCGGTCGTGGTGGTTGAATCACGGCTCCACCGGGATAAACCCGGCGGTGGGCTCGATTGGGGAGAGTCGGCCTGGTAGTTCACCAATCATGGCCCCACGGGGGCAAGCCCCGTGGGGGCCCGGGTTGGGGAGAG